>NZ_JBNWCI010000001.1:2015242-2603109 GCF_053522525.1 Agrobacterium sp. 22-210-1 | reverse complement strand
CGATATCATCCAGCATGTCATGGCGGGAAACAATGCCTTCGTCCTCATGCCGACGGGCGGAGGAAAGTCGCTTTGTTACCAGATCCCGGCGCTTGCCCGTAGCGGCATGGGGCTGATCGTTTCACCGCTGATCGCATTGATGGTGGACCAGGTCGCGGCACTTCGTCAGGCGGGTGTGCGGGCCGAGGCCCTCAATTCCGATCTTTCTCTGGAAGAGCGTCGAACGCTCTGGCGGGAGATGCGGGCCGGCAATGTCGACATTCTTTATGCCGCGCCGGAAACCCTTCTCAAGCCGGATGTGCTGGACGCGCTTCAATCCATTGACCTGTCGCTGATCGCGGTTGATGAAGCTCATTGCCTGTCGCAATGGGGGCATGATTTCCGCCCGCCTTACCGTCAGCTCGATATGCTGATCGAGCGTTTTCCCGATACTCCACGCATGGCGCTGACGGCGACCGCCGACGAGCCCACCCGTACCGAAATTCTCGGTCATCTCGCGATCGATGAGGATGACGCGTTCATTGCCGGATTCGACCGCCCCAACATCCGCTACGCGATCATGGAAAAGGACAATCCCCGCGCCCAGCTGAAACGCTTTCTCAATGGCCGGGAGAATGAGAGCGGCATCGTTTATTGCCTGTCGAAACGCAAGGTCGATGAGACGGCGGCGTGGTTGCGGGAAGAGGGGCGAGACGCGCTGCCCTATCACGCGGGTATGGACAAGACCGCCCGCGAGGCAAACCAGACCCGTTTTCAGCACGGTGAGGCGGTGATTATCGTCGCCACCGTCGCTTTCGGCATGGGCATTGACAAGCCGGACGTGCGCTTCGTGGTTCATATCGATCTGCCGGGCAGCATCGAGGCCTATTATCAGGAGACCGGCCGTGCCGGTCGTGATGGTCTGCCGTCAGACGTGCTTATGCTTTACGGTTATGAAGACATCGCCTTGCGCAACCGCTTCATTGAAGAATCGGATGCTGCGGACCAGCGCAAATATATGGAGCGCCAGAAGCTTGATTCCCTGCTCGGTCTTGCGGAAACAGCGGGCTGCCGCCGTCAGGTCCTGCTCTCCTACTTCGGTGATCGATGCGAGCCGTGCGGTAACTGTGATACCTGTGCGGAGCCACCTGACCTGTTTGACGGCGCGATAGCCGCGCAAAAGCTGCTCTCCTGCATTTACCGCACCGGGGAACGTTTCGGCCAGGCCTATGTCATTCGCGTCTTACTCGGCGTCGAGGACGAGCGGATTTCCCGTTTCGGGCACGATCAGATCACCACTTATGGGATCGGCAAAGAGCATGATAATCGCTCCTGGCGCGCCATTTTGCGGCAGCTGGTTGCACTGCGCCTGATCGAAGTGGATCTGTCCGGACATGGCGGATTGTCGATTTCCGAAGAAGGGAGGCGGTTCCTGCGCGAAAAGCCAGCCCTGATGCTGAGAATACCATCCGCGCCCCGTTCTGCCCGGCAGCAGACGCCGCGGAATGCCGCATCGACAGCTTTGCCGGAGGCGGATCGTAGTCTCTTCGAGGTGCTGCGTGCAAAGCGTATGGAAATTGCCCGTGCACAGAACGTCCCGCCTTATGTGATTTTTCACGATAAGACCCTGATCGAACTGGCTGCTGCGAAACCGGCCTCGGCGAGGGAGATGGCGCAGATCCCCGGCGTCGGAGACACCAAGCTGGAGCGCTACGGCCCCGCCTTTCTTGAGGCGATCATGCAGCACGCAACTGGCGCGTGACTGACAGATAAATTCGGCGAAGAGCAGCTTGGGGATAGTAAGGTAAAGCGTAAAGGCTCAGCCTGTCGTATCCTTAAAGAGAACGTTCTGATCGATGAGATAGCGGGAAAACAAGGGCAGACTTGCCCCCCCGATCGCCCGGGCCTGGCTGCCGACCGCGCCTTCGATGATCTCCGGCAGTGTGACGCCCTGGAGATCATGATGCTTGAGGGCAAGCCGGGTGGCGGAGACTATTCTCGTCCTGACCCAGTCGGGAAAACCACCATCGATGATGACGCTGGAAAAATCGATGATCGAGGCTGCCGCGATAACAGCTTGCGCGAGCGCCGCGGCAGTTTTATTGATCCAGCTTTCCAGCGGTTCGCCGAAATCGATCCATTCGTCGGGTGAGAACCACAGGGGACGCGGATCGATACCCTTTTCACGTAGCATGTTCTCGAGAACGAATATCGACGCGATTTTCAGAAGCTGAACCGTGTTGCCATCCTGCCCCTGCACCGGCAGGGGGCCGATCGCGCCGGCGGTACCTGTTTTTCCAGAGAACAGCGCCGAATTCAAAACGACTCCGCCACCGATGAAGGAACCGATGAAGATATAGAGAAAATCGGGGTAGTTCTGGCCGGCGCCAAAAACCAGTTCTGCACCGCAGGCACTGGTCGCGTCATTCTGCAGAAAGACGGGGTAGCTGACGCTTTCGGCAATTTCGGAGCGGATATCAACATCCCGCCACCGTTCCATTTCGGCTTGCGGCGCGCCCACTTCCTGGGCCCAGTTCCACAGCTCGAATGGGGCGGCGATACCAACTCCGGTGATTTTTTGCCGTTCCGCCGGTGACAATTTCGATTCGATCTCCGTGATCCCTTCGATCACGAACGGCAATATCCACTCCGGCAGAGGGTAAGGGTAAGTTTTGCGGAGCTTGAGTTTTATCCGGCCGACAAAATCCATCAGCACAAGATCGACGCTGCGCCGGCCGATCTTCACGCCAAAAGAAAAGACGGCGTCGGGATTGAGACGCATGGGCGTTGACGGTTGCCCGACTTTTCCACGCAGTCTTTCGCCACGAATGAGAAGGCCGTCTTTCTCCAGCAAGCGCATGATGACCGAGACAGTTTGCGCCGAAAGGCCGCAAAGCCTGGATATTTCGGCTTTCGACAATCCGCCATGGCGGCGCACGAGCGACAGCACCAGCCGCTCATTATAAGCGCGCACCCCGATCTGGTTGGCGCCGCCGCTCATATCCATAATGGTGGGCGGCGCAGGCGGCGCCGTCTCGACAGATTGTCTCATAATGTCATCCTCCCGCCCGCTATATCCGTCACGACCGATACCTGCAGGCTTTATGGCAATCTTGCTATCGCAACGTAAACAACGGCGGCGATATTCCTCCCTGCCGCATATTAGAATGCCATACGGAATTAATAATTCAATCGGATTTATTTATTGACAGGCGTTTCCTTTGGTGGTTCCATCTGGGTCAACGATCATTGTTCTCGGAGGAGACGAGATCGTCGGGTAACCGTCACGGTGCTCAAATATCCATTGGGAGGATCTCATGAAGACCACTGTTTCCGCTCTTCTGGGCGCGCTTGCGCTTGGCGTTTCTTTCGCTTCCGTCGCGTCCGCGGCCGATACTTCGGTTTGCCTCATTACCAAAACCGACACCAATCCCTTCTTCGTCAAGATGAAGGAAGGCGCGACCGCCAAGGCCAAAGAACTTGGCGTGACGCTGAAATCCTATGCCGGCAAGATCGACGGCGATTCCGAAAGCCAGGTCGCAGCCATCGAGACCTGCATCGCCGATGGCGCCAAGGGTATCCTGATCACCGCATCTGACACCAAGGGCATCGTTCCGGCCGTGCAGAAGGCGCGTGACGCAGGCCTTCTGGTGATCGCTCTCGACACGCCTCTGGAGCCCGTCGATGCCGCCGATTCCACCTTTGCCACCGACAATCTTCTGGCTGGTGAGCTGATCGGCAAATGGGCCGCCGGCACCCTTGGTGATAAGGCCAAGGACGCAAAAATCGCCTTCCTCAACCTCACCCCCTCCCAGCCGACGGTGGATGTGCTGCGTAACCAAGGCTTCATGAAGGGCTTTGGCATCGACGTTAAGGACATCAACAAGATCGGTGATGAAAACGATCCACGTATCGTTGGTCACGATGTTACCAATGGTAACGAAGAAGGCGGCCGCTCGGCGATGGAAAATCTGCTGCAGAAGGACCCGACCATCAACGTTGTCCACACCATCAACGAACCTGCGGCTGCCGGCGCTTATGAAGCGCTGAAAGCGGTTGGCCGTGAAAAGGATGTTCTGATCGTTTCCGTCGACGGCGGTTGCCCCGGCGTCAAGAACGTGGCGGAAGGTGTGATCGGTGCAACCTCGCAGCAATATCCGCTGCTGATGGCAGCCCTCGGCGTCGAAGCCGTCAAGAAGTTTGCCGATACGGGTGAAAAGCCGAAGCCGACCGAAGGCAAGAACTTCGTCGACACCGGTGTGACGCTGGTAACCGACAAGCCGGTCAAGGGGCTCGACTCCATCGATACGAAGGAAGGTCTCAACAAGTGCTGGGGCTGATGCCTCACCGTTGAAACCCGCGGGGGCATTCGTGCCCCCGCCCTTGGAGCAGAATGAATATCAGGCACGATCCGGGGGATCGGACAAAGGAACAAACGAGCGCGCCGCGCGTCCCGCAGACACGAGATTGGCCCGCTTCACAACACTTTGAATCTACGCGTCATTCTTTTGGGAAGTAGACCCTTGTTTCAGGGCGGATGCGATAGAGCGATCGGGAGGAAAATCCATGAGCGATCAGCCGGTGCGGGCTCAGCCGCATAATGAATTTGAAAATGTGCTTTCGGGAAGTTCGACGCAGGTCGCCGCTTTCGATACGCACGACAAGAGTGTTCTGGAAAAACTACAGCACTTTCTCCACTCCAGTCCGGCGGCCGTTCCGCTTATCGTTCTGGTGCTGTCTCTGATTGTTTTCGGCCTGCTCCTCGGCGGCAAGTTTTTCTCGGCCTTCACGCTGACCCTTATTTTGCAGCAGGTCGCCATCGTCGGTATTGTCGGCGCGGCGCAGTCGCTGGTCATCCTGACGGCGGGCATCGATCTGTCGGTTGGCGCGATCATGGTTCTGTCCTCCGTCATCATGGGACAGTTCACCTTCCGTTACGGCTTGCCGGCGGAACTCTCCATTCTCTGTGGCCTCGCCGTCGGCGCATTTTGCGGCTTCATCAACGGTATTTTGGTCTCGCGCATGAGGCTGCCGCCCTTCATCGTCACGCTCGGCATGTGGCAGATTGTACTGGCGACCAACTTCCTCTATTCCGCAAACGAGACGATCCGAGCCCAGGATATCGCCCAGCAGGCGCCGATCCTGCAATTCTTCGGCGCCAATATCCGTGTCGGCAGCGCGGTCTTCACCTATGGCGTCATCGCCATGGTTCTGCTTGTCGCCCTGCTCTGGTATGTGCTCAACCGCACCGCCTGGGGCCGCCATCTTTATGCTGTGGGTGACGATCCGGATGCTGCCGAACTTGCCGGCGTCAACGTCAAGCGTATGTTGACCACCGTTTATACCCTGTCCGGCCTCATCTGCGCCTTCGCCGGCTGGGCCTTGATCGGCCGCATCGGCTCGGTTTCGCCGACCGCCGGCCAATTCGCCAATATCGAATCCATTACCGCAGTGGTCATTGGCGGCCTGTCGCTGTTCGGCGGGCGCGGCTCCATCATGGGTATGATCTTCGGTGCCCTGATCGTCGGCGTCTTTTCGCTCGGCCTCAGGCTCATCGGAACCGACCCGCAATGGACCTATCTGTTGATCGGCGTCCTCATCATCATGGCTGTCGCAATCGACCAGTGGATCAGAAAGGTAGCAGGCTGATGGCAAAAGAACCCATTCTCACAGCACGCAATCTCGTCAAACGCTACGGCCGGGTAACCGCCCTCGACCATGCCGATTTCGATCTTTATCCCGGAGAAATCCTGGCCGTGATCGGCGATAACGGCGCCGGCAAATCCTCGCTCATCAAGGCGATTTCCGGTGCGGTGACGCCCGATGAGGGAGAGATCAGGCTGGAAGGCCAGCCCGTGCAGTTCCGCTCGCCCATCGAGGCGCGCAAGGCCGGCATCGAGACGGTCTATCAGAACCTCGCGCTGTCGCCGGCGCTTTCCATAGCCGACAATATGTTCCTCGGCCGGGAAATCCGCAAAGCCGGCATTCAGGGCAGTCTTTTCCGCGCGCTGGATCGTCCGGCCATGGAAAAATTCGCCCGCGAGAAACTCTCGGAACTCGGCCTGATGACGATCCAGAACATCAATCAGGCGGTGGAAACCCTCTCCGGCGGCCAGCGGCAGGGTGTAGCGGTGGCGCGCGCGGCGGCCTTCGGCTCCAAGGTCGTCATACTCGACGAACCGACGGCGGCGCTTGGTGTCAAGGAAAGCCGGCGCGTTCTGGAGCTTATTCTGGACGTGCGCTCGCGCGGGTTGCCGATCGTTCTCATCTCGCACAACATGCCGCATGTTTTCGAGGTTGCGGATCGCATCCATATCCACCGGCTCGGCAAGCGCCTGTGCGTCATCAATCCGAAGGACTACTCCATGTCCGACGCCGTCGCCTTCATGACCGGCGCCAAGGAAGCGCCGAAGGAAACGCTTGCCGCATGACGCTGAAGCTTGAAACGATCGCCGAAGACGTTCTTCGGCGGGCAGAAGGTAAATCCCGTTTTATCCTCGCTATTGCCGGTCCCCCTGGGGCCGGCAAATCCACGCTGGCGGATGCCCTTTGCGATGCTTTGCTCGCACGGGACGAAACGGCCGCCGTCCTGCCGATGGATGGCTTCCATATGGACAATGGCATACTTGAAGAGCGAGGGCTGCTGTCGCGTAAGGGCGCGCCCGAAACCTTCGACGTGCGTGGTTTTCTCGATATCGTCTTTGCCGTTCGCAAGGGCGGGCAGGAGGTGCTTGTTCCGGTTTTCGACCGCTCCCGCGAAATCGCCATTGCTTCCGCCCGCGCCATCGCGCCTGAGACCCGCTTCATCCTGGCTGAAGGCAATTATCTGCTGCTCAACGAGGCGCCTTGGACAGCGCTTTCCGATAACTTCGACCTCACCATTTTCGTTGGACCGTCCGTCGCGGTGCTTGAAGAGAGGCTGCGCAACAGATGGCAGGGCTATGGTCTTGATGCAGCTGCGGTCCACGCCAAGCTGTTTGAAAACGATCTTCCCAACGGCAAAAGGGTGATCGAGAATACCCGCCCCGCCGATATTCACATCGATATCTGGGAATAGATTAACGCTTTCCCGTCCTGTGGCGGCAAGGCGCACTTGTCGTTAAGCCTTTGTTGACCATGTGTTGAATCTTTTTGATCCACAGGGTGGGGCTTTCCTGTGTCTATTCATTGACGTGAAAATTTCCTCATATACTATATGTGGTGTTCGAGGTTCTTCCGATTCGCAAGGATTGGGAGCTAAGACGGGAATTCGGTGCGTAACGCCATTATGGCGAAGCAAGGCCGAAACTGCCCCCGCAACTGTAAGCGGCGAGCATCGTTCCGATTTGGGTCACTGGGGTCAAAAGCTCCGGGAAGGCCGGAACAGATGTTGTGACCCGCAAGTCAGGAGACCTGCCTTGAGCGCAAACGTCCACGGGCGGGGTGTCCGGAAGGAAGGTATGGCGCAAATGAATTGCGTTCGCCCTTTTCTGCCCCCTCCAGAACAAGCTTCGGGGTGAAGTCATGCCAGTGCATTTTTTTAAGTTCCTGCGCTCATCGGCGTAGAGAGTGATCTTACGCGGCCCGGAACATTTTCAGGGACACCGGTTTCCGTCCGGAAATGCGACAAACCCTCTAAGCCGTGCGCCTCACCTGAATGACAGATCCATCCACCCGATTGCGACCGCAATCGGCAATGTTGAGCCGTGTGTAAAGCGGCTTCGAAAGGGAAATTATGACCGTCACCGTTTACAGCAAGCCCGCCTGCGTCCAATGCACCGCCACCTATCGTGCGCTGGACCGCATCGGTGTCCCCTATGAGATCGTCGATATTTCTGAAGATGCGGATGCGCTCGATCACGTTCGCGGCCTCGGTTACATGCAGGTTCCCGTGGTCGTCGCCGGCGAACGCCATTGGGCGGGTTTCCGGCCGGATATGATCGGCGCGATCAGCTGAGGCGGCAGCGTGATGGGGCTGATCGTTTATTATTCCAGCCGCTCTGAAAACACGCATCGTTTCCTTATGAAGCTCGGGCGGCGCTTGTTTCGCCTGCCGCTCGGTGCTGAGGATGACGTGCCTCAGGTGTCGGAGCCCTATGTGCTCGTTACCCCCACCTATGGCGGCGGCGGTATGAAAGGGGCAGTGCCGAAGCCGGTCATCCGGTTTTTGAACGAGCCCTCCAACCGAAATCTCATTCGCGGTGTCATCGCGGCGGGCAACACGAATTTTGGCGCAGCTTTCGCATCCGCCGGAGATATCGTCTCGCGCAAATGCGCAGTGCCGTTTCTCTATCGCTTCGAGCTTCTCGGCACGGAGGAAGATGTCGCCAACGTCAAACATGGATTGGAACGATTTTGGACACGCTAACCTCGAGCGCGCTGCGCAAGGACGCCAAACAGCCGGCAGCCACAACTCAGAAACCGCTCGAAGCGGCTCTGGACTATCATGCGCTGAACGCGATGCTGAACCTTTACGACGAGAACGGAAAGATCCAGCTCGACAAGGACCGCCTTGCGGCCCGGCAATATTTCCTGCAGCACGTCAACCAGAACACCGTCTTTTTCCATAACCTCAGGGAAAAGCTCGATTATCTGGTGACGGAGGGCTATTACGAGCAGGAGGTGCTGGACCAGTACTCCTTCAATTTCGTTCGAGATCTCTATGACGAGGCCTATGCCCGGAAATTCCGTTTTCCGACCTTTCTCGGTGCCTTCAAATATTACACCTCTTATACGCTGAAGACCTTCGACGGAAAACGCTATCTGGAGCGTTACGAGGACCGCGTCTGCATGGTGGCGCTGGCTCTGGCGCGCGGCGATGAGCAGCTTGCCCGCGACCTGATGGACGAGATCATTTCCGGCCGCTTCCAGCCGGCAACGCCGACATTCCTCAACGCCGGCAAAAAGAGCCGTGGTGAACTGGTCTCATGTTTTCTGCTGCGTGTGGAAGACAATATGGAAAGCATTGGCCGCTCCATCAATTCGGCGCTGCAGCTTTCGAAGCGCGGCGGCGGCGTGGCGCTGTCCCTGACCAATATTCGCGAATTCGGAGCGCCGATCAAGCAGATCGAAAACCAGTCTTCCGGCGTCATTCCTGTCATGAAGCTATTGGAAGACAGCTTTTCCTACGCCAACCAGCTCGGTGCGCGTCAGGGTGCCGGCGCAGTCTACCTGCATGCCCACCACCCTGACATCATGCGCTTCCTCGATACCAAGCGCGAAAACGCCGACGAAAAAATCCGCATCAAGACCCTGTCGCTTGGAGTGGTTATCCCTGACATCACCTTCGAACTCGCCCGCAACAACGAGGATATGTACCTGTTCTCGCCCTATGACGTGGAGCGGGTCTATGGCGTGCCGTTGACCGAGATTTCTGTCAGCGAAAAATATCACGAGATGGTCGCCGATAGCCGCATCCGCAAGAAGAAGATCAAGGCGCGCGAATTCTTCCAGGTGATCGCCGAGATCCAGTTCGAAAGCGGTTACCCATACATCATGTTTGAGGATACGGTGAACCGCGCCAATCCGGTCGCCGGCCGCATCAGCATGAGCAATCTCTGCTCGGAAATCCTGCAGGTCAGCGAAGCGAGCGAATTCAATGCAGATTTGTCCTACAGCCATATGGGCAAGGATATTTCCTGCAATCTCGGCTCGCTGAACATCGCCTCGGCGATGGATTCGGCCGATTTCGGCAAGACGATCGAGACCTCCATCCGGGCGCTGACGGCAGTGTCGGACATGAGCCACATTTCCTCCGTTCCCTCGGTGGAAAAGGGCAATGATGCCAGCCACGCCATCGGGCTTGGCCAGATGAACCTGCACGGTTATCTGGCGCGCGAACGCATCTTCTATGGTTCTGAAGCAGGCGTCGATTTCACCAATATCTATTTCTACACCGTCACCTATCACGCCATCCGCGCCAGCAACCGTCTTGCCGTGGAACGGGGCCAGAGCTTCAAGGGCTTTGAGAGTTCCAAATATGCCTCGGGCGACTATTTCGACAAATATACCGACCGGGAATGGTTGCCCGCGACGGAAAAGGTCCGTGAGCTCTTCGAAAAAGCCGGCATTGCCATTCCAACGCAGGAAGACTGGACGGCGTTGAAGCAGAACGTGATGGCATCGGGTCTCTATAACCAGAACCTTCAGGCCGTACCGCCAACCGGTTCGATCTCCTATATCAACCACTCCACCTCTTCCATTCATCCGATCGTCTCGAAGATCGAAATCCGTAAAGAGGGCAAGATCGGCCGCGTTTATTACCCGGCTTCCTATCTCTCGAACGACAATCTCGAATATTATCAGGATGCCTATGAGATCGGCCCTGAAAAGATCATCGACACCTATGCGGCGGCCACCCAGCATGTCGATCAAGGCCTGTCGCTGACGCTGTTCTTCCGTGATACGGCGACCACACGCGATATCAACCGGGCGCAGATCTACGCCTGGAAGAAGGGCATCAAGACCATCTATTACATCCGTTTGCGCCAGATGGCGCTGGAAGGCACGCAGGTTCAGGGCTGCGTTTCCTGCACGCTCTGAATTGAGGGACAAGACAATGAACATTGCCGTAAAACCCGCGTCCCGTATCCGCGCAGTCAACTGGAACCGCATCGAGGACGACAAGGACCTCGAAGTCTGGAACCGTTTGACCTCGAATTTCTGGCTGCCGGAAAAGGTGCCGCTTTCCAACGACATCCCCTCTTGGGGAACCCTGAAGCCGGAAGAACAGAAACTGACGATCCGTGTCTTCACTGGCCTGACCTTGCTCGACACCATCCAGAACGGTGTCGGCGCCGTGCGCCTGATGGAGGATTCGGCAACGCCGCATGAGGAGGCGGTGCTTTCCAACATCTCCTTCATGGAGGCCGTGCACGCCCGCTCCTATTCCTCGATCTTTTCGACGCTCTGCCTCACGCCTGACGTTGACGACGCCTATCGCTGGTCGGAGGAAAACGAGTTCCTGCAGCGCAAATCCGCGCTCATCATGCGTGAATATGACAGCGGCGATCCGCTGAAGAAGAAGATCGCCAGCGTGTTTCTGGAAAGCTTCCTGTTCTATTCCGGCTTCTACCTGCCGATGTTCTGGTCAAGCCGCGCCAAGCTCACCAATACGGCGGATCTTATCCGTCTGATCATCCGCGACGAGGCCGTGCATGGCTATTATATCGGCTATAAGTTCCAGCGGGCGCTGGAGCGTCTGGACGAGGCGAAAAAACAGGAAATCAAGGATTTCGCCTTCGATCTCCTGCTCGAACTTTACGACAATGAAGCGAAATATACCGAAGACCTCTATGACGGCGTTGGTCTGACCGAGGACGTCAAGCAGTTCCTGCATTATAATGCCAACAAGGCCCTGATGAATCTGGGTTACGAAGCGCTGTTTCCGGCCGAGGCCTGCCGGGTCAACCCGGCGATCCTCTCGGCACTCTCACCCAATGCTGATGAAAACCACGACTTCTTCTCGGGTTCCGGCTCATCCTATGTCATCGGTAAGGCTGTTGCCACTGAAGATGAAGACTGGGATTTCTGAAACCAGAGGCCGGGAAGAACCCGCAGAAACTACTGCGGGTTCACCACCTGGCTCGCAAGGCGGAAGGGGCTGGATACGGTCGCGCCGATCGCATCGAAAACGAAGGCACCCGCACTGTTGATGTCGCCGCCGCGTCTGCTTGATTCCAGCTGCGGCACCATCGAGGCCAGCGCGGCATAGCGGTCATGGTTGAGCGGGTCGGAAGCCTCGAGTTTGGAAATGTCGATGAACTGCACGCCCTCCTTCAGGGCGGCTTCCTGTACCTGCGGGTCGGTCACGTCAAGTGCTCCGATACGAGTGACATCGGCGCCCAAAATGGAAGATGCTTTCAGGGCGCGGTCGTCCTTGGAAACGAGAACGGTGAGCGGCGGGTTGAGCCGGCCGACCACCTCTATCTGTTTGCGAAACACATCGGCATCGATATCAGGTGCTGCCAGCACCACCTGCAGCTTGGCGATCACGTCGTTCCTGCCCTGCAAGCGCAACTGCCGCAGCGCTTCCATGACCAGCCAGCCACCCATGCTGTGGCCAAACACGACAACGCTTTTTCGCGGGGTCTGCCGGGTAAGGTCGATCAGAACACCAGCCAGCGCATCGCGCGAAAAGGTCGCCGATTCCTTGTCGGCCACATAACCGGTGACGTTGGCCTGCGACGGCCAGGAGAACACCAGCGGCACGCCATCCATCTTGGCATCGGCAGCCATCTGCGTCGCGCGGAACAGCGCTTCCTGATAGCTGTAATTGTAACCATGCACAAAAAGCGCGATCTGCTTGCCGGACCGGGCGACGTCGCCAAGATCGGCATTAAAGCGCGGCTTCGTCAGCATATCGGCCCGGGTGACGACAAAATCCTTGTTCGGATCCGGCTTGCCGCTGGCCCACTCGATTTTTCCGCTTTTATGAGTGGGAGGAATGGAAATGTCGAAGCTTGCGTAATTCGGCTGCATCGCCCGCTCCGTGCCAAAACCCTTTTTCGCATCGGTGTTTTTCTCCCGTGTGCTCACCACATAGGCCGTCACGATTTTCGTGCCATGGGCCTTGGTGTTTATGGCCTGCAGCACGTCCGCCCCCGGCCTGCCTGCACAGGATGAAAGAAGACCGAGAGTGAGAAACAGCGAAAAGATCAGGCGCATGAATGGGCTACCGATGATAAGGAATGGCTCATAAATAACCGGCCGTCCAAAAAGTTTCTACTGGAGAATGAATTGCCTTGCTGTGACGGTCTTTAATACGGATGGGCATTCCCCTTCTTGCCATCCGGCCATGTTCGTTTTAGGCCGTACAGATGACGAACAAGGTGTCGCTTTTACGGCTGAAACTCACGGACTTCCGCAACTATGCGGCGGCGGCGCTCACGCTTGATGATCGCCATGTTGTGCTGACAGGCGATAATGGCTCCGGCAAGACAAATCTGCTGGAGGCGGTCTCGTTTCTTTCACCCGGCAGGGGCCTTCGCCGGGCCACCCTGTCCGATGTTACCCGCGTCGGAGCGGAGGCCACCGGTTTCTCGATCTTTGCCGATGTCGAAGGCATGGATGGCGAAGTTGCCATCGGCACCGGGATTGAAGGTGATGGCGAAGTGTTGTCGCGTCGCCTGCGGCTGAATGGTACATCGGTCAAGTCGGTCGACGAACTGACCGATCATTTGCGCGTGCTGTGGCTGACGCCGGCCATGGACGGCCTCTTCACCGGCTCGTCATCGGATCGCCGGCGTTTTCTCGATCGGCTGGTGCTGTCGCTCGACCCCGCCCATGGCAGGCGGGCAAGCGATTTCGAAAAGGCCATGCGCGGCCGTAACCGCCTGCTTTCGGAAGGCCGTTTCGACCCTGTCTGGCTGGATGGTATCGAAAAGCAGATGGCGGAACTCGGCATTTCCATGGCGGTTGCCCGTTATGAAATGCTTGGCCTTTTGAAGACCCTGATCGAAGGGCGGGCGGGCAACGCTGCTTTCCCCTCGGCGGCGCTTTCGCTTTCCGGTTTCATGGATGACGGGCTTAATCGCCCGGCGGTCGATCTGGAAGATGAATATAGGCTTATGTTGCGCGATGGCCGGTATCGGGACGCGGCTGCAGGTCGCACGCTGGATGGCCCGCACCGCGTTGATCTCTTCGTGCGCCACGCGGAAAAGAACATGGAAGCGGAACGCTGTTCAACCGGAGAGCAGAAAGCGTTGCTGGTCGGGCTGGTGCTTGCACATGCGCAGCTGACCGCCAATATGACTGGCCATGCGCCCATTCTGCTCTTGGACGAAATCGCCGCTCATCTGGATGAGGGCAGACGTGCCGCTTTGTTCGATCTCATTCACGCACTCGGCGGTCAGAGTTTCATGACCGGAACCGATGCGGCCATGTTTTCCGCCCTTGGCGAGCGGGCGCAGTTCTTCAATGTTTCCCACGGGAGCGTCACGGGATGACGATAGAGAGATGGAGGGCGAGATGGACCCGCTGAGCCCGGAAGAAATCGAACGCTACAAGCGCCACATCCTGCTGCCTGAAATCGGCGGTGCAGGCCAGCAGCGGCTGAAGGCGGCGCGTGTGCTGGTTATCGGCGCGGGTGGCCTCGGCGCGCCCGTCCTTCATTATCTTGCCGCCGCCGGCGTCGGCACGCTCGGTATGATCGATGACGATGTGGTTTCCCTGTCCAACCTCCAGCGACAGGTGATCCACGATAGCGGCACCATCGGTGAGCTGAAAACGCAAAGTGCCCGCAAGGCCATCGCCCGGCTCAATCCACATGTCCGCACGCTGGTTTATGAGGAGCGCTTTTCGCAGGTCTGGGCGCATGACCATCTGCAATCCTTCGATCTGCTGATCGATGGTTCGGATAATTTCGATACGCGCTATGCCGCCGCCGATGCAGCGGAAGCGGCGAAGAGACCGTTGGTCACCGGCGCCGTCGGCCGTTTCGATGGCTCGGTTACCGTCTTGAAACCCTATGCGATCAACGCAGAAGGCACTCTGTTGCCGGGTTATCGTGATCTGTTTCCCGAGCCGCCGCCGCAGGGTCTCATTCCCAATTGTGCGGAAACCGGCATCGTCGGCGCGCTGACCGGGGTTATCGGCACCCTCATGGCCATGGAGGCGATCAAGGTGATCACCGGTGCCGGTGAGCCGCTGGTCGGTCGCCTGCTGCTTTATGATGCGCTGTCGGCCCGTTTCGAAACCGTGCGTTACAAACGCCGGCCGGCCGGAAAGAAACCATGATCCGGATCGCAAGGGTTGGGGAGGAATTCGATCGCTGGCAGGACTTGCTGGCGCTTATCATGGCGTCCTTCGCCTATATGGATGGTGTCATCGATCCGACATCCTCGGCCCATCGCCTGACACTCGAAAATCTTTCCGAAAAGGCGAGGGCGGAGATTGCGTTCGTGGCGCTTGATGGTGATGAGCTGCTGGGCTGCCTGTTTTGCCGGCCGGAGCCGCCGGCCTGTCTTTACGTCGGCAAGCTGTGCGTTTCCCCGAAAGCGCAGGGAAAGGGCATCGGCAGGATGCTGCTTGAAAGAGCCGAAGCACTGGCCGGCGAATTGGCGCTACCGGCGCTACGCTTGGAAACACGCATCGAACTTGGCGCCAATCACGCCAAATTCGCCGCCTGGGGTTTCGTCAGGACCGCTGAAAATACCCATGCCGGTTATGATCGCACGACCTCGATTGAAATGACGAAATTCCTCGGTTGAGGCCGTCCAGCCTTTGCGGCAAAGCCGGCATTGCGAACCGGCCTATCGCAGAAGGCCGGATTGCAGCATTTGCGAGATAAAGACCGCGGAAACGCGGTCGATGCCCGTCTCGGGCTGAACGTCGCCTGATCCGACCCGCCAGACGCGCTTGTCCGCTCCGCTGACGAGCTGGATTTCCGTCGTGATCTTATGCGTCACCGGTGCTGCCATCGCGGCTTCCGCCATCTGTTTCATAAGGTCCGCAGACGGCATGCGGCCACCGTCACCGAGGTCATCCGGCTTTGCGCCAGCTTTCAGCTTTCTGAAGGCTGGCTCGGCATCTGCAACGACGCAGTTCATCTTAATCCGCGCCAGGAACGCACCTGTGGGCAATTGCGCTCCGATGCGTGCTGGTTCAGCCTGGCAGCGCGCGCGCTTCGTGCTTGCCAACCACAGCTTTGCAAACTGGTTCTGCTGTTCGCTTGTGGTCCCCTTTGGCGCGTTGGAACCCTTGTATTTAAGCTGCCAGGCGACCGGATCTGTAACCAGTTCCATATCGACGTAACGCGGGCCGCTATCCGGAGAACCCCATTCTTTATCCAGTCGAACCATGCTGCCGCGATCAAAATTCAGCCAGGCACGATAATAGAGTTCCGCTGTCTCTTCGGGCGAGAGTGAAGCGGCCCGGACGGGGCTGCTGCCCAGAACAAGCAAGATGGAGATGAGCAGCAAAAACTTCACCGGAGTTCCCATTGACCTTCCCCCACGCGATAATCAGACGATGACTTCTTTAGCTGACTTAGCTACGCCCCGGCAGCACCCGGTTCGGCGGACGGTGTCCATCGAACAGCGTGCGGATGTTGATGATGACCTTGTCGCCCATTTCGATGCGGCCTTCGATCGTCGCAGATCCCATGTGCGGAAGCAGAACGACCTTGCCTTCCTTGGCGAGCTTGATGAGCTTGGGGTTCACCGCAGGCTCATTCTCATAGACATCGAGACCGGCGCCGGCGATTTTTCCTTCGCGCAGGCACTGGATCATCGCCGCCTCATCGATGATATCGCCGCGCGCAGTATTGACGATGTAGCTGGTCGGCTGCATCAGCGCCAGCCGCCGCGCCGAGATCAGGTGGTAGGTCGCGGGTGTCGAGGGGCAATTGACGGAGACAATATCCACCCGCGCCAGCATCTGGTCGAGGCTGTCCCAATAGGTTGCCTCAAGCTCCGCCTCTGTCGCGGGGTTGACGCGTTTGCGGTTGTGATAATGAATGGAAAGGCCAAAGGCCTTGGCGCGCCGCGCAACCGCAGTTCCGATGCGGCCCATGCCGACAATGCCGATGCGCTTGCCGGAAATGCGCCGCCCCAGCATCCAGGTCGGCGACCAGCCGAGCCACTCATCCGAGCCATTGGCAAGCACGCGCGTGCCTTCGATCATGCGGCGCGGCACGGCCAGCACCAGCGCCATGGTGATATCGGCGCTGTCTTCGGTCAGCACATTCGGTGTATTGGTAACGGTAATGCCCTTTCGGGCTGCGGCGTCCACATCCACATGGTCGATGCCATTGGAGAAGCTGGCGATCAGCTTCAGTTGCGGCCCCGCCTGTTCGATCATCGCGGCGGTGATGCGGTCGGTCACGGTCGGCACCAGCACGTCCACCCGCTGCATGGCGGCGACAAGCTCCGCCTCGCTGCGCGGCGTATCGTCGATATTCAGTTCGGCATCGAAGAGTTCGCGCATTCTGGTCTCGACGACGTCAGGCAATTTGCGGGTGATATAGACTGTCGGTCTCTTCTTGTGGGTCATCGTTTGCCGCTGCCTTGTTCAGAAGTCATTAACCAGAAAGAGCGATAATTTCTTTCAATCAGGGCGTTTCTACCAGACCCGCCGGCGAAGACAAACAAAACTCGCCGAGGCTCGAGGCATGTGGAAACGAGCCTCCTCGAATATCATCCGGTTTGCAGAAGGCGGGAAACGGAAATGGGCATGCGCAGTGTGGTTTCTATCGTTTGCATTGCATTGTCTTTGGGCCTCTTCGGTGCGGCAACTGAAGCCATGGCGCAGGGTGCCGCCAAGGGCGCAAGCGGCCTGCCTCTGCCGCGTTTCGTCAGCCTGAAATCCAAGCGCGTCAATATGCGCATCGGCCCCAGCACGGATTACGCCGTGTCATGGATGTATCTGAAATCGGGAATGCCTGTCGAAATCATCCAGGAATATGAAAACTGGCGGCGCATCCGCGATGCCGATGGCACGGAAGGCTGGGTCAACCAGGCGCTGCTGTCCGGCGAGCGCACCGCCGTCGCCGCCCCATGGATGCGCGGCAAGGGCAAGGAAGTTTACGTCAACATGCGCCGCGAAGCGCAGTCTGGTGCTTCGGTCATCGCCCGGCTGGAGCCGGGCGTCGTCTTCAGGATCGGTGAATGCAATGGCGACTGGTGCCGCGCCGAGGCCGGTCAGGCCTCGGGCTGGGTTTCGCAGGGCGAAATCTGGGGTGCCTACCCCGGTGAGGCCTTTAAATAAGGCCGTGCTTTGCGCCAAGCGCCTTGAGCGATGACATCGGGCGCGGCCCTACCTGCTGAATGACGGCCGCGGCCGCGAGGCAGCCGAGCTTGCCGCAATCTTCGAGCGACCGGTCCTGCGTATAACCGAACAGGAAACCGGCGGCGAAAAGATCGCCTGCGCCTGTCGTGTCGACCACGTCATGCACGGGATAGGCCTCTACCTTCACGCGTTCCGTACCGCGCAGGATAACGGCACCTTCTTCGCTCATTGTCACCGCCGCGATCTTGCAGTCGGCGGCAATTTTCGTCAGCGCCAGCTCGAAATCGTCGGTCTCGTAAAGCGAAAGCGCTTCCTGCTTGTTGGCGAAAACAATGTCCACCGTGCCGGAGCGCATCAGGTCGAGAAATTCTTCGCGGTAACGGCCGACGCAGAAACTGTCGGACAGCGTCATGGAAACTTCGCGGCCGTTTTCATGCGCAATGCGGGCGCATTCGCGAATGGCGTCCTTGGCGCGCGGCGGATCCCACAGGTAACCTTCGAAATAGGTGACCTTGGTCTGCGCCACGACGTCGTCTTCGACGTCTTCAGGGCCGAGATCGACGCAGGCGCCGAGATAGGTGTTCATCGAACGCTCGCCATCTTCTGTCACGAAGATCATTGAACGGGCGGTGGGCGGAAACGTGCCTTCCGGCTTCGTTTCGAAGTAGACGCCCTGTGCACGGATATCGTGCTGGAAGATTTCTCCGAGCTGGTCTTCGGCGACCTTGCCGAAATAGGCGGCCTTGCCGCCGAAATTCGCCACACCGGCCGCCGTGTTACCCGCGCTGCCGCCGGAGGCTTCGAGAGCCGGCCCCATCAGCGAATAAAGCAGCTCGGCGCGTTCCGCATCGATGAGGTTCATCGCGCCTTTGGTAATGGCATTGTCGTTGAGAAAGCGATCATCGCAGCGGGAAATGATGTCGACGATGGCATTGCCGACAGTCAATACGTCGAATTTCGTCATGGGGCCCTATCCAGTTCGCACGAGGCGTGTGCGTATTTTCAAACGGTCTTAAACATTTCTGGCGGCAAGAAAAGCCCAAAGGGAAAATATGCGGTTCTCCGCAAAGAGGAGGAAACGCGTCATTTGCCTGTAATGTGGCTAAGCTATTGCTCGTTCCAGAGCAAAAGGTGTGTGAATGCGTACCGGAATGGAAGACATGATGGTCTTCTGGCTCAACCGTTATCTCCGCCACGGATGTACTGGCGGCGTATAACGGACATAAAAGGCGGGGGAAACCCCGCTTTTTCTTTGCCCTGATGCCGCGGAATGCCGGGTTATGGGGCAGCGAAGAGCATTACCGGTGAAGGCGCTTAATCGATTTGCCTTCTGCGTTGCATGCGATCCGCAATTGGCGAAAACAAAGACGCGCAGCGTTTTCGCGATTCCATTCCAGTGGAAAACGCTCTAAAGCGGAGTATCTCCCGCAAAGCCGCGAAAGCTTTCCCTCCATGTCTGCCGTTGCCGCTAACGTCGCTCCGATTTTCATTCTCATCCTGATCGGCTGGCTCACCGTCAAGGCCGGTCTGTTCCGTGCCGATGCCGGCGAGATTCTCAGCGATTTCGTGTTCAAGATCGCCGTGCCGACACTGATCTTTCGCACGCTTGCGGAAGCGAATTTCCACGGTGCGTCGCCCTTCCGGCTCTGGATCACCTATTTCGCCGGCGTGGCCGTCACATGGACAATCGGACATATCGTCACCCGTTACGTCTTCAAGCAGGATGTGCGTATCGCCGTCATTGCCGGGATTTCCTCGGCCTTCGCCAACAATATCTTCATCGGCCTGCCACTCGTCGGCCGGTCCGTTGGCGATGAGGGATTGGTGGCGCTTTCCATTCTGCTGGCCATCCACCTGCCTGTCATGATGATTGCCGGCACGATCCTCATGGAGAACGCCACGCACAAGGCGGTCGGGGGTGAAAAGCGAAGCATGGCTGCGGTCTTCAAGCAGGTAGGTCGTAACCTCGTTACCAATCCGCTGGTGATTGGCCTGGCGATTGGCCTTTCGACCAATGTTTCAGGTGTGACGCTGACGCCCATCCTCAAAACCGTGGTCGATCAGATTGCTTCGATGGCAGGGCCAGCGGCGCTCATCTCGCTCGGCATGGCGCTGACGAAATACACCATTCGCGGCAATCTGGGGATCGCTGTTACCATGACAGTGTTCAAACTGCTGCTCTTGCCCGCCTGCGTGTGGGCCATGGGCCATGCCCTCGGCCTCAGCCGGGAATGGACGGCGGCCCTTGTGCTCACCTCGTCGGTGCCGACGGGGGTGAATGCATGGCTGATCGCCAACCGCTTCGGCATCGGCCACAGCGTTGCGGCCTCCACCATCAGCATTTCCACGGCGACCGGCGTTCTTTCCGTGTCGCTGTGGGCATGGCTGCTGAGCTGACCGCCCTGCCGAATTGATTATTTCTGGGCGCTGAGGATCTTGAAGCGGGCGTTACGGCACACCTCTGCGCGGCTGCGGAATTCCGTCGCGAGCACCGGCTCATAGGGCATGCCGCGATTGGCAACCATCAACAGCTTTCCGCCGCTGCGAAGCGCGCCGGCGGCAGCCTTGATGAACGCCTGGCCGAGAGCGGGTTCCGCCGCCTGTCCCGCCGCGTGGAAAGGCGGGTTCATGATGATGAGGTCGTATTTTTCCTTCGGCGGCTCGTTAGCCAGATCCTGCCAGAAGAAACGCGCCGTCAGCCGCGGATTGTTTTCAAGAAGATTGGTCTTGGCAAATTCAAGCGCATTCCAGTCCGCTTCAAAAAGATCGATACGGGCGGTGCGCGGCGATTTTTCTGCCAGCATCACCGAAAGATAACCCCAGCCTGCGCCAAAATCGGCGGCATTGCCGTCAAAATCGGTCGGCAGGCGCGATGCCAGAAGCTCCGAACCGTCATCGACGCGGTCGTGCGAGAACATGCCGGGCAGGGCGGTGAAGCGGCCTTCGACCGTCACGGGCTTTTGGGCAAGCTTCGAGAGAGCCGAGGAAACATCGTCCGGACGTTTGAACCAAAGCGCGACACCATGGTATTTTGGCGTCGAGTCGGCCTCGATGCCAAGCTTTGCCAGCGTCTTGCGCAGCGTCACGATACCGTCTTCCTTCGATCCCGCCGCGACGATCAGGCCGCCGGCTTTCACGCGTGACAGTGCTTCCGCGACGCGGTTTTCGTTCTCGCCACGATGTTTGCCGCACAGCAACAGCGCCGCATCGTAGTCCTCGCCCGAAACGTCCGGGGTGACCTGCGCGCCTTGCGCCTGCAGAGCCCGGTAAAGTGGCCGAAGGTGCTGAACGGCAATAATCTCCGCGTCAAAACCATCCAGCCTCGGGCCGGCCTCCGCTCCCAGAAACAGAATGCGTTCGCCCTCTTTCGGCATATCGAGCATTTCTGCGGCAAAGGGGTGGAAAAGGGTTTTAACAGCGTCGCGGCTCATGGGAGCGTCCTTAGAGCATTTCCAGGAAAAGCGGGACTGCTTTTACAATCTGGACAATGCGTTAAATCAAAGAGTTAGATCGATTTGGCGGTGAGCCAAGGGGATCTAAGCGGGATAGAAAAAAGGCGCGGGCAAAACCCGCGCCTCGATAGGGTCTGGCGGCGCGGCCTTATTCGGCAGCGGCTTCGCCGTCTTCCTTCTTCTTGTCGGCAGCGACTTCCTGGCCGGTTGCCTGGTCGACAACCTTCATGGAGAGGCGAACCTTGCCACGCTCATCGAAGCCCATCAGCTTGACCCAGACCTTGTCGCCTTCCTTGACGACGTCGGAGGTCTTGGCAACACGCTCGGAAGCGAGCTGCGAGATGTGGACGAGGCCGTCGCGAGCGCCGAAGAAGTTGACGAAAGCGCCGAAGTCAGCGGTCTTGACGACCGTACCTTCGTAGATGGCGCCGACTTCCGGTTCAGCAACGATCGAGTGGATCCACTTGCGGGCCGCTTCGATTTCCTTGCCGGAAGAAGAAGCGATCTTGACGGTGCCGTCGTCCTCGATGTTGATCTTGGCGCCGGTCTTTTCGACGATTTCGCGAATGACCTTGCCGCCGGAGCCGATGACTTCACGGATCTTGTCGACCGGAATGTTCATGACTTCTATGCGCGGTGCGAATTCGCCGAGCTGGCTGCGGCTCTCGGTGATGGCATTGGCCATTTCGCCGAGGATGTGCTTGCGGCCACCCTGTGCCTGCTCCAGAGCGATCTTCATGATCTCTTCGGTGATACCGGCGATCTTGATGTCCATCTGCAGCGAGGTGATGCCGTCGGCCGTACCCGCAACCTTGAAGTCCATGTCGCCGAGGTGGTCTTCGTCGCCGAGGATGTCGGAGAGAACAGCAAAGCGCTCGCCTTCAAGGATGAGGCCCATGGCGATACCGGCAACCGGCTTTGCCAGCGGAACGCCGGCGTCCATCAGTGCAAGCGAGGTGCCGCAAACCGTTGCCATCGACGAAGAGCCGTTGGACTCGGTGATTTCGGAAACGACGCGCAGCGTGTAGGGGAACTGTTCCGCAGTCGGCAGCATCGGACGGATCGCGCGCCATGCGAGCTTGCCGTGACCGATTTCGCGACGGCCCGGGGAGCCCATGCGGCCTGTTTCACCAACCGAATAGGGCGGGAAGTTGTAATGCAGCAGGAAGCGTTCCTTGTACATGCCGGTCAGGCTGTCGACATACTGCTCGTCTTCGCCGGTGCCGAGCGTCGCAACAACGATCGCCTGGGTTTCACCGCGGGTGAACAGAGCCGAACCGTGCGTGCGCGGCAGCAGGCCGACTTCCGAGATGATCGGACGAACGGTCGACAGGTCGCGGCCGTCGATGCGGCTCTTGGTGTCGAGAACGTTCCAGCGAACGATCTTCGCCTGCAGGTGCTTGAAGACCGCGCCGATTTCTTCCGGGCTGTACTTGGCTTCGCCTTCTTCCGGCAGGAAGTGCGCCTTGACCTTCGCCTTCACGGCGTCGACGGCAGCGTAACGGGCAGCCTTTTCGGTGATCTTGTAGGCGGCACGCAGTTCGGTTTCAGCCAGGGCCAGCATTTCGTTTTCGAGCGCGGAGAAATCCTCCGGTTCGAATTCGCGGGGTTCCTTGGCGGCAACTTCGGCGAGCTTGATGATCGCGTCGATAACCGGCTGGAAGCCCTTGTGGCCGAACATGACGGCGCCGAGCATGACGTCTTCGTTGAGTTCCTTGGCTTCCGATTCCACCATCAGGACGGCGTCCTGCGTACCGGCAACAACCAGATCCAGAACCGATTCATCCATCTCGTCGAGATGCGGGTTCAGAACGTATTCGCCGTTGATGTAGCCAACGCGCGCGCCGCCGACCGGACCCATGAAAGGAATGCCGGACAGTGTAAGCGCAGCAGATGCGGCAACCATCGACAGAACGTCCGGATCATTTTCCAGATCGTGCTGAATGACCGTGACGACAACCTGCGTGTCGTTCTTGTAACCTTCAGGGAAAAGCGGGCGGATCGGACGGTCGATCAGGCGGGAAACCAGCGTTTCCTTTTCGGAAGGACGACCTTCGCGCTTGAAATAGCCGCCGGGGATCTTGCCGGCAGCGTAGGTCTTTTCCTGGTAGTTGACGGTCAGCGGGAAGAAGTCCTGGCCGGGCTTCGGAGACTTTGCGGAAACCACGGTCGCGAGAACCATCGTCTCGCCGTAGGTTGCGATGACGGCGCCATCAGCCTGACGGGCAACCTTGCCGGTCTCGAGCTTCAGCGGGCGGCCTGCCCATTCGATTTCCACGGAGTGCTTATTGAACATATCTTGTCCTTGTTTGTACTTGCCCGCCTTATGGGGGCAAAGAACGACGCAATCACGGGCAAGACAGCGGGAGGCTTTCGAGGTGCAAGCATCCGGCAATCCTGCCCCATGACAGGTCTGCGGTTGAAAAGGCGGCACCGGCCCATCCGGGGCTACCTTATCCGTCCGGGGACCACATCTGCGGCAAACGCCCGGAAATTCATGCGGCCTTCAAAAGGCCCAATATAAAAACCGGCGGGTGTCGTTGTGAAACCCGCCGGATAAGGTTTTAGCGGCGAATGCCGAGAGCACCGATCAGCTTGGTGTAACGGGCTTCGTCCTTCTTCTTCAGATAGTCGAGAAGCGAACGACGGCTCGAAACCAGCGTCAGAAGGCCACGACGGGAGTGGTTGTCCTTCTTGTGGTCCTTGAAGTGACCGGTGAGGTTGTTGATCCGCTCGGTCAGGATTGCGACCTGAACTTCCGGAGAACCGGTGTCACCTGCCTTGGTGGCATATTCCGTGATGAGGGCGGCTTTGCGCTCTGCAGTAATCGACATCGTACGATCCTTTCTTGTTTTTAAGGAAAAACGGGGACGCCTAGAGCCGGGATGTCGTCCAGCTCTGGCCATTCAGCAGCATAGGCAAAGCCCAAGCTGGCGCTGCCTATAAACTATTCCGGGTACAATTGAAAGAGGTGATTGACTGGGCCTCGCGGAGCATTTCCAGGAAAACCATGTGCGTTTTTCCGTCCGGAAATACATGAAGACAGCCTATTTCAGCCAAAAACCCGCTTCGGCCGAAACTCTCCCTCACCGATCTCGCCAATCGCGACCAGCTTGCCCTGCGCGGTGGCATAGGCTTCCGGATGATTGGCCGGCGCGTCACGCCCGCGCAGCAGGATGGGGTTGCCCATCTTCAGCCGGTGCGCCTGATCGTCGTTGATGATAAGATGCGGAAGCGAGGAAAGCGCCTGCGCCGTGTCGATCAGAAAGGCATCCAGCGCCTCGACCC
The DNA here is from genome assembly GCF_053522525.1 of Agrobacterium sp. 22-210-1. Lineage (NCBI taxonomy): Bacteria > Pseudomonadati > Pseudomonadota > Alphaproteobacteria > Hyphomicrobiales > Rhizobiaceae > Agrobacterium > Agrobacterium sp. 22-210-1. The sequence goes on along the minus strand of NZ_JBNWCI010000001.1, from coordinate 2,578,684 downwards.
GCTCGTCGCGGTCTTCTATGGCTTCCAGCGCCGTCAGTGTTTCAAGCGGCACCATCATGTCTTCGCCGAAGGGGGCGACCATCGTGCGGCGCAACTGCGAAATATGGCCGAAACACCCGAGATCGCTTCCCATGTCGCGTGCAAGCGCTCGCACATAAGTGCCCTTGCCGCATTCCACTTCAAAATGCGCGGTATCGGCGTCGGGGCAGGCGAGCAGCGTCAGGCGGTGAATTTCCACCTCGCGTGCCGGGATTTCCACCGTCTCGCCATCGCGCGCCAGATCATAGGCGCGCTCGCCGGCAATCTTGATCGCGGAAAATTGCGGCGGTGTCTGCAGGATCACACCGGTATAATTGGGCAGAAGATCGCGGATCGCCTGTTCGTCCGGGCGCTGGTCGGAGGAATTGACGACCTCGCCTTCCAGATCGTCGGTTGCGCGCTGCTCACCCCAGGTGACGGTAAATTCGTAGATTTTACGGCCGTCCATGACGTAAGGCACAGTCTTGGTTGCATCGCCGAGGGCGATCGGCAACATGCCGGAAGCCAGCGGATCGAGCGTTCCGGCGTGGCCTGCCTTCTGGGCGTTGAACAGCCACTTGATCTTGGAAACGGCTTCGGTGGAACCGAAATCAAGTGGCTTGTCGAGGATGAGCCAGCCCGAGATCGGGCGGCCCTTGGGTTTGCGGTGCTGCTGTTTGCGTGGTTTGGACATGCTTCAGTTCTGTTCGTCGTCTTTTTCGTTTGAAGGTCCAAGATCGCGCTGCACCTCCGGTGACCGCAGGAGTGCGTCGATCTTCTGGTAATTGTCGAAACTCGTATCGTCGCGAAAGCGCAGTTCCGGCATGTACTTCATTTGTCGCAGTTGCGGACCGAGACGGCCGCGCATGAATTTCGCGTGGCGGTTCAGCGCGCTGATGATGTCGGTGTGATCCGCAACGCCAAGCGGCGTCACGTAAGCTGTCGCGATCTTGAGATCGGGCGACATGCGTACTTCCGAGATGGAAATGACGGTGCCTTCGATCAGATCGTCGCGGACTTCGCCGCGCTGAAGAATTTGGGTAAGGGCGGCGCGCACCTGTTCGCCAACACGCAGCATGCGTTGCGAAGGGGCCGATGATGTTGCTTTTGCCATGGGTAATGCCTCAAACGGAGCGAGCGCCGGTAAGCCGGCGCCCGACAGAAAAATCCTGTTTTGCGGCGAGAACGCTTAGAGCGTTCTCGTGATGTGCTCGACGCGGAAGCACTCGATGGTGTCGCCGGCGCGAATGTCTTCGTAGTTTTCGAATGCCATACCGCACTCCTGACCAACCGGCACTTCGTTGACTTCGTCCTTGAAGCGCTTGAGGGTCTTGAGCTTGCCTTCGTGGATAACGACGTTGTCGCGCACCAGACGCACACCTGCACCACGTTCCACCTTGCCCTCGACGACGCGGCAACCCGCGACCTTGCCGACCTTGGTGATGTTGAACACCTCGAGAATTTCGGCATTGCCGAGGAAGGTCTCGCGACGTTCCGGCGAAAGCAGACCCGACATCGCCGCCTTAACGTCATCCACCAGATCGTAGATGATGTTGTAGTAGCGGATTTCGATACCGGCGCGTTCGGACGCCGTACGTGCCTGTGCGTTGGCGCGAACGTTGAAACCGATGATCGCGGCGTTCGATGCCTCGGCAAGCGAGATATCCGATTCCGTGATGGCACCAGCACCAGAGTGAACGACACGAGCGCGGACTTCGTCTGTGCCGAGCTTGTCGAGCGAAGCGATAATGGCTTCGACCGAACCCTGCACGTCCGCCTTGATGACCAGCGGGAATTCCTTCAATCCCGAAGTCTGAAGCTGGCTCATCATCTGTTCCAGCGAGCCGCGCTGACCGGTCTGGCGGGCGACAGCCTTGTCGCGTGCCAGACGCTGGCGGTATTCTGAAATCTCGCGGGCGCGGCTTTCGTTTTCGACAACCGCAAAACGGTCACCGGCCGACGGCGTGCCGGAAAGGCCGAGGATTTCGACCGGCATGGCCGGACCGGCTTCCTTGACGTGTTCGCCCTTGTCGTTGACGAGCGCGCGCACACGGCCCCACTGGTCACCGGCAACGATGATCTGGCCGGGCTTCAGCGTACCCTTCTGCACGAGAACGGTGGCGACGGCGCCGCGTCCACGGTCCAGCTCGGCTTCGATGACCGTGCCTTCTGCAGTGCGGCTTGGATCTGCCTTGAGATCGAGAATTTCCGCCTGAAGCAGGATCGCTTCGAGCAGCTTGTCGAGGTTGAGCTTGTTCTTGGCCGACACTTCGACGTCAAGAACTTCACCACCCATCGATTCCACGAAAACTTCGTGCTGCAGCAGCTGCTGGCGAACCTTTTCAGGGTTTGCCTCGTGCTTGTCGATCTTGTTGATCGCAACGACGATCGGAACACCGGCAGCCTTGGCGTGATTGATGGATTCGATCGTCTGCGGCATCACGCTATCGTCTGCGGCAACAACCAGCACGGCAATGTCGGTCGCCTGCGCACCGCGGGCACGCATGGCCGTGAAGGCGGCGTGGCCGGGGGTGTCGATGAAGGTGATCTTCTGACCGTTCTTTTCGACCTGATAGGCGCCGATATGCTGGGTGATGCCACCGGCTTCACCAGCAACCACGTTTGCCTGACGAATGGCGTCGAGCAGCGAGGTTTTACCGTGGTCCACGTGACCCATGATGGTCACGACCGGCGGACGGGAAACCATTTCGCCTTCGTCGTCGGCCTGGTTGAAGATGCCTTCTTCCACGTCGGATTCAGAAACGCGCTTGACGGTGTGGCCGAATTCGACGGCGATCAGTTCCGCCAGATCGGCGTCGATCACGTCGCCCGGCTTCATCATCTGGCCTTCCTTCATCAGGAACTTGATGACGTCGACGGCGCGCTCGGACATGCGCTGTGACAGTTCCTGAATGGTGATGGTTTCCGGCAGGATGACTTCGCGCATAACCTTTTCGCGGGTTTCCTGCATCTGGCTGCGGCGGAATTTCTCCTGACGGCGGCGCATGGATGCCATCGAGCGGCCACGCGGCGTGCCGTCTTCATCCAGATTGGACGAGGTGACGGTGAGCTTGCCGCGACGGCGTTCTTCTTCCGTCTTCAGGCGGGCAGCGGGCTTGGCCGGAACCGGAGCCGTGACCTTGCCGCGGGCCGGAAGGCTGCTGCCACGACGTACGGCACCACGATCATCCTCCTCGTCGCCACCGGTACGACGTCCGCGCGGAGCGGCCGCATCGGGCGTTGCAGGAGCGGAACGGGGAGCAGCGGTGGCGGACTGAGGACGTGCGTCAGTGCGGGGGGCCGGTGTAAAGGCCGCAGCCGGCTTTTCGCTGGCCGGTTCGGATTTCACTTCAGCGGCAGGCTGGCTTGCCGCTGCCTTGGCAGCCGCGGCCTCTTCGGCAGCGCGGTTTGCGGCCTCAACCTTTTCGGCTGCGATGCGCTGTTCTTCCTCGACCTTGCGGCGTGCTTCGTCTTCGGCGCGCTGCTTGGCTTCCACCACGTCACGAGCCTGCGCTTCCATCAGCGCACGGCGACGGGCTTCCATCTCGCCGGCGGAAAGATCGTGCAGAACGTTGCCGCGCGGACGGTCAGGCTGGCGCTGCTGGGGTGCGGACGAGCCGGGACGCTGCTGCGACTGGGAAGAACCCGGACGCTGCTGCTGCTGGCCGCCTGGCTGATGAATGCGCGGCTGGGGAGCCTGCGGACGCGCTGCCACGGGGGCAGGGGTCGGTGCTGCGGGCTTCGGCGCAGGTGCTGCTGCCGCGATCGGCTGAACCGGCTTCTCGTCTTCGGGACGTAGGGGGCGGCGCTTGCGTGTTTCCACGACAACCGCATTTGTGCGACCTCGACCCATATCCTGCCGCACGGTGCCCTGATTCATCCCGCCCGGCTTGAGGGTGAGAGTCTTCTTGGCCGGCGCGTTAAGTGTCTTGTCGTCGTTGTTGTCGGTCATTCGTTCCCGTTCCTTCGGACGAGAACCGGATGACGTCCATCAGGTCTCGTCGTTCAATTGCTGCATCGGAACGCGGCGACCGTTCATGTCGGTTAACCGCGTCATTGTTCTGTCCGGGCAGCGTCGCGTTCCGCCTGAGATCGACCGCCAAGGCGGTACTGCTCAAGCATCGTTGCGCGCTTCACTACACCCTCACCCGCCTGCCCCGCAAGCGCGCAAGCATGGATAAAAGCATTCTGGCCCATCAACTCGTCCATTTCGGCGCTACTGAAGAGCCGGAAGGACGGAATTTCATTGTCGGCATCGCTGCCGAACGCCCAGGCCCTGCGGGCCTGGTCCAGTTTTCTCACGCCGTCCGCCGCAGCATCGGTTGCGTGGAACGCGGCAATCGCGTTCCCGGACCGGATGGCGGCATCGACCTTCGTCGCGCCGCTGATGAACTGGCCCGCCTTGCGCGCCATGTTCATCATTCCCGCAAGCTGCTGCGCCATCAGCCGGTCGAGAAGAGCAAGAAGCTCCGGTCCGGCCTTGACGTCGCGTTTGAGTGCCCGTGCGAAAATCTTCTTCGCAATGGCTTTCTCGATCAGGGCGCGCTCGGGTGTTACCCAGCAGCCGCGCCCCGGCAATTGGCGTTTCAGATCCGGCACGACGCTGCCGTCCGGGCCTGCGACGAAGCGGATCAACTCATCGGGGGATCCGCTTTGCCGTGTCACAATGCACATACGTCCATTGACGTTGCCTTCCAGCCGCCCGTCCTCATCGGTCTCGGGCAGCTCGTCCGGCTCATGCGCCTGCGATGTCATTCCTGCTCGGCGGTATCCGCCTCCTCGGCAGCTTCCGCATTGGCTTCCTCTTCGGAAGCGAGGTCTTCGGCCGTGATCCAGCCAGCCAGAAGACGGGCCTGCACCACCATGTTCTCGGCCTCGACGCGCGAGACGTCGAGCTTGGAGAAGATGCCTTCGAACTTCTTGGTCTCGCCGTCCTTGCGTTCGCTCCAGCCGACCAGATCGTCCGCGGCGCAGCCGGCAAAGTCTTCGATGGTCTTGATACCGTCTTCACCCAGCGCAACCATCATCTGCGAGGTCAGGCCGTCGATCTGGCGCAACTCGTCGGCAACGCCGAGTTCCTTGCGCTTGGCGTCCATTTCGGCTTCCAGGCGTTCCAGATATTCGCGGGCGCGGGTCTGGATTTCATCGGCGGTGTCTTCATCGAAACCGTCGATCGAGGAAATTTCACCGAGGTCGACATAAGCCAGTTCTTCGACCTGTGCGAAGCCTTCGGAGGCCAGAACCTGGCCGACCATTTCGTCGACGTCGAGGGCGTCCATGAACAGTGCCGTGCGCTCGTTGAATTCCTTCTGGCGGCGCTCGGATTCTTCCTGCTCGGTCATGATGTCGATATCCCAGCCGGTCAGCTGCGATGCCAGGCGCACGTTCTGGCCACGACGGCCGATGGCGAGCGACAGCTGCTCGTCGGGAACGACCACTTCGATGCGCTCGGACTCTTCATCCAGAACGACCTTGGCGACTTCCGCCGGCTGCAGGGCGTTGACGATGAAGGACGCCGGCTCCTGGCTCCACGGAATGATGTCGATCTTCTCGCCCTGCAATTCGCCGACAACGGCCTGAACGCGAGAGCCGCGCATACCGACGCAGGCACCGACCGGATCGATCGAGCTATCGTTCGAGATAACGGCGATCTTGGCGCGCGAACCGGGGTCACGGGCGACCGACTTGATCTGGATGATGCCGTCGTAGATTTCCGGGACTTCCATGGTGAAGAGCTTCACCATGAACTGCGGATGGGTACGCGACAGGAAAATCTGCGGGCCGCGCTGTTCGCGGCGAACGTCGTAGACGTAAGCGCGCACGCGGTCGCCATAACGCATGTTTTCACGCGGGATCATCTCGTCGCGACGGATGATGCCTTCGCCACGGCCGAGATCGACGATGACATTGCCATATTCGACGCGCTTGACGGTGCCGTTGACGATTTCGCCGATACGGTCCTTGAACTCGTCATACTGGCGGTCACGCTCGGCTTCACGAACCTTCTGCACGATGACCTGCTTGGCGGACTGGGCGGCGATACGGCCGAAATCCATCGGCGGCAGCGGATCGGCGATGAAATCGCCGAGCTTGGCGTCCGGGTTGCGGTCGCGGGCAAGTTCGAGCGGGATCTGGGTCGAATAGTCCTCGGCTGCCTCGACAACTTCCAGAAGACGCTGCAGGCGGATTTCGCCGGTCTTGGAGTTGATGTCGGCGCGAATGTTGGTTTCCGAACCATAGCGCGAGCGGGCGGCTTTCTGGATAGCGTCGGCCATTGCGGCAAGCACGATTTCGCGGTCGATGACCTTTTCGCGCGCCACAGCATCGGCGATCTGCAGAAGCTCAAGCCGGTTAGCACTCACTGCCATTTTTCTATCTCCGTAAGTCGCATAATTGCGGGGATCGCCCTTTTTCGGGCTTTACGTTGGAATTAGTCTTCGTTTGTTTCGTTTTCGTCGTTCTGGTTTGCGGCGGCAGCCTTAGCCGCCTTGTCTGCCCGCAGCGCATCACGAATAAGGTCGTCCGTCAGAATGAGCTTCGCATCGGAAAGCGCGCTGAACGGAACGGTGACTGTCGGCTCCTCGCCATAGGCGATCTGGTCGCGTTCCAGCTTGAAGCCATCCGCATCGACCTCGACGATCTTGCCGCGAAACCGCTTGCGGTTTTCGACCAGAATGGAGGTTTCGACCTTAACCAGATGACCCTGCCAGCGGGTGAAATCCGATTTACGAACCATCGGCCGGTCGATGCCGGGCGAGGAAACTTCGAGATGATACGCTTTATCGACCGGATCTTCCACATCAAGAACCGGTGAAATGGCCATGGAGATCGCTTCGCAGTCCTCGACGGTCATGGTGCCGTCTTCGCGCTCGGCCATCACCTGCAGCGTCATACCGTTCTGGTTGGAGAGCCGCACGCGCACCAGAAGATATCCCATGCCCGCCAAAACAGGCTCGATGATCTCGGCAATGCGCTGGTCGATGCCCGTTTCAGTTATCAGTCGCGATTCTTGTGCGGTGTCTGCCATCTGGCCTTCCGGTCTTTGATTTTCACCGGGCTCCTGGCCCGTGGTTTCCGGTTCGCCTAACGAAAAAGAGCGGAGCCTTGCGGCCCCACTCTTCATCAAGCGATCAAGAATTTCAGGGGTCATATAGACCCATCGGGGCGGGATTGCAAGGTTTTCGCGGGCGCTCCTGCTTCAATGGCGTCCGCAGCCACATTTTCACCGCTACCGTGTCGGAAAGGGTGGCATCATTCTGGGCACTGTCTATAGTTGCCGTTTAACAAATCGCAGTTGCATCAATTGGACAGAGCGTGCCTGACCGTAAATCGCCACTCGCGCCTTTAAGGCATTTGACTTACAGACGAATCTGGATCGCCAGCCTTGCCTCGAATTTCGGTGGACTGATCCAGGCGGTGGGCGCCGCATGGATGATGACCTCGCTGTCGAGTTCCGAAAACATGATCGCGCTGGTGCAGGCTTCCACCTCGCTGCCGATTATGATGTTTTCGCTGATTTCAGGCGCGCTGGCCGACAGTTTTGATCGCCGCCGCATTATGATCTCGGCGCAGTTCTTGATGCTGACTGCCTCTGTACTGCTCACGGTTTTTGCCTGGTCCGGCTGGCTCACACCCTGGCTGCTGCTTTTCTTCACCTTCATGATCGGCTGCGGCACGGCGCTCAACAATCCGTCCTGGCAGGCCTCCGTTGGCGAAATGGTGCCGCGCGAGGATCTGCCCGCCGCCGTGACGCTGAACAGTGTTGGCTTTAACATCACCCGCAGCGTCGGCCCCGCCATCGGCGGTATCATCGTCGCTGCCGCAGGGGCTGCTGCCGCGTTTTTCGTGAATGCGCTCAGCTACTTCACCCTGCTTTATGCCCTGTTTCGCTGGCAGCCGCCCAAAAACGCCTCGACCTTGCCGCGCGAGCAGCTTCTCGCCGCCATATCGGCCGGAATGCGTTATGTGGCCATGTCGCCCAATATCGGCAAGGTGCTGGTGCGCGGCTTTCTCTTCGGCCTCTCCGCCAGTGCCATCCTGGCCTTGATGCCGATCGTTGCCCGCGATCTGGTCGAGGGCGGCCCGTTGACCTACGGCGTCATGCTGGGCGCATTCGGCGTCGGTGCCATTGGTGGCGCGCTCATCAGTGCCCGGTTGCGGGAAGTCATGTCCAGCGAATGGATCGTGCGTGTCGCCTTTTTAGGTTTCGCCTTCAGTTCCGGTATAACGGCAATCAGCACGAGTGCGATCATCACCTCACTGGTCCTGACCGTCGCCGGCGCCTGCTGGGTTCTGGCGCTTTCCCTGTTCAACACCATCGTCCAGCTTTCCACCCCGCGCTGGGTGGTGGGCCGGGCACTTTCGCTTTACCAGACGCTGACCTTCGGCGGCATCGCGGTCGGCAGCTGGCTGTGGGGTGAACTGGCGGAAGACTACGGCATTTCCTATTCGCTTCTCTGTTCCTGCGTGCTGATGCTGCTCGGCGTCGTCGTGGGCCTCAAGCTTGCCATGCCGGCCTTCGCCTCGCTCAATCTCGATCCGCTCAACCGTTTCGTGGAGCCGCCACTGAGGCTTGATATCAAGCCGCGCAGTGGCCCGATCGCCATTCTCATTGACTATGAAATCCATGACGAGGATCTCGGCGAATTCCTGCCGCTGATGGCTGAGCGCCGCCGCATCCGCATCCGGGATGGCGCGCGCAACTGGAACCTGATGCGCGATCTCGAAAACCCTGACATCTGGACTGAAAGCTATCATGTGCCGACATGGGTGGAATATGTCCGCCATAACCACCGCCGCACTCAGGCGGATGCGGAGGCCTGGGATCGGCTGCTCGAGCTTCATCGCGGCAAGACGCGGCCACGCGTACACCGGATGATCGAGCGGCAGACCATTCCGCCGACCGACGATATCTTCCACAAGCCGCATACCGATCAGCACTGAGAGGCTGGGGCGAGGGCAGAAACGGACCAGGTAAAAAGCTATTGATGGCCCCTGCCATAACGCTCGACGTCATCCTCGGGCTTGTCCCGAGGATCCAACCACGTATCGTTAAATCAATCGGTTGCAGATGCTCGGGACAAGCCCGAGCATGACGACGGAGAGGTTTTCCGACGTCGCCCGTAACGTGCTATTTCAGCTTAGCCTTCAGGCTTGCATCTGGAAAACACGTCGGTGAAAGCCCGTTCTTGGCCTGCCAGTCGCCCAGCGACCGCCGCGTCTTGAAACCGGCCAGCCCATCTGCCTTGCCGACGTCGTAACCCTTGGCCACCAGTGCCTTCTGCATGGCGAGCACATCGGAGCGCAGCATCGACCCGACATTGCCCCATTCCGCCTTGAATGGCCCCGCCCCATGGGCGATGCGGTCGGCGAGATTGCCGATGAACAGGGCGTAGAGATCAGAATTGTTATATTCCTTGATGACGTAGAAATTCGGCGTCACCACGAATTCCGGCCCGTGCCGTCCGGCCGGAACCAGCATCATGCCATCGGCGGTAAGGTCATTGGCCGGAAAGGCTTTTCCGGAAATGCGGGTAATTCCCATCTTCGCCCAGTCGGCCACCGGCCTTGCAAGGTCCGGACCTTCCTGCGCGCAGGAGACATTGGCCGGGATCGAGGCTTCGAAACCCCAGTCGCGATTGCGCTGCCAGCCGCGCTGAGAAAGATAGTTCGCTATGGATGCCAGCGCGTCCGGTACGGAGTTCCAGATATCGCGCCGGCCGTCGCCATCGAAATCCACCGCATATTTGAGATAGCTTGACGGCATGAATTGCGGCTGGCCGAGTGCGCCGGCCCAGGAGCCCATCATGCGCGAGGCTGCGATATCGCCGCTCTCGACGATCTTCAGAGCATCAATCAGCTCGGTACGGAACATCTCTTTGCGGGTGGACATATAGGCCTTCGTGGCCAGCACATCGACCACCGAATGGGGCAATTTCGCACGGCCGAAACCGGATTCACGGCCCCAGATCGCCACGATGATATCGCCGGGCACGCCATATTTCGCTTCGATGCGACGAAGGGTGGTGGCATGGGTTGCCGCAAGCGACCGACCGGTGCCGGCAAGCCCCTGCAGTCGCTTCTCGGAGAAATAGGCGCCCGGCGAGGAGAATTCGGCCTGGCTCTGGCTTTGTTCCTTCGGCGGTTTCCGGCCGGGGATGACGAGATCAGGCAGCTTCCAGTTGATGGAGAGACCGCTCAGCGCAGCATCGAGCGTCTTTTGCGAAATACCCGCCTTGCGTGCTTCCGGCCAGATTTCCTTTTTTAGCCACGCATTGAATTCGGCGTCGTATCGGGCAGCAGCTGCACCGGTTGGTACAGATTGCGCCATGGCCGCCGTCGCTGAAAAAACGGAAAGAATGGCGGCCAATGCCTTGAAGCTTTTCCGGGAAAAGTGGAGCTCGGTTTTCCGTCCGGAAATGCGCCAGGACAAACAATCAAATCGGTTTCGCATTCGGTCTCCTCTTTGGGTCGTGGGGAGTGAAGGAAGGCGTCAGATCGTCGTGCGGGCCCGAAGCGCCGCCGTCAATGTGCCTTCGTCGAGATAGTCCAGCTCGCCGCCCACCGGCACCCCATGCGCAAGCCGGGTGATCTTGATGCCGAGATCGGAGAGGCGGTCGGTGATATAGTGGGCGGTTGCCTGCCCCTCAACCGTCGCATTGACGGCGATGATAAGCTCGCGAATGCCACCGACGCTGACACGATCGATCAGCCCCTTGATGTTCAAATCTTCCGGCCCGACACCGTCGAGCGGCGATAGCGTGCCGCCCAGCACATGATAGGCGGTGTTCATCGCGCCCGCCCGTTCCAACGCCCACAGATCCGAGACGTCCTCGACAACGATGATGACTGACTGGTCGCGCCGGTCGTCAGCGCAGACGGTGCAGGGATCGATGGTGTCGACATTGCCGCAGCAGGAGCAGATTTTGACCTTGTCATAGGCCTCGCCCATCGCGTGGCCCAGCGGCCCGAGAAGCTGCTCCTTCTTCTTGATGAGATGCAGCGCCGCCCGCCGTGCCGAGCGGGGCCCAAGTCCCGGCACTTTTGCCAGAAGCTGGATCAGTTTTTCGATTTCCGGACCGGTGACTCGTTTTGCCATGAGCGCTTTCTACTGCATAAATCGGGAAACGGGAATCATGAAGCGCGAAGGGCAGTTCATGAAAATACAGGCGGTGTGCCGGGGCGAGGCCAAAAAGCTGCCGGGAAAGACGACGAAGACGGGCATCTTCAAACATCCCGTGCAAGGCCCGGTCTTGGTGGATGCCGAAGGTATCGTCAGCGATGCCGTCTGCAATCGCAAACATCACGGCGGGCCGGATCAGGCGATTTACGTCATGGGGTCCGTCGATCTGCATTTCTGGTCCCGCTCCCTGGGCTTCGTGGTCGAACCGGGATTTTTTGGCGAAAACCTAGTTTTGGAAGCTGTCGACAGTGCAAAACTCCATGTCGGCGACAGGTTCTCGGCCCGCGAAGTCGTGCTGGAGGTAACCGCTGCCCGCATTCCCTGCGCTACACTCTCGGCCCGGATCGGCGATCCCGATTTCGCGCCGCGTTTCCGGCAGGCGGGCCAGCCGGGTTTTTATTGCCGCGTGCTGAAAGGCGGAATACTCGCTGCCGGCGAGGATATCGTCTTCGAACCCTATCAGGGAACGAAACTGCCGATACCGACTATTCTCCAGCGATTTCGTCCCATGCAGCTTAATGCAGCCGAGCGCATGGCCTATCTAGAAACGCCGCTTGCCAACCGGTTTCGCGCGATGCTGGAGGCCTAAACTCTGCCTTGAGACGAGGACGGCGAATGCTCAACAGCGTTTCGCCATCCTGTTCAGTCGATATGATATCAGAACGGCAACTTCATGCCTGGCGGCAGCGGCAGACCGGCGGTCAGGCCCGCCATCTTTTCCTGCGCCTGTGCTTCGCCCTTTCCCTTGGCGTCCTTATGGGCCGCCACGATCAAGTCCTCGAGAATTTCCACCTCATCTTCCTTCAACAGCGAAGGATCGATTTTCAGGCTGCGCATTTCGCCCTTGCCGTTGAGAATGACGGTCACCAGACCGCCGCCGGCCCTGCCTTCGACTTCAAGGGCGGCGATTTCTTCCTGCACCTTTTCCATCTTGGATTGCATTTCCTTGACCTTGCCCATCATGCCCATGATGTCGCGCATGTGCCAAACTCCTGTTTTTGTTCTCGTTTAAAATTCGATGTCGTCGCCGGGAAGGATGTCGCCTTCGCTCGATTCGGCAACCGATGGCGGGGCGATTTCTTCCGCGTCGTCCTGTTCGACAGCCCGGATGCGAACATCGGTGATTTTTGCGCCGGGGAATTGCTGGAGAATGGCCACGACGTCCGGATCCTGTCTCGCATCGACAAGGCGGGCGTCGCGGGCGTTGCCCTCGGCCTCCACCAGCGTCGGTTGACCCTCTTCCTTGCTGAGGCTGACGATCCAGTGGATACCGGTCCACTCCTTTAGCCTCACGCCAAGCTCGCCGGGCAGCGAGCCGGGGGCGCCATCGCCAAGCCGCATATCGAGCCGGCCCGGTTCCAGCCGAACCAGCCGGACAAAGTTGCGGACCTTCGCCCGCATGACGGGATCGCGATTTTTCTGGCAGAGATCGGCAATATCCTGCATCGAATTGACCGGAACCTTCGGCTCCGGCCGTTCTTCGGTCTTTGGTACGGCGATCTGCATGTCCTGCGGCCGGCTGTCGGGAACGGCGCGCAACATCGCAGACGTCTGCGGCGTTGCCGGGCGCTGGGCGGGAAGATCGACAGGTCTTGCCGCAGCCACGGTTTGCGCTGACGAATAGGCCCGCGCCCCGCCACCATTACCGCCGCCCGCAGGCGCGCCGTTGGCATAGCCGCCATCACCGTTGGAAAGCTCAAGCAGCCGCCGTGCCGCATCTTCGGGTGCGGGCAGATTGGCGGCATGAGAAAGCCGGATCAGCACCATTTCGGCAGCACCCGCAGGCCGCGAGGCATTTTCCGTTTCCGGAATGCCCTTCAGCAGCATTTGCCAGATGCGAGACAACGCGGTTACCGCGATGGTTTCGGCAAATTCCGCACCACGCACGCGTTCGATTTCGGAAAGAGAAGGATCGTCTGCCGCGTCAGGCACATATTTCATGCGGGTGACGAGATGGGTGAAATCGGCAAGGTCGTTCAACACGACGACGGGGTTCGCGCCCGCCTCATATTGGCCGTTGAATTCCGAAAGGGCTGCCGCGACATCGCCTTTGACGATATGCTGGAAAAGATCGACGATGCGCGCCCGGTCGGCAAGGCCCAGCATGCCGCGCACCGCCTCGGCCTCCACACGGCCACCGCCATGGGCAATTGCCTGATCGAGCAGGGAAAGGCCGTCACGCGCGGAACCCTCGGCTGCACGGGCGATCATCGACAGCGCCTGCGGCTCAGCCTCAAAACCTTCCTTGCCGGCAATGGCGGTGAACAGGCCGACGAGATCGGCAGCGCTGATGCGGCGCAGGTCGAAACGCTGGCACCGCGACAGAACGGTGATCGGAACCTTGCGGATTTCGGTGGTCGCGAAGATGAATTTCACATGCTCCGGCGGCTCTTCCAGGGTCTTCAAAAGACCGTTGAAAGCCTGCGTCGACAGCATGTGCACTTCGTCGATGATGTAGACCTTGTAGCGCGCCGAGACCGGGCGATACCGCACCTGCTCGATGATCTCGCGAATATCATCGATACCCGTATGGGAGGCGGCGTCCATCTCGATCACGTCGACATGTCGGCCTTCCATGATCGCCTGGCAATGTTCACCGGGGATACGCAGGTCGATGGTCGGCTTGTCGATGGTGTCTGTCTTGTAATTCAGCGCGCGGGCGAGAATGCGCGCCGTGGTGGTCTTGCCCACGCCGCGGACGCCGGTCAGCATATAGGCCTGCGCGATGCGGCCGGTCTCGAACGCATTGGTCAGCGTGCGGACCATCGGCTCCTGGCCGACCATCAGATCGGAAAAATCCTTCGGGCGATATTTGCGCGCCAGTACCCGGTAGCCGGTCCCGACCTGGGATTCGCTTGGTGTGGTGGGTACGGTATCGCTCATTGCCTCGCCAGTTTGTTTTGCCAGTTTGTCTTGGGGCGCTGAACTGGCCCGGCGAAAGCTGAGCACGTCTTTTAAAAAAAGGTGGGAGGCTGGCACGGCGACCCGTGCCGGGCTCGTTAGGGCTGCTTCCTTCCGGACCTGACCCGGTTGGCGAGTGGCTCGTCCACCACCAACCTCCCGGGGCCACATATCGGCAATATCGACAGCAAATGCAAGCCAAGCCTTCAAAAAACTGCTATCACAATGAAAACAAACATGGAGGACACCTTGGAGACATTCCGGCTGGACGACAGGCTTGCACGCGATAGCGTGCTTGTGACGCGTTTGGGGCTATGCGAATTGCGTTTGCAGAATGACAGCCGCTGGCCCTGGCTGGTGCTGGTGCCCCAGCGAGACAGTGTCAGCGAATTGTTCGATCTTACCCCGCTCGATCAGGCCATGCTGACATTTGAGACCAATCTCGTCGCCGCTGCGCTGAAAGAAGTCACGGGGGCCATCAAGATCAATGTCGGTGCGCTTGGCAATATCGTCCGGCAGCTTCATGTTCATATTATCGCCCGCAACGAAGGCGACACCTGCTGGCCCGGCCCCATATGGGGTCACGGAACGCCGGTGCCTTATGCGGCGGGTGAAAAGGAAACTTTCATGAAAAAAATCTCCGGCGCGCTCTGATGATGTCAATGACAATTTTCGAAACCAACGCTCCCCATCCCGAAGCAAGCCTGCTGACAGCTTTTTCTAAAAATGCCCTCGACCGTTTCGCCGAGAAGCGTACGGAAGAGTGCGTTGCCGATGCGCTGAAAATCGACGGCACCCATATTTTTGCCTTCTCCGGTAACCGGCTTGTCCTGAAGCACGATGATCAGGTCATCGATCCCCTGTTCTCCGCCTATGAGCTGGCCGAGTTGCAGCCGGATTTCGACAATGCCGTGCTGCTGGGATACCGTGAAACCGGCGAGCCGAGAATCGCCGTGCCGGTTGCCGTCGCCGAAGACCATCTGGCGAGCCATTACAAGCTTGCCGACGCCCGCACGCTTTACCGCGATCATCTGCTCGATGAGGAGTTGCTAAGCGAAGTTGCTCAGGCTGTCAGCCTCACGCACTGGAATGGTGACAATCGCTTTTGTGGGAAGTGCGGCGGGAGCATGGAGCTGCGGATCGGCGGTTACAAGCGGATCTGCGCTGCCTGCAACCACACTATTTTTCCGCGAACCGATCCTGTCGTCATCATGATGACGATCGATATCGAGCGTGATCTTTGCCTGCTTGGTCGTGGCGCCCATTTTGCGCCGGGCATGTATTCCTGCCTCGCCGGCTTCGTTGAACCGGGTGAAACCATCGAGCAGGCCGTTCGCCGTGAAACGCATGAGGAATCCGGTGTCGACATCGGCCGCGTACGCTATCACGCCTCCCAGCCATGGCCGATGCCGCATACGCTGATGATCGGCTGTTATGCCGAAGCGCTCTCTTTCGATATCGCCCGTGACGAGATCGAACTGGAGGATTGCCGGTGGTTTACGCGCACTGAGGTGGCCGCGATGCTGGAGACGGCGACGGGCGAAGGTTTTTCCGCCCCTCCGGGTGGCGCCATCGCGCACCGGCTGATGCGCGACTGGGTGGAATGGACGAAATGAAGCGCGTTGCGGCAGGCTCAGTTCTGGTTGAGCTTGCCGCGCATAGCATGGCCCTTGTAGACGCCGAGAATGCGGACTTTTTCTGAGAAGAAGCGCAACTCGTCCAGCGCATGCCGTACCGGCTCGTCATCCGGATGACCTTCAATATCGGCATAAAACTGCGTTGCGACGAATTTTCCGCCGAGCTGATAGCTCTCCAGCTTCGTCATGTTGATGCCGTTCGTCGCAAAGCCGCCCATGGCCTTGTAGAGTGCAGCCGGAATGTTGCGCACGTTGAAAACAAAGGTCGTGACAATGATTTCGTCGGTAGAATTGTCGCGAGACTGGCGCTTGGCCCAGTTTTCATCACGCGACAGCACGACGAAACGGGTGACGTTGTTTTCCGAATCCTCGACATTTTCCGCCAGAATATCGAGACCATAGAGATCGGCCGCAAGGCGTGGTGCCAAGGCCGCCATGCTGCGATCGTCCTTCTCGGAAACCTGCTTGGCCGCACCCGCGGTGTCGCCGGCGATAACCGGCTTCCAGCCATTGGAACGGATGATCTTGCGGCACTGGCCCAGCGCGTGGATATGGCTGTGGACGGTGCGAATCTCGTCTTTTTTTACACCCGGCATCACCATCAGCTGGAAGCGGATCGGCATGAAATATTCACCGATGATGTGCAGGCGCGATTCCGGCAGCAGATGGTGAATATCGGCGACGCGGCCGGCCAGCGTATTTTCGATCGGGATCATGCCGAGATCGGCTTCGCCGTTTTCAATGGCGTTGAAGGCATCCTCGAAAGTGGGGCATGGCAGAGGCTCCATATCCGGGAACATGTCGCGGCAGGCCATGTCGGAATTCGCGCCGAATTCGCCCTGAAAGGCAATGCGATTTGTGCTCAAGGTCATGAAATTTTCCGTCAAAGAGTTCTGCTTGCAAGAATGGTGCGGGCTTTTTCGAGGTCGTGCGGCGTGTCGACGCCGAGCGGCACGGAGCGGACGATTTCCGCATCGATGCGCATGCCCGCTTCCAGCGCCCGCAACTGTTCCAGCCGCTCGCGCTTTTCCAGCGGCGAGGGCGGAAGGCTCACGAATGTCTCAAGTGCTGCACGCCGGTAGCTGTAAAGTCCGATGTGATGGTAAAGCGGCCCGTCGCCATAGGGAGCGGTGGTTCGGGTGAAATAAAGCGCGCGCAACCGCGTCTCGGAAAGCGGGCTGCCAACCACTTTCACCACGTTAGGATTGGTTTTTTCATCCTCGTCTGTGATTTCCACCGTCAGCGTGGCGATGTCGACGGCGGGGTTCTCCAGCGGGCGCAGAGAGGCGCGGATCGTCTCCGCCTCGATGGTCGGAAGATCCCCCTGAACATTGATGACGTATTCGGCGTTGCCGTGAGGATCGGCCTTTTGCAGCGCTTCGAAGATGCGGTCCGAGCCGGACTGATGGTCGTCCCGCGTCATCATCACGTCGAAACCGGCATTTTGAACGGCCGAAAAAACCTGTTCGTCATCGACCGCAACGATGATTCGTTCCGCACCTGCTTCTCGCGCACGTAACGCCACCTGAACGATCATCGGCTTGCCGCCAATATCCGCAAGCGGCTTGCCCGGCAGGCGTGTGGATGCCATCCGCGCCGGTATGAGGACGACAGCTTTCTCGAAATCCCGATTCTTCATCCGACACCCTTCAAATCCCGTCCGAAAAGTGTCAAAACGTCACGGAGTGGGGACCATTATTCAAGTTGCGCAGGCTGTGCAAAAGCCATAGCTTTCGAGTAATTTCAAGATGCCCGGTTATATGGAGCGGATGCGAGGGAGCGCATATAGATGAATTCTTATGTAAATATGGGCGTTGGGGCGTTGCTGGGTACGGTTTTTGTCCTGATGTCGGTGTCAATTGCCTCTGAGGGCATTTTCCATGCGCCTACGCCCGAGAAGGAAGGTTACGCCATTGCTGCTGCAGAAAGCGGCGGTGAAGCAGCCGGCGGAGAAACAGCTGCCGCGGCGACTCCAATCGCGCAATTGCTTGCGAGCGCCGACGCTGCCAAGGGCGAAACTGTCTTCAAGAAGTGTACGAGCTGTCATACCGGAGAGAGTGGTGGTGCAAACAAGGTCGGCCCCAATCTCTTCGATATCGTCAACCGGCCGATCGCCAGCCACGAAGGTTTCAGCTATTCTGCGGGCATGAAGGATTTCTCCAAGGGCGGTTCCGTACATTGGGATTACGATCATCTCAGCTTCTTCCTCGAAGCTCCCAAGAAACACGTTCCCGGAACGGCCATGGGCTTTGCAGGTGTGAAGAAAGAAACGGAAAGAGCTGATCTGATCGCTTATCTGCGCACGCTGTCGGCAAACCCGGCGCCGCTGCCGGATCCGGCAGCTGCTCCCGCGCCGACGAACTGACGCAGATCTGCTTCATAAAAAAGCCCGGCAGCGATGCCGGGCTTTTTCATTCTATGGCATGTCTGCTCCTTAAAAGATCAGAAGCCCTTGCCGCCACGCAATTCGGAAATCACGGTTCCGACCATGATCTTGATATCCAGCCAGACCGAAAAATTGTCGACGTAATAAAGATCGGAAACAATCCGCGCCCGCGCCTTGTCACTACGATCCGTCGGGCCGCGCAGCCCCCGCATCTGTGCAAGGCCGGTAATACCCGGCCGCATCTGGTGCCGCATATGATAATGAGGAACCAGTTCCTCATAAGGCCGGCCGGCCGCCAGCATGCCGATGGCATGGCAGCGCGGCCCCACCAGCGACATGTCGCCTTTCAGGACATTGATAAGCTGTGGCAATTCATCAATGTTCGTGCGGCGGAGAACGGCGCCGATACGGGTTATGCGCGGGTCGTTCTTCACCGTTTGCGCCACACCGGTGGCGTCGCCCAGTTCGGTCCGCATGGAGCGAAATTTATAGACGCGGATTTTTCGCCCGTTCATGCCCCAGCGGACCTGCGAGAACAGAACTGGCCCCTTGCTGTCTAATTTGACCAGCGCCGCAACGGTCAGCAATACGGGCGCCAGTGCGACAAGGGCGATGGACGCCCCTGCAATGTCGATTGTTCTTTTGAGCGCGAACTGGCCGCGCTGCAACGAAGATGGATTTTTATCCGAATTGGAAGTCTGCATTTCCGCCGTTTCGAAACTGGCGGCCGCAGGATAGGGAGCGCCGTAAAAAACGGCATGCGATGAGCCTTTAGTACCCAGCATAATATGGAACCCTGAAAAGTTATTTTGAAACAAGAAAATTAATTTATATGAACAATTAATAATTCATTTACCGTAAAAAGTCACCCGAAATGTAGCCGCCTCTGCGCAAAAGGCAATCTAGGGTTAATGCTGGTGCACGCATATGTTGCGGCTTTGCGGCCTCTCCGCTCATAGCTGCGGGTGTGAAGGACCAAGCCTCTGGAAAACCGGGGACTTTGCGGAAAGTGAGCGTGTGGCTACGGGCTCAACTATCGGTCATGAAGTTGGCCGGCTCATACCTGATACGGGTCAATTTCCCATCAGAATGTCGAGCAGGGTCGTCTGTTTCGGTCCTGGTGTTGCAGGTGATTGACCGCCTATATCCGCCGGCGGCACGGGTCCGTTGCCGGCCTGATAGCCGGGTTCGATGTCGCGGGAAGGGATGTTCGCCGGCGGCATGGCCATATCAGGCTGATTCGGGTTCGGCGAAGCGGGTGCGTCGGGATAGGCGCGGGTGTCCGTCGTTCTGCCGCCCAGCGCATTGGAAATGATGTCGCCGATGGAGGAGGGCGCGTTCTCGGGTGCCGGTTGCTGCATTTCCCCAAGCGGCGGCACGGCACCTGCGCCAAGGCCGAAGAGAGGCGAAGGCAAAAGCCCGGAATGGGCGGCGGTCATGAAATCTTTCCAGGCCCTTGCCGGAAGACCGCCACCGGTGACCTTTTTCATCGAGGTGCCGTCGTCATTGCCGAACCAGACGCCCGTGGTCAGATTGCTTGTGTAGCCGACAAAAAGTGCGTCGCGGAAGGATTGGGTGGTGCCGGATTTTCCCGCCGCCTGCCAGCCTTGCAGGCGCGCGGCCTTGCCCGTACCTTCGGTAATGACGCGCGACAGCATTCCGTTCATGGTCGCGGCGATTTCCTCACTCAGCACACGTGGCGGATTGTCGTATTTGTTTTCGTAAAGAACCTTGCCGTCGGCATCGGTGATACGCTTGACGATATGCGGCGTCGCCTTGTAGCCGCCATTCATGAAAGGTGCGTAGGAGGCCGTCAGCTCCATCAACGACACTTCCGAGGTACCGAGTGCGATGGAGGCATTGTTCTGCAACTCCGATTCGATGCCCATGCGATGCGCTACCTGCGTCACCCGGTCAGGGCCAACTTCCATCACCAGCTGTGCGGCTATCGTGTTCAGCGAATTGGCGAGTGCTGTCGCGAGCGTCACTTCGCCACGGAATTTCTTCTCGTAATTTTCCGGGGTCCAGTTGCCGATGCGGACCGGCGCGTCATTGCGAATGGTGTAAGGGGTAAGCCCCGATTCGAGCGCGGCCACATAAACGAAGGGTTTGAAGGCCGATCCGGGCTGGCGTTTCGCCTTGGCGGCACGGTTGAACTGGCTTTCGGCATAATCGGCCCCGCCGACCACGGCCCGGATCGCGCCGGTGCCATCGATGGAAACCAGCGCCGCCTGCGAAGCGCCCTGTTTCTTGCCGTCGCCCTGCAATATATGTGTCAGCGCCTTTTCGGCGTCGCGCTCGAGATTGGGGTCGATGGTCGTATCGACGACGATGTCCTGCTTCACCTCCCCAACCAGGCTGCGGACTTCCTCCAGAACCATATCGGCTGCGTAATGTTCGGCGCCGGACCAGAAACGTTTCGCCTTGGTCGGCGGCTGCGACATGGCGGTCTTGATTTCATCGTCGGTGATGAAGCCGACATCGCGCATGGACTGCAGCACGACCTGCGCCCGCTCTTCCGCCGCCTGCGGATCACGCGCCGGCGAAAGGCGCGAGGGCGCTTTAAGAAGCCCGGCAAGCATCGCCGCTTCGCCCAGATTGACGTCGCGCGCGGATTTGTTGAAGTAGCGCCGGGAAGCCGCCTCGACGCCGTAGGCGTTGGACCCGAAATAGACGCGATTGAGATACATCGCGAGAATCTGGTCCTTGGTGAATTCATGCTCCAGCCAGAAGGACAAAAGCACTTCCTGAACCTTGCGCTCCAGCGTCCGGTCGGGCGAGAGGAACAGGTTTTTCGCCAGCTGCTGCGTCAGCGTCGAGCCGCCCTGTACGGTTCGCCCCGTCAGCACATTCGTCACGATCGCACGGCCGAGACCCAGCGGATCGATGCCGAAATGCGAATAAAACCTCCGGTCCTCAATCGCCATGACGGCCTGCGGAATATAGGGCGACATGTCTTCCAGCGCGAGGGCCTCGCCGCCTGTCGTGCCGCGATTGGCAAGCACGCTGCCATTGACCGAAACGATCTTCACATTCGGCGGGCGTTCGGGAATGGACCAGCTGCTGGCGCTTGGCATGCGTGCGCCGTAATAAAGCACAAGACCGGCAACGCCGATACCGCCCCAGATACCGAGCACGATGCACCAGTAAACCAACGAGCGGACAATGCCAGTCGCACCGCGACGGGAGGAATTGCGAGTCCGCTTTTCTTTTTTCTGCGGTTTGGCGCGGCTGGAGGCCGGCTTGGTTTTTTTTGCTGGTTGTTTTGCGGTTCCGCTGATGCGCTCGCTGGCATCGAGGCGCAGGTCATCACCGGATTCGTGGAAATCCCCGAAGGAAGGTTCTACCCGATCGCGTGATTTGCCCTTGCCTGCCATCCAGCCGAAATTGCTCCTTATTCACGAAACCGCACGCACCCATATGGGAGCTTCAGGCTTCTATGCCCGCGCGATGCTTAATCCAGGATGAAGAGTTTAAATGCGGCAATTTAAGGCGGGGTTAAGTCCAGGTCGGATCAAATCGCCGTCATTGGCAGACGTCGACCCATTCCGCTCCCGTCAATTCAGCCATGGCATCGGGTGAAATCCGCACCGCCGCATTGGTGGCGCCGGCAGCCGGCACCACCTCATCATAGTTTCTCAGCGATATGTCGCAAAACACCGGTAGAGGTGAGGGCAGCCCGAAAGGGCACACGCCGCCGATGGGATGGCTGGTCACAGCAACCACGTCTTCCGGCCCCAGCATGCGCGGCTTTGCCCCGAAATGATCGCGGAATTTCCGGTTGTCGAGCCGCTTCGTGCCGGCGGCGACGACGAGAAGAACGATATCGCCCGCCTTCAGGCAGATTGTCTTGGCAATCTGGTCCGGCTCGACGCCATGCGCTTTGGCGGCCAGAGCGACGGTTGCCGAACTGGCTTCCGTTTCGATAACGGTCACTTCCGGCAATTTCTCGGTGAAGAAGGCTCTCACGGATTCAATAGTCATGCGTATTTATTAGGCGGTAAGCGGGCAAGCTTCAAGACGCCAGAAGATAGCTATGCGTTTTATGCAATGCTGCGCTGCGATGAAGTGTCTGTTTTTTGAGCTGATATCCTGTATGTTTAAACCATCGAAGCGACGCACTCCTCCTCCCAGCGTCGCCCGATTGGACTGACAATACTCCTCCTCCCAATTGTCAGTCAGTTTCAAGAACCCGGCGCACCTCCTCCCGCGCCGGGTTTTTGCTGTTTAAGGCCCTGTTTTCAGCGGCTTCGGTTTGGGCGCGCTTCACAAAGATCACACCGTTTTTCAAAGAAACTTGACTTTTGGCCCCTGCCAACCTAGGTGTTCGCCCATCGATATTTGTTTGACGACCAGAGCTTCGGCGCCTTTTCGGGTGCACACGACGATCTTTCCTTCAAATTCGACCCAAGACCGCACTGCCTGCAGTGCAAATACAATTTGCCAACGGAAGGAAATCGTTATGGCGACTGGTACAGTAAAGTGGTTCAACGCAACCAAGGGCTACGGCTTCATTCAGCCTGACGACGGTTCGCAGGACGTATTCGTGCACATCTCCGCTGTTGAGCGCGCTGGTCTGACCGCCCTCAACGACGGTCAGAAGCTCTCCTACGAGCTGATGCAGGATCGCCGCTCGGGCAAGATGTCCGCAGGCGAACTCGTCGTTTCCTGATAAGCGGTCTGACCCCAACGGGGTCATTGACATGAATGAAAAGGCCGGATTTTTTCCGGCCTTTTTCTTTTGAAAGACGGTCCTGAACGGGCCGGTCTTGAAAAGAACGGATCGCATACCAATATAGGGTTCAACGGTGTTTCGGATGAAACCTGTCAGGTGAGCATTTTGATAATGCCGCTGTGATCGCGTTAACCAAAGATTAACCGAAACAGCTGATCCTGATCGTGAAAGCAGCGTCGACATGATCGACGCGCTCTGAAGCATCAGACCGTTGAACGCTTTGACCACGGATGTACTGGCATTGACGAAAAACGGATGGAAAGGTCGGGCTTGCCCGGCCTTTTTGTTTTTGAGTGCCAAAACGTAAAATGGCAATAAGCAGAAAAAGGAGGAGCCGGGTAACCGACGCCTCCTCTTTTTTTGACTACTTTGCCGCCAGCGCGTCGAGAATGCGGACCCAGGAGCGGATGCCCTTGTGGAAGGACTGCAGGTCGTATTTTTCATTGGGCGAATGAATGCGGTCGTCGGTAAGGCCGAAGCCGACAAGCAGCGAATCCATGCCCAGCATCTTCTGGAAATCACCGACGATCGGGATCGAGCCGCCCATGCCGATGACGACGGCGGGTTTCGGCCACTCGTCCGAAAGCGCGTTTTTAGCCTTGGTCAGCACCGGTGAATCATAAGAAAGCTGGATAGCCGGCGATGCGCCATGCTCATGAAACTCCACCGAGCAATCCGCCGGGATTTTCGCGCGCACATAAGCCCGGAAGCTCTCGCGAATGGCCGCGGGGTTCTGTTCGCCAACGAGACGGAAGGACACCTTGGCGGAAGCTTTTGCGGCGATTACGGTCTTGAAACCGTCACCGGTATAGCCGCCGATGATGCCGTTGACTTCCGCCGTCGGCCGCGCCCAGGTCTGCTCCAGCACGGTGCGGCCTTTTTCACCAGAGGGAACCGAAAGGCCGACTTCACCGAGGAATGCTTCCGCTGTACGCCCCAGCGTTTCCCAGGAGGCCTTGATGTTGGCAGGGGTTTCCTCCACGCCATCATAAAACCCGGCGAGCGTCACCCGGCCGGTCTCGTCATGCAGGCCGGCCAAAATATCGGTGAGGATGTGGATGGGATTTGCTGCCGCCCCACCGAACAGACCGGAATGCAGATCGCGGTCAGCCGCTGTAATGACGATCTCTTCCCCGACGAGGCCGCGAAGGGCGGCGGCAATGGCGGGCGTATCGCGATCCCACATGCCGGTATCGCAGACCAGCGCATAATCGGCCTTCAGCTCATCCGCATTGGCTTCGAGGAACGGCTTCAGCGAGGGGGAGCCGGATTCCTCTTCGCCCTCAAAGAGAATGGTGACGCGCACCGGCAGGCCGCCATTGACGGCCTTGTAAGCCCGGCAGGCTTCCACGAAAGTCATCAGCTGGCCCTTGTCGTCAGCCGTTCCGCGCCCGGTAATCACTTGACGGCCAGCGCCGAGATCCTTGATGGCTGGTTCGAACGGGTCATTTTCCCAGAGATTGAGCGGATCGACCGGCTGCACATCGTAGTGCCCGTAAAAAAGCACATGTGGTGCGTCTTTGGTGGCTGCATCGTGATGCGCCACCACCATGGGATGACCGGCCGTATCGCGAACGGAAGCCTCAAAGCCCAGTGAGGAGAGCGTTCTGACCAGCCATTCCGCCGCCTTGCGGCATTCCGCCTTATAAGCGGGGTCCGTGGAAATCGACGGAATGCGCACCAGTTCGAACAGCCGCTCGAGGCTGGATGTAAGATTGTCGTCGGCGGTGGAAAGAATGGGGGAAACGTCTGTCATCGCTGATCCTGTCATGTCTGTCGTGACCCCGCGATGGACGAGGCATCCGGGCATCGCGCATCGCGTGGGAACAAGGGGCTGACGTGTCGTGAATCGCCAAACGTGCAGCCGCCGGAACGATAGAGCAGTTCAGGAAAACTGCGAAGCGGTTTTCCATCCGAAATTGCGCATAAACAAAACCCGGAGCCTTCAGCAATGACAGGCCGCGGAGCAGATAAGCAGCGGTTTCAAGTTGCAGATGCTATTTCGCTTTTTTTGCGCTTTCGATCGCCCGGCGCATATATTCCAGCAGAAGCTGTCTTTCGAAACGGCGGAAATCCTTAAGCAGCGTCTCTTCGGTGGCCTCAGACGCTGCAATGGCATTCGCCTCCAGATCCCTGCCGCGCTGGGTCAGCTCGATGATCTGGGCCCGGCGGTCGCTGGGATGGGATTTGCGGATGATCAGCCCGTCGCGCTCCATACGTGAGAGCGTATTGGCAAGCGTTGCCTGCTCGACGTCGATTCGATCAAGCAATTGCCGCTGCGTCAGGCCTTCCTCATGCCATAGCTCGATGAGGATGGGGAATTGCCCGGGGGAGAAACCAAGGGCAGCGGCTCTTTTTTGCAGCGCCATGGTGAATTCCCGCGCCATTTTCGTGGCGAGATAAATTGCCGATTCGTCCCGGGAAAATCCCATTCTTCCGTCCGTAGCGCATTTCAGCCGGCATATTCCGGCAATTGATAGCGCGATATATATCGTATGATATGTTTACGCCAGCCCGGAATCCGGGACAAAATAAAACCGCCATGGCCGGGAGGGATCGGCCATGGCGGTCATATTGGAGGACAAAGGCCCGGAGAGGGGGAAAGGCCTTTGTCCGGTCTGACGCGGCGGGGGACGAGCCAGCTATCAGACTACGGCGTGATCAGGCGCCGTCCCTTATGAAATGTGTCTCCAAATACGGCTTTTCAAGGGAGGAGCTGATTACAAATCGGTAACGTTCGGGTGAATTCTCAGCGCTTTTTGGGCGGCCTCGTTTCCAGTGCTTTGCGGTGTGTTGTGCGAAGTTTCGGTGGACGCCAAAACGGCCCCGCGCTATCCATATCGCCATGAAAAAAGGCGATCATCTCTTCCTCGTTGACGGTTCCGGTTTCATTTTCCGGGCCTTCCATGCCATTCCGCCGCTGAACCGCAAGTCGGACGGGCTGCCGGTCAACGCCGTCTCCGGCTTCTGCAACATGTTGTGGAAGCTCCTGAAGGATGCGCGCAACACCGATGTCGGCGTGACGCCCACACATTTCGCGGTGATTTTCGATTATTCGTCGAAAACATTCCGCAACGAGCTTTATGATCTCTACAAAGCCAATCGCACCGCGCCGCCGGAAGATCTGGTTCCGCAATTCGGACTGATCCGCGAGGCGACGCGCGCCTTCAACCTTCCCTGCATCGAGACCGAAGGTTTCGAGGCGGATGACATCATCGCCACCTATGCCCGCCAGGCGGAGGCGATTGGCGCCGACGTCACGATCATCTCTTCCGACAAGGATCTGATGCAGCTCGTCACGGCCAATGTGCATATGTACGATGCCATGAAGGACAAGCAGATCGGCGTCCCTGACGTCATCGAAAAATGGGGCGTCGGTCCGGAAAAGATGATCGACCTGCAGGCGATGACCGGCGATTCCACCGATAATGTCCCGGGCATTCCCGGCATCGGGCCGAAGACGGCGGCGCAATTGCTGGAGGAATATGGTGATCTCGATACGCTGCTGGCGCGGGCGAGCGAAATCAAGCAGCAGAAGCGTCGGGAAAACATCATCGCCAATGCCGATCTTGCCCGTCTTTCCAGACAGCTCGTAGCGCTCAGAACCGATGTGCCGCTGGAGCAATCTCTTGAGGCGTTGGTGCTCGAACCGCAGAACGGCCCGAAGCTCATCGCTTTCCTGAAGGCGATGGAATTCACAACGCTGACCCGTCGCGTCGCCGAAGCGACCGACAGTGACGCCTCTGCTATCGACCCCGCCAATGTGCCGGTGCAGTGGGGGGCGGATGCCCATGGCCCCGATCTCGATGCGCCCGCTTCGGCAGTCGCCATTGGTGACGTGGCCGCCGGCGCAACTGCCGCCTCGGCTTCGCCCTCTGCTGCGGCGAGAAAGCTGACCGGGGAAGGCAGCGCACCTGCCGATCTCGCCGCCGCGCGCCAGGCGCTTTTTTCAGCCGCCAAGATCGATACGACCGCTTATACGACGATCAGAGACCTTGCAGAACTGGACCGCTGGATTGCTGCAGCCCGTGAGACCGGCGTCGTCGCCTTCGACACGGAAACGACTTCGCTTGATCCGATGCAGGCGGAACTTGTCGGTTTTTCGCTTGCCATTGCCGATAATGGCAAGGACGCCTCGGGCACCGATATCCGCGCTGCCTATGTTCCTTTGACGCACAAGACTGGCTCAGGCGGCGATCTTTTCAGCGATGGTATAAAGCTTGCCGAAGGGCAGGTACCGTTTGCCGAAGCGCTGGCGCGTTTGAAAAACCTCCTCGAGGATCCTGCGGTTCTGAAAGTCGCCCAGAACCTCAAATATGACTATCTGCTGATGAAACGCCACGGCGTCGTCATGCAGAGCTTCGACGATACCATGCTGATTTCTTATGTTCTCGAGGCCGGCAAGGCCACGCATGGCATGGATTCGCTGTCCGAACGCTGGCTGGGCCACAC
The DNA here is from genome assembly GCF_053522525.1 of Agrobacterium sp. 22-210-1. Taxonomy (NCBI): domain Bacteria; kingdom Pseudomonadati; phylum Pseudomonadota; class Alphaproteobacteria; order Hyphomicrobiales; family Rhizobiaceae; genus Agrobacterium; species Agrobacterium sp. 22-210-1. Next base: position 2,551,373 of record NZ_JBNWCI010000001.1, on the reverse strand, counting down.
GCCGATCGCTTACAAGGACGTTGCGGGATCGGGCAAGTCGAGCGTCACCTTCGATTTCGTCGACATAGACAAGGCGACGGCTTACGCTGGGGAAGACGCGGATGTCACCCTGCGCCTCTGGATGGCCCTGAAGCCCCGGCTGGCCGCCGAGCGGCTGACCAGCGTCTACGAGCGGTTGGAGCGCCCTCTGGTGCCGGTTCTGGCACACATGGAAGAACGCGGCATCACCGTTGACCGGCAGATCCTGTCACGTCTCTCCGGCGAACTGGCGCAAAAGGCGGCCGCCTTCGAAGAGGAAGTCTACCAGCTGGCGGGTGAGCGTTTCAACATCGGCTCGCCAAAGCAGCTTGGTGATATTCTGTTTGGCCGGATGGGCTTGCCCGGCGGCTCGAAAACCAAGACCGGCCAATGGTCGACATCGGCGCAGGTGCTGGAAGATCTGGCGGCGGAAGGTGCCGAACTGCCGCGCAAGATCGTTGACTGGCGGCAGCTGACCAAGTTGAAATCGACCTATACGGATGCGCTGCCCGGCTATATCCACCCTGAAACGAAGCGGGTGCATACGTCATACGCGCTCGCTTCCACCACCACGGGGCGTCTGTCGTCTTCGGAACCGAACCTTCAGAACATTCCGGTGCGCACCGCCGAAGGCCGCAAGATCCGCACGGCCTTCATCTCCACGCCCGGTCACAAGCTACTATCCGCCGACTACAGCCAGATCGAGCTGCGGGTGCTCGCTCACGTCGCCGATATTCCGCAACTGCGCAACGCCTTCGAAAACGGCATCGACATCCATGCAATGACCGCATCGGAGATGTTCGGCGTGCCGGTGGAAGGCATGCCGTCGGAAGTGCGCCGCCGCGCCAAGGCCATCAATTTCGGCATCATCTACGGTATTTCTGCTTTCGGTCTCGCCAACCAGCTGAGCATCGCCCGCTCGGAGGCGGGTGAATATATCAAGAAATATTTCGAGCGGTTTCCCGGCATTCGCGATTACATGGAAGCGACCAAGGCTTTCGCCCGCGAGAATGGCTATGTCGAAACGATTTTCGGCCGCCGCGCGCATTATCCGGAAATCCGCTCTTCCAATCCTTCGGTGAAAGCCTTCAATGAACGGGCGGCCATCAATGCCCCGATCCAGGGCTCCGCTGCCGATATCATCCGTCGTGCCATGGTCCGTATCGAGCCGGCGCTGGAAGCGGAGAAGCTCTCCGCCCGCATGCTTTTGCAAGTACATGACGAACTCATATTCGAGGTCGAAGAAGCGGAAATCGAAAAGACCCTGCCGGTCGTCGTCTCGGTCATGGAAAACGCGGCCATGCCGGCGATTTCCATGAAGGTGCCGTTGCAGGTGGATGCGCGTGCTGCGGAGAATTGGGACGAGGCGCATTGACGGCTATCTGATCGGCCAATGTCATTGATTTGTTGCGTGCGCAGACTAGGGGGAACCTCTCACAAGGAGTTCCCCGATGCACGCCCCGCTCGTCTCGAAAGATCTGGAATATTTCTCCGCCAACAGCCACGATGAACCACCGCGCCATCTCGGTAGCCGCTACAATTTGGATGGCGAATTTCTGCCCGAGCCGGGCAATACGATAGTTTGTCATCTCCTCGAGGGGTCGCAGAGCGAAAGCGCGATCATCAAGACGCGCCAGCGCTTCCTGGATATGCCCGAGGCATCGCAGCTTGCCTTCACGCCGGTTTCCAGCCTGCACATGACGGTATTTCAGGGCATCATAGAATTTCGGCGCGCTCTGCCCTATTGGCCGGAGAACATGCCGCTCGATACGCCGATCGACACGATGACGGACTATTATCGCGATCGTCTTTCGGCCTTTCCCGCCCTTCCGGTTTTCAATATGCAGGTGACCGGCCTCATGCCCACAGGGCTGGTGATGCAGGGCGTGACCTCGGAAGACGATCGGATCGTTGCGTTGTGGCGCGATGCGTTTGCCGGGGCCTTCGGCTACCGGCATCCCAATCATGAGAGTTATGAGTTCCATATTACGCTGTCTTACGTCACGCGCTGGTTCGATCCGGAGTGCCTGCTGCGCTGGCAGGCGATGCTCGATGAAGAACTGGAAGAACTGCGTGCTGCAGCGCCGGTCATCGAGATGCGGCCACCGGCTTTCTGTGAATTCAAGGATATGAACCACTTCAAGGAGCTTGTCGTTTTTGATAGGAGGTGAGGCATGATTTGCCACGCCTGACGGCAGCCCGTTGCACCAATTCCGCTGAATCGGAAAAAATGCGCGTCAGGGCTGGTCAAAGCCCGTTTGGGCATGTATAAGCGCGCCAAATTTCCGATATCGAGACACCCGACATTCGGCCTTTGGTTCTGGCCGGTTCCGTTGTTTCGCCGCTAAAGTGGAGTAACAAAAATGGCTGTACCAAAAAGAAAAACAAGCCCGTCCAAGCGCGGTATGCGCCGCTCGGCTGACGGTCTCAAGTCTGCAACCTACGTTGAAGACAAGAACTCCGGCGAACTGCGCCGCCCGCACCATATCGATCTGAAGACCGGTATGTATCGTGGCCGTCAGGTTCTGACGCCGAAGGAAAGCGCATAAGCTTTTCTGAAGTCTTATTTGCAAAAAACCGGCCCTAGTGGCCGGTTTTTTGTTTTCTGAAGGGGGCGTCCGTCAAAGGCGGGTCACTTGGAAAATAAGATAACACCTCCTACACTCTCTGTGGGAGTTGGCGGGAGCCTGATGTGGGAGAGGAGCTTCGGTGAAATATCGCTGGATTTTGCTGATATTTCTCAGCCTCGGCCTTGGTTATGGCGCCGTGACAAGGGGCGGCGGCATCATCGCGGAAAGCTATTTCGGCGAAGTCTCCGATCAGGGGCGCACCACTCTGCGTTTGGCCGTCTCGGCCCTCGGCGGGCTTTTGAGCCGTTACGAGCCGCTGCCGGCCCTGATTGCCGACCACGACGACATTGAGGAACTGGTCGCGCATCCGAAGGACGAGGCGTTGCGCCAGCGTGCCAATGTCTATCTCAAATCCATCAACACCCTGCTGGAATCCTCCGATATCTACATCATCACGCTGGACGGCGAGACCGTCGCGGCCAGCAATTATGATGGACCAACAAGCTTCGTCGGCGAGAATTTCAGCTATCGCCCCTATTTCCAGGATGCGGCAAAAGGCTTGCAGTCGCGCTTCTTCGCGCTTGGCACCACCTCTCACAAGCGTGGCTATTATTTTTCCGCTCCCATTCTCTTTAATGAGGAGATCAAGGGCGTCATTGTCTTCAAGGTGGATATCGAAGGCATCGAGGCCTCCTTCGGTGATGGCGAGAACCGCATTCTGGTGTCGGACCCCGAAGGCATCATATTCATGACCGGAACGCCGCAATGGCTCTATTCCGGCCTGATGCCGTTGACGCCCGAAAGGTTGGCGCGCACGGAGGCCTCCCGTCGTTATGCCAATGCCACGCTGAAGGAGCTGCCGGTGAAAAACGGCAATTTCGGCTCCCATCAACTGATGACGATCACCCAGAATGACGGCGAGAGGGAATATATGGTCCTGTCGCAGCCGATGCCGGATGCCGGCTGGACCGTCAGCGTGCTGATTGATACGGGTTCAGTCAGGACACAGGTCAAGACGGCGATGATTGCGATCATCCTGTGTCTGTGTCTCGCTGCCGCCCTCATCGCCGCCATGCTGCAGCGGCGGCGGCGTCTGCGTGAGCGCCTGACCCATCAGGCCGAGGCTCAGGCTGAACTGGAGCGCCGGGTAGAGGAGCGCACCGCCGATCTCGCCCGGGTCAACCAGGAGATCAAGCACGAGATTGCCGAACGCCGCCAGACCGAGAAACAATTGCGCAGGATGCAGAATGATCTGGTGCAGGCGGGTAAGCTTGCCGCACTCGGTCAGATGTCGGCGGCTCTGTCACACGAATTCAACCAGCCGCTTGCCGCCGCCAAGAACTATGCGGAAAACGCCTCGCTTCTGGTGGAGCGCGGACGTCTGGACGACGTGACGGAAAATCTCAGACGCATCTCGGGCCTCATCGATCGTATGGCGTCCATCAGCAAACACTTGAGGAATTTCGCCCGCAAGCCCAACGAAAAAATGGCGGCGGTCGGTCTGGAGGCTGTGCTTCGCGATACGCTGGAAATCGTCGGTGCGCGGCTGAAGGCCGCCAATGCGGTGCTGGATGTCGATCTCGGCCCGGTGCCGCTTGCGGTGAAGGCCGGCTCAGTGCGGCTGCAGCAGGTTCTCGTCAACGTCATCTCCAATGCTGCCGATGCCGTGGAAGGGCGCGAGGATCGCCGCATTGCCCTGCAGGCTATACAGCATGACCAGACGGTGTCGATCTTCATTCGCGACCGTGGCCCCGGCGTGCCGCCGGCGATTTCGGAACGCATCTTCGATCCCTTCTTCACCACCAAGGGTGTGGGGCGCGGTCTCGGCCTAGGCCTTTCCATCTCCTACAACATCATCAAGGATTTCGGCGGCCAGTTGCGTGTCCGAAACCATGAAGAGGGCGGGGCGGAATTTGAGATCGAATTGCCGGCAGCAGCCTATCGTATGGAGGTGGCCGCCGAATGACCATGTCACGGGTCCTGTTGATCGATGATGAGGAGGAGCTACGTTTTTCCACCGCACAGGCGCTGGAGCTTTCCGGTTTCGCCGTCACCATGCTGGCGAGCGCCGAACATGCGCTCGAACTCATCGGTTACAGCTTCGACGGCGTCGTGGTCAGCGATATCCGCATGCCAGGCATGGATGGCATGACGCTGTTGCAGAAGGTTCGGGAGCTTGACCCCGAAATACCTGTCATCCTCATGACCGGACACGGCGATGTGCAGCTGGCGGTCAATGCCATGCGCAATGGGGCCTATGACTTCATCGAAAAGCCGTTCACGCCGCAATATCTCGCCGGCATCATCAAGAGAGCCAATGACCGGCGGGCGCTGGTGCTGGAAAACCGCCGCCTGAAGGCGGTGGCGGGCAAGCATGACGATCTCGAAACGCGTTTGCCCGGCCGAACCCAGGTCATGGTCGATCTGCGGTATCGTATCCGCGCCATCGGTGCGACGGACGCCGATACACTGATCGTCGGCGATACTGGTGCTGGCAAGGAGGTGGTGGCGCGGGCGCTGCATGATATCAGCGCCAGAGCCAACCGGCCCTTCGTTGCAATCAATTGCGCTGCCCTTCCGCAGACGCTGATCGAAAGTGAACTCTTCGGCCATGAGGCCGGTGCTTTTCCGGGTGCGCTGCGCCCGCGCTATGGCAAGTTCGAGCACGCTCGTGGCGGCACCATCCTGCTGGATGAAATCGGTTCCATGCCGTTCGAATTGCAGGGCCGGTTCCTCCGTGTCTTGCAGGAGCGGGTTATTACCCGTCTTGGCTCCAATGAAACCGTCGAACTCGACGTCCGCTTCATCGCCACCAGCAAGGTCGATCTGGAACAGGAAGTTGCCGCAGGCCGGTTCCGCGCCGATCTTCTTTATCGTCTGAATGTCGCGACAATCCTTGTGCCCTCCCTGTCGCAGCGCAGCGCCGATATACCGCTGCTGTTCCTGCATCTGGTACGGGAGGCTGCCGCCCGTTACGGGCGGGAGGACATGGACGTGCCGCAACAACTGCTCTCCGTCGTTTCCCTTCGCGAGTGGCCCGGCAACGTGCGTGAACTGCGCAATGCGGCGGACCGCTTCGTCCTTGGCCTGGAAAGCGATGCTTCCGAAGCCTCACCGTCGTTTCAGGATGATGGCAGGGAAGGGCTTGCCACAAGGGTCGCAGCCTATGAAAAAAGCCTGATTGCGCGCGCGATTGCCGTCCACGGCGGCAATCTGAAATCCGTCTATGAGAGCCTCGGCATTTCCCGCAAAACGCTTTACGAAAAAATGCAGAAATATGAACTGCACCGGCATATGACAGAGGTGTGATGGGTGGATTTCCACCCACGGATGAACCTCTATGGGTAGAAATCCACCCATTGCCCTTTGTGACGACGATAAAAGCGCATCTCTCGGCAAAACCGCCGTTGCTGAACGACAATCCCGGATCGCAAATAGCTCACCCCGGCCGCCATAGAGGAGTATGCGCGGCTGAAGTGGCGAACATTTTCATCCGGGAGGAATCGATGAAAATACTGAAGACAGTCACCGGCCTTGCTGCCGCCGCTGCCGTTTCCCTTTTTGCGCTGTCCGCATCCGCTCAGAACTATCCCGAGCGTAACATCACCATGGTCGTGCCCTTTTCTGCCGGTGGCCCGACGGATACGGTTGCGCGCCTTGTCGCCGAATCCATGTCGAAGGATCTTGGCCAGCAGATCATCGTCGAAAATGTCGGCGGCGCGGGCGGCACGCTCGGCGCTGGCCGCGTTGCGGCGGCGGACCCCGATGGTTACACCGTTCTCTTGCACCATATCGGCATGGCGACCAGTGCGACGCTCTATCGCAAGCTCGCCTATGACACGACAAACGCTTTCGAATATGTCGGTCTGGTCACCGAAGTGCCGATGACCATTCTGTCGCGCAAGAACCTTGAGACCAAGGATTTGAAGGGGCTGATCGACTACGCCAAGGCGAACAAGGACAAAGTCACCGTCGCCAATGCCGGCATCGGCGCCGCCTCGCATCTGTGCGGCATGCTGTTCATGAGCGCCATCGAGACGCCGCTTGTCACAGTCCCTTACAAAGGCACGGGCCCGGCAATGACCGACCTGCTCGGCGGCCAGGTCGATATCATGTGCGACCAGACCACCAACACCACCAAGCAGATCCAGGGTGGAACCGTGAAAGCCTATGCCGTGACTTCGGCCAAACGGCTCGACGTGCTTCCGAACGTGCCGACGGTCGCCGAAGAAGGCCTGCCGAAACTCGAGGTTGGCATCTGGCACGGCATCTATACGCCGAAGGGCACACCTGCCGAAATCAACGAAAAGCTCTCCAAGTCGCTGCAGGTCGCGCTGAAGGACAAAAATGTCGCGGCCCGTTTTGCCGAACTCGGTACCACGCCTTCCCCTGAAAGCGATGCGACGCCCGCAGCACTCAAGGCCAAGCTTGAAAGCGAAATAGCTCGCTGGAAGCCGGTTATCGAGTCCGCCGGCCAATATGCCGACTGATGATCAGGAAGTGACCGGCGGCGTCTCGCCGCCGGTTTCCTGCCGTCATTTTTAACGCGCGGAACGGTATGTCGCCGGCCGCAGTGGAGGGGCATCTTTCATGAAGTCGTTTTTCATTGACCCTGCCGAAGCAGCCTGCGGGGCCATATTCATCGGTTTTGGCGCTTTTTTCGCCTTGCAATCCTTCGGGCTGGAGATCGGAACCGCCTTTCGCATGGGGCCGGGTTACTTCCCGCTTGTTCTGGCAATCGTACTGATCCTGCTCGGCAGCGTCATATTCTTTCGCGCCACGCGCGTGCAGGGTGATGTCATCGGCGCCATCGCCTGGCGGGGGATTTTTTTCATCCTGCCCGCGCCGATCTTTTTCGGCTTCACGGTCCGTGGATTGGGTTTCGTACCGGCACTGTTTTTCAGCGCACTTATCGCAGCCTTTGCCTCGCACAAGATGAGCCCGCTGATGGCCGTCGTTATCTCCGCGGCCATCACGGTCTTCTCCGTTGCTGTGTTCAATTATGGTCTCGGCCTGCCATTCCAGCGCTTCGGCCCCTGGCTTAAATTTTGAGGCGCCCCGATGGATTTGCTTGATAATCTCGCTCTTGGTTTCGTCACCGCTTCGTCGCTGGCAAACCTTTTTTTCTGCCTGATCGGCGTGTTGCTCGGCACCCTCATCGGCGTGTTGCCGGGCATCGGCGCAACGGCGACCATCGCCATGCTGCTGCCGATCACCTTTCAGCTTGAGCCCGTCTCGTCGCTGATCATGCTCGCCGGTATTTATTATGGCGCGCAATATGGCGGCTCCACCACGGCCATCCTCATCAATATGCCGGGGGAGTCCTCCTCCGCCGTGACTGCCATTGATGGTTACCAGATGGCGCGCAAGGGCAAAGCCGGCGCTGCACTTGCAATTGCCGCCATCGGCTCGTTTTTTGCGGGTACGGTTTCCACCTTCCTCGTGGCAATCTTCGCGCCGCCTCTGACGGCAATCGCGCTGGAATTCGGTGCCGCTGAATATTTCTCGCTGATGGTTGTCGGCCTTGTCTCGTCCATCGCGCTTGCCCATGGCTCCATCGTCAAGGCGCTGGCCATGGTCGTGCTCGGTCTGCTGCTCGGTCTGGTCGGTACGGATATCTACAGCGGCACGCCGCGCTTCACCCTCGGCATCCGCGAATATGCCGATGGCCTGAACTTCGTTGCGGTCGCCGTGGGCGTGTTCGGCATTGCGGAAATCCTGCGCAATCTCGAGAACGAACGCACCCGGTCAGTGCTGATCGCCAAGGTCAGCAGCCTGATGCCGTCGAAGGAAGATTTCAAGCGTATGATCGGCCCGGTGCTGCGCGGCACGGTTATCGGCTCGGCTCTCGGCATCCTGCCGGGCGGCGGGGCAATTCTTGCGGCCTTTGCCTCCTACACGGTGGAAAAACGCGTCTCCAAGAACCCGGAAGAATTCGGGCATGGCGCGGTTGCCGGCGTTGCCGGTCCGGAATCGGCCAATAATGCCGGCGCGCAGACCTCCTTCATCCCGCTGCTGACGCTTGGCATTCCCGCCAACCCGGTCATGGCGTTGATGATCGGTGCGATGATCATTCAGGGCATCGTGCCGGGTCCGAACGTTGCAACCGAACAGCCGGCGCTGTTCTGGGGCATCATCGCCTCCATGTGGATCGGCAACCTGATGCTCGTCATCCTCAACCTGCCGCTGATCGGGCTGTGGGTGAAGCTCCTGACGGTGCCTTATTACGTGCTGTTCCCCATCATCATGGCCTTCTGCGCCATCGGGGTCTACAGCGTCAATTCCAACGTCTTTGATCTCTACGCCGTCGCTTTCTTCGGTTTCATCGGTTACGTGCTGGTAAAACTGCGCTGCGAGCCCGCCCCACTGCTTTTGGGCTTCGTTCTCGGGCCGCTGCTGGAGGAAAACCTGCGTCGCGCCATGATCCTGTCGCGTGGCGATCCGACGACCTTCGTCACCCGGCCGATCAGCGCCACCCTGCTTTTCATCGCTCTGGCCGTGCTGATCGTCGTCTTCCTGCCAAGCGTGAAGAAGAAACGCGAAGAGGTTTTCGTGGAAGAAGACTGAACAATATCAAACCGTGAGACGCCGGCGATGGAAGCATCGCCGGCTTTTTTGTGTCTGGATCGGTTGCGACGAATTCGCTTCACGAAAGCGACATATGGTTGACTCACGCTCGTTTAAGCCCAAGGAAGGGCGGGAAAGAGAGGTCGATATGGCGTCGGAAACCGAAAAACGGATCATTGCGCTCGAGGAGACGATCGCACATCAGGCAAAGACCATCGAGGAGCTGTCCGACCAGTTGACGGAACAGTGGAAGGTGGTGGAGCAGACCCGCGCCAAGCTAGACCGCTTGACGGAAAGGTTCCTGAGCCTTGAGGAGCAGTCGCTGGACGCGCCTGCCATCACCCGGCCACCGCACTACTGACAGGGAGCACCCGATGAAAAACGACACAGTCGCACTTGCCGCCGAAATCACCAATTTCTGGAAAAAGGCCGGGCCGGACAAATGGTTCGACAAGGATGCCGCTTTCGACAATCACTTTCACGACCGCTTCCGCGACGCCCATTTCGCTGCCGCACGGCGTGAACTGGATGGCTGGCTCGCGGGTGCGGAAAGCAGCCTCGCGCTGATGCTCCTTCTCGACCAGTTCCCGCGCAACTGCTTTCGTGGCACCGCGCATATGTATGCCACCGATCCGCTGGCACGCCTGTTTGCCGATGAAGCCATACGCCGCGGTCACGATCAGGCAGTGAGCGAGGATTTACGCGTTTTCTTCTATCTGCCCTTTTCCCATGCGGAGGATATTGCGGCCCAGCAACGCGCCTGCGACCTGAACCAGCCGCTTGGCGGGCTTTATCTCCACCACGCCGAAGAACATCGCGATATCGTCGAACGTTTCGGCCGCTTTCCGCATCGCAACGACATATTGCTGCGGGAAACGACGCCGGAGGAACGGCAATATCTGGAGGAAGGCGGCTTTGCCGGCTGAATTTGAAATGAAAACGCCGCCAGTCCCGAAGAATGGCGGCGTTATTAATTGGACGTAGCCGGTAGTAATCAGCCGTCGAAGAATTCCTTCATCCGGGCAAAGAAGCCGGTTGATTCCGGATTGTTCTCCTTGGAGGAGAGCTGTTCGAATTCCTGCAACAGCTCGCGCTGACGCTTGCTGAGCTTCTGCGGCGTCTCGATCTGGATCTGAATGTAGAGATCACCCGTCTGCGCCGAACGCAGCACCGGCATGCCCTTGCCCTTCAGGCGGAACTGCTTGCCCGGCTGGGTGCCTTCCGGAACCGTGACGCGCGACTTCGTACCGTCGAGCGTCGTGACATCAAAGGTGCCGCCAAGCGCTGCCGTCGTCATCGAAATCGGCACGGTGCAATAAAGATCGGCACCGTCGCGCTGGAAGAACTCATGCGGTCGCACGGACAGGAAGATATAGAGATCGCCTGCCGGGCCGCCACGCATGCCGGCCTCACCTTCACCCTGCAGGCGAATGCGGGTGCCGTCTTCGATGCCCGATGGAATGTTGACCGAGAGCGAACGCTCTTCCGTCACACGGCCCTGACCATGGCACTTGCCGCACGGATCGGAAATCGTCTGGCCGCGACCATGGCAGGTCGGGCAGGTGCGCTCCACCGAGAAGAAGCCCTGTGCGGCGCGCACGCGGCCGGAACCCTGACAGGTGGCGCAGGTCTTGGGTTGGGTGCCGGGTTTGGCGCCCGAGCCGGAACAGACGTCGCAGGTAATCGAGGTCGGAACCCTGATCTGCGCCGTCTTGCCGGCGAAGGCTTCCTCCAGCGTGATTTCCATATTGTAGCGAAGATCGGCCCCGCGCTCGCGCCCGCCGGAAGAGCGGCGCGCACGACCGCCACCCATCATCTCACCGAAAATGTCTTCGAAGATATCGGAGAAGCCGCCATTGGCGAAACCGCCGCCGCCCATGCCACCGCCACCCATGCCGCCATTTTCAAACGCGGCGTGGCCGAAACGGTCATAGGCCGCACGCTTTTGCGGATCCTTCAGCGTTTCATAGGCCTCGTTGATTTCCTTGAACTTCCGTTCGGAATCAGCATCGTCAGGGTTTTTGTCCGGATGGAATTTCATCGCGAGTTTGCGGAAGGCGCTTTTCAGCTCTTTTTCGTCCGCGGTCTTGCTGACGCCAAGTGTTTCGTAAAAGTCTGCTTTCGCCATTAAGATAACAAGCCCCGCAAATGGATTTCCGGCTGCACGTCGGCAGCCGGATATCTTGCATGTATAGACAGGAGACTAAAAGTCACGCGATTAGGCGGACTTCTTGTCGTCCTTGATTTCTTCATAGTCGGCGTCGACGACGTCGTCCTTGCCACCTTCAGCGGAAGCGTCGCCGGCCTCGGCCTGCTGTGCTTCATAGATGGCCTGACCGAGCTTCATGGAGACTTCCATGAGGGTCTGGGTCTTCGCCTGAATGTCGTCGGCGTCAGGTTCGGAAGCTTCAACCGCCGTCTTCAGGCTGGCAATGGCATCTTCGATCGCCTTGCGGTCGGTCTCGGAAACCTTGTCGCCATATTCCTTCACCGACTTCTCGGTGGAGTGAATGAGGCTTTCTGCCTGGTTCTTGGCTTCGACACCTGCACGACGCTTCTTGTCAGCTTCGGCATTGGCCTCGGCGTCCTTGACCATCTTTTCGATGTCGGCGTCGGACAGACCACCGGAGGCCTGGATGCGGATCTGCTGCTCCTTGCCTGTGCCCTTGTCCTTGGCCGAAACCTGCACGATGCCGTTGGCGTCGATATCGAAGGTGACTTCGATCTGCGGCAGGCCACGCGGGGATGGCGGCAGGCCAACGAGGTCGAACTGGCCGAGCAGCTTGTTGTCCTGCGCCATTTCACGCTCGCCCTGCGAAACGCGGATGGTCACGGCCGACTGGTTGTCTTCGGCGGTCGAGAAGGTCTGGCTCTTCTTCGTCGGAATCGTCGTGTTGCGATCGATCAGACGGGTGAAGACGCCACCCAGCGTTTCGATGCCGAGCGACAGCGGGGTCACGTCGAGCAGCAGAACGTCCTTGACGTCGCCCTGCAGAACGCCGGCCTGAATGGCGGCGCCCATGGCGACCACTTCATCCGGGTTCACGCCCTTGTGCGGCTCCTTGCCGAACAGCTGCTTGACGACTTCCTGCACCTTCGGCATGCGGCTCATGCCACCAACGAGAACGACTTCATCGATCTCGGCAGCGGTAACGCCGGCATCCTTCAGCGCCGCCTTGCAAGGCGCGACGGTGCGCTGCACCAGATCGTCAACCAGGCTTTCGAACTTGGCGCGGGTGAGCTTCAACGTCAGATGCTTCGGACCGGAAGCGTCTGCCGTAATGAAGGGCAGGTTGATTTCGGTCTGCTGCGAAGACGAAAGTTCGATCTTTGCCTTTTCGGCAGCTTCCTTGAGGCGCTGCAGAGCGAGCTTGTCGTTCTTCAGGTCGATGCCCTGATCCTTCTTGAATTCGCCGGCCAGATATTCGACCAGACGCATGTCGAAGTCTTCACCGCCGAGGAAGGTATCGCCGTTGGTCGACTTCACTTCGAAGACGCCGTCGCCGATTTCCAGAACGGAAATATCGAAGGTACCGCCGCCAAGGTCGTAAACGGCGATCGTCTTGCCATCCTTCTTGTCGAGGCCGTAAGCGAGTGCAGCTGCAGTCGGCTCATTGATGATACGAAGAACATCAAGACCGGCGATGCGGCCGGCATCCTTGGTTGCCTGACGCTGCGCGTCGTTGAAATAAGCCGGAACGGTGATGACGGCCTTCTCGACCTTTTCACCGAGATAGGATTCAGCCGTTTCCTTCATCTTCTGAAGGATCATTGCGGAAATCTGCGACGGGGAATAGTTCTTGTCCTGCGCCTTCACCCAGGCGTCGCCATTGTCGCCCTTGACGATTTCGAAGGGAACGAGGGCCTTGTCCTTCTCGACAGTCGGGTCTTCGTAACGCCGACCGATGAGGCGCTTGACCGCAAACAGGGTGTTGGTCGGGTTGGTGACCGCCTGGCGCTTGGCCGGCTGGCCGACGAGGCGTTCGCCATCGTCGGAAAATGCCACCATGGACGGCGTGGTGCGCGCACCTTCCGCGTTTTCAATTACTTTCGTGTCCTTGCCGTCCATCACTGCGACGCAGGAATTGGTCGTGCCAAGGTCGATACCGATTACTTTTGCCATGCTCTTCTCTCCTTGAAGCGAGCTGCCGGAACCCCGTGAGGCATTCTTGTGGCAACTCCTTGACTTGGATTTGCAACATTCGCTGCAGTTCTGCGGCGTATATAAGGAGCGATTTTTCCTGCTGCAAGGCGCAAGAGAGGGGTAAGCGCAGCAAAAAAGCGCAAGAAACCGCTGTCTGTGCAGAAGCATAGCCATCAACGCTTGCGGAAACGGGAAAACGCGACTTTGACGCTATGCGTGGCCGGGTATCCTGAAGATATATCCGGTAATGGCTTGGAGCAACGCCGGCGGCTAAAGATGAGGTGAAATGGCGGACAGGGTGGGATTCGAACCCACGGTACGCTTTCACGCACACACGCGTTCCAGGCGTGCGCCTTAAACCACTCGGCCACCTGTCCTTTTTTCAAATCTGCATGTTTTGAAGAATGCAAATCACTGGAACGGCGCGATATATACCGATGAATTCGCAGGGATCAACACGAATCTGACAGTTTTTTGAAATGTCGGCAATTTCCTGCATTTCGATGCGGTTGCAAACCGGTTTTACCGCCTTTATCGATGCGCTATATGTTTCAAAACATGTCCGTTGAAGAGACGGACCACAACCGAGGTGTCTGGATGAAAGCTTTTTTGCGGTTTTTGAGCTTTCTTCTCCTTCTCGCGGCGGTTTTTCTGGGTGTGCTTGATTCGATCCGCTCGGTTTCAACATCCTCGGTCAATATTACCGGCATCCTGTCCGTCTGGAATTATCTTCTTCCTGCCTCGCGCACCATGGTGGAAGCCGCCGTGGGTCACTATATTCACCCTGAAGCGTGGCGCTTCATTGAAAACGCGCTGTCGGCGCTGCCCGCATTTGCTTTTTTCCTCGCCCTGTCCCTGCTTTGCTGGATGGCAGGTTACAGGAAGCACAAGGCGATGAGGCGCTTGCCGGCCTGATTTTTCAGCTTGAACGACGTTGGCGCCCGCAGTTGTGAACCATGAGAAGCGGCGATACTGGCCGCACGGAGGTCCCGATGTTCCTGTTCGATACGCTTTCAAAAAAAACGACAATGCCGACCGAAGAGACGGCTCTGCCGGGTCGTGAAGAGGCGCTCGTCGTGCCGGAGAACCATTTCGTCAATGGTCGGCCGTTGAAAGGCCCTTATCCAGACGGTTTGGAAATCATCTATCTTGGCATGGGTTGCTTCTGGGGCGCGGAACGGTTGTTCTGGCAGACGCCGGGCGTTTGGGTGACGGCGGTGGGTTATGCCGGCGGCTTTACAGAGAATCCGACCTATCAGGAGACGACGACCGGCCAGACGGGCCATGCCGAAGTCGTGAAGGTCGTCTATGATCCGGCTGTGATCTCGTTGTCGGGCCTGCTGAGGATATTCTTCGAGGAGCATGATCCGACCCAGGGGATGCGGCAGGGCAACGATGTTGGCACGACCTATCGTTCGACAATATATGCGACGACCGAAGGCCAGCTGCAGCAGGCGCAAAAGGCGCGCGACACGTTTCAGCAGGCGCTGGAGGCGGCAGGCCATGGACGGGCCATCACCACCGAAATCGGGCCGCTTGAAACATTTTATTATGCTGAGGACTATCATCAGCAATATCTTGCCAAGAACCCGGGTGGCTACTGCGGCTTGAGGGGAACCGGCGTAAGCTGCAATATCGACTAGATTTTTTGCAGGTCGCCCCGGTGGAAAGACCAAAAAAGCGCCAGATAAAAGTTTTTCCACCGGGTCAAAAAAACCGGATGAATTTTTCATTGAGCCATGCAAGGATATGAGGCAAGCACAGCCGGTATAACGGTTGGCGGTTCCGCAGACATTCCCGGTAAACGGGATTGCGGGAGGACCCTTATAATATCAATTGCAACAACAGGGCTGCACAATGAAAAAATCCCTTCTGACGCTGTTTGCGCTTGCCGCAATGTCGGCTTCCGCGCTCGCTGCGGATGTCAAGCCGGCGCTGGTTTATGGCACGGGCGGCAAGTTCGACAAGTCGTTCAACGAAGCCGCTGCGGCCGGCGCTGAAAAGTTCAAGGCGGAAACGGGCATCGAGTACCGTGACTTCGAGCCGACCAGCGACACGCAGGGCGAACAGGCCATCCGCAACTTCGCCAGCAAGGGCTTCAACCCCGTCATCGCCGTGTCCTTCGCCTGGACCTCGGCCATGGAAAAGGTTGCAGCCGAATTCCCCGACACCAAATTCGTGATTGTCGATTCCGTTGTCGAACTGCCGAATGTCCGCTCCGTCGTCTATAAGGAGCATGAAGGTTCCTACCTCGTCGGTCTACTGGCGGGCATGGCTTCCAAGACCGGCAAGGTCGGCTTCATCGGCGGCATGGATATTCCGCTGATCCGTAAGTTTGCCTGTGGTTATGCCCAGGGCGCCAAGGCGGCCAACGACAAGATCGAAGTCTTCCAGAACATGACCGGCACCACGGGTGCTGCCTGGAACGATCCGGTGCGCGGCGGCGAACTCACCAAGAACCAGATCGACCAGGGTGCGGACGTGATCTACGCGGCAGCCGGTGCGACCGGTATCGGCGTGCTGCAGACCGCCGCCGACAACAAGAAGTTCTCGATCGGCGTCGATTCCAACCAGAACCACCTGCATCCGGGTTCCGTTCTGACCTCCATGGTCAAGCGCGTCGATCTGGCAGTCTATAATGCCTATAAGGATACCAAGGACGACAAGTTCACCCCCGGTATCGTGGCGCTCGGCGTCAAGGAAGACGGCGTGGCCTATGCGCTTGATGACAACAACAAGGCCCTGATCACGCCTGAGATGATTGCCGCCGTGGACAAGGCGAAGGCCGACATCATTGCCGGTACCATCAAGGTTCATGACTATATGGCGGACAATTCCTGCCCGAAATGATATGATATGTAACTGGGGCGCATGATGAATTTTCATCTTGCGCCCTTTTCATATCCAGCCTTCGGAGAGGTTAGGTTTGAGTATGGATCCTGCAATCGAGCTCGTGGGCATCGACAAGAAATTCGGTGCCGTTCACGCCAACAAGAATATCAATCTGACCGTCGCCAAGGGCACGATCCACGGCATCATCGGGGAAAATGGCGCTGGAAAATCGACATTAATGTCGATCCTCTATGGTTTTTACCAGGCAGATGCCGGCGAAATCCGGGTGAACGGCGCGCCCGTTGCGATCCGTGACAGTCAGGCCGCGATCAGTGCGGGTATCGGCATGGTGCATCAGCACTTCATGCTTGTGGAAAATTTCACCGTGCTTGAAAACGTCATGCTGGGTGCAGAGGGTGGCGCATTGCTGGCCAGGGGCAGGGCCGGAGCGCGCAAGGAGCTGAAGCGTCTGGAGGATGATTACGGGCTGGAAGTCGATCCGGATGCGGTGATCGAGGAATTGCCTGTTGGTCTGCAGCAGCGCGTCGAAATCCTCAAGGCCATGTATCGTGGCGCCGAAATCCTGATCCTCGATGAGCCGACCGGCGTTCTGACGCCGGCTGAGGCCGATCACCTTTTCAAGATCCTCGGCGTTCTGCGTGAGCAGGGCAAGACCATCATCCTCATCACGCACAAGCTGCGCGAAATCATGGCGATCACGGACTCCGTCTCCGTCATGCGCCGCGGCGAAATGGTGGCAACCCGCAAGACCTCCGAGACCAGCGTCGAGGAACTGGCGGAACTGATGGTTGGCCGGCGCGTGCTGCTGCGGGTGGAAAAGGGCGAGACGACGCCGGGCGATGTTCTCCTCTCCATCCGCAATCTCACCGTCAAGGACAGCCGCGGCGTCACCATGGTGGATGATGTGTCGCTGGACGTCCGTGCCGGTGAAATCGTCGGCATCGCCGGGGTCGCCGGCAATGGTCAATCGGAACTGCTGGAAGCCATCGCCGGCATACGCAAACCATCTTCGGGCGAGATATGGGTGGATGGCCAGAAGGTGGACCGTCCCGATCCGGCGATCCTGCGCAAACTTGGTTTGGCGCATATCCCGGAAGACCGCCATCATATGGGCCTGGTGTTGAAATTCGAGGAATATGAAAACTCCATCCTCGGTTATCACCATGACGAGCGTTACGGCAGGGGACCTTTCCTGAACCCTGAGGCCATCCGCAAGGATGCCGTCGAAAAGATCGAGAAATATGACATCCGCCCGCCGAACCCTCATTTGAAGACCGCGAATTTTTCCGGCGGCAATCAGCAGAAGATCGTCGTTGCGCGCGAAATCGAACGTGATCCGAAGATGCTGATCATCGGCCAGCCGACTCGCGGTGTGGATATCGGCGCCATTGAATTCATCCATCGCCGCATCATCGAAATGCGCGATGCCGGCAAGGCGATCTTGCTGGTTTCGGTCGAACTCGATGAAATCCGTTCCCTTTCGGACCGGATCATGGTCATGTTCGCCGGCCGTGTCGTTGGAGAAAAAACGGCGGAAGCCGAAGAACAGACGCTGGGCCTGATGATGGCCGGCATCGCCGCATGAGGCATGAATGAGCACCGCTTCCGCACCCCTACCAAACTGGATCAGCTACGGCCTGTTGCCATTGCTGAACGTCATCACCGCCTTTCTGATTTCCGGGCTTGTCGTCTGGTCGATCGGCGAAAATCCGCTGGCAGCACTTCGCCTGCTGATCGAAGGCGCGCTCGGCCGTGGCGATGCCATCGGCTTCACGCTGTTTTATACGACAAGCTTCATCTTCACCGGTCTCTCCGTCGCCGTGGCTTTCCATGCCGGCCTGTTCAACATCGGCTCCGAAGGTCAGGCCTATATTGGCGGGCTGGGTGCGGCGCTGGTGGCGCTGGCGCTTGACCGTTACGTGCCATGGTACGTGACGATGCCCTTCGCCGTCATCGGTGCTGCGGTTTTTGGTGCCGCCTGGGCCTTCATTCCGGCCTGGCTGCAGGCCAAACGCGGCAGCCACGTGGTCATCACCACCATCATGTTCAACTTCATCGCTGCGGCCCTGATGGTCTACCTGCTGGTGAATGTGCTGATCGTGCCGGGCAAGATGGCGCCGGAAACGCGCACCTTTCTGCCCGGTGGCCAACTGCCGAAGCTGGACTGGCTGATGGCGTGGTTCGGCCTCAAGCTTGGGCCGGCGCCGTTCAACGTCTCCTTTCTTATCGCTCTGGTGATGTGTTTCCTCGTCTGGGTGCTGATCTGGCGCACCAAGCTCGGCTATGAGATGCGCACGCTCGGCGTCAGCCCTTCCGCCGCCATCTATGCGGGCATTCCCTATGCACGCACGGTCATCATCGCCATGCTCATTTCCGGTGGTCTGGCGGGCATGATGGCGCTGAACCCGGTCATGGGGGCTTCAGCGCGCCTGCAGGTGGAGTTCGTCGGCGGTGCGGGCTTCGTCGGCATCGCCGTATCGCTGATGGGGCGAAGCCATCCGCTCGGCATCATTTTCTCGGCATTGCTGTTTGGTATTCTTTATCAGGGCGGTGCGGATCTTTCCTTCGAGATGCCGAACATTACCCGCGAGATGATCGTGGTTATACAGGGTCTGGTGATCCTGTTCGCCGGCGCGCTGGAATATATGTACCGGCCGGCGATCGTCCACATCTACCAGCGTTTGGCGAAGGGGTGAGCTGACATGGATTTTTTCGATATGCTGGTCAGCATTCTCGGCTCGACCGTTCGACTCACCATCCCGCTTCTGTTCACCGCACTTGCGGGGCTGTTTTCCGAACGCGCCGGCGTGTTCGATATCGGTCTTGAAGGCAAGATGCTGGCGGCGGCCTTTGCTTCCGCCTGCGTCGCCTATCTTACCGCAAATCCGTGGGCCGGTCTTCTGGCCGGCATTGGCGTCTCCATCGCGTTCTCGCTGATCCATGGCTTTGCCGTGATCACCAATCGCGGCAACCAGATCGTTTCAGGGGTGGCGCTCAACTTCATCGCCGCCGGTCTGACGGTGGTTCTGGGCCAGGCATGGTTCGGGCAGGGCGGCCGCACGCCGCAATTGCCGGGGGAGGGTCGTTTTGCGCCGATCATCCTGCCCGGCGCGGATGCGATGCGCGAAGTGCCCTTCATCGGCCCGCTCTACGCCAATGTCATTTCCGGCAACAATATCCTCACCTATCTTGCCTTTCTGGCGGTACCGCTCTCCTGGTGGGTGCTTTACCGCACGCGTTTCGGCCTACGGCTGCGCGCCGTCGGTGAAAATCCGGGTGCTGTCGATACGGCCGGCATTTCGGTGACGTGGATGCGTTACCGCGCCGTCATCGTCGCTGGCTTCCTCTGCGGTTTTTCAGGCGCCTATCTTGCCGTCGCACAATCGGCTGCCTTCATCGCCAACATGTCGGCCGGCAAGGGCTATATCGCGCTCGCGGCGCTGATCTTTGCGAAATGGAAGCCGGTGCCGGTCATGTTCGCCTGCCTGCTGTTCGGTTTTCTCGATGCATTCGCCAATTTCATGCAGGGCAAATCCGTGCCTGGCATCGGCGAAGTGCCGGTGCAGATTTTCCAGGCCATGCCCTATATCCTGACCTGCATCCTGCTTGCTGGTTTCATCGGCGTCGCCAAGCCTCCCAAGGCCGGTGGCGTTGCCTATGCGAAGGAGCGTTAAACCCATGCCCTCTGATCCAAAGTCCCACGCCCTGTTCGAGGCGGCGGTGGAGGCCATGGCCTTCGCTTATGCGCCCTATTCGAAATTTCCGGTCGGCGCGGCGATCCGCGCTGATGACGGCAAAATCTACAAGGGCGCCAATATCGAGAATATCTCCTTCCCGCAGGGTTGGTGCGCGGAACCATCAGCCATCAGCGCCATGATCATGGGCGGGGCAAAGAAGATCAGCGAAGTTGCCGTCATCGCCGAAAAGCTGCCGCTTTGCACGCCCTGCGGTGGTTGTCGCCAGAAGATCGCCGAATTCGCCACGCCGGAGACGAAGATTTATCTTTGCGACGAAACCGGCGTCCAGAAGGTCATGACCATGGAAGAGCTGTTGCCCTCCGTCTTCAAGACCGAGTTGCCCTGATGACGGATGGCTTGATCGATATTCTGGTGGAGCGCCTGAACGGCCTGATGCCGCGCGTCGCCATCGTTCTCGGCTCTGGCCTGGGGTCGCTGGTGGAGGAAGTCAGCGACCCGGTCCGTGTGCCCTATGCCGATCTTCCAGGGTTTCCCGCCGGTGGCGTTTCCGGCCATGCGGGAGAACTGGTCGCCGGTTATCTCGGTGGCGAGCCCGTCATGATGCTATCCGGTCGGGTGCATTTCTACGAAAAGGGCGATCCGGCGGCGATGCGTCCGGTCATCGAGGCGCTGGCCGGTCTGGGCGTGCAATCGCTCATCCTAACCAATTCGGCGGGTTCGGTGAGGCAGGATATGCCGCCCGGCTCCGTCATGCAGATCACCGATCACATCAATTATTCCGGCATGAACCCGCTGATCGGCGAGGAAAGCGATCGTCGCTTCGTCGGCATGACCACGGCTTATGATCCGGACCTGATGCTGGCCATGCGCAATGCTGCGATCCGGGCGACGGTGCCTTTGTTCGGCGGGGTCTATATGTGGTTTTCCGGCCCGAGCTTCGAAACGCCGGCGGAAATTCGCATGGCACGGCTTCTGGGTGCCGATGCCGTCGGCATGTCCACCGTGCCGGAAGTCATCCTCGCGCGCTTTTTCGGGATGCGCGTTGCCGCCGCATCGGTTATTACCAATTACGGTGCCGGCATGACCGGCGCGGAACTGAGCCATGAGGAAACCAAGGACATGGCTCCCGTGGGCGGCAAACGACTTGCCGCTATTCTGAAGGAAATGATCTCAGGAGGAGCGTGACCATGGAACTCCAGCGTCCGCGCGAAGCGGCTGCCCTCACTCTGTCCTTGCTGGACCTGACCAATCTTAAGGAAGATTGCACGCCCGAGCAGATCGCCGCTTTGTGCCAGCGGGCGCATACGGATTATGGCAACACCGCCGCCATCTGCATCTGGCCGCGTTTCGTGGCTCAGGCGCGTGCGGCTTTCGGCAAAGAACACGCGATCCGCATCGCCACCGTCGTCAATTTTCCCTCGGGCGATCTTGATGTCGCGACTGTCGTGGCGGAAACCGAAGCCGCGATCCGCGATGGTGCCGATGAAATCGATCTGGTCATTCCCTACCGTAAATTCATAGCAGGCGATGAAGCGGCGGTTTCCGAGATGGTGGCCGCCGTGCGTAAGGCCTGTGCGGCACCCGTGCTGCTCAAGGTCATTCTTGAAACCGGCGAGCTGAAGGACAAGGCCCTGATCCGCCGCGCCTCCGAGATCGCCATCGCCGAAGGGGCCGACTTCATCAAGACCTCGACTGGCAAGGTCACCGTCAATGCCACCCTGGAGGCGGCAGACATCATGCTGCAGGCGATCCGCGACAGCCGTCAGAAAGTGGGCTTCAAACCCGCTGGCGGCATCGGCACGGTGGAGGACGCGACGCTTTACCTGCGGCTGGCGGAAACCATCATGGCTCCCAACTGGGCCATGCCATCAACCTTCCGTTTCGGTGCTTCCGGCGTTCTCGATGATGTGCTGAACGTGCTGGCCGGCGGCGAACCGGCCAAGGCCGCCAGCGGGTATTGAGCTTGATCCCGCAGGAAATCATCCGCCGCAAACGCGATGGCCTGTCTCTTGAGCCTCAGGAGATTGCCGCTTTCATAGAAGCGCTGTCGAAAGATGGCATATCGGAAGGGCAGGCGGCTGCTTTTGCCATGGCGGTGTTTTTCCGTGGCATGAACCGCAACGAGATGGTGGCGCTGACGCTCGCCATGCGCGACAGCGGCGATGTCCTGTCATGGAGCGAGATTGGCAGACCGGTGGCGGACAAGCACTCGACCGGTGGTGTTGGTGACAACGTCTCCCTGATGCTCGCGCCGATCGTCACCGCCTGCGGTCTTGCCGTGCCGATGATTTCCGGCAGGGGCCTCGGCCACACCGGCGGCACGCTCGACAAGCTGGAAGCCATCCCCGGTTACAATGTCATGCCGAATGAGGCTTTGTTCCGCCGGACGGTGAGGGCGGTCGGCTGTGCCATCATCGGCCAGACGGGCGATCTAGCCCCCGCCGACAAACGCCTCTATGCCATTCGCGATGTGACCGCGACGGTTGATTCCATACCGCTGATCACCGCCTCCATCCTGTCGAAGAAGCTTGCAGCCGGGCTTGAGACGCTGGTTCTCGATGTGAAAGTCGGCAATGGCGCTTTTATGCAGAGCGTTGACGACGCCCGCAATCTGGCCCGCGCGCTGGTCGATGTTGCGAATGGTGCGGGTCTTCCGACGACGGCCCTGATAACGGACATGAACCAGCCGCTTGGAGATGCCGCCGGCAATGCCGTCGAAATCGTCAATTGCCTGGATTTTCTGGCCGGTCGCAAGGCTGGAACCCGTCTCGAAAAGGTCGTCCTGTCCTTCGCTGCGGAAATGCTGGTACAGGCTCAAAAAGCCGCCACGCTGGAGGAAGGCGAGGCGCTGGCTACAGCCGCTCTGTCCTCCGGTCGGGCTATGGAAATCTTTGCGCGGATGGTTTCAGCGCTGGGCGGACCTTCGGATTTCGTTGAGAGCCCAATCCGTTATCTGCCGTCCGCGCCGGTTATTCTCCCGGTTCCGGCCGAGCGAAGCGGCTGGCTTAAGGCCTGCGAGACGCGTGAACTTGGCATGGTTGTCGTCGAACTTGGCGGTGGCAGAAGAAAGCCGTCGGATACCATCGACCCGGCGGTCGGTATTTCGGATATCCTGTCGCTCGGCGTAAAGGTGGAAAAGGGCGAGCCGATTGCCATTGTCCATGCGGCTTCTCCGGATGAGGCGGAACGTGCCGTCAAAAGGATAGCGGCCTGTTACGGGATCGCCGACAGCAAACCGGAGATCGTTGATCCCATCCTCGAGCGGATCACCTGACCAGCCGCATCTCGCCACCCGAGACTTTGAAGGATGACAATTGTTTCAAAAAGCTCATGCCGATCAGCATGTTGCTCAGCGCGTTATCCTTCAGCACCATGGCATCGACATTCTGAACGCGAATTGCGCCGATCTCCACACGGTCCAGCTTCACATAGGCCGCCATGGTCTGGCCATTGGCGGTTGAGATCGCATATTTGAAATCCAGGCTGTTGACGCCGTAACCAAGCCGACGCGCGATCGTCTCGTTGATTGCGACCATGGAAGCGCCGGTATCAACAAGCCCGTCGAAGGATTTTCCATTGATGCGGAAGGTCGCGTTGAAATGGCCGCGGGCATCTGCTTTCAGATTGACGCCGCCCAGCGAAACCGTTTGCGGCTTGGCGACCTCGGTCGCGGCCTCCGATTTATCCACGGCGGTTTCAGGGCGCGGCTGGAATTTCTCCACCAGCGCTGGAATTTGCGTGGCGCTGACCGAAAGACCGATAAGCAGAAAAATCGTGCGCGCCAGCAAGTCGTTGCTCCTCAAAGCCCAAGGTTATTCCTGGATAGGATAGGCGCAAAACATGCTGAAATCTTAAAAGAAAAAGCCATTCGCCGCGTATCGGACGGCGAATGGCTCAAACGGTTAAGCGAAGATGAACGGCGTTATTTGGTGCCGTACATGCGGTCGCCGGCGTCACCGAGGCCGGGGACGATATAACCCTTCTCGTTCAGATGTCTGTCGATTGCGGCGGTATAGATCGGCACATCGGGATGCGCCTCGCGGAAATTCTTGATGCCTTCCGGTGCTGCCAGCAGACACAGGAAGCGGATGTTCTTTGCGCCGCGTTCCTTCAGCTTTTCGACCGCGGCAATTGAGGAATTGCCGGTCGCCAGCATCGGGTCGACAACGATGACCAGACGGGCGTCGAGACTTTCAGGAGCCTTGAAGTAATATTCGACGGCCTCCAGCGTATCATGGTCACGATACACACCGACATGGGCAACGCGCGCCGACGGCACCAGTTCGAGCATGCCTTCCAGAAGGCCGTTGCCGGCGCGCAGGATGGAGGCAAAAACCAGTTTCTTGCCTTCCAGAACCGGAGCCTGAATGGTTTCGAGCGGCGTGTCGATGGTTTCCATCGTCATTTCAAGGTCGCGCGTCACTTCATAGCAGAGCAGCGTCGAAATTTCCCTGAGCAGGCGACGGAAGCCGGCCGTGGAAGTTTCCTTCTTGCGCATGATGGTAAGTTTGTGCCGCACCAGCGGATGTTCGATGACTGTGACGCCGTCCATGAAACTGGCCTTCCTTTTTGATCTTGTACCCCTGTCATTCACCGAAAGTGGGCTTTTCGCAAGCCTTCTTCGCGGTTTTACCCCGTCAACCGTCGTCTCGGGCGCGATCCAGTCTAGCAAGCAGCCGTTCGCGCGTCGCCTCGTCCACGAAGGCGCATTCCAGTGCGGTGCGGGTCATGTCGTTGATCTCGACGTCACCGAAGCCGAACGCGTCGGCGGCCAGCGCATATTCCCGGGCAAGCGATGTGAAGAAGAATGGCGGATCGTCGGAATTGATACAGACACGTACTCCGGCGTCACGCAACGCCTTCAGCGGATGGCTGGCGAAATCCGGATAAACACTGAGCGCGATATTCGAGCCGGGGCAGACTTCCAGAACCGTTCCCGTCTCGACCAGTCGGGAGACGAGATCGGCATCTTCGATGGCGCGCACGCCATGGCCGATGCGTGCCGGTTTGATGAGATCGAGTGCATCGGCAACGCTTTCCGGTCCGCAGACCTCGCCGGCATGGATCGTCAGCCCAAGACCCGCATCGCGGGCGATATCGAAGGCGCGCGCATAATCGGCAACCCGACCCATGCGCTCTTCGCCCGCCATGTTAAAGCCGGTCACCAGCGGATGCCGGGCGCGCGCCGCATATTCCGCCGCTGCAATCACCCGCTCCGGGCCGAAATGCCGTTCGCCGGTAACGAGGATACGGGTTTCTATGCCGGTCTTTTCCTTTGCAATCCGGATGCCTTCGGCGATTCCGGCAAGATAAGCGTCAGCGCCAAGTCCAATTCGGTCGCCATGATCGGGCGAAATGATCAGCTCGCTGTAGATCGTGTTGGCTTGCGCCAGTTCGGTCAGATAGGTCTCGGTCAGGACGGCATAGTCCTCATCCGTCTTGAACACCTGCGCCACCGCATCGTAGCACTGGATGAACTCGGCGAAATCCGACCAGACATATTGGCCGTCACGCAGGAAGCTGCTGGTGTCTATGCCGTATTTTTCTGCCTGCCTGACGACGAGGGCAGGCGGTGCCGCACCTTCGATGTGGCAGTGGATTTCCGCTTTCAGCAAATGCGATGTCAAATGAAGCTCCTGCCGTGTGAACCGGCCTCGATTCCAAGATGGTGGGCGATGCTTTCGCCGATATCGGCATAGCTTGAACGAATGCCGACATCCCGAGAGCGGATGCCCGGCCCGAATGCCATGATCGGCACCCGTTCGCGTGTATGATCGGTGCCTCGCCAGGTGGGGTCGCAACCATGGTCGGCGGTGAGAATGGCGATGTCTCCCGGCTTCATTTTACGATGAATTTCCGGGATTCGCGTATCGAAAGCCTCAAGCGCGGCCGCATAACCGGCAACGTCACGACGGTGGCCATAAAGCATGTCGAAGTCGACGAAGTTGGTAAAGACGAGGTCGCCATTTTCAGCCTCGTCGATGGCCTGCAACGTCGCATCCATCAGGGCGGCGTTGCCATTTGCCTTGATGACGCGCGAGACGCCCTGATGGGCATAGATATCGCCGATCTTGCCGATCGCGTGCACTTTGCGCTCCGCCTCCACCAATCGGTCGAGCAGCGTTGGTTCGGGCGGCGGTACGGAGAAGTCGCGGCGGTTGCCGGTGCGTTCGAAGGTAGCGACCGTCTCGCCGATGAAGGGGCGGGCAATGACGCGGCCGATATTCAGCGGATCGAGCAACTTGCGAACCGTCTCGCAAAGCGCGATGAGCCTGGTCAGCCCGAAGTGCTTTTCATGCGCGGCGATCTGGAACACGGAATCGGAAGAGGTGTAGCAGATCGGCTTGCCGCTCCTGATATGTTCTTCGCCGAATTGCGCGATGATGTCGGTGCCGGAAGCATGGCAATTGCCGAGAATGCCGGGAATATCAGCCTCTTTGCAGATGGCCTCGACCAGCTCCGGGGAAAAGGCGTCGCCCTCCGTCGGGAAATAACCCCAGTCGAAGGTGACAGGCGTTCCGGCGATTTCCCAGTGGCCGGATGGCGTATCCTTGCCTTTTGAAACTTCGCTGGCTGAGCCATGCAGGCCGAAAATGCGTTCCGGTGGCTCCATGCCGGCGGGAATGTCGCCACTAGCCTGGCGCGCGATCTCCAGCAAGCCGAGAGAGCACATATTCGGCAGCTTCAGCGGGCCGGATCGAAGCCCCGGCCTGTCGGCAGCACCTGCGGCACAGAACTCGGCGATGTGGCCAAGTGTATTGGCGCCAAGATCGCCATAGTGTTCCGCGTCAGGTGCACCGCCAACGCCGAAGGAATCCAGAACGAAAAGAAATGCTCTTGCCATAACTCACCGAAACAAAATGCGCCGACGGGCAATGTCAGGCCGAACTGTCGTTATAGATCAGCAAAACGTGAAGAAGGAAGCGCTTTTATGAACCATCCGGTAAAACCCGTGGTTCAATCAGCATCCCGTTTCGATTTCGGTGCGTTGAGGTTGCGCAGCACGTACCAGCCGGCCGCAACCACCATCGCTGCGAGAATATACCAGGTAACGGCATAGGAGAGGTGGCTGTTGGGGAAGGTAAGCATGGTTTTGCCGCCAACCGGCAGGCCGCCGGGATTGGGCGTCGCGTCCGCGTCGACGTAAAACGGCGCCACGTCAGAGAGGCCGGATGCCTGCGTGATCTGGGGAATATTGCGGGAATACCAGCGACCATTTGCCGGATCGTTGGTGCGCAGGAAAAGCCCGCCGGTTTCCGGCGCGCGCATCAGCCCAACGATCTCGACGTTTCCGGCCGCTTCCCCTTCCGGGCGCAAGGACGGATCGCGCCTGTCGGAGGGCACGAAGCCGCGATTGACGATGACGCTTGAGCCGTCGTCCCGCCGCAGCGGCGTCATGACCCAGTAACCGGGGCCGAGATCCGTGACCGTGTAGACCTGAACCTCCTTGTCGTTGAGCAGGGTGCCGGACAGTTTCACACGGCGATATTCGTAATCGGCGGGATCGGTGAGAGCAGGCCATTCGCCTACGGCAGGCGCATCGACAGGCTCGGCATGGGCGCGGGCCTCGACACGTTCAATCAAGGCGAGCTTCCAGAAAAGGCGCTGGACCTGCCATGTTCCAAGCGCCAGCAGGCAGCCCGTCAGGATAATGGTCAAAAACAGGACGACGATTGCCGCAGGGCGGATACGCCGGTTTTGGGTTGCGATTTCGCTCATCTCATGGTCCTTGCGAAGCGCTTCTGGCAGCGAGATTATCTGCTCCGGCAGGCCCCTTAGCCCGCATGCGCTTCATCCAGCAAATAACCCCATAAATCGCGCCAGGATTCATGGGGTTATGTGTTGGCGCGGAAAGCGGCCCGCCGGAAGTCCGGCAGGCCGTTGATTTATGGCTGCTCAGGGCAGGTTTTTCACATCTTCGATGTGCAGCGGCATCATGTTCTTGTTCATGTTGTACATGACCCAGAGCGAACCGGAGAGCGTGATCAGGAGCACCACAACGGTGAAGATCAGCGCCATGAAGGTCCAGCCGCCTTCAGACTTGGTGTCCATGTGCAGGAAGTAGATCATGTGCACGAAGATCTGGATGACGCCCAGACCCATGATCGCGATGACCAGCAGCGTCTTGTTTTCGAGAACGTCGCCCATGACCAGCCAGAAGGGAATCGCCGTCAGAATGACCGACAGGACGAAGCCGATCATGTAGCTTTTGAACGTGCCGTGGCTTGCGCCATCATGGTGATGGTCGTCGCCATGCGCGTCGTGATGTGCGTGTGCTTCGGAACTCATCAAAGAACTCCCATGAGATAAACGAAGGAGAAGACGCCGATCCAGATGACGTCAAGGAAGTGCCAGAACATCGAAAGGCACATCAGGCGGCGCTTGTTCGCCGGGATGAGGCCATGTTTGCCGACCTGGACCATCAGCGTGACGAGCCAGATGACGCCAAAGGTGACGTGCAGACCGTGCGTGCCGACCAGCGCGAAGAAGGCCGACAGGAAGGCCGAACGCTGTGGGCCGGCGCCTTCCGCGATCAGGTGATGGAACTCGTAGATTTCGACCGCGAGGAAGGCGAGGCCGAACAGGCCGGTGACGCCGAGCCATATCAGCGTCGTTTTCACCTTCTTCTTTTCCATTTCCAGCATGGCGAAGCCATAGGTGATGGAGGAGAAGAGCAGGAAGCCGGTGTTGATGGCGACCAGCTTCAGGTCGAACAGGTCCGCACCCGAAGGGCCGGCCGCATAGTTGCGGCCGACAACGGCATAGGTGGCAAACAGCGTCGCGAAGATGAGGCAGTCGCTCATCAGATAAAGCCAGAAGCCCAGCGACGTGCCGTTCTCCGGATGGTGGTCTTCCTTCAGGTAGAAGACCGGTGGTTCAGCGCCGGCGGCGCTTTGTGCAGGTGCATGAGCCATATTCGTTACGCCTGTTCCGCAAGCAGCTTTGTACGCTCAGCCTCAACGGTCGAAACGTCGGAAGCCGGAATGTAGTATTCGCGGTTGTAGTTGAAGGTGTGGGCAATCGAGACTGCGATGATGGCAAGCATCGAAAGAGCCGCAAGCCACCAGATATGCCACACCAGGGCGAAGCCGAGGACGACGCTGATGGCGCTGATGATGACGCCCGCGCCGGTATTCTTCGGCATATGGATCGGGATGAACCCTTCCTGCGGACGGTCGTAACCACGCTTCTTCATGTCCGCCCAGGCATCCACGTCATGAATGACCGGCGTGAAGGCGAAGTTGTAGGCGGGCGGTGGCGACGACGTCGACCATTCCAGCGTGCGGCCATTATAGGGGTCGCCCGTCACGTCGCGCAGCTGATCGCGCTTCAGGTAGCTGACGATGAGCTGAATGACGAAGGAGGCGATGCCGAGCGCGATCAGGAAGGCGCCGAAGGCGGCGATCAGGAACCATATCTGCAGCGAATTGTCTTCGAACTGGCTGATACGGCGGGTAATCCCCATCAGGCCGAGAATATAGAGCGGCATGAAGGCGAAGTAGAAGCCGATGAACCAGAACCAGAAGGACAGCTTGCCCCAAAACGGATCGAGACGGTAACCGAAGGCCTTCGGGAACCAGTAGACGATACCTGCAAGCACACCGAACACCACGCCACCGATAATGGTGTTGTGGAAGTGGGCGATGAGGAACAGCGAGTTGTGCAGCACGAAATCCGCAGGCGGAACGGCAAGAAGAACGCCGGTCATGCCGCCGATGACGAAGGTGATCATGAACCCGATCGTCCAGAGCATCGGAACGTCGAAATTGATGCGGCCCTTATACATGGTGAAGAGCCAGTTGAAGATTTTCGCGCCCGTCGGGATCGAGATAATCATCGTGGTGATGCCGAAGAAAGCATTGACGCTTGCACCGGAACCCATGGTGAAGAAGTGGTGCAGCCACACGATGTAGGCAAGGATGGTGATGACACCCGTTGCATAAACCATCGAGGCATAACCGAAGAGGCGCTTGCGGGAGAACGTCGCAACGATTTCCGAGAAGACGCCGAATGCCGGCAGTACCAGAATGTAAACTTCGGGATGGCCCCAGATCCAGATGAGGTTGACGTACATCATCGGGTTGCCGCCGAGATCGTTGGTGAAGAAATTGGTGCCAACGTAACGGTCGAGGGTGAGAAGCGCGAGTGTGCCGGTCAGGATCGGGAACGAAGCCACGATCAGGATGTTCGAACACAGCGATGTCCAGACGAAGATCGGCAGGCGCATCATGGTCATGCCAGGCGCGCGCATCTTGATGATCGTCACGATCAGGTTGATGCCTGAGAGTGTCGTTCCCACACCGGCGATCTGCAGACCCCAGATGTAATAATCCACCCCGACGCCCGGGCTGCCATCAATACCGGAAAGCGGCGGATAGGCGAGCCAGCCGGTCTGCGCATATTCACCGATGAACAGCGAGATCATGGTTATGACGGCGCCGGCCGTGGTCATCCAGAAGGAGAAGTTGTTGAGGAAAGGGAACGAAACGTCGCGGGCGCCGATCTGCAGCGGCACGACGAAGTTCATGAGACCGGTGATCATCGGCATGGCCATGAAGAAGATCATGATGACGCCATGGGCCGTGAAAATCTGGTCGTAATGGTGTGGCGGAAGATAACCTTCCGAGCCGCCGGAGGCGATCGCCTGCTGGACACGCATCATGATGGCGTCGGCAAAGCCGCGCAACAGCATGACAAGCGCCAGAATGATGTACATGATACCGATCTTCTTGTGATCGATGCTCGTGAACCATTCGTTCCAGAGATAACCCCACAGCCGGAAATAGGTGAGGGCGCCAACGACGGCGATGCCGCCCAGCGCCACGGCCGCGAAGGTGGCGACAAGAATGGGCTCGTGAAGCGGGATGGACTCCCATGTCAGCTTCCCGAACAGGAACGACGTTTGATCGGAATTGACGATCATTTTCAGCCTCTTGCGATTCTAAGACGTAAGGTCGGCGCAGCCAGGCCGCGCCGAAGAATGCCGGGACGTATCGTCAGCCAGCGACTTGTTTGGTTTCCGGCAGCGCCGCAGGTTCGAAAGTCTGACCTTTGATCGCAGCTGGAGTGGATTGGGGGCCGCTGGCGACGCCGTAAGGCGCAAGCGGTGTGCAGACAACGGAGTTCAGCGCCTTGGCGATGTCGATGCCTTCCTTGCCTCCGCCGCCCTTGGCGTCGATATGCATCATGTCGCGCATGCAGAGCTTGTTGGGTTCGACACAGCGGTTGAGGATGGCGCTGTAAAGCTGCGGATCGACCGAGGCGAAATATTGCACCGGCTCGCGCTCCGAGGGCTTTGCAAACTCCAGATATTCCTGACGGCCGAAGCCCTTGCCGCCTTCTTTCGCCTTGGCAACCCACTCATCAAAGCCTTGCTGGCTGAGACCGTGGAACTTGAAGCGCATGTGGGAGAAGCCGGGGCCGGAGAAGTTGGCCGAGAAGCCGTCATAGACGCCTTCCTTGTTGATGACGGCGTGCAGCTTGGTCTGCATGCCGCCCATGGCATAGATCTGGCCGGCGAGTGCGGGAACGAAGAAGGAGTTCATCGCGGTCGTGCCGGTGATCTTGAAGTTGATCGGAACATCGACCGGAGCGGCGAATTCATTGACGCTGCCGATACCGAGTTCGGGATAGAAGAACAGCCACTTCCAGTCCATGGCCACCACTTCGACAGTGATCGGCTTGATATCGGCGGTGACCTGACGGTTTTCGTCGATGCGCTCCAGAGGACGGTAGGGGTCGAGACGGTGGGTGGAAATCCAGGTGACCGTGCCGAGCATCAGGATGATGGCGACAGGGGCCGACCAGATCACCATTTCAAGGCGCGTGGAGTGGTGCCATTCGGGATCGTAATCCTCGGCTTTCGCCGATTCGCGATATTTCCACGCGAAGAACAGCGTCAGCACGATGACCGGGACGATGATCAGCAGCATCAGAACCGTGGACGTGATGATGAGATCGCGCTGCTGGATGGCGACGTCGCCCGAGGGATTCATGACCACGAGGTTACAGCCGCTGAGCAGCAGCAGTACCGGAATAGCCAGAAGGGCGGATGGGATTTTTTTGATCATGCGCACGTTCTCTGAACTCGTACAGTTTGGATTATGCCGCGAATAATTGCCGAACATCATTTTTAGAATGAGGTATATTGTCGCGGTGCAGCGAAACCTTCGCGATGCACCATGTGCGGGCAGAGCTGCGTTTGAAGGCGGAGCGGCTGCATTATCGCATAGCGAGCTTGCGGGGCAAGCCTTTCTTATCAAACTTCAATTGACGTTACGGAGGGTGCGTGTGACAATCCGTCGCATCGTAACGCAACGGAAGAGGAGCCCGAGCGTTACAGGGAATGGTTCGACCATGACGCAGGAGGGATATTATGAGTTATAGCAATGCTGCTCCATCATTTGGGCAGGCGCCGGAAGCCAATGGTCATGGAACAGATCCGGTCAAGGTAGATCCGGATCGCATCACGATTGCGGTCATTCTTGCCAGAATGACGGAGTTTTTCGACTTTTTTATCTATGCCATCGCCTCCGCCCTCGTTTTTCCGCACGTCTTCTTTTCCTTCGTCGATCCGCTGACGGCCACGCTTTACTCCTTCGCGGTGTTCTCTCTGGCCTTTATCGCAAGGCCGATCGGCTCGCTGATTTTCCTCCAGATCGACCGCAAGTTCGGCCGCGCCGTCAAGTTGATGGCGGCCCTGTTCACGCTCTGTGGCTCCACCATGGCGATCAGTTTCCTTCCGTCCTATGCGGAAGCAGGAATGCTTGCTCCCTGTCTTCTGGCAGTGTTCCGCATCGGCCAGGGTCTCGGTCTCGGTGGTGCCTGGGATGGCCTCGTCTCGCTGCTTGCCATGAATGCACCGCAGAAACAGCGTGGCTGGTACGCCATGATGCCGCAGATCGGTGCGGCCATGGGCTTCGGTCTTGCCAGCGCCTTTTTCATCGTTTTCGTCACGCAGCTTTCCAATGCGGAATTCCTCGCCTGGGGCTGGCGTTTCCCCTTCTTCGTGGCGCTGGCGCTCAATGTTCTCGCGCTCTTTGCCCGCCTGCGCATGATCGTCACGCCGGAATTCCAGGCCATGCTGGAACAGCATGAGCTGGAGCCGCGCCCGATGTTCAAGATGCTGCGCTCGCAGTTTCCGGTCGTGGTCACCGGTGCCTTCGTGCCGCTGGCAAGCTTTGCGCTCTTCCACCTCGTCACGGTATTCCCGCTGAGTTGGGTGTCGCTCAATACAAGCCAGCGTGTCTCGGACTTCCTGTTCGTGCAATTCGTCAGCGCCATCATCGCCGGCGGTATGATCGTGGTGTCCGGCATTCTGGCCGACAGGATCGGGAGGCGGAAGCTTCTGGCTATCGCTGCGGTTCTCATCGGTCTTTTCAGCGTCGTGGCACCCGTTCTTCTGGGTTCCGGCGATATCGGCCGCTACTTCTTCGTTCTGATCGGCTTCGCGTTGCTTGGCCTGTCCTTCGGTCAGGCGGGCGGTGCACTGGCATCCCGCTTCAGCCGTGAATACCGCTATACCGGCGCATCACTTACCTCGGATATTTCCTGGCTGATCGGCGCCGGTTTCGCACCGCTCGTTGCACTCGGATTTTCGTCCAAATTCGGACTGTTCGCCGTCGGAATTTACCTGATGTCGGGTGCCGTCTGTACGCTGGTTGCCCTCTGGTTCAGCCGAACGCTGGAAATGCCTTCGGACTGATCTGGGCAATTTAACAATCCCTGCAGCCATCGCGCCGCGGAATCCTGTCGGATTTCGCGGCGTTTTTGTTTTTTTATTGCGCAAGACCGATTTTAATCTTGACTCACTACATCATGAAATATTATGTAAGCAATACTGACATAATTAAGTGTGTCTCAGTGCCGGAAATGCCGGCCATCAGGGAACGCGATGCGAACGACGACGATCATTATTTGCGAAAAAGCGGCCATTGCCGCCACGCCGTTTGCCGGCCGCAAAACGACCGTTCGCGCCATTAAACGCCGATAAGCAGAAAAAAGAGGAGCAGCCAGGTCGCCTGCGGCTCCGCCCGCAGAGTGCCGGCTGACGCGCCGGGTTTCGGGAAAAAGAGGGTGATGCCGCGCGAAATGCGCAATGAGAGGAGAGTGCCTTGAGCGTGACGGAGCAAAAATTCGGCCTTTACGATGCGGCTTTTGAAAAAAGCAGCTGTGGCGTCGGTTTCATCACCCGCAAGGACGGCGTGCAGACGCATGATGTGCTGAAGCGCGGTCATGAGGCGCTCTGTGCCGTGCCGCATCGCGGCGGCATGTCGGCGGAAGGCGTTGGCGATGGTGCGGGCGTGTCGCTGGACCTGTCGCTCTCCTTTTTTCGTGAGCTGACGGGACAAGGTGCCCTCAAGGCCGGCCGGTTCGGCGTCGGCAATTTCTTTCTGCCGCAAAACCCGGCTTTCCACGGTGAGGCCGTCGGTATTATCGACAGCGCCCTGAAAGAGCAGGGCTTTTCGGTCCTGCTGGTCCGCGATGTACCGGTCAATGACGCGGCCATCCGTCCCGCCGCAATCCCCTACCAGTTACCGATTCGCCAATGGGTCTTTTCGGCACCAGTGGAATGCGCAACCCTTGCCGAGTTCGATTGGCGCATCCACAAGGCGCTGCTTGCCATCGAAGCGCTCGCTTACACCGTGCCGCAGCTTGCCGGTTTTTACCCTCTGTCGCTCAGCGCGCGCACGCAGGTGCTCAAGGGCCGTCTGAACTCCCAGGAGGTTATGCCCTATTTCTGCGATCTGACCGACCCGCGCCATGAAGTGCATACGATGTATTTCCACACGCGGTTCTCCACCAATACCGATCCGCACCCCTCCATGGCGCAGCCCTTCCGCCTGATGGCGCATAATGGTGAGCTGAACACCGACAAGAAGAACCGGCTGTCAGAAGCGGCGGTGGCGCTGGCGAAGAATGCCAGCATTATCCGGCCGAAGGGCCAGTCGGACAGCTGCCGTCTGGACCAGACATTGCAGGCGCGGGTGATGGAGGATGGCCTCGACCTCGTCACCGCCGTGGTCTCGATGATGCCGCCGGCCTGGGAAAACGACGACACCCTGTCGCCGGGTGTGAAGGCGATGCTGGAATATTTCTCGCTCTATGAAGAGAAGAACGACGGCCCCGCCGCGCTGATCTTCGGCGACGGCACGATCATTGGTGCGCGTCTCGATCGCCTTGGCCTGCGCCCGCTACGCACCGTCGAGACGGAAGACTATCTCTGCGTCATGTCTGAGGCAGGTCAGATCGCCTTTCCGGCGGAAAGCGTCATCCGCCGCGGCCGCATTGAGGCGGGCGGCATGCTCTATTACGATCATGCCGAGCGTCGTGCCTTTTCCACGGTCGAGGCGCTGGAGCTTCTGGCCTCGCAGCGGGACTATTCGTCGCTGCTATCGGAAGCGCGCGTGATGCTTGGTGATCTGCCGGAAGTGCCCGCCGACAAGCAAGGCTCACCGTTGCGCTATAATGGCGATCTGGAACGGCACCAGCGTTATGTCGCCTATTCGCACAATCAGGAGAGCTTCAAGTTCCTGATGGACCCGATGCTGGCCTCCGGTGCGGAAAAGATTTCGGCGATGGGTTACGGCAATGCCATCAACGCATTGTCCGATCAGGAAGGTGGGGTTGCGAAGTATTTCTCGCAACGTTTCGCGCAGGTCACCAATCCGCCGCTCGACAGTATCCGTGAGGCCGATGGTATGACGCTGCGGGTGGCGTTGGGCGCAAAGCCGAATAGCGGCGCTGCCAAGGCCCGCCAGATCGTCGTGCGGTCGCCGATCCTCACCCACCTCGACATGCTGCGTATTCGCGAGCAGCCCGAGACACCGGTTCGTCGTTTCGAAATGCTCTATACGCCGATCTTTGATGCGGCTGATGCCAATGAGGCAGTGCTTCGGCAAGCGATCGATGGCCTCTGCGACGAGGTTGCGGCTTTCGCAGCCGAGCAGGGCGGGATTGCCGTCATCACCGACCGCCATGTCTCGGCAGGCCGCGCGGCCTTGCCGATGATCATGGTCGTTTCCGCCATCAATCAGCGGCTGATCGAGGAAGGTCTGCGGCTACGTGTTTCCCTGATCGTCGAGAGCGGCCAGTTTTCCTCCTCCCATCATATCGCTGCCGGCCTCGGTTTCGGTGCTTCGGCGGTCTATCCGCTCGGCGTACAGTTCCGTGCGGAAGAGAAATTCGGCGCCGAGGCCGACAAGGCGTTCAAGCGCTTCGCCAAGGCGGCGGAAAAGTCGCTGATGAAGACCATGGGCAAAGTCGGCCTGTGCACGGCGGAAAGTTATATCGGCGGCGAGTTCTTCGAGCCGAATTTCCTCGACACCAACGATCCCGTCCTGAAGCGCTATTTCCCGAATGTGAAGACCCCGGTTGGCGGCGTCACCTTTGCCGTCATCGCGCAGGCTGTTGCGGACTGGCACCGCAAGGCGCTTTCGGTGAAGGGGGAGAACGACATTCCGCTGCTCGGTCTTTTCAAGGAACGCGCTGAAGGTGCCGGGCATTCCTATGGCACGACGGCAGTTCGCGGCTTCGTGGACATGACGGAGGAAAAGATCGGTTTCGACAAGGGAACCGAAAACGAGGAGGCTCTGCGCCTTCTGCCGCTCAACCGGCTGGAGGACGCTTTCGGTCTTAATGATGCGGCCTATTATCACAACAGCTTCGACCGACTGACCCCGGAGGCCATCGACGCATTCGAGGTGACGCCCGGTTATCGTTCTTTTGCTCGTATGATGGCAGAAGAAAGGGCGCGCCGCCCGGCCGCCCTGCGCGATGTTCTGGAATTGCCGGCCGATGTGACCTTTGCCGGTTCGGCCGAAGAATTCCGCCGGGAAATGGGGCGGTTTTCCCGGCAGGGCAATAACAGCTTCATGGTGCGCGGATTGCGCTGCGAAGAGGCAGGAGACAGCGCGTTCCGGCTACAGCTGATCGGCCCACACGGTCATGAACTTGCCCGCCTAGCGGCACTCGGCCAGTCGCTGCTCGACCGTTTCGGTGACGACATCGCCGGCCATTGGCTGGAAGGTGGTGCGCTCATGGTGCAGGCGAAGGGAGAGGCATCCGCTTATCTCTCACTTATCCGCACCGCACCTGATAGTATTCCGCTTGAGACCGTGCAAAAGGCCAGTGAGATCACCAAGACCCTCGCATCGGGTGCCATGAGCCACGGCGCGTTGGTCGCGGCTGCCCATGAGGCGGTTGCCCACGGCACCAACATGGTTGGTGGCATGTCCAATTCCGGAGAGGGCGGCGAGCATATTTCCCGTTACGGCACCATCCGTGCCTCGCGCATCAAGCAGTTCGCCTCCGGCCGCTTCGGTGTCTGGGCCGGTTATCTTGCCGATCCAATGCTGGAAGAGATCGAGATCAAGATCGGCCAGGGCGCAAAGCCGGGCGAGGGCGGGCAGTTGCCGTCTCCCAAGGTGACGGTGGAAATCGCGGCGGCACGCGGCGGCACGCCAGGCGTCGAACTCGTCTCGCCACCGCCGCATCACGATACCTATTCGATCGAGGATCTGGCCCAGCTCATTCATGACGCCAAGGCGGCGCGGGTGCGTGTCATCGTCAAGCTCGTGTCGTCGGAAGGCATAGGCACGATTGCAGTCGGCGTTGCCAAAGCTGGTGCCGACGTGATCAACGTTGCAGGCAATACCGGCGGCACTGGTGCGGCGGCCGTTACCAGCCTCAAATATACCGGCCGCGCGGCGGAAATCGGCATTGCCGAGGTGCATCAGGCGCTCTGCGCCACCGGCCTTCGTGCCAAGGTGCTGCTGCGTTGTTCCGGCGCGCACCAGACGGCGAGCGACGTGGTGAAGTCGGCGTTACTTGGCGGCGACAGTTTCGAATTCGGCACAACGGCGCTGATGATGCTGAAATGCGTGATGGCGAAGAACTGCAACATCAAGTGCCCGGCCGGTCTCACCACCAATCAGGAAGCCTTCAACGGCGATCCGCGGGCGCTGGCGCAATATCTCATGAACATCGCCCATGAAACGCGCGAGATTCTGGCCGGGCTTGGCATTGCCTCGCTGCGGGAAGCCCGTGGTCGTTCTGACCTTCTTCACCTCCTCGATCATCCGGCAAGCGTCGGCCAGCTTGACCTCCGGGCAATGCTTGCCGTGGTCGAAGAGGTGAAGATCGACAGCCCGGTCTATATGGAAAAGGACTTCGCACTCGACGATGCCTTCATCGATCTCGTGCGTTCGGCGTTGGTTGACAGCAAGCGCGAGAACATCGAGCTTGGCGGCAATCGTTTCCTCAACAATTGCAACAAGAGCGTCGGCGGCCAGCTCGCCGTCGATATCGAACGCATGTTGAACCACGAACTTTCCGATGAGCAGCTGGACGCGCTTCCGGCCGTCAAGCGGGATGGCCGTGGCCGCCGTTTTCTGGAAGCGGGTTCGGTGCGCATCGATACGTCAGGTTCCGCCGGTCAGTCCTTCGGCGCTTTCTGCAACGACGGCATGGTCATGGTGCATACCGGCACCTGCAATGACGGTGTCGGCAAAAGCGCTTGTGGTGGCACCATCGTCGTGCGCTCGCCCGGCGGCGGTTCGCAAGAGGCGGGTGGTAATGTGCTGGTTGGTAATTTCGCGCTGTTCGGCGCAACCGGCGGCCGCACCTTCGTGGAAGGGCAGGCGGGCGACCGTTTCGCGGTGCGTAATTCCGGCGCCACCGCCGTGGTCGAAGGCGTCGGCGATTTTGCCTGCGAATATATGACCAACGGCGCGGTTCTCAACCTCGGCAGTTTCGGCAAGGGTTTTGGTAACGGCATGAGCGGTGGCTTCGTCTATCAATATGATCCCTATGGCGATCTGCCAAAGAAGGTCAGCCACGACTCCATCCTGCTCGGCTCGATCACCGGTGAGGATGAACAGGCAGCGATCCACAATCAGGCAGTCCACCAGCTTCTGAGCCTGCATGTCGCAGAGACCGGCTCGGCCAAGGCGGCATGGCTTCTGGAAAACTGGGAAAGCGAACAGCATAATTTCGTCTACGGTATGCCGCGCGCCCTGCTGCTTTATCAGGACAGCGACGAAATCCTCAAAGCCAAGCCCCGCAAGGAGCTGCTGGAGGAGCTGGCGTCGGCACTTGCCGCCCATCAGCTGCGCAAGTTCAAGCTCGCCTATCGCGACCGCAAGGCTGTTTTGAATGGAACGGTGCCGGGTTATGGCGAGACGGATACGGAAGACATGTATGCGCTGCTCAATAACTATACCGTGTTGAGCATGGCGCAGGCCATCGCCCTGCAACGGTTGCCGATGGCATCCGGCCCTTCTGATCCTGCCATCGAAAAGGCTGTGCGCAATCTCATCCTCACGGAAGATTACGCGCTGATGCAGCGGCTGCTGAAATATGCCCGCGAAGCGCTTTCCGACCATAGCGACGAACAGCTTGCGGTGATGATCGCGGCCAAGCGGCTTGACGATTACAAACAGGCGCTGGCGCGCCGGAACATCTGGTCGGTGGATAGCCCCGGCACCTATGGCTGGATCATTCAGCAGAACCGGAAAAACATCGAGAAGATCGGCCGCCTGCCGGGCTTCGAGGAGCTTTTCGCCGCTCGCGCCATTCCAGACCTTGCCACCGCATCCAGCCAGAACAGGGCAGCATGATGAAGATACCTTACATTCCACAGGATGCGCCGTTTAACGGCGACCAGCGCGCCTGGCTCGCCGGTTTTCTGGCGGGGCTCCACTCCCGCACCGCCATCAGCCTCGACACATCGGTGGCCGCTGCTGCCCCCAAGGCGGCGGCCAGCCTGCTGAACATCCTTGTCGGCACCCAGACTGGCAACGCCGAGGCCTTGGCGATGGATATCGCTGCCGCTGCCCGCACCCAGGGCATGCAGCCCGTGGTAACGGCGCTGGACGACGTTTCCATGGACAGTCTCGGCTCCATGAAGCGGGTCATCGTGGTCACCTCAACCTATGGCGAAGGCGAGATGCCTGACAATGCCCAGCTGTTCTGGGAAGCGCTTGCCGCCGATGGTGCACCACGATTGGATGAGATGAATTTCGCCGTTCTTGCACTCGGCGATACCGGTTATGACGGCTTCTGCCAGGCGGGCAAGCTTATCGATACGCGCTTCGAACAGCTCGGCGGCAAGCGCATGAAGACGCGTATTGACTGCGATATCGATTTTGAGGATGCCGCCGCCGCCTGGATCGGCGAGACGCTGCCGCTTGCCCTCGCCATCGATGGCGGCAATGCAGCCGCGGTGACGCCTGTGGTCGCCGAGCCGCCGGCACGGGCAAAACAGGGCTGGGGTCGCAAGAACCCCTATTCGTCACGGGTGAGCGTCAATCGCCTCCTTTCCGGCCCGGCCTCGTCCAAGGAGATTCGTCATTACGAATTCGATCTCGGCGCGAGCGGCCTCGACTATGAGGCCGGTGATGCACTTGGTGTGGTCCCCCTCAACGATCCGAAACTGGTCGGTGCTCTGCTCGATTGCTTTGGAGCGAGTGCGGATGGCGAGGTCGCCGGGCTCGACCGGCCGGTTGGCGATGCGCTTCTGAACATGTTCGAGATATCGACGCCTTCGCGTGAGTTGGTGGCCGAAATCGGCAAGCGCGCAGGATATGACGAGTTGAGCCATATCCTTGCCAACGGAGACAGGGAGCAGCTTGCCGCCTTTCTCTGGAGCAAGGATATTCTCGATCTGCTCAATCTCGGCGGAAAGCCCATATTCGATCTTGCCGAATTCGTGACCTTCCTGAAGCCGCTGCAGCATCGCGCTTACTCCATCTCCTCCAGCCCACTGGTTGCGGAAAACAGCGTGCATCTGACGATCGCCAGCGTGCGTTATCGTGCCGAGGGCCGCGAGCGTGGCGGCGTATGCTCCACCTATCTGGCGGATCGGGTGGAAGCCAACCAGAATGCCGGGATTTTCGTTTCGCCCAACAAAGCATTTCGCGTGCCGCAGAATAATGACGCGCCTGTCATCATGGTCGGACCGGGCACGGGCATCGCGCCTTTCCGGGCCTTTCTGCAGGAGCGGCAGGCAAGGGGTGCAAACGGCAGGAACTGGCTGTTCTTTGGTGACCAGCACCGCCAGTCGGATTTCATCTACGAAAACGAGCTTGGCGACATGAGTCGTGATGGCGTGCTGACGCGCCTCGACCTTGCCTTCTCGCGGGATCAGGCGGAAAAGATCTATGTCCAGACCCGCATGCGCCAGAACGGCAAGGCGCTTTATCAATGGCTCGAAGAAGGCGGATATTTCTACGTCTGCGGTGATGCGACCCGCATGGCGAAGGATGTAGATGACGCCCTGCACCAGATCGTCGCCGACGAAGCCGGCATTTCTGCTGAAGCGGCAAGCGATTATGTGAACCGGTTGAAGCGCGAAAAGCGTTATCTGCGTGACGTCTATTAGAAGCGGAGTATGTGGGAGGTCCCCTCTTGCTGCGCCTTATGGCTCAGCAATTGGTGCAGGTGACCTCCGCATCGCGCTGCTTGAAGAAATAATCACGGCCGATGGTGATCGACCTTACGCCGGACGAGGCGATGTCGGGCATGAACATCAGCAACTCATGCTGGATGGAAAGCTCGACGTGAATGAGAAAGCTGTTTTCGATGAGCAGGCGGGTTGGAACCGCCACTGCCGATCCCACCGCATATGGTCTCTGGTCGTTCTCATCCCAGGACCAGGCAATTTTCGCTTGTTTCTGCTTGTCAATCGTTACGCCACTGATCTTCAGCTTCAAACCGTTCGTGCTGTAAGGCGCGAAGACAGCCGCCGCAACATTCTGCATGTTTTTGAGATAAGTCTTGTCGACGGAGCTCGTTTTGGAGATCAGGTCGTTTATCGTCGCTGAAGCGCTGCTTGCCCGCTTATAGGTATTGTAACCGATGGTCAGCTCGAAGGATGTCACGTAAAGGGCGAGCAATATCGGGAAGAGAATTGCGAATTCCACAGCGCCCACACCACGGCGATCTTTTACGAAGCGTGTGACGAGTGCTGTAAAACGAAGTCTGCCGTTCGCGACGGCGGCCATCAGCCCTGCCATCATGAGCCCCCGCTTGTGGTGTATTTCTCGTTCACGAAAGCGTCGGTCGCGACGATAAGGAAATGCGAGGGCATAGACCCGTCAGCTGGACGT
The DNA here is from genome assembly GCF_053522525.1 of Agrobacterium sp. 22-210-1. Lineage (NCBI taxonomy): Bacteria > Pseudomonadati > Pseudomonadota > Alphaproteobacteria > Hyphomicrobiales > Rhizobiaceae > Agrobacterium > Agrobacterium sp. 22-210-1. The sequence continues at coordinate 2,509,414 of NZ_JBNWCI010000001.1, read as the reverse complement.
ATTTTTGTAAGATAAGGTCGGATGATATCGGCGATGACACGCCAGCGATAATAAACGCGCAGCATGTTGATCGTTTCCGGTCCGCCCGGCTTGAAGCCGAATTGCGCCGTGTCGAGATCGTAATATTCGCCGTAAGCCTTCAGTGGTACCGTCGTGGGAATGTCCTTGAAGGCAGGAAAGGAGCGAAGGTCGATATAGAGTTTTTGTTCGGTTTTGATCTCATCCGCAGAGCAGGTGATCATCACCGAGACTTCGTTGCAGAAGCTCTTGCGAAAATCCTCTTTCGAAATCGAACTGCTGATCTGCCCGGTGCGCAGACGCCTCGCCATGGTTTCCGTGGCATTCACGACGACCTGTTCCGCCATCAGGGCGATGAAAGTCTCAATAATCGCAAAAACGACGAGGAAATAGGGAATGGCGAGAATCGCGAATTCAATGGCCGCTGTCCCTTCGCGCGAGACCCCGAATTTTTTCAGCAATGGCGTCAGTCTGGCCAGTCGCATATGTGTCGATCTCTAGAATATGCGGCAAGCGCAACCGTTGAATTTGTTGCGGACCATAACCAGCCCGGTGTTTAAATTCAGTTACTTCGATGAATTATACTTTAGTGATTTCCGAAATTGAGACGGTGCATAATACAAAAAGCCCGGCATATTGCCGGGCTTTCGTTGAACCTGAAAAGGCTGGGTTATTCTGCATCCGCTCTGGAGAGAACCTCGAGCGTGGGTGTCGAGGTGATGTTATAACCGCAGTCCACATAATGGCATTCGCCGGTTACGCCGCGCGACAGGTTGGACAGCAGGTAAAGCGCCGATCCGCCGATATCCTCGATATCCGCCGTACGCCTCAGCGGCGCGTTCTTCTGGTTCCATGCGTAAATAGCACGGGCGTCAGAAATGCCGGCGCCCGCCAGCGTGCGGACCGGGCCAGCCGAGATGGCGTTGACGCGAATATCGCGCGGGCCGTAATCGGCAGCGAGATAACGCACGGACGCTTCGAGTGCCGCCTTGGCGACGCCCATGACGTTGTAGTTCGGGATGACGCGTTGCGAACCATTATAGGTCAGCGTCAGCATCGAGCCGCCATTCGTCATCAGTTCAGCGGCACGCTTGGCGATTTCCGTAAATGAGAAGCAGGAAATGACCATGGTGCGGCTGAAATTGTCGCGGGTTGTGTTCGCGTAGAGACCCTTCAGCTCATTCTTGTCGGAAAAGCCGATGGCGTGCACGACGAAATCCAGCGAGCCCCATTTTTCGCGGATTGCCGCAAAAAGCGCGTCCACAGAGGCGATGTCCTCGACATCGCAAGGCACGATGAAGTCGGAACCGAGTTCTGCGGCAAGCGGTTTTACGCGTTTGCCAAGCGCTTCGCCCTGATAGGTGAAGGCCAGTTCCGCGCCCTGCGCCGCAAGTGCCTTGGAAATACCCCAGGCGATGGAGTGATTGTTTGCGACGCCCATGATGAGGCCGCGTTTACCCTGCATGATGCCGTTCATGGGCAATTATCCGTTATGACGCTGGAAGACCAGCGTGGCGTTGGTGCCGCCGAAGCCGAAGGAATTGGAAAGGATGGTGTCGATCTTGGCGTTGTCGATGCGGCTGCGAACGATCGGAACGCCCGCAAATTCCGGGTCAAGTTCGGAAATATGTGCGCTTTCGCCGATGAAGCGTTCCTGCATCATCAACAGGCCGTAGATCGATTCCTGCACGCCGGCCGCACCGAGCGAATGGCCCGTGAGGGACTTGGTCGACTGGATATGCGGGATCCTGTCGCCGAAGACTTCCCGGATAGCACCGATTTCCTTGCTGTCGCCAACCGGCGTCGAGGTGCCGTGGGTATTGATGTAGTCGATGTCGCCCTTGACGGTGGCGAGTGCCTGCCGCATGCAGCGGATCGCGCCTTCGCCTGATGGAGCCACCATGTCGTAACCGTCGGAGGTTGCCCCGTAACCGACGATCTCGGCGTAAATCTTCGCACCACGCGCCTTTGCATGTTCCAGCTCTTCGAGAACCAGTACGCCAGCGCCGCCAGCGATGACGAAGCCGTCGCGATTAACGTCATAGGCCCGCGAAGCGAGGGAAGGCGTTTCGTTATATTTGGACGACATTGCGCCCATGGCGTCGAAGAGGTTGGACATCGACCAGTCGAGGTCTTCGTGGCCGCCTGCAAACATCACATCCTGCTTGCCCCACTGGATCATCTCGGCGGCGTTGCCGATGCAATGCGCCGAGGTGGAGCAGGCTGACGAGATCGAATAGTTGACGCCGTGGATCTTGAACCAGGTGGCGAGTGTCGCGGACGCGGTGGACGACATGGCCTTCGGCACGGCGAAGGGGCCGATACGCTTCGGGCTGTTGTTCTTCAGCGTGATATCGGCCGCTTCAACGATGGTGCGGGTGGAAGGACCGCCCGAACCCATGATGATGCCGGTGCGTTCATTGCCGCTGATGTCGCTCTCTTCGAGACCGGAATCGGCGATCGCCTGTTTCATGGCGACATGGTTCCACGCGCCGCCCTGCGACAGGAAGCGCATGGCGCGGCGGTCGACCAGTTCGGTCGGGTCGAGAGACGGCTTGCCCCAGACCTGGCATTTGAAACCGTGTTCGGCAAAATCCGGCGAAAATGAAATGCCGGATTTGGCATCGCGCAACGATGCGGTGACTTCAGCGGCATCACCGCCGATGGAAGAAACAATACCGAGGCCGGTGACAACAACTCGTCTCATGAAAGGGACCTTTTCTTAAGATTTCGGCTGGACGACCGACGCCGCCCGGCCTTGCCAAGACTTATTCCGTCTGCTTCAGGCGGTCTTTTCTTTCGACAGCCCTACACGAAGGTCCGTCGCCTGATAAATGGTTTCTCCGTCGGCCTTCAGCCAGCCGTCGGCGGTTCCAAGCACCAGACGGCCGCGCATCACACGCTTGAAATCGATACCGTATTGCAGGAGCTTGGTGTTCGGGCGAACCATGCCCTTGAATTTGACTTCGCCGGTGGAAAGCGCCATGCCGCGGCCTTCTTCACCCAGCCAGCCGAGGAAGAAACCGGTCAGCTGCCACATGCCGTCAAGGCCGAGGCAGCCCGGCATGATCGGGTTGCCCTGGAAGTGGCAGGGAAAATACCAGTCATCGGGGCTGACATCGTATTCGGCGCGGATGAAACCCTTGTCGAACGCGCCGCCGGTTTCGGAAATTTCGGTGATGCGGTGAACCATGAGCATGGGGGGCAATGGGAGCTGGGCATTTCCCGGGCCGAACAATTCGCCGCGACCGCAGGACAGGATCTCCTCATAATTGTAACTTGATTGCCTCGTTGCCATACCGCTTTCACTTCCCCAGTTACTGGTGTTGATTGACTTCACTAGAGCAAGTTAGGTTCAAAATGAAGCGCTGCAAGGGCAGAGGCCGTTTCGCCCCCATTCTTTGTCTTCAGAACCTTCTTTGCAGAAGTCATTACCTCAATATGTCGTCCGCATACAGGAACCATCCGGCAGGAACCAGAGGAAATTTGCAAGAATGGCCGGTTTGCCGCCATTTGCCGCGTCTCGCGGCGCTGAAACTATTGAAAGCATTCGCTGCAAAAGATATATGCTAATGCAATTGGTGAATTTCACCCCTGTGCTTGGAATGGGATTGCATGGCATTTGACGCCACTTTGGATATCGGAACGAGGCTGCGGCGCTCGGGGCTGCGCCCCACGCGTCAGCGTGTGGCTTTGGGCGATCTTCTCTTCGCAAAGGGTGATCGCCACCTGACGGTCGAGGAACTGCACGATGAGGCGGTCACGGCCGGCGTGCCTGTTTCTCTCGCCACGGTCTATAACACGCTGCATCAGTTTACCGAGGCCGGCCTCATCCGCGTTCTGGCTGTCGAGGGTGCCCGCACCTATTTCGACACCAACGTGTCGGATCACCACCATTTCTTCGTTGAGGGCGAGAACGAGGTTCTCGACATCCCCGTCAACAATCTCCACATCGGCAACCTGCCGGAAGCGCCTGAAGGCATGGAAATCGCCCATGTAGATGTGGTCATCCGCCTTCGCCGCAAGCGCGGCTGAGGCCCTCGGCAGATACCGGAAATGAAAATGGCGCCCACGGGCGCCATTTCTGTTTCAGGCGGCTTTAGCCCGCTCACTTCATGATGTCTTCGGGGCGCCTGCCGGGCTTGGCCCTGTAGGGCGGGAAAGTCCATCCGAAGATCAGCGCTCCAGACCGGACGCCGAAAGCCGTCAATACGCCGGCGGCGGATGCGGCATAAAGCGGCGCGCCGAGGAAATAGACGACAATGAAGGTGGAAGAGCCCAAAAGCGCGCAGGTGATGTAGATTTCCGGTCGCAGAAGCACGGATGGTTCCCCGGCAAGAATATCGCGCAGCACGCCGCCGAATGTGGCCGTCAGAACACCGGTGACAATGGCAACCGTTGCAGAGCCGCTTGCGGCGAGGCCCTTGGCTGCCCCCATCACGCAATAAGCGGAGAGGCCAAGGGCATCGAGCCATAGCAGCACCCGGTAACGGGATTCGAAAAGATGTGCTGTAAAGAACAGCAGGACAGCGACCGATACGCAGACCAGAATATAGGTTGGGTTCACCACCCAGAAGACCGGCGCCCTGCCCAGCACGAGGTCACGCACCGTGCCACCGCCGATCCCGGTCGCGGCTGCGAAAAACAGGAAGCCGATCAGGTCGAGCTGCTTGCGCGAGGCGGCCAGGGCACCGGTTGCGGCAAAGATGGCGACACCGGCATAGTCGAGAAAACCCAGCAGTGTCATAAAAAGGTTCCCCCGAAACATGGGCTGCGAACACGTCAGTGTCGCGCAAGCACTAAACTCTAGGCTGGCCGCCCGGATGATCGCAACATCCATAACCGAAACGGATGCAAAGGAAAATGCCGTGCGAATCGCTATCGTTGTCGCTCTTCAGACACTGGTTCTTCTGATGTTTCCGGTGGCGCTGGCGGCACAGCAGCAGCTGGTGAACGATCCCGAGATTTATGAAAAGGACCATTTCCGCAAGGAGTGCAAGGTGGCGGCCTTCGGCGACGATTTTGTCACACGGCTGGATATCAATAATGACGGGCTGATGGATGCCGTCGTCAATCACGGTGTTCTGGATTGCGACGGCGAAAAAGGCCGCGCCTGTGACGACGAGGGATGCCCTTACAATTTCTATGTCCAGGTGAAGGAGGGCGGTTATCTGATGATCGCCACGGCCCGAATTTACGGCTACGATTTCATCAAGCGTTTCGGCAACATGGTCTTCGTGCTGAAGATGCATCCGCGTTATTGCGAACGCACCGACAAGGAGCCTTGCCTGATGACGGTGCGGGTGCGCGGCACGAAATTCGTCACCATTTCGCGTAAGTGACGGCGGCAGCCCTTATGGCGCAATCCGCCGGATTTTGACCCTCTGATTGTATCGCTGGCGAAGCGAGCGCGGAATGACGAGGGTGGTGAAGCCTATAGCGAAAACCGAAGCCGCAACCACCCATAGGGCATCCGAATGCAGTGTGGCGCCTAACACGGCGCCGCAGATTGCGCCGGTGATCATGCCGAGCCATGGTACGATCTGGATGCCCCAGTCGAGGCTGCGTTCGCCGAGCAGAAAGCGACCGATGCCGCGACCGAAACGGGAAAGGGCGCCGGTTACATAGGTCAGCCCGATAGGCAGCCCCTCAATATGCTCCACGGCGGCATTGACCATGCCCATGGCAAAAACGACGAGATAAAATTGCACGAGACCGGAAGCCTCGTCGCGCAGCAGTGCCGCAATCGCCAGCAGCCCGCCCACCGTCATAAGAACCGCAAAGATGCGTCGGTCGAATTTATGCGCCACTACGATGCCGCCGGCATTGCCCGCCACGAAGGCGACGATGGCGAAAAGCAGTTTGACGGCGTGGGCGTATATGCCTGCCTCCATCGAGACTGCAGCGCGTGTGGTGTTGCCAGTCATGAAGGAGACGAAATCTCCGGAAACGTAAAGACCCACCGCATCCGTCATTCCGGCGATGAAGGAAATGGCGGCAACCAGCGCAATGCCGGTTCCGGTGCGCCTTGCCTTGATGATGTTACGGCGTCTCTGTCTGGTCATGGCAGCCCGATGCGAAAACGGCGAACCGGTGCAGGTCCGTATAACTCTATGTGTAGGACGGTAGGTGCCCGATTTGCAATCTTTCCGGAAGCGAGCAAACGCCTCTACTTTGTCTAGACAAATCTAAAAACCCTGCCTACGATGCCTCAAATAAAGCGATAAAAAATGTCGCACAAAAATAAACCAAAAGGGGTTCAGACCATGAAAAAAACGTGGGTTATCGCCACAATTGCAGCGCTTGTTTCATCCGCTTCCGCCTATGCTGAGACATCGGTGACCATCGGCATGTCCGGCTGGACCGGTTTTGCGCCGCTTACCCTTGCCAAGCAGGCGGGTATTTTTGAAAAGAACGGCCTGAAGGTCGATATCAAGAAGATACCGCAGGCCAGCCGGCATCTGGCCCTCGCTTCCGGTGACATCCAGTGCGCCGCCACCACGGTGGAAACATGGATCGCCTGGAACGCCAATGGCGTGAAGTCCACCCAGATTTTCCAGATGGACAAATCCCATGGTGCCGATGGTATCGCGGTGCGCAGCGACGTCTCAAAGGTCGCGGACCTCAAGGGCAAGACGATTGCCGCTTCCGCGCCGGGCACCTCTCCCTATTTCTTCCTTGCCTGGATCCTCAAGGAAAACGGCATGACCCTGAAGGATGTGAAGGTCGTCAACCTTGAGCCGGGACCGGCCGCGCAGGCATTCGTCGCCGGCCAGAATGATGCGGCCATGACCTATGAACCCTATCTCTCCACAGTGCGCGCTGCCCCCGACAAGGGCAAAATCCTCGCCACGACGCTCGATTATCCCGCTGTTATGGATACGTTCGGCTGCACGCCGGATTTCCTGAAGGACAATCCGCAGGCGGCGAAAGCCCTGGCGGACAGCTATTTCCAGGCGCTCGACCTCATCAAGGCGGACCCTGAGAAATCCTATGCGACGATGGGTGCCGATGTGAAGCAGGCGGGAGAGGCCTTTGCGGCTTCGGCAAAGTTCCTGGAATGGCAGGACAAGGCCGCCAACCAGAAATTCTTCGAAGGTGAGTTCAAGACCTTCTCCGAAAAGTCGGCCGATCTGCTTCTCGAAATCGGCGTGATCAAGTCGAAGCCCGATCTTTCGACGCTCGCGGATACATCCTTCATCAAGTAACGCCCACAGGCGGCTTCATTCCCCTGCCGGAATGTTGCCGCCAATGACATGCAGGAAAGCGTCTTCTACGCCGCGAATGGTGTGGAGGCGCCTTGAGGCCGCGGCGCAGCTGCCGCGTCGGTTCTCCCACACAGGCGACAGAATGCAACCACTTCAACCCATCAGGAACAGCACGAGAATTGCCCTCGGCATTCTGTTCTTCATGCTGTTTTTCTCCGCCTGGGGCCTCGCCACGCTGGGCGGCTTCGTATCGCCGACTTTTCTGGCAGACCCCATCACCATGCTGAAGGACGGCATCTATCTGCTGACCGATCAGGGCTTTGCCAGTGATATCGGCATGACCATCTGGCGCGTGGTGGGCGGTTTTGTGCTGGCATCGGTCGTCGCCGTGCCTGTTGGCATCGCCATGGGGGCCTATAAGCCCATCGAGGCATTGCTTGAGCCCTTCGTATCCTTCGCCCGCTATCTGCCGGCTTCCGCCTTCGTGCCGCTGCTTATTCTCTGGGCCGGCATTGGTGAGATGCAGAAACTACTGGTTATCTTCATCGGCGCGGTCTTCCAGATCATCCTGATGGTGGCCGTGGCTGTCGCCGGCACGCGGCGCGATCTGGTGGAGGCCGCCTACACGCTGGGTGCGAAAGACCGGGGTGTGGTGCGCCGTGTCCTTATTCCCGCCAACGCGCCTGACATTGCCGAAATCCTCCGTCTCGTTCTCGGCTGGGCCTGGACCTATGTCATCGTCGCCGAACTCATCGGTGCTTCCTCGGGCATCGGTTATATGATCATCAACAGCCAGGCGCTGATGGCGACCGGCCAGATCATCTTCGGCATCATCGTCATTGGTGTTATCGGCCTCATTTCCGATTTCGCGTTCAAATCGCTGAACCGGAAGCTTTTCGCCTGGAGGCTTGCCTGATGAGCGAACTCGTTATCAAGGGCGTCAGCCGCACCTTTCCGGGCGTGCAGGGCGGGCAGCCGACACTGGCCTTGCAGCCGACCAATCTGGAAATCCCGCGCAATGATTTCGTTACCATCCTCGGCCCGTCGGGCTGCGGAAAATCGACCCTGCTGCGCATCATCGCCGGGCTTGACCGCCCGACGACCGGCGAGGTCCTGCTGTCCGGCAAGGCGGTGACGGGGCCGGGAGCGGATCGCGGCATGGTGTTCCAGTCCTACACGCTGTTTCCCTGGCTGACGATCAGGGAAAACGTCGCCTTCGGTCTGCGCGAACGCGGCGTCGCCGAGAAGGAAAAATGGGAGATCGTCGATAGTTATATCGATAAGGTCGGCCTGCGCGGTTTCGAGAACCATTGGCCGAAACAGCTGTCCGGCGGCATGCAGCAGAGAACGGCCATTGCCCGCGCCCTGGCGAACGGCCCGAAAATCCTGCTGCTCGATGAACCTTTCGGCGCCCTCGACAACCAGACGCGCGGGCTGATGCAGGAATTGCTGCTCGGCATCTGGGAACGGGAGCAGAAGACCGTCATTTTCGTCACCCATGACATCGAAGAAGCGGTCTTCATGGCGTCGCGTGTGGTGACCATGTCGGCAAGGCCGGGTCGCATCAAGTCGATCACGCCGGTCGACCTGCCGCATCCGCGTCACTACACCGTCAAGGCCAGCCCGGAATTTTCGCAGCTGCGCGCGAAGCTGACGGAGGAAATCCGCAGCGAGGCGATCGCCGCCGCTGCCCATGGATAGTTGATCCAGCGAACCGGGAGGAGAGAAGCATCGGGATGAGGAGTACAGGCGCCGATCTTCAGGAGAAATCACTGCACGAGCGCATCCGCAACGATGTCGAGCGCCATATCATGTCAGGCGAATGGCCGCCGGGGCACCGTATTCCTTTCGAGCACGAGATGACCCGGCAATATGCCTGTTCGCGCATGACGGTGAACAAGGCGTTGGGCGAGTTGGTGCAGCGCGGCCTGATTGAAAGACGCCGGCGCCTCGGAACCTTCGTTCGCCAGCCCCATGCGCAATCGGCCGTGCTGGAAATCCATGATATCGAGCGGGAGGTTCAGGCGCTCGGCCTCGTTTACGGATACCGTCTCGACAAGCGACGTCTGCGCCCTGCGGGTGAAAAAGACAGTGCGGCAATGGCGCTTGCCGCCGACGCCCGGGTGCTGGAACTCACCTGCACGCATTTTGCCGGCGGCATTCCCTTTTGCCTTGAAGAACGCATTATAAATGTCACCGCCGTCCCGGAGGCGGAATTTACGGATTTTTCGCAGACCGGTCCGGGCACCTGGCTGTTGAAGATGGTGCCCTGGAGTGCAGCCGAACATCGCATCAGCGCAGTCTCCGCCGACCGCAAGAATGCGGTGGCGTTGGGCATCGCATCCGGTGCAGCATGTCTGGTCATCGACCGCCGTACCTGGCACGGGACGGATTACGTCACCCGCGTTCGGGTGACCTATCCCGGCGACCGGCATGCCCTGGTGGCGCAATTTTCGCCGTCGCAAAACGGCTGAGGCCACGCGAGCGGTCACTTTTTTGTAAAGAAGAGTTTACGGGTCGTCTTTTGATAATATAATAGTTGTCAAAAGAACTCAGGTTTATTATCGGAACGTCAAGCTTTCACGACGGCATCCGTTCATGACCCCGGCTTTCACGAACCGGCCAATCTACGGATGAGTTCATCGACGGAAATCCGGGATAAAAATTATGTCAGCTGAGACCTCCACTTCTTCCGCGTCCTTCACCAGGGCAAACAAAACACGGCATGTTTCCCTCGCTGTGGCAGTTACACTGCTGGCCGGGCTGAGTGCAGGCGCGGGTTTGGCTCAGACAGCATCCGAACCCCAGGCCCAGCCCGCGCCTCAGGCGGAAACGGTTCAGCCCGCCCAGCCGCCGGTGGAAACGCCAGCGACGCCGAGCGCTCCGGCACTCCAGCCTGTTGCGCCGCCGTCCGCAACCGCACCGGAACAGCCGGCCGCTGCCCCCGTCCAGCCGCCATCGAACCAGCCTGCACCTGCTCAGTCCGCAACTGAAGGCGCTGCGCCGCAGCCGACGCAGACCGAGCAGCCACCCCAGACGAATGGAACGCTTGCGCCGAACGAAGTCTCCACTCCGGTAGAGCCCGTCAGCCCCGAGCCCACCAGCGCCCAACCCGCTAGTGCCGAACCCACTAGCGCCGAGCATCGTGCGGACATCCCGCATAACCTGTCGCCATGGGGCATGTTCATGGCCGCGGACTGGGTCGTGAAGGGCGTGATGATCGGTCTTGCCTTCGCCTCGCTCATCACCTGGACGGTCTGGGTGGCGAAGTCTATCGAGCTTGCGGGTGCGCGGGTGCGTGCCGGGGCAACGCTCAAGGTCATTCGCAGGGCGAAAACCCTGACGGAAGCGACCGATGCCGTCGAAAACAAGGGCGGACCGGCGGCACTCATGCTGCGCATGGCAACCCATGAAATGCAGCTTTCCGATGCGGTGGTCGAACACACGGACGGCGGTGGCATCAAGGAGCGTGTCTCCTCGGCACTGTCGCGTATTGAAACCCATGCCGGTCGCCGCATGTCACGCGGAACCGGTGCTCTGGCGACAATCGGTTCCACCGCTCCTTTCGTCGGCCTGTTCGGCACGGTCTGGGGCATCATGAACTCCTTCATCAGCATTTCGGAATCGCAGACCACCAACCTTGCCGTCGTGGCGCCGGGCATTGCCGAGGCGCTGCTCGCCACCGCCATCGGCCTCGTTGCCGCTATTCCGGCGGTGGTGATCTACAACGTCTTTGCCCGTTCCATCACCGGTTACCGTCATCTGCTGGCGGATGCCGCCGCCGGCGTGGAGCGCCTCGTGAGCCGCGATCTCGATTTCCGCCGCATTCCGCCGGGCAGCACCAGCAAGCCCGCAGTCTCGCTGGTTGGACGGTGATCGGTCATGGCTGGCGGTATTCGCGAAAATAGCGGAGACGATCTCTCCGAAAACCACGAGATCAACGTCACGCCATTCATCGACGTGATGCTGGTTCTGCTCATCATCTTCATGGTAGCTGCGCCGTTGGCCACGGTGGATGTGAATGTTGACCTTCCCGCATCCACCGCCAAGCCGGCGGAGCGTCCGGAAGAGCCGCTTTATCTGACGGTCAAGGACGATCTCTCGCTCAACCTCGGCAATGATGTCGTTGCCCGGGAAGCACTGGCGGCCTCGATCGACCGGCAGACGGGAGGCAAGAAGGATACGCGCATTTTCCTGCGCGCCGACAAGGCGGTCGACTACGGTCACTTCATGGAAATCATGAACCTGCTCAGGGATGCCGGCTATCTGAAGATCGCCCTGGTGGGTCTGGAAAATGTCGGTGCGGCATCGCCGCCCGCCAATGCTGCCCAGCCCGCCGCGCCGACGGCGCCGGGAACGGCGCCATGACTGAAAACGGCTACCCGCAGTCCCGACATTCCCGTCTGGGGGAAGTGACGCTGTGGTCCGCTGCGGCGCTGCTGATGCTGAGCGTTCATGCCGGTTTTGCCTATTATCTGATGCAGGAACCGGAAGAGCTCGATGCCGGTGGGCCGCCGCCAGCCGCGATCATGATCGAGATGGCGGCGATACCGGAAGCCGTCCACACCGAGGAAACGACACCGGCGCAGGACGTCGAGGACGCCGAAGAGGTAAAGAGCGACAACAGCCAGCCGATGGAGGAACCTCCACCGGAGGAACCGCCGCCACCCGAACCGGTTGCGGAAACGCCACCGCCGGAACCCGTGCAGCCGCCGGAACCGCCGGTTGAGGAGATTGTCGAGCCGCAGGAAATTCCTGAGCCGGTAGAGCAGATCGACCCCGTGCAGGAACAGATGATGGCGGAACTCGAAAATATCGAGGTTCCCTTGCCTGTCATTCGGCCGCCACCGCCGCCCGTTGAAAAGAAGGTCGAAAAGAAAGAGCCGGAAGAGAAAAAGAAGGTCGAGCGCCAGCGCCCCAAACCGCAGCAGGCATCGGAATTGCGTGAAACGGCAAAGGCCGAGGCACAGCAGTCCGACAGGACAGCGGCATCGCGCAACAATGCCGGGTTCTTTTCTTCTTCTTCCGCCTCACCCGCAAAATGGGGATCGAAGGTTCGTTCCCATATCCAGCGGCGCAAGCCGCGTTCGCTTCGCAGTGATGCAATGACAGCAACGGTGCGGTTCAGGGTCAATGATGCAGGCGCGATCAGCGGGGTCAGCGTGGTCCAATCCACCGGCGATTCCTCAATCGACCAGCAGATTGCGGCTTGGATTCAGAGTGCGTCACCTGTGCCTGCTCCGCCTCCGGAAGCAAGCAAGACGATCACGCTACCGATCAGCATCCGCTAGAACCCGTTTAAATCAAACGGACATGTCCACTATTCCTCACGCGCATATCCGTTTGCGCGTGAATAAGATTTCGCGAATGTTTTCGATGGTGTAGGTCTTTGTCGACTTTACCAAGCAGAGGCATTCCGGAATGAAATTCTCAATCGCAGAGGCGGAGGATCTCGTATCCTCTATCTTTGAGCGCAACGGCGTTCTGCCGCAAAACGCCCGCTCGGTCGCGAAGGCGCTCGTCGCATCTGAAGCTGCCGGCCAGCGCGGTCACGGTTTTCGCCGTATCCCCGTTTATGTCCGCCAGGCGCGGGTGGGAAAAGTCGATGGCAAGGCGCGGCCGGTGGCGACGCGCGTGAAGCCGGGCGTCCTGTCGATCGACGCCAACCACGGCTATGCCTATCCGGCGATTGATTGCGCGCTGGAGCAGTTGCCTGAAATGGCCCGGCAGCAGGGCATTGCGCTTGCCACCATCCATCGTTCCCATCACGCCGGCGTCATGGCATTAACTGTCGAGCGTTTTGCCGAGATGGGTCTTGTCGCGCTGATGTTCGCTAATGCGCCAGCATCCATGGCCCCGTGGGGTGGCAACAAACCCCTCTATGGCACCAATCCGATCGCATTCGCGACCCCGGTTGGCAACGCCGATCCTCTGGTGATCGATCTGGCGCTTTCCAAGGTCGCGCGCGGAAAGATCATGGCGGCCCGCCAGAAGGGCGAGACTATTCCGGGTGACTGGGCGCTCGACAGAAACGGCCGGCCAACGACCGACCCTGAAGAAGCCATCGAGGGAACCATGGTGCCCGCGGGCGAGGCGAAGGGTGCCGCACTGGCGCTGATGGTGGAAATCATGGCCGCGGCGCTCACCGGCGGAAATTTCGCGTTCGAAGCCTCTTCCCTTCTGGATGATAAGGGCGCGCCACCATCACTTGGCCACACGATCATCGTCATCGATCCGGTATCCTCGGGTGGTGCAGTCTTTACTGAACGACTGGCGCTCATAGCCGGCGAGATAGAAAAGCAGGAGAATGTCCGCTTGCCCGGCCGCCGTAGCCAGGGCGTTCGCCGGCAGGCGCTGAAAAGCGGCATCGTCGTCGAAAGCGATATTCTCGTTGAAATCCAGTCGCTTTAAACAGCTGTAAAATGAAAAACCCGGCGGACCTGATGATCCGCCGGGCAAACCGTTTATGGCCGCTTTGCATTTGCGTCGATATGGACAGGAAATCATTTCCGGTCCGCTTTTGGTCCGCCATCCCGCCATCGAAATGATGGGATTTTGACGCAGAAAGCCGCTCATCCGGTTTTGGCTTATGGGAAGGGGACGTCTCCACATAAGCCTCTGAAGCGAAAAAGCCTTAGATATCCTGCTCGATCAGGCCACGCAGCAGGGCAATGCTGACGGCATTCAGCAGATTGGTGGCACCCAGCCGGTTACGCACCACTTCCAGCGCGTCCTTCACCTCTGCTTCGGTCGCACCGGTCACAAGGGCGATGTGGGAGGGGTGTTTACCCCGCGCCACCAGTCCCAGATAGTGCCGTTCCCGGTCAGATAGGGCGATCTCGCGCGTCTGGCGATGTTCATGCGGCGTTTTTAAAGACATGTTCTTTCTGCCTCAAAAGAGATTGACCTTCCCGGCTTTGCGATCAGGTAATGATTTCATTCCCCGAGGCCCGCCCGCGAACGTTCTGTCTGCACGCGAACGGAAACGTCGATTTCGCCAATAAGTTTCATCCAGCATCAGGAATATGCAATGATGGCCGCTTTCGCAGCCAGCCGGCCCAGCATCGACGTTGTTCCTGGGCATAGGGAGCGCTGCCCCACTGACACTCACAAAACCGGAATCGGTTGTGGATCAGAACAATGTGCAGATTCAAAGCTTTGGAATGTTTTCCGTCACACCCGAAGGGCCACGCGGCGCTCTAATAGGCGATATAATGCGCCAATAGAATAACATCTCGCGCCAAGTTTTGCGCTTTTATTGTTATGTTTCGGCACAGAAGCCGGGAAAAGCCGACATATTTCTGAATTTTAATGTGTAATTTCGAAATATTGGTGCTGAAAATCTGTTTTATCCGGCGGAATGATGCGCATGTTTCTTGCGAATATCCGTCGGAGTCGCCCCAAACCAGCGGGAAACGGAGCGCGAAAACGCACCGGGCGTCGAATATCCCAATCGATAGCTTATGTCGGAAACAGAAAGGTCGCTCTCCACCAGAAGCTTGAAGCCTGCATTTTTGCGTATGGCGTCCTTTATCTCGTTGAGATTGGTGCCAAGTTCGGCAAGCCGCCGCTGAAAACTCCGTTCGGAAAGATTGAAGTAGGGGGCGATTTCGCCAAGTGAAAGCTCCGCATCCGACAGCCGCATCTGCATATACCGTTTTACCTGATCGATGAAATGTGTTGCATCCGCTGATGTTTCCGGTCGCAGCATCCGGCATTGAAGGTTCATCAGTTCGAACAGCCGCTCATCTGCGTTCGGATTGGCCACGTCGAGGAGCGATACAGGAAGACGCATCGTGTGGATCGCCTGGGAGAAGCTGATCCGCTTGGTCATTCTTTCTTTAAATAGCTGAATATTATTCGGTTTCTGTCGCTCCAGACCGATTTCGACCTGATTGATGCGCTCACCCAGAATATCGCGAAGACGCTGGATCAGAACTGTCAGGGAAAGATCCACATATTGATCACGCTTGACGATGACGGGCGCGAAGGACCAGGAAAGCGTTACATGTGTGGTATCCGTAACCATGGTAAAATTGCTGTTGTTGGTCGCATAATAAACGTGATCCTGAAGAAATCGCAGGAAAGCCCGCACCGTCGGCGCGCTGATCAGACCGTAACCAAATGCACCGGATGCGCCGGCCGGAAAAGCGGAGGCGCATTGCAGACCGAAGGCGTCGTCACCGGAAATCAAGGCGCAGGTTTCGAGCAATCGGCATAATCTGTCGAGGCTTATGCGCTCCGTCAAACTGTCGAAAGTGGCGGGATCAATATCGAGAGCCTTGCAGATGGGGACGATATCGATGCCGCGCGAGCGCGCATAATTGCTAACGCCGGCGGCCAGACCAGCCACCACAGTTATCTCGTCACTGACCCTCTTTTCGGGCATCCCTCGCCTTGGCGTACCATGTTTGGAAATTGTCGCCTGATGGTAAGCTTTGTGTGACCTTTTGTCGAGCGGTCCGGGCCGGGGACATTAAGATCGGTCGGGGCCGACGCTTTGTTCCAGCACCTGCATGATGGTCTTGCCCGCATCTTCGATCGCGCCGCTATTATCCACCGTCGTTACGTCAAAGTCGCCGACGACCGTAAGCGAGCTGCGTTCCAGGCGCCGCAGAATATCCTCGCGGCTTTCCCGCCCGCGCTGTTCCAGCCGCTGCGCCAGCACTTCCGGCCGGGCGACGATGTTCACCACCCTGAGACGGGAAAAGGCGGAACTGAACTCAGGCAAGGCCGAGCGGGAACCGTTGGCAATAACCACGTCTCCCGCCTCAAGTTGGCGATAGACGGCAGCCGGGATGCCATATTTCAGCCCATGCGCCTGCCAGAAGACGGCGAATGCGCCCTCATCCTGCAGCCGGTTGAACTCCTGCATCGAAACGGCATCGTGATTTTCGCCGCCGGCATCCCCGCTGCGGGTAATCACCCGGCGGGTGAAATGAAAGCCGGGCCGTCCGGACAATTGCCTTGCCGCATAGTCCATCAGCGTATCCTTGCCGGCCCCGCTTGGGCCGACAACCACGATCATCGTGCCGGGCGTTTTCTCACGCCGGCTGTCTTCTCCGTTGCCGGTCATGCCACGCGCTTGCCCTGACGCCAGACCGAGCGGGTGACGGGCACGCCATCTTCGCGGTGAACCCGCACCAGATCGGCCCGCAATCCAGTTGCGATACGGCCGCGGTCAAGAAGACCAACCGTCCGAGCCGGCGTCGCGGTCACCATACGCAGCGCTTCCGGCAGGGTGATGGCTTCCACCTGATCGGCGAGCAGGAACGGTGCGAAAAGCAGGCTGAACGGCACATAGTCGGAAGAAAGGACATCCAGCACGCCGATCTCGGCGAGATCGCGGGCGGCGATGTTGCCGGAGTGAGACTTGCCGCGAACGATGTTCGGAGCGCCCATCAAGACGCTCATGCCGGCGCTGTGAGAGGCTTTTGCAGCCTCGACGCTGGTGGGGAATTCCGCCAGTTTAACGCCGTGGCCGATGGCTTCGCCCACATGCGCTTCGGTGGCGTCGTCATGGCTTGCGACGGTGATGCCGCGTTTGGCGCAGCTGGCGGCCAGATAATCACGGTGCTTGGCGGAATATTCGGCCGATGCGGCCTGCCGCCGGCGCACGAATTCGGCAAAAGCCTCGTCGCTCAGCCCGCGCTTCTTCTGGTAATAGAAAATGTACTGATCCATGGACTGGAACTGGCGCTGACCCGGGGAGTGGTCCATCAGCGAAATCAGCCGCACACGCGGATCGGTTTCGAAATCTTCGAAATGATCCAGAACATCAGCGGAGGCGACCTCACAGCGCAGATGCAGCAGGTGATCTGCGCGCAAGCGGTTCTGATCCGCCGCCGCTTCGATGGCGTCAGCCATTTCCCGCATTTCGCCCTTTTTGAAGCCGCCATCCTCGTCCGAGCCGAGCCTCAGGCAATCGAATACGGTGGTGATGCCTGATGACGCAACCTGTGCATCATGGGCCTGAATGGCGGCGATCTTATCCCAGATCACGCCGGGGCGCGGTGAATAATGCTGTTCCAGATGGTCGGTATGCAGTTCCACCAGACCCGGGATCAGGAAATCGCCTTCGAGGTCTTCTCCGGTTTTGGAGGCGCCTTCACTGATATCGGCAATCTTGCCGTCGCGGATCAGAACGGACCCCAGAATGATATCGTCTTCCAAAACGATACGGGCATTGGAGA
The DNA here is from genome assembly GCF_053522525.1 of Agrobacterium sp. 22-210-1. NCBI lineage: Bacteria > Pseudomonadati > Pseudomonadota > Alphaproteobacteria > Hyphomicrobiales > Rhizobiaceae > Agrobacterium > Agrobacterium sp. 22-210-1. The sequence goes on along the minus strand of NZ_JBNWCI010000001.1, from coordinate 2,491,995 downwards.
GGGCGTGCTCGGTCATGGGTTCGCATCTTTCTTTGGCTGCTGGCCAAACGGGTGCCAGCGATGAACGATAAAGGGCGCGCCGCGCGTTTCTTCAATGAACAAAGCGAGGCCGGAAATGGTGAGAGGCTGATCGACGAATTCGGCAAAACGCGCAGAAAGCACCTCTTGCATGGTGGGCTGGTCGTCCTCGTCGATACGACCGGTCAGTGTCATGTGAAAACGGAAGTCGTCCATGACATGCGGATAACCCCAGAGTGACAGATTTTGCCGCTGGCTTTCCGTCAGCATTTGTGGCCGCCGGCGGGCAATATCGGTCTCGGACAGAGGCGCGCGAAATCGGTCAAAATGGTCGACGATCTCGGCCGCGAAATCCTGCAGTGGCTGGTAGGTCCGGTCTGGAACCAGCGCGAAAAACGGTCCGAGCGCGCCAACGACGACACGCGGGATGTCGAAGGCCGGCTGGCTTGCGGCAAAACCCTCGACGGCGGCGAGAAGCTCGGCCTCGCTGTATTTTTCGGCAAGCTCGAAAGGAGCCTTCAGGGTTGCGTGGAAACCGTAACGGCGGGGTTCTTCCGTCATTTCCGCATAGGCGTCATGATCATCATGCAGCGTACCGGAAAATGCATTGCGCCCAAGCCAGCGCGACGCTGCTTCAGTCAGCGGATGATCTTTAGCCGGAGAAAAATAGATGGCGTAGCGCACGGCAAGCACTCTTCAGTGTCATGGAAAACCAGGGATGAGAAGCTATTTGGCGTGACTCGCCCGCTTCCCGCAAGGTCAGGAGTGCGAGGTAATCGCTTTCCGTGACAGAATGATGATGCAGATGGAAAAAAGCACATTCGAAATGCGGTTAAGCCCCCGCACGCACCTTTGGGGTGCCCGGACCTCGGGGTGAATGCGTCAGGGACAAAAAAACGTCTTTGTGCGGGTGGTTTTATGGGGCGGGGAAAGGAAAGCCGTTACGGCCTTCGCATACAGTCCCGCCCCTTTTATGGCCTAATGCTGCGTTTTCCCAATCAGGCGCGAACGCAGCGAATTGGAGATATGGTCGAACAGGAAAACGACGAAGAGGATGAGCAGGACCATATAGGCAACCTTGTCCCAGTCGGCGTTGGTACCCATCGCTTCCAGCAGCTTCAGGCCGATACCGCCCGCACCCACCGCACCGATGATCGTGGCGGAGCGGGTGTTGCTTTCCCAGAAATAAAGCGACTGGGAAATGAAGACCGGTAGTACCTGCGGAAGCACGCCGAAACGATTGACGGCAATCGGGGAAGCACCGACCGATTTGACGCCCTCGCGCTGCTTGTCATCGACATTCTCCAGCGCCTCGGCATAGACCTTGCCGAGCGCTCCGGTATCGGTGAAGAAGATCGCGGCAATGCCGGGGATCGGTCCGGGACCGAAACTGCGGGTGAAGAACAAAGCCCAGATCAGCATGTCGATCGAACGCAGGAAGTCGAACAGACGCTTCATGCCCCAGTTGGCAGCCCTGTTGGCGGTGATGTTGCGCGCGGCGATGAAGGCGAGCGGCAGGGCAACGAGCGTGCCGAACAGCGTGCCCACAAAGGCCATGACCAGGGTCTGCATCAGCTTGGAAAGAATATCGGCATGCTGCCAGACGCTGTTGTCGAGGAAATCATCGACCATGTGGTTGATATTCGAGCGCTCGGGATCGAGCCTCTCACCCCACAGCGCCAGAGCCGCGAGTTCGCCATAGCCTTTGCCCCAGAATTCCGACTTGGTATCGAACAGGAAGTTTGCCCATCCGAGGAACCGGCGCTGCACATAGACCTGGCTGGTGCGGATTTCCGCCTGGCCGGCAAAACCGTAATGGACGAGAACCTTGTTACCGTCCTGCTGGATTTCTTCCGGCAACCCCTCAGGTGCCCGCGCCTGCTCACCATTGATGATGACGGGGTAGTTCTTGCCGTCGACATAAACATCCACCCGGGTTGGCGTCACGTCGAGGCGGTTTTCCATGCCTGCATAAATCACGCTGTAGCCGCCATCCGGCAGGGGCAGCAACCAGTCGATCCTTGAGTCGACCGGATATTGCCCGCGGCTGGACCACTGCGGCGCCACCTTGCCATCTTCGAAGCGCAGGCGCGGCTGGGCACGCCAGGAATACCAGTCCTGAATATAGCTCGAGGCTCGATCCCAGCGGCCCTGCATGAAAGCCGGCCCGACATTAAAGAAGAAAAAGCAGCTGATGAGATAAACGACGGTGGCGAGAATACCGACCAGCAGACCGTAACGCTGCATGAAGCCGCGTTTGAAAATCGCGGGATGCGCGGCGGTCAGCCTTTCGCGCTCGGCAGTGTTGAGAATGAAGCTTGAGGACATCAGGCTGCTCCCCGTCCGAATTCGAAGGATTGATGGCCGATCAGTCTGCGGCGCAGCCAGCTGGAAAACTGGTCGACGGCGATGATGGTGATCAGCAGCAGGATGATGATGGCATAAGTTTTGGAAGCATGATCGTTGCCGATCGACAGCCGGAACACCTCCCCGATGCCGCCGCCGCCGACAGCACCGATGATGGTTGAGGCACGCACGTTGATTTCGGCGCGCAGCAGCGCGTAGGAGACGAAGTTAGGCAGAACCTGCGGCACGATGGCGAAACGGACCCGCTCCAGCCAGTTGGCGCCGGCGGCGCGCAGGCCTTCATCGGGCTTCATGTCGGCATTTTCCACCACTTCGAAGAACAGCTTGCCCAAAGCGCCGATCGTGTGGACTGAAATGGCGATGATCGCCGCAATGGGACCGATCGAGAGAATGGCGGTCAGCAAGCCGGCGACGACGATTTCCGGAAAGGCGCGCAGCACTTCCATTACCCGGCGCACCACCCAGCGCACGAGACCGGCGCCGACAAGGTTTGTGGAGGCGAAGAAACAGAGCACGAAGGCGAAGCCGGTGCCGATGATTGTCGAAACAAGCGCGATGTTGAGCGTGATGATCAGCTGATAGATGAAGTGCGGGATGTAGAAGCTGTCGGTGATGTAAACACGGTCTGCGACGTAATTATATTTCAGCGAACCGTCCGCATAGGGTGACGGCAGGTCGAACATCGCCCGGAAGATTTCCAGCGGGCTGTCCGGCACGAAGGTTTTCATGAAGTCGAAGAAATAGGGCAGGCGCTCGAAGAATTTGCCTGAATTGGCCGCGTTGGCGAAGTTCAGGGAAGCGGCGAGGATGACGAGAAAGATCACGAGCGAAATAACGGTATAAATCCGTCTCGTCGCAAGCTGCTGTTGATAATGACGCATGACCGTCTGGGACGATGCGCTCAATCCCTTGGGGGAGAGGGTGCCATGATGCAGTGAGGTCGCCATGCCGCTTTTTTCCTTTATTGGCAAAAGCGGCGGCGCCGCAAGGCACCGCCGCTTTCGGGTATGATCGCAGGATCAGCCGCCGATAACGGACTTACGGGCGTCGATGATCGTCTGGTAGAAGGACGGGTCGACCTTGATGTAAGCGGTGTTCTTGCCCTGGGTGAAACCCTGGAAGCAGGCGAGGTCCTTCTTCGGCAGTTCCATGAAGAAGTTTTCTACCTTCTGCTTCATGGCGTCGCCGAGCTTGTTGGTGACCATGAGCGGGCCGTTCGGGATCAGCGGCGACTTCCAGACTTCGACGATATCGTCCATGTCGAGGTTGCCCTTCTTGACCATCTGGTAGAGGTTGCCGGCGGTGTAGCCCTCTTCCCACTTGCCAACGCCCGAACCGAAGGTGGTGCCAACGTCGAACTTCTTGTCGAGAACGGCGAGAACGAGGTTTTCATGGCCGCCGCCGAAGCCGGTTTCAGCGAAGTACTCCTTCACCGGAACGCCGGTTTCCTTCGGAATAGCCACGTTCGGGACGAGGAAGCCCGAGGTGGAGTCAGGATCGGCAAAACCGATCTTCTTGCCCTTGGCGTCAGCCAGCGTCTTGATGCCGCTGTCCTTGCGGGCAACCATGATCGTGTAATAGCCGGTCGAACCATCGGCGCCGGCCGTGGTCAGGATCGGATCGACGGCTTTCGGATCGGCAAGAGCGATCTTGGCGTAGGAGGACGCGCCCATGGAAGCGATGTCGATGGTGCCGCCGAGCAGACCCTGGATGACGCCGTTATAGTCCGGCGACGGGAAAACCTGAACTTCGGAAACGCCGGTCGCAGCCTTCAGGCCATCGGCAACGCACTTCGTGTTGCGGATCTGGTCGGCTTCGTTTTCCGAACCGTCGAGACCGATACGCAGGACCTTGACGTCCTGAGCCATGGCGGAACCGGCCAGAACGCCAAGGGCGACTGCCGAAAGAAGGATTTTCTTCAACATGGACTTTCTCCTGTTTCCCGGCGAGCCGGAGTTTGTTGTGAAGTGTCGGCCCTTGACGCGGGCACAAACGATGCTGAGCGGTTCCTCAGAGCCCGGCGAGAGCGAGCGGTTCGGGACCGGCAGATTGCTGCACCGGACGCGCGGGAAGCTGCGCGCCGGGAATATTGATGCTGGTCGAGGTCATGGTCTCATCGATGCCAGCCCCTTGAGAATCGGTTCCGTAAATCTCCGTTACGGCCGAAGCGGTCAGTTCCGCCGGCGTTCCGTCAAAGACGACGCGGCCCTGCGACATGCCGATGATGCGCTCGCAATAATTGCGTGCCGTATCCAGCGTATGCAGATTGGTGATGACGGTGATGCCTTCGCGCTCGTTGATGTCGCGCAGCGCATCCATCACGATCTTGGCGTTGAGCGGGTCGAGCGAGGCAATCGGCTCATCGGCCAGAACCATCTTCGGAGACTGCATCAGGGCGCGGGCGATGGCGACGCGCTGCTGCTGGCCGCCGGAAAGCGTGCCCGCGGCCTGCATGGCCACATGTTCGATGCCGAGCCGCTCGAGCGCGGCGATCGCCATCAGGCGCTCATCATTGGTGAAGATGTTGAACAGGCTGAGCGCTGTCGAACGGTGGTTGAGACGGCCGAGCATGACATTGGTGAGCACATCCAGGCGCGGCACCAGATTGAACTGCTGGAAGATCATGGCACAGTCGCGCTGCCAGTTGCGGAGCGCCGCACCCTTCAGCGCCGATACTTCCGTGTCGTTGAAATGGATGGAACCCGAGGAGGGATCAACGAGGCGGTTGATCATGCGCAGCAGCGTTGATTTTCCCGCACCCGAGCGTCCGATAACGCCGACCATCTGGCCCTGCGGTATTTCGACGTTCACGGCATCGACCGCAGTATGGTTGCCGAAACGGCGCGTGACTTGCTTCAGGTGAAAGCTCATTTCCCCGTCCAATCTTCTTTTTTGACGGGGTTCGGCGTAACAGCGGTGCGTGAAGTGTGGATGTCAGTTTCATGAATAAAATATTACAGAATTCGCAGATACGACACCCGGGGGTTCGCCGACAAACCTCTCGTCAGGCATGTCATGAGCAGGAAATCCCGCCGGCATATCTGGAGCCGACAAACAGAAATCCCGGGACGTGGCCCGGGATTTGCAATTGCTTCGCTATGAGCGGAGTTCATCCACCATATTTCGCCACGAAATCCTCGGCGGCGAGGGCGCGGAAATCATCGAGCGCGCCGCGCAGTCTGGCATGGTCCCAATCCCACCAATTCAGATCGTCCATGCGCCGGCCAAGCTCCGCTGGAAAACGCTCGCGGATCAGCCGGGCGGGCACGCCACCGACGATGGTATAGGGCGCGACATCTTTCGATACCACCGCGCCAGCCCCGATCACTGCACCGTTCCCCACCGTCACGCCGGGCAGGATGGTCGCGCCATGGCCGATCCAGACATCATGGCCGATCACCACCCGCTTGGCGCGGCGGGCGGCGAAGAAATCCGTTTCATCCTCAGCGTCGTCCCAGTAACTGCGGGCGCGATAGGTGAAATGGTGCAATGTCGCCCGCTGCATCGGGTGATTGGTGGCGTTGATGCGGACGGAGGCGGCGATATTGACGAATTTGCCGATGGTGGCGCACCAGATCGCACCGTCCTGCATGACATAGGAATAGTCGCCCATCTCAACCTCCTCGAGGCGGCAGCGTTCCGAAATTTCGGTATAGCGGCCGATCGAGGAGTTGGTGACGCGGGCGGTTTCGTGAATGGCGGGTTCGAGACCGACCTTGACACTCATGCCGCTGCCTTCCGGGGAGAGAATTGCGAGACGTCGAGAATGCGGTCGGCCACGGCTTCCCGCACTTCCTCGTCGTGGAAGATGCCCAGCAGCGCGGTGCCCTTTTCTTTTTTCTCCCTGATCATGTCGACGACCACGCGCCGATTTGTGGCGTCGAGTGAGGCCGTCGGCTCGTCGAGAAGCAGGATCGCATGATCGGTGATGAAGCCGCGCGCGATGTTGACGCGCTGCTGCTCGCCGCCCGAAAAGGTTGCGGGCGGAAGCGACCACAATTCCCGTGGCAGGTTCAGCTTCGAAAGCAGCGTCGCCGCCTGTTCGCGCGCATCTTCGGCGGCGACCTTGCGGGCCAGGAGCGGTTCGGCAACGACATCGATGGCAGCGACACGCGGCACGGTGCGCAGGAACTGGCTGACATAACCGATCGTGTGATGGCGAATTTCGAGGATCGTGCGCGGCGAGGCATTGCCGATATCAACGACCTGATCCCCGTGGCGGATGAGGATCTGCCCGCTGTCGATGGCGTAGTTGCCATAGAGCATTTTCAGGATCGAGCTTTTGCCGATACCCGACGGGCCGCCGAGCACGACGCATTCGCCGCCGCAAACGGAGAAATTGACATCGCGAACGACCGGCAATTCGATGCCGTCGCGAAGATGCATGGTGAAGCTTTTGAAGACTTCCGAAACGATAAGGGGCGTCGGCATGGCGTCAAACCTGCAGAATAGAGGAAACAAGCAATTGCGTGTAAGGCTCGCGCGGATCGTCGAGCACCCGGTCGGTGAGACCATGCTCGATGACGTCGCCGCCCTTCATCACCATCATGCGATGGGACAGCAGTCGCGCCACCGCCAGATCATGGGTGACGACGACGACGGCAAGGCCGAGATCGTTGACGAGGCCGCGCACGAGATCCAGCAGGCGTGCCTGCACGGAAACATCGAGACCGCCGGTCGGTTCGTCCATGAAGACGAGGCGCGGCGAGGTGACGAGATTGCGGGCGATCTGCAGGCGTTGACGCATGCCACCGGAAAAGGCACGCGGCTGATCGTCGATACGGTCAGTGCCGATTTCCACCCGCTCCAGCCATTCGCTGGCCGATTGCCTTATATTGCCATAATGCCGATTGCCCACGGCCATCAGCCGTTCGCCGACATTGGCGCCGGCCGAAACAGCCATACGCAACCCGTCCGCCGGGTTCTGGTGAACGAAGCCCCAGTCGGTGCGCATCAGGAAACGGCGTTCGGCCTCACCCATGTGGTAGAGGTCGCGCACAGAGCCGTCGCGCATGCGATATTCCACGCTGCCCGCCGTTGGCATCAGCCGGGTGGAAATGCAGTTGAGAAGCGTGGTCTTGCCGGAACCGGATTCTCCGACAATGGCCAGAACCTCGCCCGGATAAAGTTCAAAGGAAACGTTGCGGCAACCAGCCCGGTCGCCGTAATATTTGGAAACGTCCCGGACTTTCAGAAGTGGTGCGTCGCTCATTCTGCGGCCTCCTTCACATCCGCCAGCATATGGCCCTTGTGGCCATGGGCGCGGCGGTCCTCGCAATGGTCGGTATCGGAGCAGACGAACATCCGCCCGCCCTTGTCATCAAGCACCACCTCGTCCAGATAGACATTCTCGCCGCCGCACAGTGCGCAGGGCTTGTCAAAGCGCTGAATTTCAAACGGATGGTCCTCGAAATCCAGGCTGACCACGTCGGTATAGGGCGGCACGGCATAGATGCGCTTTTCGCGCCCGGCGCCGAACAGCTGCAGCGCGTTCGACATATTCATTTTCGGATTGTCGAATTTCGGCGTCGGCGAAGGATCCATCACATAACGTCCGGCAACCTTCACCGGGTATGCATAGGTGGTGGAGATGCGGCCGTTGCGGGCGATGTCTTCGTAGAGCTTGACGTGCATCAGGCCATATTCTTCCAGCGCGTGCATGACACGGGTTTCGGTCTCGCGTGGCTCGAGGAAGCGCAAGGGTTCGGGAATGGGAACCTGATAGACCAGAACCTGTCCGGAATGCAGTTCTTCCTCCGGAATGCGGTGCCGCGTCTGGATGATGGTCGCATCCCTGGTGCGGGTGGTGACGGCAACATTCGCCACCTTCTGGAAAAAGGCGCGGATGGAAACCGCGTTGGTGGTGTCGTCGGCGCCCTGGTCGATGACCTTCAGCACATCGTCGGGGCCGACGATGGAAGCGGTCAGCTGCACACCGCCGGTGCCCCAGCCATAGGGCATGGGCATTTCACGGGAGGCGAAGGGGACCTGATAACCGGGAATGGCAATGGCCTTCAGGATCGCCCGGCGGATCATCCGTTTGGTCTGTTCGTCCAGATAGGCGAAGTTGTAGGCAGCCAGCCCGTCGTCAAATGAAACTTCTTTAAGCATTGCGCGTTAACCTTGCGAAAAAAGGAGTACAAGCTCATGGAGATTGGAATTCTTGCAGCCGTGTTCTTTGCTGTGTTTGCAGCATCGACCGTCTTTTGCGCTTACTGGTTTGGAGAGCAGCACAGCCGCTGAGCTATTCGGCTGCATCGCCCATCCACTCCGCGCCATCAGCGTTGATCGCCTCGAAATCGGCGCGCATTTTCCTGACCAGACCGAGTTCGGCCTGAAAATCCACGTAATGCGGCAATTTCAGATGTTCGACGAAACCCGTCGCCTGGACGTTGTCTGCATGTGAGATGACGAATTCTTCATCCTGCGCCGGGGCGACGACATCTTCGCCGAATTCACCGGCGCGAAGCGCGCGATCGACCAGCGACATGGCCATCGCCTTGCGTTCGCTCTGGCCGAAAACCAGACCATAACCGCGGGTGAACTGCGGTGGCGCTTTGGCCGAACCCTTGAATTGGTTGACCATCTGGCATTCGGTAACCTGAATGTCCCCAAGCGAGACGGTAAAGCCGAGTTCGGGAACCTCCAGTTCCACTTCAACATCACCGATGCGGATTTCACCGACGAAGGGATGCGTGCGGCCGTAACCGCGCTGTGTCGAATAGGCGAGTGCGAGAAGGAAGCCCTCGTCACCGCGTGCCAGCGATTGCAGACGCAGGTCGCGTGGCATCGGAAATTCCATCGGCTCGCGCGTCAGATCGCCGGCAATATGCTCATCAGGCATATCACCATCGCTTTCGATCAGCCCTTCTTCGGCGAGAATGTCGGAAACCCGCATGACATAATCCGGCTCGCCTTCACGAATGGCGGGGGTTTCGACAGCCTCGTCTTCGAGCAGCGTGGGATCGAGTAGACGGTGGGTATAATCGAAGGTCGGTCCCAGCAATTGCCCGCCCGGCAAGTCCTTGTAGGTTGCCGAAACGCGTCGCTGCACCGTCATGTCAGCCGTATTGACCGGCAGCGAATAGCCGAACCGTGGCAACGTGGTGCGGTAGGCGCGCAGCAGGAAGATGGCCTCGATCATGTCGCCGCGTGCCTGCTTGACGGCAAGGGCTGCAAGCGACTGATCGTAAAGTGAGGCTTCCGCCATGACGCGGTCGACGGCGAGTGAAAGCTGGGAAACGATCTGCGTGACAGTCATCGCCGGCAGGTCACGGTCTCCGCGCCGCTTGTCGGCCAGAAGCCGGTGGGCGTTGGCGATGGCGGTTTCCCCGCCTTTGACAGCAACATACATCTTATGCCTCCACGGATTTAATACGCGTCGTGCGCGGCAGGCAGACGAATTTGTCGGCGCAGGTCAGAATGACATCGACGCCGCGCGGGAAAATGGCGTTGTTCTCCGCCCAGAGCCTCGGGAATATCTCCGGCAGGCCGGAAGGGCTGATGATATTGATGTGGCGGATGCCGGGGCCGGACAGCAGTAATTCCTGTCCGCCATCAAGATCTGGCAATTCGATGATGACCGTCGTCGAACGGTCGGGATATTCCTGGCTTCCCTGAGAGAAAAGGCCGAAGGAGGCAATGGTGCTGCCCGCCTCGATCACGGCGAACTGCGCAGCCCCCTTTTCTTCCGTCGCAATCGCGCCGGTGTGAAACCCAACCCAACCCGGCACGGCCGTTTTCCGCAGCGCGCCGCTCAGCCAGACTGGTGTGTCGTGGTCGCAGAGCGCCAGCAGAACCGCACCCGTTGCGGTGGCAAGCGGTGCCGGCGGGGCAACTGCGGTTTCGATCGTCTGCGGTGTGCCCGGCCGGGCCATGCCGTCCATCAGCTTTTTGAAAACCCGTTGGGAATCGAAGACGGCGTCGGAAAAACCGCCCGTCAATGCTTCGGCTTTGACACCCATCAATCTTCTCCTCGAACCATGGTGAAGAAATCGACCCGCGTGGCGGCGGTCTCTTTTGTTTTCCGCTGTTTTTCCTCGGTCAGTCTTTTTTCGACCGGTGAGAGAAGCTCGGTTTCAATGAAGTCCCGCGTCGGATTTTCCTGCCAGAGCGCGTCGAAAACGGCCGCGTACCAGGCCTTCTTGCGGCCGGTGCCGAGAACATGGGCATGGCCGACAGTGCCGGAAGCAAGCTTGATCGTTGCGCGGGTAACGGTGGTTTCACCCAGATTGAAAGGCGCGCCGCCGCCGCCGATACGTCCCTTGACCATGACGAGGCCGGTTTCCGGTCCGCGCACATTTTCCGTTTGCGGGCTGGCGTCCTGCCGGTTCCAGACCGTTTCGAGTTCCTGAACGGTTGCGCGGGCGAGAAGGGCCGCCACCCGCTTCCTTCCCGCATGTATATTCGCAGCTTCGTTATTCATCGCTTGACCTCTAATGTCTATTGATATAGACAACTATACAATATAAGCTACAATTAACGGCGATGAATGACAAGCGTGTGACATGAGCCCTGCAGCAGCAATGAAAAGAAAGAACGGCGTCGCGCTCTGGCGGCAGATTGCCGACCGGATCAGAGGCGAGATCGCGGCAGGCGATCACGACGAAACCGGCATGTTGCCGCCGGAAATGGCGCTGGCCGAAAAATTCGGCGTCAACCGCCACACCGTCAGAAGCGCCATTGCCGCATTGGCGAGCGAAGGCATCCTCGAGCCGATGCAGGGGCGTGGCACGATTATCGCCCGCAAGGAACGGCTGAGTTTTCCGATTTCACTGCGCACACGGTTCACGGCAGGCATCGCAGATCAGGTGAAGGAAATGGAGGCGCTGCTTCTTTCCCACACGACCGAGCCCGCAAGTGCCGATCTGGCAGCGCGGCTGCAACTGCAGACCGGCGCACCGCTCGTGCGTCTGGAGACCTTGCGCAAGGCTGACACCCGGCCGGTGTCCCGCTCGACCACGTGGTTTCCGGCGGATCGTTTTGCCGGAATTGGCGAGGCCTATCAGAAAAGCGGCTCGATCACGGCCGCTTTCAAATCGCTCGGCGTGGCCGACTACGTGCGCATTTCCACCGTCATCTCCGCCAGCCATGCGGATACGCAGGATCTGGCCGATCTCGAATTGTCGCCGGGCGCGATTCTACTCGTCACCCAGGCGCTGAATGCCGATATGGATGGCGTGCCGGTGCAATATGCCGTCAGCCGATTTTCGGCCGATACCGTCGAATTCACGGTGGAAAATTAGGCTTATTCCGTCTGCGAAAGACCGAGCACATCCAGCATGGAATAGAAGCCCGGCTTCTTGTCTAAAGCCCAGACAGCTGCCGTAATCGCACCGCGTGCGAAAATGGAGCGGTCGCCGGCATAGTGGGAAAGCTCGACGCGTTCACCCTCGCCGGCAAAGATCACCGAATGTTCACCGATTACCGAACCGCCGCGTAGCGTGGCGAAACCGATGGTGCCAGTCTCCCGCGCACCCGTATGTCCGTCGCGCACGCGAACGGAAGAGGTGGTGAGATCGACCTTGCGGCCGGCCGCGGCCGCTTCACCCAGCAAAAGCGCCGTGCCGGAAGGCGCGTCCACCTTGTGCTTGTGGTGCATTTCCAGGATTTCGATGTCCCAGTTCTGCGCATCCAGCGCCTGCGCCGCCTGCTGCGTCAAAACGCTGAGCAGGTTGACGCCGAGGCTCATATTGCCCGACTTGACGATGCGCGCATGGCGCGACGCCGCCTTGAATTTTTCCTCGTCATCCGGCGAACAGCCGGTTGTGCCGATGACATGCACGATGCGGGCCTGCGCGGCGAGACCGGCGAAGGTGACGCTGGTTGCCGGTGAGGTGAAGTCGATCACCCCTTCGGCATGGAGAAAGGCTTGCAGCGAATCGCTGGTGATTTCGACGCCGATGGGCCCAAGACCAGCAATCTCGCCGGCATCGCGGCCGACAAAGGCCGAGCCTTCACGTGCGACGGCGGCATGCAGCTGGACGCCTGGTGTCTGGTGAATGAGGCGGATCAGCGCCTGTCCCATGCGGCCCGCAGCGCCGACCACCACCAGTTTCATGTCGCTGCTGCCCATGTTTTCACTCACTTTTCATGTCGGGCGGATCGGAACCCGCCGGTATCGGACGTTTGATGTTTGCAGCGGTGACGTTAAAGACCAGCCGCTCGCTTCGCAAGCGTCACAAGGGAAGGATAGCCCGTTGAGAGGAGAGCGATCAGGCTCTCCAGCGCCGCCCATCCAGCGCCAGGCCGAAATCGGCAGGCGTTCTCGCATAGGTGGCGAGGCCGGAAAGGGCCGCCTGCGGATGGGTGACCACGAAGGTCGGAATGGTCCGCATCAGTGCGCTGTGTGGCGCCTTGTCTTCAAAGGCAGTCCGGAATTCCGGGCTCTTCAGCGCCGGGATGATCTTCTGCGAAATGCCGCCGGCGAGATAGACGCCGCCCTTTGCCATGAAAATCAGCGCGAGATCGCCCGCCACGCGGCCGAGATAGGTGCTGAAAAGCGAAAGCGTTTCTTTTGCCTGCGCGTTCTGGCCCGAAAGCCCCTGCGAGGTGATATCGGCCGGATCGGAAAAGACGGGTTCGATGCCATCGGTCTTGCAGACGGCGCGGTAAAGATTGACCAGTCCGCGCCCGCACAGGATCTGTTCGCCGGCAACACGGCCCTCAATGGTTTCGATATGCGGGAAAACCGCATAATCACGCGCACTTCTTGGGCCGACATCGATATGGCCGCCTTCGCCGGGCACCGGGAACCACATATGACGGGCGTAAACCAGACCGGCGACGCCGAGACCCGTGCCCGGTCCGAGAACGACGCGCGACGCCAGCATGTCTTTCTTGCCGGAGCCGATAGGCTCGCGGTTGTCGTCGTCAAGCGCTGCAATCGCCAGAGCCTGTGCCTCGAAATCATTGATGACGATGACATCCTTCAGGCCGAGATTAGCCAGCATGCCCTTTGGCTTGACGACCCAGTGGCAGTTGGTGAGCGGTATCTCGTCGCCTTCTATGGGGCCGGCAATCGCAAGAATGGTCGAGACCGGCTGAAGCGATGTCTTGTCCAGGACCGCTTTCTGGATGGCGTCGTCGATCGTCGGATATTCCGCCGTCTTCACGGTAGTGAGGTGCACCGGTTCCGCAAAGGAATCGATCAGGATGGAAAAGCGGGCATTGGTGCCGCCGATGTCGCCAAGAAGGATCGGAAAGGACAGATATTCGGTATCGGACGTCTTCGGCATTGCCTGTTCCATATTGGGGTGCGGGTCAGTCGGCGGAGTTGAAGTCGATGAGATTTTCTGCGGTGGCGCGGTTGAGCGCCATGGGAATATCGTAAACCGTGGCAAGCCGGGTCAGCGCCTTTACATCCACATCATGTGGCATGGCCGTCAGCGGGTCGGTGAAAAAGATCAGCATGTCCACTTCGCCGGTGGCGATCATCGCGCCGATCTGCTGGTCGCCGCCAAGCGGTCCGCTTTTCAGACGAATGACCTCGAGCCCCGGGCAGGCTTCCTGTACCCGCCCGCCGGTCGTGCCGGTGGCGACGATCCTGAAACTGGAGAGCGCCTTCTGGTGATGACGGGCGAAATCCGCCATATCGTCTTTTTTCTCGTCGTGAGCGATGAGCGCGATACAGCGTTGCCCTTCCATGGTCCCAGCCTGTCCCCGTAAAGAATTAAATCGATTTGAAGCCTTCTATAACAGCTTGCCGCCATTTGAAAAGGGAAGCTGTTGAATGCCTCATTTCTGTTTCAGTTCAATGTCGGACGTTGGGTCGGAAGCGGAATATCCGAAGGCGGCTGGAGGGTCGGAGCGTTCTGAATAACCTGTTCCACGCTTTGCTGGCGTACGGCCTGGACCGGCGCGGGGGAATATGCCTGCGCTGCAATACCCTCGGGGTTGGCGGAAGGGGCGGCGGCCACGGCGGCGCAGGCGGCGGGCAGGTCGGAGACCATGACCGGACGCGGTTTCACCGGTTTGGCATTGGGGTCTTTTTTCGGCGGCGCCCATGGCTCTTTGGTAAACCACCAGGCGAGCGACTTGTCGCAGCCATCGCCTTTGCCCACGGCCGCCTGCGGTTTGCAGTTAGGCGCGCCGGGCGGGCATTCGAGGCGAATGTGGAAATGTTCGTCGTGCCCATAGATCGGCCTGATCTTGCCCATGAAGGTGCGGTCGCCGGTCCATGTCTGGCAAAGCTTCTGCTTGATGGCCGGGTTGACGAAGACGCGCTCAACCTGCGGATAGCTCGCCGCCATCATCACCAGCCGGGCATTGAGCGGCGACCATTTGCGGTCATCGACCGTCAAAAACTTGGCTTTGTCCAGCATGGAGATGAACGGCACCGTTTCGCGCTGCTCCACACTCAGCCGAGGATTAGGCATTGGCCGCCACCAGACATCCACATCGAGGCCGATCTGGTGCGAAGCATGGCCGGTCAGCATCGGCCCGCCGCGTGGCTGGGAAATATCGCCGAGCAACAGACCCGGCCAGCCGATCTTCTGCGCATCCTGCGAAAAGCGCTCGAGGAAGGAAATCAGCTGCGGCTGGCCCCAGCGCCGGTTGCGCGAAAGCCGCATGGCCTGCCAACCGGGACCGTCGGTCGGCATGGCGATGGCGCCGGACTGGCAGCCCTTGGCATAGGAGCCGATCGGCTGGGAGGCCGCTGCGGAGGGCAGGGCCGTGTGGCCGAACACTTCTTTCGCGGGCCGGTCCTCAGCCGATGCGGTTTCAATCTGCAACTGCAGCGCGGAAACGACCGAAATCGCCAGCATGGCCGCCTTGAAAACTCTCGATGATCCCGCCGTCATATAGCCGTGTCCGTCCGATCAGATGATTCTCTTCCCCTTAGAATAAACTGGAACGGGATTTTGTTGAAACCATGTTTCGCCCTGTTTGTGCAAAGCAGGGAATTAAGGGTGCCGATAAAGAGCTTGTGAGTCGAAGCATCTGTTTTTTGCCAATCTTTGTTTTATGCTCTGCGCAACAAACACAAAACAGGAACCGCCCCGAATGATATTGGCTCCACTGAAATCCCGCCTTCTGATCGCCCTTGCGGCATCCGCCATGCTGATCCCGGCGGCGGCCTTCGCCCAGTCGGGCGATGTCTGGCGAAAGGGGATTTCGACGGTCGGGGAACTGAAACATCCTGATGGTTTCGATCATTTCGACTATGTGAACACCAAGGCCCCGAAAGGCGGTGCGCTGCGCATGTCGACGACGGGAACCTTCGATACGCTCAATCCGCTACTCGCCAAGGGCGAGGCGGCGACCGGCCTTTCGCTGGTTTTCGATACGCTGATGAAATCGACGGAAGAAGAGCTGTCAGCCTCCTACGGGCTTCTGGCCGAGGGCGTCAGCTATCCCGACGATATTTCGAAGGCGACATTCCGGCTAAGGGCGGAGGCCAAATGGGCAGACGGCAAGCCGGTGACGCCGGAGGACGTGGTTTTCAGCTTCGAAAAGGCCAAGGATCTGAGCCCGCAGCTTGCCACCTATTACACCCACGTCACCAAGGCGGAGGTGAGTGGCGAGAGGGACATCACCTTCACATTCGATGAAAAGAACAATCGCGAATTGCCGCAGATCGTCGGGCAGTTGCTCATCGTTCCGAAGCACTGGTGGGAAGCCGCCGGCCCAGACGGCAAGCCGCGTGATATCTCCCGTGGCACGCTGGAGCCGGTTATGGGCTCCGGCCCCTACAAGATCGCCTCCCTGTCTCCCGGTTCGACGATGACCTATGAGCGTCGCGACGACTATTGGGGCAAGGATGTCAATGTGAATGTCGGGATGAACAATTTCAAAACCATCACCTACAATTTCTTTTCCGATCAGGATGTGGAATTCCAGGCCTTCAAGTCCGGTACGGTCGATTTCCGCCAGGAAGCCTCTTCCAGCCGCTGGGTTACCGGTTACGATTTTCCGGCCGTCAAGGAAGGCCGCGTCAAGAAGGAAGAATTGCCGAACATTTATCGCTCCGTCGGCATCATGCAGGCCTTCGTGCCGAACATGCGCCGTGAAAAGTTCCAGAACCCGAAACTGCGCAAGGCGCTCAATTACGCCTTCGATTTCGAGGAGCTGAACCGCACGCTGGCTTATGGCCAGTTCCAGCGCATCAACAGCTTCTTCATGGGCAGCGAGCTCGCCTCTTCCGGCTTGCCGACCGGGCGCGAGCTGGAACTGCTTCAGGAACTGAAGGACCAGGTTCCGCCGGAAGTCTTCACCACCGAATACCGTAACCCGGTGGCAGGCGATCCCGCCAAGCAGCGTGACAATCTGCGCGAGGCGGTGAAGTTGATGAAAGAGGCCGGTTACGAGCTGCGCGGCAACCGCATGGTCAATGCGGCAACCGAACAGCAGCTGGATATGGAATTCCTGATCGATTCCTCCGGCATGGAAAGAACGATCCTGCCCTATGTCCAGAACCTCAAGAAGATCGGCATCAATGCCACGATCCGCACGGTCGATGCCTCGCAATATACCAACCGCGCCCGCAGCTTCGATTTCGACATCGCCGTCAAACTCTGGGCGACATCGGCCAATCCCGGCAACGAACAGGCGGATTTCTGGGGCTCGGCCGCCGCCGATCGGCAGGGATCCAACAACCTTGGCGGCATCAAGAACCCCGCCGTCGATGCTTTGGTCAGAAAGGTCATATTTGCGCCCAACCGGGATGAACAGGTGGCCGCGGCGCGGGCGCTCGACCGGGTGCTTCTGGCAAACAGCTACGTCATTCCGCAATTTTACCGCGGCGAGATGTTCCTCGCTTACTGGAACACACTCACGCGTCCTGAAAACCTGCCCGAATACGGCATCGGTTTTCCGGACGCATGGTGGTCCAGTCAGGCCGGAAACTGACGCTGGCCTTGCTTTCGCGCCGAAGGCTTGATTCACATAGGGCGAAACGAATCGCTTAAGGCGCAGGCAAGCGCTTTCAGGAAAGGACCGGGTTTGACAGAAACGAAAACCGCTGACGTGTCGGCCGGGAGCCGAGGCTGATGGGCGCCTATATCCTCAGACGTCTGGCGTTGATGATCCCGACCATCATCGGCATCATGGGCATTTCGTTTCTCGTCATTCAGTTCGCGCCGGGCGGGCCGGTGGAGCAGGTTGTCGCGCAGCTGACGGGGCAGGGCGACAGCGCCTCCGACCGGCTCTCGGGCGGCGGCGATCTCATGGGTCAATCCGGCGGCTTCGATGAAAGCGGCTCGAAATATCGCGGTGCGCAGGGGCTTGATCCGGAGTTGATCGCCAAGCTCGAGAAGCAGTTCGGTTTCGACAAGCCGCCGCTTACCCGTTTTCTCGAAATGATGTGGAATTACATCCGCTTCGACTTCGGGGACAGCTTCTTCCGCAATTCCTCGGTCATCGATCTCATCATCGACAAGCTGCCGGTGTCGATGTCGCTTGGTTTCTGGATCCTGATCATCTCCTACATCATCTCCATTCCCCTCGGAATCAAGAAAGCCGTTTCCGATGGCTCGACGTTCGATGTCTGGACCTCCGGCATCATCATCATCGGTTATGCGGTGCCGAGCTTCCTGTTCGGTATCCTGCTCATCGTGCTTTTCGCCGGCGGATCGTTCTTCGACTGGTTCCCGCTGCGCGGTCTGGTGTCGGATAATTTTGACCAGCTGAACTGGTGGCAGAAGATCATCGACTACTTCTGGCACCTGACGCTGCCATTGATCGCGCTGTCGCTCTCGGCTTTCGCAACGACGACGCTTCTGACGAAAAACTCCTTCATCGACGAGATCAAGAAGCAATATGTCGTCACCGCCCGCGCCAAGGGTCTCACCGAACGCAAGGTTCTCTATGGCCACGTCTTCCGCAACGCGATGCTGATCGTGATTGCCGGTTTTCCCGGCGCTTTCATTTCGGCCTTCTTCACCGGCTCGCTGCTGATCGAGAACATCTTTTCGCTGGATGGTCTGGGCCGTCTCGGTTATCTCTCGGTTGTAAACCGTGACTACCCGATCGTGTTCGGCACGCTCTTCATCTTCTCGCTGATGGGCCTCGTTGTCGGCCTCATATCGGACCTCATCTATACATGGATCGATCCGCGCATCGATTTCGAGCGGAGGGACGTGTGATGACGCTCGCCCACACCGCCGCTACTGAAACACTGGTAAAGCCGAAGCGCCCGTGGTTTTCGCCGACAACCAAACGCCGCTGGCAGAATTTCAAGGCGAACCGGCGTGGCTACTGGTCCTTCTGGCTGTTCCTGATCCTGTTTTTTCTGAGCCTGATCGCGGAATTCATCGCCAATGACAAACCCATTCTCGCTTCCTACAAGGGTGAGATTCTGGTGCCGGTCATGGTCGATTATCCCGAGGAGAAATTCGGCGGCTTCCTTGCCCAGACCGACTACAAATCCTCCTTCATCCAGGATGAGATCAACGCCAATGGCTGGATGATCTGGCCGCCGATCCGTTATTCCTACCAGACGGTCAATTCCAATATTCCGCATTCAGCGCCCACCGCGCCCTTCTGGCTGATGGATAAAAAG
Organism: Agrobacterium sp. 22-210-1; assembly: GCF_053522525.1. Lineage (NCBI taxonomy): Bacteria > Pseudomonadati > Pseudomonadota > Alphaproteobacteria > Hyphomicrobiales > Rhizobiaceae > Agrobacterium > Agrobacterium sp. 22-210-1. The sequence goes on along the minus strand of NZ_JBNWCI010000001.1, from coordinate 2,473,109 downwards.
GATCGCTGCTCGGCTTACCCGCAGGGCGATGCCGATCCCGGTTGCACCCTCGGCAATCTGAATTGGCTGGGAACCGACAATCAGGCGCGCGATGTCACGGCGCGAATGATTTATGGTTTCCGCATCTCCGTGCTGTTCGGCCTGACACTAACGATCGCGTCGGCCCTTGTCGGCGTCACCGCTGGCGCCATTCAGGGTTATTTCGGCGGCTGGACCGATTTGCTTTTGCAGCGTTTCATCGAAATCTGGTCGTCCATGCCGGTGCTCTATATCCTGCTCATCATCGCGGCCATTCTTCCACCCGGCTTCTTCGTACTGCTCGGCATCATGCTGCTGTTCTCATGGGTCGGCTTCGTCGGCATCGTGAGAGCGGAATTCCTGCGCGCCAGAAACTTTGAATATGTCCGCGCCGCCCGCGCCCTTGGCGTTGGCAACTGGACGATCATGTTCCGGCATCTTCTGCCCAACGCCATGGTGGCGACGCTGACTTTCCTGCCGTTCATCCTCTCTGGCTCGATCACGACGCTCACCTCGCTCGATTTCCTCGGCTTCGGCATGCCGCCGGGATCGCCGTCGCTGGGCGAGATGATTGCGCAGGGCAAGAACAACCTTCAGGCCCCCTGGCTTGGCCTCACTGCGTTTTTCACCATGTCCATCATGCTCTCGCTGTTGATTTTCGTCGGTGAAGCGGTGCGCGACGCCTTCGATCCACGCAAGACGTTCCGGTGACCGCCATGACGGAAAAAACCATCCAGCCACTTCTCTCCGTCCGTGACCTTTCGGTCGCCTTTCATCAGGGCGGCGCGACCAGCATCGCCGTCGATCACGTCTCCTTCGACCTGATGCCGGGCGAAGTCGTTGCCCTCGTTGGCGAATCCGGTTCTGGAAAATCGGTGACGGCGAATTCCATCCTCAAATTGCTGCCCTATCCGGCGGCGAGCCACCCGTCTGGAAAAATCCTATTTGACGGCAAGGACATGCTGGCCCTGCCGGAACGCTCCCTGCGTGCGGTCCGCGGCAACGACGTCACCATGATCTTTCAGGAGCCGATGACCTCGCTCAATCCGCTCCACACCATCGAGCGGCAGATCGGCGAGATTCTCGAGCTGCACCAGGCAATCACCGGGGCTGAGGCGCGGGCGCGCACGCTGGAACTGTTGCTGCAGGTCGGCATCCGCGAACCGGAAAAGCGCCTGAAAGCCTATCCGCATGAATTGTCCGGCGGCCAGCGGCAGCGTGTGATGATCGCCATGGCGCTTGCCAACCGGCCGAAACTGCTGATCGCCGATGAGCCGACCACCGCGCTCGACGTGACAGTGCAGGCGCAGATCCTCGAGCTTCTGAGTGATCTGAAGACGAAGCACGGCATGTCCATGCTGTTCATCACCCACGACCTCGGTATTGTCCGAAAATTTGCCGACCGCGTCTGTGTCATGACCAAGGGCAAGATCGTCGAGACCGGCACCGTGGAGCAGGTGTTTACTGATCCTCAGCACGCCTATACGCGCCATCTTCTTGCAGCCGAACCCAAAGGCGAGCCGCCGCATTCTGATGCGAGCAAACCGGTGGTCATGCAGGGTGACGACATCAAGGTCTGGTTCCCGATCAAGGCCGGGCTGATGCGCAAGGTGGTCGATCACGTGAAGGCAGTCGATGGCATTGATATTACCCTGCGCGCTGGCCAGACGGTGGGCGTGGTGGGCGAATCCGGCTCGGGCAAGACGACGCTTGGTCTGGCTCTCTCCCGGCTGATCGCATCTGAGGGACGCATCAGCTTCATCGGCCAGTCGATAGATCATTATTCCTATGAGATGATGAAGCCACTCAGGAACCGGCTGCAGGTGGTGTTTCAGGATCCCTATGGTTCGCTTAGCCCGCGCATGTCGGTGGGCGAAATCGTCGCCGAGGGCCTGAAGGTGCACGAGCGGTCCCTGTCCGCCGATGAGCGCGATACACGTGTCGCCGTCGCGTTGGAAGAGGTCGGCCTCGATCCGGCCACCCGCTGGCGCTATCCGCACGAATTTTCCGGCGGCCAGCGCCAGCGCATCGCCATCGCCCGCGCCATGGTGCTTAAACCCCGTTTCGTCATGCTGGATGAGCCGACATCCGCGCTCGACATGAGCGTGCAGGCGCAGGTGGTCGATCTGCTGCGCGATCTCCAGGCAAAGCATGAACTCGCATACCTCTTCATCAGTCACGATCTGAAGGTGGTGAAGGCGCTCGCCAACGACCTGATCGTCATGCGTCACGGCAAGGTGGTGGAGAGCGGCCCGGCGGCGGAGATTTTCGCCAACCCGCAGCAGGACTATACCAGGGCGCTGCTGGCGGCCGCCTTCAATATTGAGGCTGTCGAAACCAAAGCGGTGAGCCAGTAGGCGCATCGCGCTTCTATTAAGGCAATGATTTTTCTGTTGCTTTGCGGAAAATGCCGACCCATGTTGCGGAGGCAATGTGACGCGGAAACGGATTGATTGTCATGGCAGCGGATGTGATTGTTCTGGGAGCGGGGATCATCGGGGTCTCCGTCGCTCTGCAACTGGCCCGAAGGGGAAAATCGGTGGTGCTGGTCGACCGGCGCGGGCCCGGCGAGGAAACCTCCTTTGGTAATGCAGGGCTGATCCAGAGAGAAGGCGTCGTGCCTTACGCCTTCCCGCAGGATATCGCCCTGCTGCTGCGTTATTCCCTGAACAACAGCATCGATGCTCGCTATCACCTTTCCGCCCTGCCGAAGATCGCGCCTTTCCTCGGCCGCTACTGGTATAATTCCGCAGCCACACGCCACGGGGCGATTGCCCGCGCCTATGCGCCACTAATCGAGCATTCGGTTTCCGAACACAGCATTTTGATCGATGAAGCGAAGGCTGGCGATCTGATCGTGAAAAACGGCTGGATGGAGGCTTACAGGACTGCAGCAAGGCGGGATGCGGATTATGCCTTCGCCGAGCGGCTGGCGCGGGACCACGGCATTTCCCACACGAAACTGGATGCTGAAGAGCTTGCCTCCGCTGAACCGCATCTCAGCCGTGATTTTGTCGGCGGTCTGAAATGGAACGATCCCTGGTCGGTGCTCGATCCGCACGCGCTGACGCTCGCCTATCTCAGACTGTTTGAGAGCTACGGTGGAACCTTTGTCCGGGGTGATGCATCGACGCTCAGCCAGACGGTAAGCGGTTGGACGGTGCGTACCGAAACCGGCGCAGTTGAGGCGGAACATGCCGTCGTGGCGCTTGGTCCGTGGGCAGATATAGTGACAGAGAGGCTGGGTTATCGTTTCCCGCTCGGGGTGAAGCGTGGTTATCACATGCATTATGCGCCGCAGGAAGGGACAAAGCTCAACAACTGGCTGATCGATGCCGAGCGCGGCTATTTCCTGGCGCCGATGCGAAAAGGCATCCGCCTGACGACCGGCGCGGAGTTCGCCGAACGCGATGCGCCGAAATCCCCGGTACAGATCGAGCGGGCCGAACGGGTGGCTCGCAGCGTCTTTCCCCTCGGCGGCAGGCTGGATGCGGAACCGTGGATGGGCGCGCGTCCCTGCACGCCGGATATGATGCCGATCATCGGCAAGGCGCCAAGGCACAGGACATTGTGGTTCGCTTTCGGGCATGCCCATCACGGCCTCACACTCGGGCCGATCACCGGTCGTGTGCTTGCGGAAACCATGCTGGGCGAAACGCCTGTTATCGCCATCGACGCTTATCGCCCTGAAAGGTTCAATCCCTAATAGCTAAATCCGCTGGCCTTCCTGTGACAGGCCACGTAACATGGTCCCATGCAAAGGGGAAAAGGGGCAAGCGTCATCATGGTGGCGAGGTTTCTCATTTATCAGCAGCAGGATGATTTTCGTTAGCGAAGCGCTTCTGCGCGCGAAACAGAAGAGAAACGGCCTGCTGGTGCATGATGGATGATATTGAAAAAGCAAAGAAATTTTTCGCCGACAACCCCGATATCGAAATTCTCGAAGCCTTCGTCATAGATGCGAACGGTGTTCCGCGCGGCAAATGGATTCCGCGTGAGAGGGCAATCGACGTGCTCGAAAAGGGAATGGCCATTCCCCGCTCCGTTTATGCACTGGATATTTGGGGCCGGGATGTGCACGCCGCAGGCCTTGCCGAAGGTACGGGCGATCCGGACGGTTTTTGTTTCCCCGTTCCCGGCACGCTGTCGCGCGTGACATGGCTTGGCCGTCCAACGGCGCAGGTTCTGCTGGCGATGAGAAACCCGGATGGAACCGGCTTTTATGGCGATCCGCGCCATGTTCTGTCGCAGGTTCTCAGCGCCTATAAAAAGGCTGGCCTCACGCCGGTCGTGGCGACCGAACTTGAATTTTACCTGATCGATCCAGTCCGCTCTGCGCTTGATCCCGTGCGCCCGCCGCACAGCCGCGAGGGACGCTGGCACACGGGCCAGACCCAGGTTCTGTCGATTTCCGAATTGCAGGATTTCGAGGATGTCTTCCATGATATCGCCACAGCCTGCCGGGCGCAGGGTGTGCTTGCCGATACGACGCTGCGGGAAAACGGGCCGGGGCAATATGAGATCAACCTCAACCATGTGCCGGACGCCTTGCAGGCCGCCGATTTCGCCGTTTTCCTGAAACGAATCGTCAAGGGCGTGGCGCGGCGGCATGAGCTCGACGCCACCTTCATGGCCAAGCCTTATGGCTTGCAGGCCGGCAACGGCATGCATGTGCATTTTTCCGTTCTCGATAGGGACGGCAGGAATATTTACGCCGGCGAAAACGGCCCGTCGGATGCACTGATGCATTCGGTCGGCGGCCTTCTGGAAAATATGGGGGAAAGCATGGCGATCTTCGCCCCCCATGCCAATTCCTACCGCCGCCTGACACCGAGCGAACATGCGCCGACCTACGCTTCCTGGGGCATCGACAACCGCTCGGCGGCGGTGCGCGTTATCGTTGCCAGCAAGGCCGCGACGCGTATCGAACACCGGGTCGCCGGCGCCGATACCAATCCCTATCTCGTCGTCGCAATGATCCTGAGTGCGGCACTTGCCGGCATGAAGGAAAAGCGCCAGCCCGGTGGAGCGATCGCGGGTGACAGCCATGCCATCAACCACGAACCGCTGCCCACCAATTGGGACTACGCCCTGCAACGCTTCACACGATCGAGCTTTGCTTATGCAACGCTCGGCCAGAAGTACCGCACGCTGTTTTCCGCCTGCAAGCAGCAGGAGCTTTCCGAATTTTCCCTGCGTGTAACCGACGTCGAATATGACGCCTATATCAGGACGGTGTGAGATGGCTGAGGTAACGACTATTCCCAATCCAGGTCACACATCCTCATGGTATGCGGCCTCCGCCAATGTCAAATCCGTGCGACCGACGCTGGAAGGCGGGCTGGAAGCTGATATCTGCATCATCGGCGGCGGTTTCACCGGCATTTCCGCAGCACTGGAACTCAGTGAACGCGGTTATGCCGTCATCGTTCTGGAAGGCGTGCGGGTTGGCTTCGGCGCCTCGGGCCGCAATGGCGGCCAGATCGTCAACGGCTATAGCCGTGATCTTGAAACCATCGCCGGCCGTTATGGGCATGACAAGGCGGTGAAGCTCGGGGAAATGTCGCTGGAAGGCGGCGCGATCATCCGTAGCCGCATCGCCAAATATGCCATCGATTGCGATCTCGTCGATGGCGGCTTCTTTGCCGCCTTCACGCCGAAACAGATCCGCGAGATGGCGGCCCACAAGGCCCATTGGGAAAAGCACGGCCATGGCGGGCTGGAGATGGTCTCCAGGGCGGATGTCGGCATTTATGTAAAGTCCGACCGTTATGCCGGCGGCATGATCGACCGCCTGGGCGGGCACATCCACCCGCTCAATCTGGTGCAGGGCGAGGCGGCGGCAGCCGAAAGCCTTGGCGCGCGGATTTTTGAGAATTCGCGGGTCATCTCGGTAGAACAGGGTGCAAACCCAGTGGTGCGCACGGCGACGGGCAGCGTGAAGGCGAAATATGTACTCGTCTGCGGTAATGCTTATCTCGGCACATTGCTGCCGGAAATCGGCGAGCGGATGATGCCGGTCTCAAGTCAGGTCATGGCGACGGAGCCGCTCGATGCCGATCTGATCGAGGCGCTTTTGCCCGCCGATTATTGCGTCGAGGATGCCAATTATATTCTCGATTATTACCGTCGCACCTCGGATAACCGCCTGCTTTATGGCGGCGGCATCGGTTATGGCGGCAGCGACCCTGCCGACCTGACGGGCGTTATCCGCCCGAACATGCTGAAGACCTTTCCGCAACTGGAAAAGACCAGGATCGACTTCGCCTGGAGTGGCAATTTTGCGCTGACGCTGACGCGCATCCCGCATATGGGCAAGCTTTCGGACAATATCTATTTTTCGCATGGTGACAGCGGCCATGGCGTCACGACCACACATCTGCTCGGCAAGATACTGGGCGAGGCCGTTGCTGGCCACGCCGAACGTTTCGACGTCTGGAGTTCGCTGCCGAACTATCCGTTCCCCGGCGGCAAGACCTTCCGCGTGCCACTGACCATGCTTGGCGCCTGGTGGTACGGCATGCGGGACAGGCTCGGCTTTTAGAGCATTTCCCGCGAAAGCGTGAAGCGGTTTCGCATCCGGAAATGCAACAAACAAGGAGTTAGAACGTCACCGTTTTAAGGCCGGAAAGCGCATTCTTCGCGATTTCTTCCGGTGTGGTGTCGATGCTGACGGTTACGACGCCCGGTTCGCCGGTCGGCACTTCCAGCGTGGCAAGCTGGGTCTGAAGCAGCGAGAGCGGCATGAAATGGCCCTTGCGTTCACCCATGCGCCGGCTGAGAAGCTCCAGGCTGCCATCCAGATAAACAAAAGCAAGCGGGCTGCCGGTGGCCGTGCGAAGCCGGTCGCGGTAGATTTTCTTGAGTGCCGAGCAGGAGACGACGACACCGTTACCTTCGCTGCCCTTGCGCAGTTCCGCGCCGATCAGGTCAAGCCACGGCCAGCGGTCTTCGTCCGTCAGCGGAATGCCCTCGGACATTTTATCGACATTGGATTTCGGGTGAAGCTTGTCGCCTTCTATGAAGGCAATGCCCAGTTTTTCGGCCAGTTCCTCTGCGACCGTGGACTTGCCAGAGCCGCTCACTCCCATCACGACGATTGCCTGTGTCACCCGAACCTCTGATGTTACTGTTTCGACGGTCAGCCCCTAACATGTGCGGCTGACGTCGGGAACATAAAAATGCGAGGCTAGCCCGTGTCAGTGCCCGGTTTTGCGGGCTGCGGTCCTTTCCAGCGTGGAAAAGGCAGAGTGGATCAGGATTGCCAGTGCGGCGACGATCAAACCGCCCTGCAGGATGAAGGCGAGATTGTTGGATTGTAGCCCGGCGATGATCACTTCGCCAAGCGTGCGCGCGGCGACCGTGGAGCCGATGGTGGCGGTTGAAAGGCTGATGACTGCTGAAAGCCGGATGCCAGCGAGAATGGCCGGCAAGGCAAGCGGCAGTTCCACTTTGACTAGCCGCTGCCAACCGGTCATGCCGCTGCCTCTGGCGGCATCCATCACCGTGGCGGGCAGGGTGGTAAGTCCCGTCAGCGTATTTTCGAACACCGGCAGCAACGCGTATAAAAACAGCGCAATAAGCGTCGGTTTCTCCCCAAAACCGATCATCGGCACTGCAAGCGCCAGTACCGCCACGGGGGGAAAGGTCTGGCCGATATTGACGATGCTGCGCGACAGCGGCAGGAAATCCGCCCCGAAAGGCCGGGTGACGAGAACTGCGAGCGCACCCGCCACCAATGTGGCCAGCCCCGTGGCGATCGCCACGGTGGTCAGATGCGAAAGGGTGAGGGAAAGCAGGTTGGCCTGGGTGTAGATCGCCGGTGCATTGGCCTGCACGAGAGGACGAAATATCGGCGCGAAGATTTGCGGCGCGGCAAGAAAGACGATCAACCCCAGCACCAGAAATCCGATTGCAAGCAAAGAGGTTGCGTTTTTCATGAGGCTCCGGCAGCACGCTGGAGGAGAACGTCCCGCCGCACCCGGCCGGTGAGCTGGCCATCGTCTTTGACCACCGGCAAGACATCGCAGCCCGCCCATAACATCGCTGATAGGGCATCGCGCTGGCTTGTATGTTCGGTGAGCGGCTCGCCCTCGGCGCTTCCCGGCTCCACGATGTCGGCAATGGAGAGAACCGAAAGCAGTTTCAGCGCGCGTTCGTTTTCGCCGATCATGGTGCGGACGAAATCGGTTGCCGGTTTCAGCACCAGTTCCGCCGGCGGGCAGTCCTGCACGATGCGCCCCTTGTCCATCACGGCAATACGGTCCGCCAGATGAAAGGCCTCGTCCATATCATGCGTCACGAGGACGACGGTGACCCCGAGCTTTTTCTGAATATCGAGAAGATCGTTCTGCGCCTTGGCGCGGATCACCGGGTCGAGCGCGCCGAAGGGTTCGTCCATCAACAGAATGTTCGGCTCTGCGGCGAGCGCCCGCGCCACGCCGACACGCTGTTGTTGACCACCGGAAAGTTCATGCGGAAAACGGTCCGCATAAAGCGTGGGATCAAGCTGGAAGAGGTGCATCAGCGCATCGATCTTCGCCTCGATACGTTTGCGGTCCCAGCCGACCAACTGCGGAACGGTGGCGATATTCTCCGCCACCGTCCTGTGTGGAAACAGGCCATGGCCCTGAATGGCATAGCCGATCTGGCGGCGTAGTTTGTAACCCGGCATAGTGCTGACATCCTCGCCGTCGATCCGGACCGTGCCGGAGGTCGGTTCCACCAGCCGGTTTATCATCCGCAGCAGCGTGGTTTTTCCCGATCCTGATGTGCCGACGATGACGGTGACGGTGCGCGGCGCTACCGTCAGCGACACCTGATCCACGACGGCTGCATCACCATATCGTTTCGTGATGGTATCTATCTCGATCATGCCTGTTGCCTTCCGCCTGCGCTGAAGAGATTGCTGTCGATGAGGGCGTCGAGTGTGATCGCGGCGGCAAAACCGAGGAGAACGGTCGGCACGGTGCCGAGCAGCACGAGGTCCATGGCCGTCTGCCCGATGCCCTGAAATACGAAAACGCCAAATCCGCCCCCACCGATCAGCGCCGCGATCGTCGCCAGCCCGATATTCTGCACCAGCACGATGCGGATACCGGTTAAGATGACCGGCATGGCAAGCGGAAATTCCACCCGCAACAGCCTTTGCACCGGCGTCATGCCGAGCCCGCGTGCCGCTTCCCGGACCGCCTGCGAGACGCCGGAAAGGCCGACAACCGTGTTGGAAACGACCGGTAGCAGCGAATAGAGAAACAGCGCCACAAAAGCGGGTGCCATGCCGATGCCGGCAATACCGATCTTTGCCGCGCCCGGCACAGTGGCGGCGATCCATCCGAGTGGCGCGATCAGAAGACCGAAAAGGGCGATGGACGGGATGGTCTGGATGATGTTGAGGCTGTTCAGCAGGCCGGCACGCAACCGTTCGACCTTGTAACAGAGTATTCCCAGCGGAATGCCCGCGACGGTCGCCGCGATCAGCGAGCCGATTGCAAGTTCCACATGCCGCAGGGCCTCGGTCCAGAATATATCTGCCCGGCCATCATATTCCTTGATGATGGAGAGATCATTCCAGAGGCCGCTGGTTAAGATCCCTGCAAGTGAGGCAATCGCCAGCAGCAACAGCAAAATTCGCAAGGCGGGTTTCGGCTGGAGACGGGCAATGCAGTCCGTCGCGAGCAACGCCAGCCCGGCAAACATCAGCCAGAAACCGCTGGCAGGTGAAACGCGGGCAAAACTGTTACCCTCCGGTATCAGGGCGGAGGCTGCCTGGCCGACGAAGATCGCCAGTGCCGCCAGCCCTCCCAGCGCCGCCGCCAGTTTTAGCCGCGCCGGGAAGCGAAAGAACGCGATGAAGGCGGCAATCAGGATAATGGCGACAAGGAAGGCTGCGGCCATAGGGGTAAGGGCTTCGAGGATCGTTCGCGCTTCACCCTGAACAATCCGATTGGCGCGGAATATCATGAAGGGCGAGGCGAAAAGCGCGTAGAGCAGCAGGCACGAAATCAGCACACCCACCTTGTCAGGCCATTTCGTCAAGTTCCGCTCCCCCTGGACGCTAAGCTGGGGCCGGATACTGAAAACCGCCCCCGCTTTTCGCCATCCCGCTTCATTGTCTCACAGGTGATTATTTGACGAAACCGTTCTTTGTCAGGAAGTCGAGCGCCACGGTCTTGGCCTGTTCGCCGCCCACCTGCACACGGGCATTCAGCTCCTGCAGCGTTGCCAGATCAAGTTTTTCGAACACGGGTTTCAGCAGTTCCTCGATATTGGGGTTCTTTTTCAGAACCTCCTCGCGAATGACCGGCGCAGGCTGATAGACCGGCTGCACATGTTTGTCGTCTTCCAGCACGACAAGCCCCGAAGGCGCGATACCGCCATCGGTGCCGTAAACCATAGCGGCATTGGCATTGTTCGTCTGGTTGGCGGCAGCTGCGATCGTGGCCGCCGTGTCGCCGCCGGACAGCGTGATCAGCTGCTCCGGTTTCAACGTAAACCCGTAGGTCGTCTGAAACGCCGGCAAGGCAGCGGCAGAATTGACGAATTCGGAAGATGCGGCAAGAACCACCTCACCGCCGCCCGTAACATATGTGCCGAAGTCCGAAAGCGACTTCAGATTGTTCTTGTCGGCGACATCCTTGCGCAGCGCGATAGCCCAGGTGTTGTTTGCCGGTGATGGCGTCAGCCAGACGATCTTGTTGGCGTCGTAATCAAGCGTTTTCGCCTCTTCATAGCCCTTTGCGGCGTCTTTCCAGAGCGGATCATCGGCTTTGGAGAAAAAGAAGGCGGCATTGCCGGTATATTCCGGGTAGATATCGATTTCGCCCGCCGTAATCGCTTTCCTGACCACCGGGGTGGCGCCGAGCTGGATGCGGTCCGTCGTCTCGATGTTATTCTTGTTCAGCACGGCGAGGATGATGTTGCCGAGGACGCCACCCTCCGTGTCGATCTTCGACGACACAACCACCTGCGCCTGAGCGATGGAAACAGAAAGGGCAAGCGCAAGTCCGGCGCCGGTCAACGTCATCAAGCGGTTCATGAATGTTCCTCCGGTGGGTCAGCCTGCCGAACAGGCGAGAGATCGCCGCCGCAATTGCGGCGAAATATCAACGGCCGTGAGGAAAAATGGTTGCACGTCATTCGGATTTTTAGCGCTGGCGGTTCCGGTTGGGTGCTGTCAGGTCTTGTCGTTCGGCTCGCGGGCGTCCTTGCCCATGACGAGCGGCATGAGTACGGAAAGGAACAGAAGCCTGATGACATGGTGGGAGCCGACATAGGCGGTATCGGCATGCATCATCACCGCCATGGCCGCCATGGTTTCGAGACCGCCCGGCGCATAGGCGATCATCACCGCATTGAGCGGAACGCCGGTGACGCTGGAAATCATCCAGGCAATGCTGCCGGCGATCACCATCACGGCGATAGTGACGACGAAGCCGGCCAGAAAACCTTTGCGCACTTCCATCAGCGATACGTTGGAAAAACGCGTGCCGATGATGCAGCCGATCAGTACATAGACCGGCAGGCTGAGCCAGGTGGGAACGCCGCCCTCTGTGAGGCCGGTAATATGGGTGCCGATCGAAACGGCCACGCCGCCAAGCAGCAGGGCTGCCGGAAATCTCCAGCGCAGGAAAAGCCAGCCGGTCAGAAGCGATGCGGCGATGGTCAGCGCCAGGGTCAGCAGACCCATTGGCGGGTTGGTCATCAGCGGTTCGGTGCTGACCAGATCGAAATATTCGACGATCAGCGGTACGGAAAGCGTCAGCGCCAGTACTCTGACACTTTGTACGATGCTGACGGTCGCAAGGTCGCTTTTCGTTTCCGCCCCAAGGCTGATGATATAGCTGAGGTGACCGGGGGAGGCGCCCAGCATCGCCGTCGTCCGGTCATATCCGAAACCGTAATGCAGGATCCAATAGGCGACATAGAGCATGATGACGACGGCGGCGAGCACGACGACGAAGCTCAGCGGCCATGTCTTTGCCGCATCGATGACCGAGGGCGTTACGCTCGTTCCCATCGAAATACCGACGACGACGAAACAGGCATTGCGGATGAAGGCGGGAATTCCGAGCTTTACGCCCGCCAGTCCGGTGATCGTTACGGCAAGTGCCGGCCCGGAAAGGAAGGGGGCGGGAACATGGAGCAGGCTGGCGAGCAGTGCGCCCATGCTGCCGACAAGGGCGGTAAGCGCAAATGTATGGAATTCAGGCTTGATGATCATTGCGACGCTGATTGGTTGCTTGAAAAAGCTCGTGACCAAATGCGCCGTTTCGTCTGGCGGCGTCAACCTGCATCGCCAAAAATATTGTATTTCATGAGTATTTTATAAAAGAAAAACCCGCGACCTTCGGGCACGGGCTTTGGCTTTCGCTGTTCTGATATTTGCGTGATCAGGCGGCGGGAAGGGGCATGGCCTTCGGCATTTCCGTGTCGATACCGAGCAGGAAGTTGATCTGCGGGCGCGCCTTGACGAGATCGTCAATCGAATATTCCGCGAGAACATCGAAGAAGGCATTGAGCGCCTTGCGCAGCGCCGAGTTCAGGCCACAGCTGTCCACAAGCGGACACTCAACGGCGCCGTCCTCGAAGCACTCTGCCATGGCAAAACTGTCTTCGGTCACTCGTACCACGTCGAAAAGGCTGATCTTTTCGGCAGGCTTGCCAAGCCGCACGCCGCCATTGCGGCCACGCACGGTTTCTACGAGGCCCGCCTTGTTGAGCGGCTGCAGGATTTTGAAAAGGAACAGCTCAGATACGCCGTAAGCCCTGGCGATCTCCGGAATGCGGCTCAGCTTGCCTTCATTCGCAGCGCAATACATCAACATGCGAACGGCATAGTTGGTCTGTTTGGTCAAACGCATGCTGGTCTCCTAACTCTCAATGTGGAGTTATATAGTCTCTTTTTCAGTTTAGAACAATTCCAGAAACTGAAAAAACTGGCGCCCATTCGATATTTCTCGAACAGCCTTGTTGACCGCCTCAATGATTCATGAACAAACAAGTCAAGAATCTGAATGTAATGGAGGCATTCGTAATGGCAAGCTTGAAATCGTATTTTTCCGCTGCCGTTTTTTCAGGGCTGACGATATTTTCCAGCGCGCCCGCAGCTTTTGCGGAAGGCGAGGTGAATGTGTATTCCTATCGCCAGCCCGAGCTGATCCAGCCGCTGCTCGATGCCTTCACGAAAGAGACGGGCATAGAAGCCAATGTTCTTTTCCTCGACAAGGGGCTGGTGGAGCGCATTCAGGCCGAGGGCGTCAATTCGCCCGCCGATCTGCTGCTGACGGTTGATATCGCCCGTCTCGTTGAGGCGAAGGAAGGTGGCGTCACGCAGCCGGTTCTCAACGACCCCGTCATCGAAAAGGACATCCCCGCCAATCTCCGCGATCCGCAGGGCGAGTGGTTCGGCCTGACGACGCGCGGCCGGGTGGTTTATGCCTCCAGAGAGCGGGTGACCCAGAAGGACATCACCTATGAGGAGCTTGCCGAACCGAAATGGAAGGGCAAGATCTGCATTCGTGACGGCCAGCATTCCTACAATATTGCCCTGATCGCCTCGATGATCGCCCATCATGGCGTCGATTACACTCGCACATGGCTGACCGGCCTGAAGAATAATCTCGCCCGCAAGCCTGATGGAACCGACCGGAGCCAGGCGAAATCGATCTTTTCCGGCGAATGCGACATCGCGCTCGGCAATACCTATTATGTCGGTCTGATGTTGACCAATGATCGCGAGCCGGAAGAAAAGGAATGGGCGGGATCGGTGCGGGTGATCTTCCCCAATGCCGGCGACCGCGGCACGCATGTGAATATTTCCGGCATGGCCCTGACGAAATATGCACCCAACAAGGACAATGCGCTGAAGCTGATGGAATTCCTGGCGTCCCGCGAGGCACAGGAAATCTACGCCAAGCAGGTCTTCGAATATCCGGTGCTGCCGGGCGCGGAACCTTCCGATGTGGTGAAAGGCTTCGGTCCCATCAATCCTGACAAGCTGCCGCTGACGGATATTGCCGCCCATCGCAAGCAGGCATCCGAACTGGTGGACGAAGTGGGCTTCAACGACGGTCCGACCAACTGACGCCGTTTTCCTGAGGCCGGCGGATCAGTTACCCGCCGGCTTATTGTCCAGTGAGGCGTTGTAATCGAGGATAGCCTTGCGCCTTTCCGGCGTTCCGGGATGGGTGGACACAATGCTGGTGCCGCCCTTGTCCCCCAGCTTTTCCTCAAGCAACGCGAAGAACCGCTCGATGGCGGTGGGGTCAAGCCCTGCCTGGCGCATCAGTTGGACGGAGCGCTGATCCGCCTGCCGCTCGGCATCGCGCGAATGCGAGAGCGCCAGAAGACCGCCACCCTGGGTGAGAATATCTTCCATGGCCGAACCGACGTCGCCGGCAATCAGCATGACGAGACCGGCAACACCGGCGGCGCGGTAAAGCTGCCGCAGGCTGTGTTCATATTCCACATGGCCGATTTCATGCGCGAGAACCCCGGTGATCATCTGCCTGTCGTCGCCTGCGAGTTCCACCAGTTCGTCCGTCAAAACCAGCGTGCCATCCGGCAGCGCGAAAGCATTGGGACCGATATAGCCCCCCTTTCGGAAATTCAGCTTGTAATCCTCGGGCGAACCTTCCGCATGGGCGGCGATCCGGGCAAATTCCGCGCGAATGGCGTCCTGTTGTTCCTGTGGTAGTTCGCTTGCGGAGAACACCGTCTGGTCGAAGGCCTGCATGGTGCTGGCCGACATGATCTGCGGAACGATCGGCGGAGTTACCGCAACCGCCAGTTCCACCAGCGCCGGCAGCGCCAGCTTGTAAGTGCCATAAGCCAGAAGTACGGCTGCGGCGGTGATGCCGATCAGTCGCAGGCGGAACTGTTCCAGCCAGTTTACGAAGCCGGCGCGCTTGGTAATGTGCTGGACAAGCAGACGGTCCACACCGTCATTGTCGCGTGTCTCGAACAGCGAACCGTCCGGAAAATGCAACTCCCGGGGAATGGCTCCAACGCGGTGGCTGATCTCGACCGTTTTTATCTCGGCCTGGGTTCTGACGTGATTGTCATGCGCATCGAGCACGAGAAGGACGGTGCCGCCAAGCTTCAGCCTGGCGGCGCTGGAAAGGCTGGAGCGAGCGGCATGCCACTCGCCCGAAACGGTTTCTCCGGTATCAGAAACCAAATTCGAAACCTTCCATATCCATATATTCGGCGCTGACGGCGGCACCCGTTGCTTCCATCGAGGAAAGGACCTCGCCCACATCGCCATTGAAACGGATTGCCGTGCGTTCGACGGTATAACGCGCTTCGCGCACTGCCGCCCATGGCCGCATCAGGCCAAGCGTGAAGACGGTGACAACAAGGTTGGAGATGACGATCCAGAGGTAACGCCCGCGATGCAGGTCGCTGCGCAGATCGTGCTTTCCGTCCAGTAGCATGGACGAAATAACAACGTTGCGAACGCCGGTGCGATAAACAACGCCCGCGAGGCCGTAAACCAAAAATGCGCCGAAAAGGCCGACATAGAGGGAAGCAAGCGCGGTAACCATGGCGGCCGTTTCGTCTTCGAGGACCGCACTATTGGCCGCAAAGGCGGCAACGCCGAAGAAACCGACCACGATGCTGCCAATCACCACCATGATCGCCGGAATGATCCAGACCCGATAAAGCGCGCTGATCTTAGGGTCGGCACTGAAGGGCCGGTCACCATAACGCAGGTTGCTGAAAATGTAGCGGTTTGCCCAGCGGCTGGACAGTGGCGCCAGAATGCCGAAGGAGAAAAGCGCGACGAGGCTGCCGAGCAGAATGGAGACGAAGGCGCCTCCCGCAGTGCCGACGAAATCGAAACGGACATTGCGATAGCTTGTCACCCGCGCATTAAAACGAATGCTGCGCGTGATCAGCCAGGGAAAGAAGATCATCAGCAGGAGCGCCGGCACGAAGACCAGAAACGGATGGATGAGGCCGACAAGCTGCGAGACGACGATGAAGGCAAATGCAATCAACCGACCCTTGAAGATTTGTCCGCCGGTGGCGTGATAACCGAAAGCGCGGCCGGCCAGCACGGTGTTGCCATTGAAATAACGCTTGCGGCGCACCTTTGCCCAGGCGGAATAGATGCCGATCGTGACGATCGTCAGCAGAATATTGACGATCCAGATACCAAAATATTCCTTGGCATTTCCACTGAACGAGCCGCGTTCGAGTGCGCGCTGATCCACGCTGACAGAGATTTCACTCATAATAGTCCCTCATGACATGCCCCTCTCCGGGCAAATTGAGTTTGCAGGCTTCCCCGTTATCCTCGATTGGCAGCGTCCCCACGCCGCAACGGCTCTCTTACGCGATAACAGCTTTAAGTGGAATTATTTTGACAAAAGAAACTTGATTTTTTTAGTAATCTTTTTAACCGAAAAAGCCCCGCTGTTTTCGCAGCGGGGCTTTTGTTTTGGTTGCCGGCTTTTCGGCTTACTTCATCGTCGGCATGACGAATTCGGCACCCGACTTGATGCCGGAGGGCCAGCGGGAGGTGATCGTCTTGGTTTTGGTCCAGAATTTGATCGAATCCGTGCCGTGCTGGTTGAGATCGCCGAAGCTCGAGGCCTTCCAGCCGCCGAAGGAGTGGTAGGCGAGCGGAACCGGGATCGGAACGTTGACGCCGATCATGCCGATGTTGATGCGGCTTGCGAAATCGCGTGCAGCATCGCCGTCACGCGTGTAGATCGCGACGCCGTTGCCATATTCATGCTTCATTGGCAGTTCCAGCGCATCTTCGTAGTTCTTGGCGCGAACGACCGACAGAACCGGCCCAAAGATTTCCGTCTTGTAGATGTCCATGTCAGGCGTGACGTGGTCGAACAGGCAGCCGCCGACGAAATAGCCGTCCTCATAACCCTGCAGCTTGAAATCGCGGCCATCGACCAGTAGCTTTGCGCCCTGTTCAACACCGCTGTCGATCAGACCCTTGACGCGTGTCTGGGCTTCCTTGGTGACGAGCGGGCCCATATCGGCCTTGTCATCGGTATAGGGGCCGATTCTCAGGCTTTCGATCTGCGGGATGAGCTTTTCCACGAGCCGATTGGCCGTTTCTTCGCCAACCGGAACCGCAACGGAAACGGCCATGCAGCGCTCGCCGGCCGAACCGTAACCCGCACCCATCAGCGCATTCACCGCCTGATCGAGATCGGCGTCCGGCATGATGATCATGTGGTTCTTCGCGCCGCCGAAGCACTGCGCGCGCTTGCCGTTCATGGCGGCGGTGCCATAGACATAGCGGGCGATCGGCGTCGAGCCGACGAAGGAGACCGCGCCAATATCGGGATCGGTCAGGATGGCGTCGACAGCGCCCTTGTCACCGTTGACGACGTTGAGGATGCCGGCCGGAAGACCAGCCTCGATCATCAGTTCGGCAAGACGGATCGGCAGCGACGGGTCGCGCTCGGAAGGCTTGAGGATGAAGGCGTTGCCACAGGCGATCGCCGGGGCGAACATCCACATCGGGATCATGCCGGGGAAGTTGAACGGGGTGATACCCGCGCCGATACCGACCGGCTGGCGGATCGAATACATGTCGATGGCCGGGCCAGCGCCCTCGGTAAACTCACCCTTCTGCAGATGGGGAATGCCGCAGACGAATTCGCAGACTTCGAGGCCGCGGATGATATCACCCTTGGAATCCTCGACGGTCTTGCCATGTTCGCTGGAAAGCAGCACCGCCAGCTCGTTGAGGTCGCGGTTCAGAAGTTCAACGAATTTGAAGAAAACGCGGGCGCGGCGCTGCGGGTTGGTGGCAGCCCATTTCGGCTGTGCCGCCTTGGCGCTTTCAACGGCAGCACGCAATTCAGCGTCGCTCGCAAGCGCAACGGTTGCCTGCACTTCGCCTGTGGCCGGGTTATAGACATTCGATGTGCGACCGCTGGTGCCGGGCACATGCTTGCCGTTAATAAAATGACCGATTTCCTTCATGGGTAATCCTCCGCGATTTTTTGATGGGCGCAGCATTGCACTTGAATTTGTACAAATCAATGAACTCGGATAAGAAACCGTTGTGCGTAAATTAAAGTACGATAAGCATTTAAGGCGTTTCCTTATCCGGCACGGCGAGTTCGCCAGTCAAAAAAGAAAGGTAAAAGATGGCGAGCGATGAACCTGTCGTGAGGATGGCTGAAATAGAAATCGATCCGACCCATCTGGACGCCTATCGCAGATTGCTTGCAGAGGAGATCGAGGCTTCGGTCCGTCTTGAAAATGGTGTGCTTGCATTAAATGCGGTGGCGATCAAAGGCAGCCCGGAAAAGATTCGCATCCTCGAAATCTATGCGAACCAGGCGGCATACGAGGCGCATCTGCAGACGCCGCATTTCCTGAAATATAAAGAGGGTGTGGCGGGAATGGTGACATCGCTTACCTTGATCGAAGTTGAACCCGTAATGATGCGCAGCAAGCCATGAATTGGGATGACGTCCGCATATTCCTTGCCGTTGCCCGCTCTGGGCAGATTCTCGCCGCATCGAAACGGCTCGGACTCAATCACGCAACGCTTTCGCGGCGATTGACGCTGCTGGAGCAGGCACTGAAGACCCAGCTGTTTATCCGCCGGACGAACGGCTGCGAAATGACCGAGGAAGGTCAGCGGTTTTTGGGTGCCGCCGAGCGCATGGAAACCGAAATGCTGAATGCCCAGGCCAATCTCGGCCGCGTCGATACGGCGGTGGCGGGAACGGTGCGTATCGGTGCGCCGGACGGTCTTGGCGTCTCCTTTCTCGCGCCACGGCTCGGCCGGCTGACGGCCCGTTATCCTGACCTCAAAATCCAGCTCGTTCCCGTGCCGCGTTCCTTCTCTTTGTCGCAGCGCGAGGCCGATATCGCCATCACCATCGAGCGACCGGAGCAGGGCAGGCTGATGTTCTCAAAGCTCACCGATTATTCGCTCGGGCTTTATGCCTCCGCCGACTATCTGGCCGAATATGGAACGCCTGATGATGTCGAAGCGCTCAAGCGCCACCGTCGGATCGGTTATGTGGAGGACCTGATCTTCTCGCCTTCCCTGAATTACACCGGTGAGATCATGCGCGACTGGGATGCCGCCTTTGAAATCTCCAGCGCCACCGGCCAGACGGAGGCGGTGCGGTCGGGGGCGGGTATCGGCATTCTGCACAATTACATCGCCGGGCAATATCCTGAACTGTTGCGGATCATGCCGCATATCAGCATAAGCCGGTCCTACTGGACCGCCTATCACGAGTCCGCCCGCCAACTGGTTCGCGTCCGTACCGTGGTCGATTTTCTTCAGGAACTCGTGGCTGAAGAGAGGCGAATATTCTTCTGACATATAAGTCTTCGATCTATTAGTAATATTATTTCTCAAGTCAGCCGCTCCGGGCTTGACAAGGGGTGGCTGGCTGAACGACCAATGCAGCCATTGGGAGAGATCGGAACTGACATGTCGACTATGATACGAAAGCTTTCGCCGACTGGCCTCGGCGTGGCCGTCATGCTGCTTGGAATGCTGCTTTTTGCGCTGAACGATGCCATGGGAAAATGGCTTGTATCGACCTATAGCCAGGGGCAGGTTATCCTGATCCGAAGTGCTGCGGCCCTTGTCATCCTGGTTCCCATCGTCTGGCGAGCTGGCCTTTCCGGCCTTGTGAAGGTCGAGCGGCCCGGATTGCAGGTGGCGCGTGTCTTTTTCTCCACTGCCGAGCTTTTCTGTTTCTATTTCGCGGTCGCGAGCCTGCCATTGGCAGACGTCATGACCTACTGGCTGGCGGCGCCCATTTATGTGGCGGCCCTGGCACCGTTTCTGCTCGGAGAAAAGGTCGGCTGGCGTCGGTGGACGGCCATCGCCATCGGTTTCGTCGGTGTTCTCATCGCCTTGAAACCCAGTTCGGCAAGCCTCACTTCCGCTGCGCTGTTTTCCATTCTCGGCAGCGCTGCCTTCGCCTTCATGATGTTGTCCGGACGCCAGCTGCGCAATACGCCGGATACAGTGCTTGCCTTTTGGCAGATCATCGGTGCCGGTCTTGCGGGCATCGTTGCAGTGTTTCTAACACCATCCGGCTGGCTGCCGGTCCAGTCCAGCTTCGATCTGGCGTTCCTCAGCCTGCTCGGCGTAGTCGCCATGGCAGCGCATGTGCTGGTCAATCGGGCTCTGAAGCTTGCCGATGCTGCGACCGTCGCGCCGCTGCAATATACGCTGCTGCTCTGGGCGGTGATCTTCGGCTGGGCATTCTTCGGTGATGTACCGCATATCAGCATCGTCATCGGCGCGGGCCTGATCGTTCTATCCGGCCTCTATATTTTCTTCCGCGAAAATACGCTCAAGCGACGCCGCGAAACCGCCGAAGGACTGGTCGAAGAACAGGTTTGATCTTTCCTGACCACTGTCGATACAATCACGGGACTTGACGAGCGCGTGATCTTCAGGGAGTAAGAGAAGGCCCTGCGATCATATGTCTCGCAAGGGCAGAGGAAACAAAGGTGCCGGGCCCCTCTGGCGAGAGTTTTACGGCGCTCTCGCGATGTCGGTACCGCCTGCAAAAATTGGCCGGCGGATTAAAAACTATGAAAAACCTGAATGTGCTTCGCGCGCGTGCTTTCTGCGTGCGGCCTGACGCTCGGCGTCGGTCCGTGAACGTCCTCGTTATCGGAGGCGACCGGACATGAGCCCCGCCCAGAAAACCACGCTTTCCTACTTCAAGTGGGCATTTATCGTCACCATCGTCGGTCTGATCCTCGGCGGTTATCTCGGTTGGGAAATGACCGGAACGGTGGGCGGCACGGCGACGATCTTCTTCATCTGCGTCGTTCTTGCGGTGCTGGAAATCTCGCTCTCCTTCGATAACGCCATCGTCAACGCCAATAAGCTGAAGGATATGACGCCGGTCTGGCAGCACCGCTTCCTGACCTGGGGTATCCTGATTGCCGTTTTCGGCATGCGTATCGTCTTCCCGCTGCTCATCGTCGTCGTTGCCGCCAATGTCGGCCCCTGGACGGCAATCGTCATGGCGGCGACACAGCCGGAACGTTATTCGGAAATCATGCGTGACGCCCATCTGCCGATTGCGGCTTTTGGCGGCACCTTCCTGATGATGGTTGGTCTTAACTTCTTCTTCGACCATGAAAAGGACGTGCATTGGGTGCGCTGGATCGAGGAAAAGGCTGCGACCTATTCCTCCGTCAAGGGCATCGAGATCGCCTTCGTGCTGGTCGTGATGCTGGTCTTTTCCCGTATCATCGGTGCCAGTGACAACCCGGAACTCGGTCCGGTCGCTGCCAACACCTTCTTCCATTCGGCGATCTGGGGTCTTTTGACCTTCCTGCTGGTGGAGGTCGTCGGCGGTATTCTCGATCGCAGCCAGGAAATGCTGGAAGGCGCGGCCAAAGGCGGCTTCGGTGCGTTTCTTTACCTCGAAGTGCTGGATGCGAGCTTCTCCTTCGACGGCGTGATTGGTGCTTTCGCACTGACCCAGAACCTGTTCATCATCGCCATCGGCCTCGGCATCGGCGCCATGTATGTGCGCTCGATGACGATCATGCTGGTTGAGAAGGGAACGCTTGCCGAATACCGCTATCTGGAACACGGCGCTTTTTACGCGATCCTTATCCTGTCGGTCATCATGTATGTGCAGACCATGTTCCATATACCGGAGGTCATCACCGGCCTTGGCGGTGCGACCCTGATCGGTATTTCGCTCTGGTCGTCGATCCGGCATAACCGGCAGCAAGGCGCCAATGCCGCTGATACGGCCCGCGGTGCAGAAATCTGAGCCACGCGGAAATCTGATCCACACCGATCCATGCCTTCCGCCCTTGCGGCGGAAGGCAGTTTTTAAGCACTAAATTCCTGTTTGCTTATTTTTATTGCTAATCTTCGTTTGCAGAAAATCTGGCCATGGCGCCGCGATTGCATGGCAAATCATTGTTTTATCTCATATTTGTGCGCCGCAATAAAATTGGCACGCTTCCTGCTTCTCTTGTTTTAAGTCCAGAGGGGACGTTGGAAGCCCGGAAAACGGGTCCGAAATGCCGCCGCGCTGTTCGACCTATCCGGTCTGCAACAGCGCGGCGGTTTTGTTTGTGCGCTATGGTTCTTGAGTTTTGCCGTTCATTGCCTGAAAAAGGCACGATAACGACTGGAAGGTTTATCGGCGTGCCTGCAGAACTTTCGCCCACGGAAGCCTTGGGGCTCTGGCATCGCGTCGCGATCGCGCAGGTCATTGCCGATGCGCCTGATTTGACCTTGCGCCAGAGCGCTATCCTGCTGCAGATTTATCTCGTGCCGCCGCCGCACACCGTTCGCGGTCTCGCTGCAATGCTGGGCGTGACCAAGCCGGTCATCACCCGCGCACTCGACAGTCTCGGGGCGCTGGGGCTGGTCGACAGGGTGAGGGATGAGCGGGACAGACGCAATGTTGTGATAAAACGCACTGTAACAGGTGCGCTCTATCTGGAAAAATTCGGCGATCTGATTATTGATCAGGCGCGTAAGATCTAACTCTGGACGTGAAACCCATGATGCTCGACCGTCGCCTGAATGTTTTCCGCTCTGACTTGGCCGATGAAAAACTGCAAGGTGTGGTGCAGGCCGACCGCTTCGTCAGTGGTTCGCCCGCGCAAGTCGCTGTTCCCGTCATTGGCCTACGGCCGACGCCAGACCTTGCCTCCGGTATCGATACGGAGCTTTTGTTTGGCGAAACCATCCGTGTCTTCGATAGAACGAACGGCTGGGCATGGGTGCAGGCGGACGCCGATGGTTACGCCGGTTACGTGCCGGAAACCGCTATTGGCGATGTCGTTACCGTCACGCATCGCGTCGTTGCGCCGCGCACCTTTCTCTATCCTGCCGCTGAACTGCGCAAACCACCGGTCGCCGCCCTTTCCATGGGCAGCCTTATTCGCATCGTCGGCGAGGCCGAGACGCGCGGCACCCGCTATCTGATGACTGAAAAAGGCGAGGGCATCATCGCCGCCCATTGCCGGGCAGTCGGTGATGCTGTTGAAGAGGATTATGTGGCGATAGCACTGCGCTTCATCGAGACGCCCTATCTCTGGGGCGGCCGCTCGGGCCTCGGCATCGATTGTTCCGGCCTCGTGCAGCTTTCCATGGCAATGACGGGTCGGCGGGTTCTGCGCGATACCGACATGCAGGTGAAGTCGCTTGGCGTGGAAATAGAGCGCGACGAATTGCGCCGCGGTGATCTGGTCTTCTGGAAGGGTCATGTCGGCCTCATGGAAAACGAGGAAACGCTGCTTCACGCCAATGGGCATACGATGAACGTCGCTCGCGAAAATCTCGATGCGGCCATCGAGCGCATCGGCTGGCTTTATGAGAAGCCGACGGCTTTCCGCCGGCTGGAGGGCTGAGAAAGCCGTTTTCACGAAATCGTGCCCGCCTCACCCTTTGTAGGAAGGTCGTCAACGGCCTACATCGGATGAAGGATGGTATGGGACCGGCATCAATGAAGACAAAAACGGCGACGAAATTGGCAGCGTTCCTGACGGCGGTTCTATTGAGCGCCTCGGCGCAGGCGCAGACCGTCTACCAGAATGGCTTTGCCCCGGCACCCGATGCCTATGCGAACCTGCCCGGTGTCAAGGACCCGCGCACGCTGCAGCCCAAAGTCCGTTATACCTGCCACAGCGAACTTGGAACTACCGGATATTCCCGCGGCCCCTACCGCGATGTTTTCGGCAGCCGGGGACTTCCCGTTCAGGGTTATCGCTGCACGGATGAAAACGGTATTTCCAGCTTCGGGGGCAGAAATCCGGTCTCAAAGGACTGGTATCCCGGCATCAATCCCGTCGACCCGACCTTCTGAGGTAAAGGGCCAACCTTCTGAGGTAAAGGGATTGAGCGCCTCCACCCGAAAAGTGCGGTACGCTTTTCGAAAAATCGGCTGCACGAGCAAAACTAAGGCCCTCTGCCGCCGCCGCTCTGGACTTGTTGTCGCTTTTTCAGATAAGTCTTTGCCATGACAGGTTGAGACCTGCCGAGGTGCGGGGTGACGTCGGGTCTCGGCCGATGTTGGGGAATGCGAGCATGACGAAGACCGATATAGCGACCCGTGTCCACAATCACACCTGGAAGCTCGATCCGATCGTTCGCAGCCTGATCGACACGGATTTTTACAAGCTCTTGATGTTGCAGATGATCTGGAAGCTCTATCCGGAAGTCGACGCGACATTTTCCTTGATAAACCGTACCAAGACGGTGCGGCTGGCCGAAGAGATCGACGAGATGGAGCTGCGCGAGCAGCTTGATCACGCGCGCACCCTGCGTCTCTCCAAGAAAGAAAATATCTGGCTCGCGGGTAATTCCTTTTACGGTCGTTCACAGATTTTTGAGCCGGAGTTCCTGTCCTGGCTTTCGAGTTATCAATTGCCGGAATATGAGCTTTTCAAGCGTGACGGGCAATATGAGTTGAACTTCCATGGCCGGTGGATGGACACGACGCTCTGGGAAATTCCGGCGCTGGCGATCATCAACGAGTTGCGCTCGCGCAGCGCCATGCGCTCACTCGGCTATTTCACGCTTGACGTCCTTTATGCCAGGGCGAAGGCCAAGATGTGGGAAAAGGTCGAACGGCTGCGGGAACTGCCGGGCCTGCGCATTTCCGATTTCGGCACTCGTCGCCGCCACAGCTTTCTTTGGCAGCGCTGGTGCGTCGAGGCGCTGAAGGAAGGCATTGGACCGGCTTTCACCGGCACGAGCAATGTCCTGCTCGCCATGGATTCCGATCTCGAAGCCGTGGGTACCAATGCGCATGAATTGCCGATGGTGGTTGCAGCGCTTGCGCAGACGAATGAGGAACTGGCGGCCGCCCCCTATCAGGTTCTGAAGGACTGGAACCGGCTTTATGGCGGCAACCTGCTGATCGTGCTGCCTGATGCCTTCGGTACGGCTGCGTTTCTGCGCAATGCGCCGGAATGGGTGGCGGACTGGACGGGTTTCCGCCCAGACAGCGCGCCGCCGATCGAGGGCGGCGAAAAGATCATCGAGTGGTGGCAGAAGATGGGCCGCGACCCGCGCAAGAAGATGCTGATCTTTTCCGACGGTCTCGATGTCAACGCCATTATCGACACCTACAGACATTTCGAAGGTCGGGTACGGATGAGCTTCGGTTGGGGCACCAATCTGACCAATGACTTTGCCGGCTGCGCGCCAAAAACCATCGCCAGCCTCAAGCCGATCTCGATCGTCTGCAAGGTCAGCGACGCCAATGGCCGGCCGGCGGTCAAGCTCTCAGATAATCCGCAAAAGGCGACGGGCGAGCCGGCCGAAGTGGAACGTTACCTGAAGTTCTTCGGCGAGGAAGACCACAAGGAACAGAAGGTTCTTGTTTGATAGAGACCGGGCGCTCCGGTTGCCGAAGCGCCCGTGGAAGTGATTACTTCGCGAATTGATGTGCGATGTAATGGAAGATCGCCCGGATACCCTGCGCCTCGCCGCCGATCGACGAGTGATGCCTCTCGCTCAGCGACCAGCCGTAAATATCGAAATGCGCCCAGCGCTTGGTATTCGTCACGAAACGCTTGAGAAACAGGGCTGCGGTGATCGAGCCGGCCATGCCGCCTGACGGCGCGTTGGTGATGTCGGCTGCCCGCGAGCGGATATCCTTGTCATATCCCATATAGAGCGGCATCCGCCACAGCGGGTCGTCGATATCGATGCTGGCTTCCGAGATGTCATGGGCCAGATCTTCGTCATCGGTATAAAAAGGCGGCAGATCCGGGCCGAGAGCGACGCGGGCGGCACCCGTCAGCGTCGCCATGTCGATCATCAGGTCCGGCGCATCCTCATCGGCATAGGCCAGCGCATCCGCCAGCACGAGACGTCCCTCCGCATCGGTGTTGTCGATCTGTACCGTCAGTCCCTTACGGCTTTTATAGATATCGCCAGGGCGGAAGGCATTGGAGGAGATGGAGTTTTCGACGGCTGGTACAAGCACACGAAGATCGACAGGCAGCTTCGCATCCATGATCATCAGTGCAAGGCCGAGAACATTGGCCGCACCGCCCATATCCTTCTTCATTAATGCCATGGAGGCAGCGGGTTTGATATCAAGACCGCCGGTATCAAAGCAGACACCCTTGCCGACGAGGGTGAGACGTGGATTGCCCTTTTTACCCCAGTTCATCTCAAGGAGGCGCGGCGCGCTTTCGCTCGCGCGGCCAACGGCGTGGATCAGCGGGAAGTTTTCTTTCAACAGATCGTCGCCGGTGGTGACGCTGACCTTTGCCTTATAGTGAGCGGCAAGGGCACGGAAGGCGATTTCAAGCTCGTCCGGTCCCATGTCATTGGCCGGTATATTGATGAGATCGCGGGCAAGGAAAACGCCGGCCAGAATGCGTTTGATCTCGCCGTCTTCCGCATCTTGCGGAATGAGAAGCTTTGCCCCGTTGGTCTTGGTGGTTCTGTATTTGTCGAAGCGATAGCTGCCGAGGCCAAAGCCGAGCGCCAGGCGGTTGGCGGTCAGGGGCGCGGTTTCGATGTGCCACTCGCCTTCCGGCAGTTCACGGGCAAGTTTCCCGGTTATGAAGGGAATTTCGGATGGATTGCCGCCAAGCCCGAGAAGCGCGCCACCCAGCGAACCATCGGCGGAAGGCACGAGCAGGATGGCGCCTGCTTCCGCCTTGAACCCCGCCTTTTTCGCCCAGTCCAGAGCAACAGGATCGATGGCGCCCTGTTCGATATGGGCTGGGGTGACGGCAAAAACCGGCAGGGTGTTGCCGGCCTTTGAGCTGAAAGGGGTGGGGCGTTCGATGAACTGGTAGGGCGCCATTGTATGCTTCCGTTGGTGCACCGGCCCCGAAAATCGGGATGATTTTCGACAGGAACGATGCGCAGTTTCAAAGTGCCAGAGCGGCCTTTTGCGTCCTCTCGGACGCGGCGCTCCAGTGTCGTGAATCGGTGCGATTAACGCTCTGTTAGGGTTAACAGATTATTGCTTTAGTGAAAGTTGCGTCATGTGAGTCTGTCGTATGTCGGGCGCAAGATCGATCATTTTTGGGCGGGGGCGCTGCCATGACTGCTTTTTCTTTGGCTAAAACAGGCCGGACCGGGTTGCTGCGCGGAACCTGTCTGGTAGCGCTAGTTCTGGCCGTGTCCGGATGCGCGAGCACCAACAAGCCGGATCGCATGTCCACCGGTTCCATTCCCGCCGCCACGCGTTCTTATGATACGATGAACATGGACCAGCTGCGGCAGGCGGAAGAGACCGCCGGCAAGGCCTATGAACGCAGCCCCAAGGACAAGTCGGTCGGCATGAACTACGCCAGCGTTCTGATGATGACGGGCAAGAATACCCAGGCACTTGCCGTCATGCAGCAGATCGCCATCGCCAATCCGGCGGATCGCGATGTGCTTGCCGCTTATGGCAAGGCGCAGGCGGCTGCCGGCCAGCTGGAGCAGGCGCTTTCGACCATACAGAGGGCGCAGACCCCCGACCGACCCGACTGGCGGCTTTATTCCGCCGAAGGCGCCGTTCTCGACCAGCTGGGACGCTCGAACGAGGCGCGCTCGAGATACCGGCAGGCGCTCGACCTCAAGCCGAACGATCCAAGCGTGCTTTCAAACCTCGGCATGTCTTATGTCCTGTCGAGCGATCCCCGCACCGCCGAAACATATCTGCAATCCGCCATTTCGCAACCCGGCGCCGATAGCCGCGTTCGCCAGAACCTTGCGCTTGTGGTGGGTCTTCAGGGACGTTTCGCCGAAGCCGAGCGCATCGCGGTTCAGGAATTGTCACCGCAGCAGGCGCAGGCAAATCTTACCTATCTGCGCGCGATGCTCTCGCAGCAGAATTCCTGGCAGCAGCTGGCGAAAAAAGACGCAAAGCCTGCAGGCTGATAGGGTTAGGTATGGCCGCCCGTATGAGTGGACCCGCGATCTTGCCAGCCGGGATCGGAATATACCGCCGCGCAAAATGCCGGCGGTTTTTCTTTATTTGAACGTGTCCATAACCCGGATGATGGCGGGCCCGAGGATGACGGCGATGAGTACCGGCAGGAAGAATATGATCATCGGTACGGTCAGTTTCGGCGGCAACGCGGCGGCTTTCTTTTCGGCCTCGTTCATGCGCTCGTCACGGCCTTCCTGCGCCAGCACGCGTAGCGCCTGAGCGAGCGGCGTGCCATATCGTTCCGCCTGGATAAGCGCCTGCACCACGCTTTTGACACCATCCAGCTGTGTGCGCATACCGAAATTCTCAAGGGCGATGCGCCTGTCCTGAAGGAAGGAAAGTTCTGCTGTCGTCAGCATCATTTCCTCCGCGAGTTCAGGGGACTGCTCGCCCATTTCTTCCGCCACACGGCGCATTGCGGCTTCCATTGAGACACCGGATTCTATGCAGATCAGCATCAGATCCAGCGCATCCGGCCACGCACGCTTGATTGACCCCTGTCGCTTTGTCATGGCGTTGGAAACGTAGATATTCGGCGCGTAAAAACCGATATAGCCGAAAAGCAGGACAGCCATCAGCCTGACGACAAAAGCCTTGTCGGCGAGGTTTCCCAGGACGAAAACCCAGGTAAAAGCGATGGCAAGAAAGGCGAATGGCAGGACGAATCGCGCGGCGAGAAATGTGTTGAGCGCATTCTGTGAACGAAAACCCGCTGCACGCAGCTTGTTCATCGTATTCGCGTCGGCAAGTGCTTCCTGAAGATTGAACCTTTCGACGATGCGGCGCGCGGATTTGTTGTTGCTGCCGCGCAACGAGGTTTTTCCGTCTCTGGAGGTCGTTGCTAGCCGCTCGCGTTCGCGGCTGCGGATAACATCGCGTTCCGTCGACACCGCTTTCATCCGTTTGGCGAAGTCCTTGCGCTCGAAGAACGGCATGATGAGGGTGTAAAGGGTGGCAAAAACCGCAAGCGTGACCAGAATGGCAATGATCGTCTGCGGATCCGTCAGGCGGGAAACAAGATTTCCTGTCATGGCCCCGCCCTCAAATATCGAAATTGATCATTTGACGCATGATGAAAATGCCAATCAGCATCCAGATCCCGGATGCTCCGAGAATGATGTGCCCGCGCAAATCGCTGAAAAGCACGGACAAATAATCGGGCGACGTGAAGTGCACCAGCATCATGACGATGAAGGGCAGCGCGCCGATGATGACCGCCGAGGCTTTCGCCTCCATTGAGAGGGCATTCACCTTGGCTCGCATCTTCTTGCGGTCACGCAGGACTTTTGAAAGATTGGACAGCGCTTCTGAAAGATTACCGCCCGCCTGTGCCTGAATGGTGATGACGGTGCCGAAGAAACTGACCTCGAACAGCGGCATGGTCAGCATCATGCGCTCGATTGCCTGAGGAATGCTGATACCGACCTGCTGTGCATCGACGACCCGCTGAAATTCCGTTTTCACCGGCTCCTGGCCATCCGATGCGATCAATCGCACGGCATCGTTCAACGGCAGTCCGGACTTGATCGACCGGCACATGACGTCCAGAGAATTGGGGAATTCCTCCAGGAATTTTTTCTGCCGCCGCTTGAGAAGAAAGGCCAATACCCATCGTGGTAGCCCCAACCCGACGACCACTCCTATAAGCAGAGCGATAAGCGGCGACAGGCCATACAGAATTGCTATGATACCGGAGACAAAAGCTCCACCTGCGCTCAGCAGATGGAACTGCCGGATTGAAAGCTGCAGGCCAGCCTGAACCAGTTTGTCACGCAAACTGACATTCTTTGTCCTTTTTGCCTTTTCATTTTGTTTCTTTTCCATTTCCCGCAGGCTGTCCTGCATGGATTTGCGGCGTTTTCCGAGTTCCTGAACACGGTCGCGCGCAGCTTTGATATTAGCGTGATCCGTTTCAGCGGCTTTCACCCGCTTGAAGCGGCTGGTGGTCTTTTTTTCGACCTCTATCTGCTGGAAAAGGAAGGCGTAAGCCAGCGCTCCTGCCGAAATAGCGACAAGTACGGCCAGTAACAGGATTGTCGGGTCCATGGCAGTCGCTTTCCCTTAAGATGTCTTTTCCATTTCATCGAGCGCGGCCGCCAGACGTTTTTCTTCGCCATAATAACGTGCGCGATCCCAGAAATGCGGTTTGCTGATGCCGGTCGATACATGCCTGCCGATCAGCTTGCCGCTCGCATCCTCGCCTTCGATTTCGTATCGCATCAAATCCTGGGTAACGATGACGTCGCCTTCCATGCCGATGACTTCGGTGATCTGCGTTATCCGGCGGGAGCCATCACGCAGGCGCGCCGCCTGAACGACGATATCGATCGATCCCGAAATGATTTCGCGCACCGTTTTGGCCGGCAGGGTAAAGCCGCCCATGGCAATCATGGATTCGATACGGCTGAGGCATTCGCGCGGCGTGTTGGCGTGCAGCGTCCCCATCGAGCCGTCGTGGCCGGTATTCATGGCCTGAAGCAGGTCGAAAACCTCCGGTCCGCGCACTTCGCCGACGATGATGCGTTCTGGGCGCATACGAAGGCAGTTCTTGACCAGATCGCGCATGGTGATCTCGCCTTCACCTTCGATGTTCGGCGGGCGGGTTTCCAGGCGCACCACATGCGGCTGCTGCAATTGCAGTTCGGCGGTGTCCTCACAGGTGATGACACGTTCGTCCCTGTCGATAAAGCTCGTCAGGCAATTGAGAAGCGTGGTCTTGCCCGAGCCGGTACCGCCGGAGATGACGACGTTGCAGCGAACGCGGCCGATGATCTTGAGCAAGGTCGCGCCTTCGGGCGTGATTGCGCCGAAGCGCACCAGCTGGTCAAGCGTCAGCTTGTCCTTCTTGAATTTTCGGATCGTCAGCGCCGGCCCGTCGATGGCGAGCGGTGGCGCAATGACGTTGACACGCGATCCATCCGGCAGGCGGGCGTCGCATATCGGGCTCGATTCATCTACACGCCGGCCGACCTGGCTGACGATACGCTGGCAGATGGACAGCAACTGGCCATTGTCACGAAAGCGGATGTCGGATTCGATGGTCTTGCCGCCGACTTCTATGAAGGTCTGGCCGGATCCGTTGACCATGATGTCGGCAATATCGTCGCGGGCGAGAAGCGGCTCCAGCGGGCCGTAACCGAGAACGTCATTGCAAATGTCTTCGAGCAGTTCTTCCTGCTCGGCAATCGACATGGCGAAATTCTTGATCGTGATGATATCGTTGACGATATCGCGAATTTCCTCACGTGCGCTCTCCGCGTCGAGCTTGGCGAGCTGCGAAAGATCGATCGTATCGATGAGCGCTGAGAAAACCTGACTCTTGGTATTGTAATAATCTTCCGTGCGCGCACGTTTTTTCTGCGGCGACTGCGATGCCGCGTTGACCTGCCGTGTTGCGGGCGACTGGCCGGGTTCAAGCGTGTCGATCGTAAGAGGCCGAGGCTCGGCTGCCACCGCTGCCTGCATGGGTACAGCTGCGGCCAAATCCGGCTTTGTGCTTCTGGCTGGGCCTTCAGACCCGCGTTTTCCGAACATCGGCGTTTCCGTCTAAAGGCGCAGAGGTAAACCCTATTTGCGCTTGAGAATATTCTTGAGTTTGTCCAGGCCGCCGCGTCTGCTTTTGCGCAGCACGGTGCGGCCCGTAATCGTATGGGCGATCTGCGAGAAAGTTTCCGCGATCTGGGATTTTTCATCCATCTCGCTGATCATGCGCCCGCTATTGGCGGCATTGCCGAACAGCTGGGTATCGAACGGGATGATTGCGATGGGCTCGATTTCCAGTGGCTCGAGGAAATCTGCCGGGGCGATCTCCGGCCGTTTCGGCACGCCCACCTGATTGAGAATGAGGTGTGGCAACTTGTCATTGGGTCGCAGTTTTAACAGAGCGTCGAACAGGTTCTTCGTGTTGCGCAGATTTGCAAGATCCGGAACGGCCGTAATCACCACTTCGTCGGCTTCCGCAAGGACTGCTCGCGTCCAGTCGCACCATTGGTGGGGAAGGTCGAGGACTGCGACAGGGGCGCTGCGCTGCAGAACCTCGAGAATCGGCAGAAAAGCCTGACGATCGAGATCGTAGGTCCTGTCGAGAAGCGACGGTGCTGCCAGAAGCGACAGATGGTCGGAGCATTTCGTCAAAAGACGGTCGAGAAACACCTCGTCCAGCCGTTCCGGTGAAAACACGGCTTCAGCCATGCCCTGGGCAGGATCCTGATCGAAATCGATATTGGCCGTGCCATAGGCGAGGTCCATGTCGGCCAGGATGGTTTCGGTGGAAAACAGCGTGGATATGCCGAAGGCGCAATTATGCGCGATTGTCGAGGAGCCCACCCCGCCTTTTGCGCCGATGAAGGCAATGTTACGGCCGAGCGGCTCCGCCTCCGGATCGACGAAGATCGTCGCGATCGAGGCTAGCAGATCGGCCATGCTGACCGGGGCGACAAGATATTCGGAAATGCCGTTACGGATGAGATCGCGATAAAGCGTTATGTCATTGTGTCGGCCGATGATGATGACACGAGTGGTGGGGTCGCAAACCTCCGCCAGGGGGGCGAGATCATCCAGCAGCGAAGCGGGTGCGCTTGCCGTCTCCAGAATGATGAGATTGGGCGTGGGCGAAGCGGAAAACATCGTGGCTGCCGCATTGATGTCCCCCTTGGTCACCCGAAGGGTCACCTTGCTCATGCGCCTGTCGCCGGACAATGCGTCCATGACGCCCTGCATATTGTCGCTGACACAGAAGGCATGGACGGAAATGCGGGGCAGGGGCCGCAGGCGATCCATATCCCCGACGCGAACGGGCGCTTCGGCGTCTGCGCCGCCGTTTGATTTGATGTCGTATTCTACAGCGCTCATCGTCTATCCTGCCGTAACAAATGGTGGAACCGCATCAGTCCGTCGTCGCCGTCGTGCTCTTGCCGCGATAGGCGTCAATGACCACCGCGCGACGCTCGGCATCGATCGGACTCATGCCCCGCGGGCCGACCAGATCCATGGGATTGGCAATCTGCGCGGCGAGATTGCTCTGCGAAGCGCATCCAAAATTGTACCAGTTCTTGTTGGCGAAGGTATTGTCCGAAAGGTCTTCGGGCCACTGGCCGCATTGCCCGGTCATTGCGGTGACGGCAACGTAACTCAGGCGGATGGGTGCAGCATCGCCATTGGGGGATGCCGCATAACGTGTTTCCATGATTTTGCCCGAGGGTACGCCGGCGCCGGAAAGCGTCGAGCGGATCTGCTTCGCCATACTTGAGGCCGCTGCCGAATTGGCCGATCCCGACGGCGTCTGAATATTGATGATACCGGTCGACATGGACGCATAATTCTGGGCGAAACCACGCACGTTATCCGCCACTGCGGTGGTCAACCGGCTGTCGCCCGCCGAAACCGGAATATCCAGCGAGTGCTCCGCTTCCGACAGGGTGATCGGATGGCGTGTGCGATAATCATCGGGAATGGCATTGGTCGTAAGCGGATCGCGCGCGCAGCCTTGCAGCAGGCCGGCGGCGAGCGCAACCATGGAGATGAGACCAGCCCGTCTGAGGAAGGAAGAGGAGGTTATTTCCGGCATGACGTTTCCTGCCCTGACCGGGCTTGCTCTGAAGAGGAGATTTCGCGCGCGTGTCGTCATTTGTAGATGAACCCCACTGATCCCTGATAGGGCGCTGCCTGGACCTGGTCTTTGCGGCCATAGACCTTGTTGACGCGGTTCATGAAATACATGGCGGCATCGTTTTCCGGGTTGAAGTTGTCATCCGGCCGGGCGATCTGGTTGCGCGCAACGGGCCGTACCAGATAGGGCGTAGCGATGATGACCAGTTCCGTTTCGTTGCGGATAAAGTCCTTGCTGCGGAAAAGCGTGCCGAAAATCGGGATTTTCGACATGCCTGGCAGTCCGGACATGGCCTGGCGGACATTGTCCTGAACAAGACCTGCGATCACGATCGATCCGCCGGACGGAAGTTCGACTGTTGTGGAGGTTTCGCGCTTGCGAACTGACATATAGGTCGAGCCGGGAATGTTCCGCCCATAGTTGCCGGTTACCACGTTGCCTTCATAGGTCGGCTCGGAGACATTGGTCTCGATTTTGAGACTTATTCTTCCCGGTGAAAGCACCACAGGTTTGAAATTCAAGGTGATACCGTAGTCGACTGTTTCCGTTTCGCGGGTGATCGTCGGAGTATTTGTATCTTTGTCGAGCGTAACTTCCTGGGTTCCGGCGATCCGGAAATCTCCCCCCACATAGAACTTGGCCTGTTCGCCGGAGATGGCGGTAAGGCTAGGTTCTGCAAGAGTGCGAACGACGCCAGCCTGCTCCATGGCATTGAGATAGGAGGCAAAGTTCAGCGAGCCGGAACCGATCGAACCGCTGGCTATTTTAGACGCAGTGCTGATTGCATTCCCGAGGTTGGACGGATTTGAGAACTCAAAGCCGTTACTGCTTGTCGAACTGCCGATGGAGCCATTGAAGCCGAGTTGTTTCAGCACCTGCCGGCTGACTTCGGCGACAGTCACCTTCAGCGTTACCTGATCCTCGCCCTCGATCGTCAACATGTTGACGATTTGCGATACTTGGCGTCTTTCCGCAAAAATCGCCGCATCTCCACCGTTGTCGCCGCCGGTGAGCGATATATTACGCGTGGTGGCTTCCCCGCCCTTAAGAAACGCGTCGGCAAGCTGCACGGCGCGCGCGGAGTCCTGAGGGGTGCGCACGGAGCCCGTTAGAACGATGTTGTCCGAAACGATTTCAACCTTGATATCCGACTCGGGAATAAAACGGCGGATATTGGCCTCGAGACCGGAGATGTCGCGCTCTACTTCAAGGTCGAGGCTGACGATTTCGCGACCGCCCTCACCGAAAATGAAAATATTGGTTTGCCCCACCGTTTTTCCGAAGAGGTAAATTCGTTTGGAGGTGCGTGTCACGGCATCGGCAAGGCTTGGATCCGCAACGAGAATGTCGTGAGCGTCCTCAGGCAGATCAATGACCAATGCCTTGTTGAGGCCGAGCTTCAGACGTTTGCGGATGCCAGATCCGCTCTCGGTGATCCGGACGATACTCGCACTTTGTGCCACGGCTTCGCCAAGGCGCATAAATTCAGGCGAATGCGGGCCTGGAATACCTGAAAAAGCCACGCAGAATGCAAGTCCGCCCAGCATCGATGAACGCAGGTGTTTTTTAACACGCTTTGCCATGAACCCCCCGGTCATTGTGATGCTCCTTGACTGCCTTTGACGATCGACCCGGATTTGATCACCTGGATTTCCGGTTGACCGGAGCCGCCGTTCAGAAGGTAACCCGCTGAAAGCGTATCGTTTTCCTGCGCGTCGGCGATCGAGCGCAACGCAAGGGTGAGGCGATCCGCCATCTGCTGCGCCACCGTTATGATTTTTGCCTGTTCTGGGGTCAGCTCCAGAGTTGCAGTCGCACCGACGACGGCGGAGATGCCGTCTTCGCCTTCCTTGATCTGTTGGTCGATTGCTAGAACCCGGACATTGTTCAAAACGTTCTCGGTCAGGAAATTGCCGTTATCGCCCTTGCGAACCATGATGACATCGACCCGGTCATTCGGCAGCACGAAACCGCCGGCGCCGGTGGAGACGGAAATTTCCGTGGCGACGGCGCGTTTGCCTGCCGGCAGAAGTGAAGACATGATGCGGGTGCTGGAATCGACGACCTTTTCCGGTCGCACCGGTTCGCCTTCGAACAGGGGCAACCGCACGACGGCACCGGTGAGTTCGGTGATCGCGTTCGGATTTTTCGTTTCGGTTATGAAGTTATCGACGACATTGCCCTGCGGCCACGGTGTCCAGCGCATCGAACTATCGTTCAGGCGGCTACCGACGGGCAAATTGACCGAGGAAACGAGAACATTGACCGTCGGCTCCTTCTGGATGATCGTTTCCGCTTTTTCGATGACCTGCTTTGCGCCGGAAATCTGCATGGCGACGAGACCGGCAAGACCGGCAGCGACCAAGGCAACGGATAGAATAACGATACGCGACGGTTTCATGCTCGATCCTTGAGGGAATCAGGTTGTTCTCCCCTCAGGATGGCGTGTGATTGGTATAATTATGGTTAATATTGTGCTTGGATTTGTGGTTAACGGGTCTTTAATCCGTCAGCGCTGTAACTTATTCATGAAAGACTGGCGATGGCGGCTTTTACAAGCGGCGCGTCACCGTAAGTCAAAAAGCCAGCAATGGCGATGCCGATGCCATAGGGGATTTTTTTCGCCACCATCAGGGAATCCGGAATGGGAATGCCGATTGCCATGATTTCCTGCGATCGCGACCGCAAAAGCAGGATGCCAAGCGTCAATACGCCACCAATGAAGGTGACTCCAAGCAAGAATTCGATGAGCGAAGAATTGAATCCATACCAGACCGTAGCCGCGGTCAACAGCTTGGCGTCCCCCCCACCCATCACATTGGCGGCAAAGAGTGCAAAACAAGCAAGAAAAACGGCGGCCGCTGCTGCAATGCTCATTGCGAAAGTCTGCCATTCCATGCCGGTAAACGGTGCAACAACAAGGAAGCAAACTAGCAAGATCAGCGGTATTCTGTTGGGTATGGTCATGCTGAATAGATCGTTCAGCGCAGCAAATGCGAGACACAAAGGCAAAGTCAGAAAAATTGCTGCTACGACCATTGTATCAATTCCACAAAGGATTCCGTGTGTGAGTGGCTACCAATGAAGGGCGGAATCAAAAATACTAAGGTGGCCGCGCCTTTCCGGAGCGGCCACCCAAGGAAGTAACGGAACTATTAATTGCCCGATTTCGTCGCTGCGGTCGTCATCTTCGTACCGATGTTTGTGAAGAGCGTACCGATCTTGCTGCCGACAGTCGTGGCACCGCCAACGATTGCAACAGAAATAAGCGCAGCGATCAGGCCGTATTCAATTGCCGTGGCGCCGGATTCGTCCTTGAGGAAACGAGCGAAAATCTTGGTCATGAGTATCTCCTAACTCTTGTTTGGTTCAGCACGCCGACAACTGTTTTCCGTTGTTCGGTTGCGTTCAAACTACAGCCGAGCGATTTCCAACCACTTAAAAAAAATCCTTAATCCAAAGTAAATGGCATGATGAGTTTCTCTTGGTAAACAAAGACAAAAAGTATTGTGCATATTTTTATATTTGCTGATAAACAAATATATTCTGCCGCAAGGGATTTCCCGTTTTTGGAAACCTGCTCCCTCAATGGGACATATATGTTCAATTTTGATGCGGGCCGGCGAAGGCGGAAAATGACTTCAGCCGCGCATGGTTACCGCCCGCGCCACGCATTTTCGCGATTTAACGCTTCATTCACTAAAACCGCGCATTCTGCAACGCAGTAAAGTGCGGGTAATGAACAAGGGCCAAACGCGTGTCATCCGGAAAACTGGCGAAAATTGTGGTCGGCTTGTCCGTCATTATGGGAGGCTCGTCGCAATCTGTTTTCGCCCAGGAAGACATATTGCGCGTTTCGATGAACCACGCCCGTGTTCTCCGTCTCGATCGTCCCGTCAGCAAGGTTATTGTTGGCAATTCGAAAGTTGCCGATGCCACGGTCGCCGATGCCACGACCATTGTGCTAACTGGCCGCAGTTTCGGAACGACAAATCTCGTGCTTCTTGATTCCGATGGAAATCCGATCGTCGACGAGCGCATTCTCGTCTCCATCGATGAAGGCAATACGGTTCGCGTTTTCCGCCAGACGGAACGAACCGTGCTTTCCTGTACGCCGAATTGCGAACAACATTCGCAAAACAGCGGCGACAAGGATTCTCAGCCGTAAGCTCGGCGAAGCCAAATGAGCATTCACATATAATGATTTTGCATGAGGAAACGGCAGGTTTTTTGTCGACGTGACAAATGCTGCGTTCCCGCAGGCGGCAATCATTTTTTTGGGGAAACGGGAGTCAGGAGTCTCATCAGATCGAAAAAACACAACATGCTCTCCTGCGTTTCGCGGGAAGCCTGCATGTTGCTGTTTTTTCGTCTAAGTCATTGATCTGGCTAAGATCAAAAAAGGAATGGTGCCCAGAAGAGGACTCGAACCTCCACACCCTTTCGAGTACCAGCACCTGAAGCTGGCGCGTCTACCAATTCCGCCATCTGGGCGACGGAGAGCGATGTACGAGGGCAGCCGCCCGGTGTCAACAGACTTTTTGAACTTTTATGACGATCATTGATTTTAAAGGGAAAAAACTTGGTTGGAGGCTGTTGAAACATGTCGCCGGGTCAGGTGTCGAGCCCGTCATGCTTCGTTCTGTCCACATGGCCGAGGTCGCGGTCCGGATCGATGATATCGCGGATTCTCTGTTTGAGCTCTTTTGGGCCGGGAAAACCGCCATCGCGTTTGCGTTCCCATATGATGGTGCCGTCCACGGTGATCTCGAACAGACCGCCGGTTGAGGGGATGAGGCTGACTTCGCCGACATCAGAAGCGAAGGTTTGCAATATCTCCTGTGCCATCCAGCCCGCGCGCAGCAGCCAGTTGCATTGCGTGCAATAGCGAATGGTTATGCGCGGCTTGGTGTCGGTCATGATCAGGTCTCCTTCAAAGCCCGGTCACGATAATGTCAACTATAACACTCATGTTTTTACCCGGCGCGTTCTTGTTCTTATCA
This sequence comes from Agrobacterium sp. 22-210-1, assembly GCF_053522525.1. Classification (NCBI taxonomy): domain Bacteria; kingdom Pseudomonadati; phylum Pseudomonadota; class Alphaproteobacteria; order Hyphomicrobiales; family Rhizobiaceae; genus Agrobacterium; species Agrobacterium sp. 22-210-1. The sequence continues at coordinate 2,434,578 of NZ_JBNWCI010000001.1, read as the reverse complement.
CGGAGCTTTGCGAACAGATAAGCCATCGAAGGCTGAAACGTGGAGATCCTATGGCCCAGTTCGACAATAACCGTCAGCGTCTTTTCGTTCCTGCTGTCGCACCGCTTTATAATGCGACACATGATCTGGTGGAGACCATTCTGCGCGTTGCGGCGGGTGTTCTTCTTGTCACCCATGGTTTTGGCAAGATCGCCAACCCTTTCGGTGCGGTCGGCATGGTGGAAAGCCTTGGCTTTTATCCCGGCGTGTTTTGGTCGCCGCTTCTGGCCGCCACAGAGTTTTTCGGCGGCATTCTGGTGGCGATCGGCCTCTTCACACGGCCTGCCTCCTTCGCGGCCATGATTGTCCTGCTGGTAACGGTCTATTTTCACGGCATCGTAAAGGCGGAAGGTCTGGGTGGCGCAGAAAAATCGATTCTCTGGGCGGCCATCTTCCTGTTTTTCGGCGTTCGTGGCGGCAACCGGCATTCCGTCGACGCAAAGATGTCCCGGGAATTTTAAGGATTACCGGCGGGGCTGGCCTGGCATCGCCCCGCCGTCGTTTTTATGCCTCTTGAAAATCCGTTTTTCTCGTGGTGAAGCTTGGATTTGATCGGCAACTGCGCTGATTGGGTTTTCCGTCATCATCAAGAGGCCGCATGCGCGTTGTAATTATCGAAAACATGGCGGGCACGCCGCACGGACAACTCGGCTTCGCACTGGACGAGGCAGGTGTGGAAACGCACATTATCCGCGCCTATGCGGGCGAGCCTCTTCCCGTCAGTGCGGGTGAGCATGATGCGCTCATCGTTCTGGGTGGTGAGCAGAATGCCCTCGATGACGCACTTTATCCCTATCTTCCAGACCTTGCGCATTTGATGAAAGCCTTTGGTGATGCCGATAAGGCCGTGATGGGCGTGTGCCTTGGCAGCCAGCTGCTGGCGCGCGCCTATGGGGGAGAGAATATTCTCTCCGGCCCGCCTGAATTCGGTTGGGAAGATGTATCGCTGACGGAGGACGGCGTATCCGATCCACTATTGGCCGGGCTGGATGACATATTCCCGATTTTTCAATGGCACCGCGATACGTTTACGCTTCCGCCGGGCGCGATACGGCTGGCAACCAATGAAGCAACGCGAAATCAGGCCTTCCGTCTAGGTCGGGCGGTTTATGGCACCCAGTTCCATTTCGAAGCATCCACCGCCGTCGTGGACAGCTGGTGCGAGGCCTTCCCGGCGTCGGTCGAAAAAATGGCGCCCGGCTGGCTGGAAAAATACAACGACCACCGCGGCGCGCGCGCAGCTATGGCTGATGCCGCCGGTCTGGAAATTGCACGTGCCTGGGTGCGACTCATTTAAGCGGATTATTTTCGTTGTTAACGTGAACGAGCGATCAGGTTTTGGTCGTTTCACCATCATCAGCAAGGAGATGTGAAGAACATGTATAAATTTGAGATTTATCAGGACAAGGCTGGCGAATATCGTTTTCGCTTCAAGGCATCCAACGGTGAAGCGATGTTTTCGTCGGAAGGGTACAAGGCCAAGGCCTCGGCCGTCCATGCGATCGAGTCGATCAAGAAAAACTCTCCCGGTGCCGATACCGTCGATCTGACCACCATGACGGCCTGATCCTCGCCGCCCTGTGAGAACTCGAAGTATTTTGTCTGCCAGAAATGACAGGCGCATTGGCAGGTGCCGGCGTAAAGATAAGATTCAGTCTTTTTTGATAATCTTCCGTTAGCAATTGTATTTCGAGGTCTCCGGGCGGCGTCAGAGCGCCCCCGATTTGTTTTGCGTACGGGTTCTCATGCGATCATCGGCTGTGCCAGCACTTTTCTTCGGTTGCCTTTTGTTAGGTGGCTGCACCAGTTCCGGGCCGGAAAGCCTGGTGGCTGGCTTGCCCTCGAAGGAGACGACGAGTTCGGTCACGCCATCGGCACCCGTGCCGCAGGCAAGTGTCGGCACGCAGGCCATCGCCGCCCAGCCACGGCAGGAAGTGCTGGCATGGGGTGGGCCGGTGCCTGAAGAGCCAAAAGCCTTTTCCGCTGTCACTCCAAAAGCATCCCTGCTTCAGAATGCGCCTGAAATCGGTTTACCCGCGCCTTCGCAGGCGGGAATGGTGCGGCCGGCGGAGCGCCCGATGGTTCGCGAAATGGAGCGTCCGGTGCAATTGGCGATGGCGGCCGCCCCGGCAGCGGGCGCCGGCGCACAAATCCGCTCGCGTATTTTCCGCTCCAGTTTCAGCGATGCCAAGCCAATCAATTTCGGCCGCGTTCAGCCGCGCCATTTTCAGGTTCACGGCGTGGATGTATCCCGCTGGCAGGCAAATATAAATTGGCCACAGCTGCGCACCCGCGGCGCCAATTTCGCCTTCATCAAGGCGACGGATGGCGGCGATCACCTTGATCCGATGTTCCGCACCAACTGGCAGCGCGCGAAGGAAGCGGGTATCCGCCGCGGCGCCTATCACTTCTTTTATTGGTGCCGCAACGCCGGCGAGCAGGCGGACTGGTTCATTCGCAACGTCCCGCGCGATCCCGATGCGCTGCCGCCGGTGATCGACGTGGAATATAATGGCGAATCCAGCTGCAAGATGCGTCTTTCCCGCGAGCGCGTTCTGGAAAAGATGCGCGTCTTCATGAACAAGCTCGAGCGCCACTACGGACAGCGTCCGATTATTTATACCGCACCTGATTTTTACAAGGACAATCTCACCGGCGAATTCCAGGATTATCCCTTCTGGCTGCGCGCGGTCGCCCAGCATCCGTCCGTGGTCTATCCCGGTCGCAAGTGGCTGTTCTGGCAATATTCCGGCTCCGGCCTCTCGCACGGTGTCGACGGCCGTATCGATCTCAATGTCTTTAATGGCAGCGAGGACGCATGGCATCGCTGGATCGACCGCCGTTCAAGCTGATCCGGGCGGGTGTCAGCGCGCGAATTTTCTGGCCCCGGCAACGCAAAGCACCACGACAAGCGTAACTCCGATCATGGCAGGGCTCACCTCTTCATGTAGCAGGGTTGCTGCAAGCACCAGCCCGAAGAATGGCTGCAGCAATTGCAATTGGCCTACAGCGGCAATGCCGCCGAGCGCCAGCCCGCGATACCAGAAGATGAAGCCGATCAACATGCTGAACAGAGACACATAGGCAAGGCCGCCCCAGGCCTGCGGATCGATGCCGGCAAGCGTTTCCGGTCCGGTGAAAAAGGCAAGCGGCAACATCACTGGCAGCGAAAGAACGAGGGCCCAGGAGATAACCTGCCAGCCGCCCAGCTTACGCGACAGTGCGGCACCCTCCGCATAACCCAGCCCACAGACGATGATCGCGCCCAGCATCAGGAGATCGCCGTCAAGCGAAGCCCCCACTCCGGCTGAAAGTGAATTCGACAGTGAAAAACCTGCAACGAGAGCACTGCCCAGGCAGGAAAACAGCCAGAAGGCGGGGCGGGGACGTTCGCCACCCCGCAACACGGCGAAGACCGCGGTTGCGAGCGGCAAGAGCCCGACGAACACGATGGAATGCGCCGATGTCACGTGACGCAGTGCCAGCGCCGTCAAAAGTGGAAAGCCCACCACCACGCCCAACGAGACGATGAAAAGCGATGTCATATCGTTCCGTGCCGGGCGTTTTTGCTGGAACAGCAACAGCAGGCCGAGCGCCAGAATGCCGGCAATGCTGGCCCGGGCAACGGTCAGGAACACCGGATCGAAATCCGTCACCGCAATGCGCGTCGCGGGCAGCGAACCGCTGAATATCACTACGCCGATAAGGCCGTTCAGCCAGCCGCTTGTCGTCTTGTCCATTGTCATCTCCTGCATTTTGCTTTCTTGATCCGGAACGGCTGGCAGGAACAGCAACAGTCATATACAATTTCAATAAACTGTTATGGTTGATGGCCCAGTACGGATGGAGAGCGATTTGAACGAGCAGGTTGTTCCCGTCACGCGCATGGCGCCCCGAACAGGCATGCAGCCCGGAACACGCATAGAGAGAGTAATGGCGAGCATCCGCCAGCGCATCGTCTCGCGCAGCCTTGTGCCGGGCGCGCGTTTGCCTTCGGTGCGGGCGCTGGCAAAGACGATGCAGGTTTCCACCTCCACCGTTGTTGAAGCCTATGACCGTCTGGTGGCGGATGGCACGATAGTTTCGCGTCCGGGCTCCGGGTTTTTTGTAGCGGGCCCGCTTGCGCCGTTATCTCTGGCGGATATTGAGCCGCGGCTGGACAGGGCGGTGGATCCCTTGTGGGTGTCGCGGCAGGCGCTGGATGAGGCCTCGGTCCTTGCCAAGCCCGGTTGCGGCTGGCTTCCCGCATCGTGGATGCCGGAAGAAGCGTTGCGGCGGGCAATGCGGGGGCTTGCCCGTGCGGATGCTGCCCTGCTGACGGATTATGCGAGCCCCATGGGGTTGCTGCAACTTCGCCAGCTTCTGTCGCGCAGGCTTGCCGAACATGGGGTACAGGCGGGTGCCAGCCAGATTATGCTCACTGATTCCGGCACGCAGGCAATCGACCTTCTCTGCCGCTTCCTGCTGCAGCCGGGGGATGCGGTGATTGTCGACGACCCCTGTTATTTCAATTTCCATGCCCTGCTTCGCGCACACCGCGTCAAGGTCATCGGCGTGCCTTACACTCCAACCGGGCCGGACCTGCCGCTGTTCGAGCAGGCGCTGAAAGAACACCAGCCGCGTCTTTATATTACCAATTCCGCGATCCATAATCCGACAGGCGCCAGACTTTCCGCCGTTACCGCCCATCGGCTGCTGATGCTGGCCGAACAGGCGGGACTGACCATCATCGAAGATGATATTTTTGCCGATTTCGAAACACAGGCGGCACCACGGCTGGCTGCTTTCGATGGTCTTGACCGTGTTGTCCAGATCGGCAGCTTTTCAAAAACCCTGTCTGCTTCGGTGCGGTGCGGTTTCATTGCAGCACCTGTGGCATGGGTGGAAGCGCTGACTGACCTCAAGATTGCTACAGCTTTCGGCGGCGCGCATTTTTCAGCGGCGCTGGTGCTGTCGCTTTTGACGGATGGCAGTTACCGCAAACATGTCGAGGCGCTTCGACTGCGCCTTGCGGCGGTGATGCCGGAGGCGGCGGCACGTCTGAAGTCGATTGGATGCGTGCCCTGGATCGAGCCGCAGGCGGGCATGTTTTTATGGTGCCGCCTGCCGAACGGGGTGGATGCGGGCGATGTGGCGCGCCGCGCGCTTGCGCAGCAGGTGGTGTTGGCACCCGGCAATGTCTTCAGCTCCTCGCAGAACGCATCCAGTTTCATGCGTTTCAACGTATCGCAAATGGGCAGCCCGCAGACCATGACGGTGCTGGCGGATGCACTCCGGGAGGCGGCTGGTAGCCGCCCGTTCTGAAGGCGCAGGGATGAATCGGAACAAAATCGCGTGAACACCGTTTTCTCCGCAGAGTGAAGAGGAGAAATACCATGACATTCGATCCCAACAACCCGCGCCCGGACCGCGATCTTCGTCCGGAACTGAATATCAGCAATGAGCCTCCTGCCCGGACCTCGTCGTCCTGGGTACCGTGGCTGGCGATCATCGTCGTCGTGCTGGTGGGCGTTTTCGCCTGGTCGCAGATGAGCGGCCCGACCACCGATCCGGCCACGACATCGTCCACCACGCCGCCCGCGGTCACGGATCAGGCACCGGCACCCATGGCGCCGACTGCACCGGCAACACCGCCGGCAAACAACACGGCCCCGGCAAGCCCGAATACGGGTGGCACTCAGACCCAGCCGTAATGGGCTGACTGACATGATAAACCGTCTGCCTTCGGGCAGGCGGTTTTTTCATGGATGCAATCGGCGTCTTTTCGCCTTTAGAGCTGTTCCATCGCCGAGGGGTTATTGGACACTTTGGACCAGCGGGCGATCGATTCTTTCGCCAGCGCTGCAAGCGTTATGCTTCCAAAGCGGGACAGGAGGATGTTCTCAGCCTCTTTCATGGCATCAAAAAGGGCCTCATTGACCGCCTGTTCGATAACGCAGTTGGGATTGTCGCCCGCCAGACCAATGGAAAACAGCTCCGGTGCACCGAGCGCCCGGTAAATATCAAGCAGCGTGATCTCGCTGAGCGGTCGCGCCAGGACCCAACCGCCGCCATGGCCCTTTTCCGATGAGACATAACCATGCTCCCGCAGGCCCGCCATGGTTCTGCGCACCACCACAGGATTGGTCTGTAGCATGGCCGCGATGCTTTCAGAGGTCGCCGCTCTCTCGTGTTTTTCCATATGGATCAGAATATGCAGCACCCTTGAAAGGCGCGTATCGTGTCTCATTGCGCAAGCCCATTTGTTTTTTGCAACGCTATCAGTTCCGAACTGACGTAACAATATAAGTTGCATGACCCTTGACTTGAAAAATCACGTAACAATATAAGTATCGTGAAAATGAACGGGCGCTTCCTGCCCGGTCTTGAACGATAGGTGCATCATGAAATTCGACGTCATCATCATCGGCGGCAGCTATGCCGGTCTCTCCGCCGCCCTGCAGCTGGGCCGCGCCAGAAAGAACGTTCTTGTTGTGGATGCCGGTAAAAGAAGGAACCGTTTTGCCAGCCATTCCAACGGTTTTCTTGGTCAGGATGGCAAGGCGCCGGGCGAGATCGTCGCCGAAGCGCGCCGCCAGATCGAGCGCTATCAGACAATAGAATGGGCGGAAGGCAGGGTGACCGATGCCGAGGGGTCTTTTGGCGATTTCGCCGTTGAGATCGATGGTCATCGCCGCGAAAGTGCCGCCCGGCTCATCCTTGCCATGGGCGTTACCGATGAGCTGCCCGACATAACCGGGCTGAAAGAGCGCTGGGGCTCTTCGGTCTTTCATTGCCCCTATTGCCATGGTTACGAACTCGATCAGGGAAAAATCGGCGTTATTGCGGCTTCACCCATGGCTATTCATCACGCCCTGATGCTGCCGGACTGGGGTGAGACGACTTTCTTTACCAATGGCATATTCGTGCCGGATAGGGATCAGGATGCACTTCTGTCCGCCCGTGGTGTCCGTGTGGAAAAAGACCGTATCGCGGAAATTGCCGGACATGCGGATGTCGTTCTGTCCGACGGCCGCAGCATTGCGCTCGCTGGCCTTTTCACCCAGCCGAAACTGCGGATCACCTCGGACTGGATCGGAAAACTCGGCTGCGCCGTAGAGGAGGGGCCCATGGGATCGAGCATCGTGATTGATGCCATGAAACAGACCACCGCCCGTGGCGTCTTTGCCTGCGGTGATGTCGCAAGGCCGGCAGGCACGGTCGCCCTTGCGGTGGGCGACGGTGCCATGGCAGGTGCTGCGGCTCACCGGTCGATCCTGTTTCCGGAATGATCAGTTGGAGGTGAGGCTCAGCCAGCGCCCGGGTGGCATGCCAAAGGCGTTCTTGAAATGCCGGGTAAAATGCGCCTGATCGGCAAACCCGCAGGCAAATGCCGTTTCAGCAAGGCTGGCGCCGGCCCGCATCATCTCCTTGCATTTTTGTAGCCGCCGCATGATGAGATAACGATGCGGGCTGGTTCCCAGCAGGCCGCGGAAATGCCGGAAGAGCGTAAAGCGGTCGAGGCCGCTTATTCGCTCCAGTTCCTCTGAACCAACAGTGTCGGCACTGTTCTCCAGCAGATAGTCCCGACACCGCAGAACGGCACCCCGGTCAATCCGTTTGATGGTTGTAGCGCTACCGTTCGAATGTTTGGAAAGCAGATCCGCCAGTCTCGATTGCCAGTCGGTCAGGAGCAGATTGTCCGGCTTGCTTTCGAGATTGGCGAGCGCTTCGATCAGGCATTGCCGGAACGCGGGGTCTTCGATGACGGGATTTCTTGCAAAGGGCAGCGTTTGATATCCCGCCTGCGCGATTTTTTCAGGCGGGAGATAAAGCATACGGTAGCGCAGGCCCTCATCCGTGCCTGCGCCGCCGTCGTGCACTTCGTCGGGATGCAGCACGATGACATTTTCCGGCATGCTGAAATGCGAGGTGCCGCGATAGGAAAAGGTCTGGACGCCGGAAAGCGTGACGCCGAGCGCATAGGTATCATGGCGATGCGGCGCATAGGCGTTGCCATGAAAGCGCGCTTCGATACGTTCTATGCCCTCGCTAGCGGGCGCCTGGACTATACCCTCGAATTTGCACGAACGTTCAAGATCGATGACGTGCAGAGGGTCTAGGGTTGCTTCTCTTTCGTAACCACAGCCAGATTGAGTTTGCATGTTTGATACCAAGATCGCCGTCATCCTTCGTGATGACCTTGCCGTATGGCAAAAACTGAACGTTACCGCATTTCTCATGTCGGGCATTGTCGCCCAGACCGGAGAGATCATTGGGGAACCATACCGCGATGGCGCAGGCAACGTCTATAACCCCCTGTCCATCCAGCCGGTGGTGGTCATGGCCACGGATCAGGAGGCGCTGCGCAAAATTCATCAACGGTCCCTCGAACGCGACATCACGACATCGCTCTATATCGAGGAGATGTTCGCGACCGGGCACGATGTTGCCAACCGCCAGGTATTTTCGGAGTTTTCTCCCGACAATGCCAGGGTGGTCGGCATGGCGTTGAGGGCGGACAAGAAGATCGTCGACAAGATCACCAAGGGCGCAAAGCTGCACGCTTGAAGATGTTTTTTCAAACGCAAAAGGGAGGCTGTAAGCCTCCCTCCAATAGCGATGCAGTATGAGCGCTGCTTATTCGTCGTTCATCTTCAGCGCAGCGATGAAGGCTTCCTGCGGAATTTCCACCTTGCCGAACTGGCGCATGCGCTTCTTGCCTTCCTTCTGCTTGTCCAGAAGTTTGCGCTTACGCGTCGCGTCGCCGCCGTAACACTTCGCCGTCACGTCCTTGCGTAGCGCGCGCACGGTCTCACGGGCGATGACCTTGCCGCCGATGGCCGCCTGAATCGGGATCTGGAACATGTGCGGCGGAATGAGTTCCTTCAGCTTTTCGCACATGCCGCGTCCGCGCCGGTCGGCCGCCGAGCGGTGCACCAGCATGGAAAGCGCATCGACAGGATCACCATTGACGAGGATCGACATCTTGACGAGATCGCCTTCGCGATAGTCGATGATGTTGTAATCGAACGAGGCGTAACCCTTGGAGATGGATTTCAGCCGGTCGTAGAAATCGAACACCACTTCGTTGAGCGGCAGTTCATAGGTGATCATCGCGCGGTTGCCGACATAGGTCAGCTCCGTCTGCAGGCCGCGCCGGTCCTGACACAGTTTCAGGATGCCGCCGAGATATTCGTCGGGCGTCAGGATCGTCGCCTTGATCCACGGTTCGCGGATTTCCTTGATCTTCACAACGTCAGGCATGTCGGCCGGGTTGTGAAGTTCCTTCTCGGTACCGTCAGTCAGCGTCATTTCATAGACAACCGAAGGTGCTGTGGCGACGAGATCGAGATTGAACTCGCGCTCAAGGCGTTCCTGAATGATTTCCAGATGCAGCAGGCCAAGGAAGCCGCAACGGAAACCAAAGCCGAGAGCAGCTGACGATTCCATTTCAAAGGAGAAGGAAGCGTCGTTGAGGCGAAGCTTGCCCACTGCCGCGCGCAAATCCTCGAAGTCGGCCGCGTCGACCGGGAAGAGGCCGCAGAACACCACGGGCTGTGCCGGCTTGAAGCCGGGCAGGGCCTGCGCGGTCGGGCGCTTGTCGTCAGTGATCGTATCACCAACACGCGTATCGGCGACTTCCTTGATCGAGGCGGTGATGAAACCGATCTCGCCGGGGCCGAGGCTGTCGACATTGACCATCTTCGGGGTCAGCACGCCAACGCGCTCGACGCCGTATTTGGCGCCCGAGCCCATCATGCGGATCTGCTGGCCCTTGCTCAGCACGCCATCGATGACGCGTACCAGAACCATGACGCCGAGATAGGTGTCGTACCAGCTGTCGACCAGCAGTGCCTTCAACGGGCCGTTTTCGCCAACTTCGCTCGTCGGCGGCGGCAGGCGGTTGACGATGGCTTCCAGAACATCGGGAATGCCAAGTCCGGTCTTGGCCGAAATCATCACGGCGTCGGAAGCATCGATGCCGATCACTTCCTCGATCTGCTCCTTGATGCGGTCGGGTTCGGCCGCCGGCAGGTCAATCTTGTTGAGCACCGTTACCAGTTCGTGATCGTTGTCGATCGCCTGATAGACGTTGGCGAGTGTCTGGGCTTCCACGCCCTGCGAGGCGTCCACGACCAGCAACGAACCTTCGCAGGCCGAAAGCGAACGGGAAACCTCATAGGCGAAGTCGACGTGGCCGGGGGTGTCGATGAGGTTCAGCACATAGGTCTCGCCGTTATTCGCCTTATAGTGCAGGCGCACGGTCTGGGCCTTGATGGTGATGCCGCGCTCGCGCTCGATATCCATCGAATCGAGAACCTGTTCCGACATGTCGCGTTCGGCAAGGCCGCCCGTCGACTGGATCAACCGGTCGGCCAGCGTCGATTTGCCGTGATCGATGTGGGCAACGATCGAGAAGTTGCGGATATGGTCCAGGGGCGTGCGGGTCGAATTTGTGCTCATGCCCCGCGCTATAGCAGGGGCTTCTCATGCCGCAAAGCGGGAATTTGGTTAAAAGCCCTTTAAAATGGGCTTTTCAGCTCGCAAATTGCTCCGGCCAGTCGCGGCGGGTGGCCACCTGCCCCTCGGTCCTGAGCCTTGCGACGGTGGCGAGATCGATATCGGCGATCAGCAGCGTGCTTTGCGTCACCAAATCGCTTTCGCTTTCCGCAATGATGCCGGATGCCGGCATGCCGTAGTCGGAGGGCACGTAAAGCGCCGCACGGCCGCGATTTTCATCGACGGCGGGCGACCATGGGGCCTCACCTGCGGTGGGGGAGGAGAGCACGGCATATTGGTTTTCCAGCGCCCGCGCCTGCGCGCCGATGCGCACCCGGTAAGCGCCGGCCAGCGTGTCGGTGCAGCTGGGAGCGAGGACCAGTTCCGCGCCAAGCTCCGCCAGCCTGCGGCCGAGCATGGGAAACTCGTTATCGTAACAGATGAGGATGCCGAGCTTGCCGATTGGCGTGTCGAAGGCTTTCAGGCCCTCTATGCCGGCATGGATGTTCCATTGCTCCCGCTCGAAACGGGTCATGATCTGCTTGTCCTGATAACCGATCAACCCGTCCGGTCCAAACAGCCATGCCCGGTTACGGAACTTGCCGTCCGGGTCCTTCACCGGCGCGCTGCCTGGCTGGAAGAGGATTTGATGTTGTCGTGCCAGCTCTTCGCAAAGTTCCACCCAGGAAGGAATAAGCGGCTGTATCTCTTCGATGGAACGGTGCAAATCCGACCGTGCCTCGGGCGGTAATTGCCCGGTCAGCGCCATGGCCGAATATTCCGGCAGAAGCAGCAGTTCCGCACCCGTTTCTTTTGCCTCGCGCACGATGGCCGCAAGATGCGCCGTATAGGCTTCCCATGTCTCGATCAGTTCGATGGCATATTGGCTGGCGGCGAGGCGGGTCATCGTTTTTCATCTCCTGCGGCGATGTTCTTCATCCAGAAGGACAGCGGTTTCGGGCTCTCGGCGCTCTCGTCGATATCCTGCCAGGTAAAGCTGGTGCGCAGTTCGGGGTGGTGGCGATAGCCGCGCTTTTCCCAGAAGGCATTCAGCGGCACGTAATCCGCCGGGCGGCGCGGGTGATCGGCGGGCCGCTCGACAGCGCAGAAGGTGCACCAGTCAAAGCCCAGATGTTTGGCATGGGCCTCCCGTTCCTCGAAGAACCGCACGCCGATGCCGTGACCGCGATAATCCGGAAGCAGCACGCTTTCGCCAAAATAAAACAGCTGTGACGGGTCGTAACCGGCCGCCAGGAAAGGCGATTTCACCTCGTCGGTTTCCGCCGCCATGGGCATGCCCGTGGACATGCCGACAACCTGCCCGCCGTCTAGCGCCAGCACGAAAACAGCGCCCTTCGTATCGGCATAGGTGGCCAGATATTTGCGCTCATACTCCACCGAACCATCGTAGAGATAGGGGAAAGCGCGGAACACCGTGATCCGCAGCCGGGCGAGATCATCAAAATAGGGTGAAGCATCGATGCCGGAAAGAGACTTGATTTCGACGGTCATGGGCATTTTCACTTTCGGTTCCGCTGGTTATACCGTCATGGAAAACCCGCGCAAGCTTTGAACGGAGAAGACGATGACCGCTACTGAAACCATCCGCGCCTATTACGATGCCTTCAACCGACAGGACATGGATGCCTTTCTGGCGCTTCTTCATGACGAGGTGGTGCATGACATCAATCAGGGCGAGCGCCAGACCGGCAAGGCCGCTTTTGCCTCCTTCATGGACCACATGAACCGCTGCTATAAGGAAAACCTCACAGACATGGTGATCATGGCGAGCGCAGACGGCAAACGCGCCTCTGCCGAATTCACTGTGAACGGCGAATATCTTGTGACCGATGAGGGGTTGCCGCAAGCCGATGGCCAGAAATACGTCCTGCCCGCCGGTGCCTTCTTCGACCTGAAGGATGGAAAAGTTAGCCGAGTAACAAACTACTATAATCTGAACGACTGGATTGCCCAGGTCGGCGCCTGAGGCCTTGGCCTTGCCCGCTACAATAACCACCCGACAGTAATCGTTTTTCCACTATCGTGGATATTGACTCCATCATATGGGAATTCTAATCTCATATGATGGAAAACGAAGATCATATTCTCGAAAGTTCGATCGGTGAGCGGATCAGGGCGTTGCGGGCAAAAAACGGCCTGACGCTGGACCAGCTTGCCGCCGAATCCGGCGTCAGCCGCGCCATGATTTCCCGCATCGAACGTGGTGAGGCGAGCCCGACCGCGTCGCTGCTCGCCCGCATCTGCGCGGCACTCGGTCTGTCGCTTTCCGGCTTCTTCGCTGAAAATGAACAGGCGGTGTCCCCGCTGGTGAAGAAGCGGGACCAGCAGCTCTGGAAAGATCCCGAAACCGGTTATGTCCGCCGCGCTATCTCCCCGCCGCGTGTCGGTTCCGATGTCGATATTGTCGAGGTCGAGTTTCCACCCGGTGCGCGTGTCGGTTTTCCGCCGCATGCGGCAAGCCGCGGCATGACGCAATATGTCTGGCTTTTCGAAGGGGTTATGGAGATGACGAGTGGCGGCGCGGTGCATCTGATGGAGGCTGGAGATTGCCTTTTCATGCCGGTCGGTGAGGGCCATGTTTTTCACAATCCTTCCGAAAAACCCGCCCGTTACGCCGTCGTGCTAGACCAAAGACAGCGCTGATCTTTCCAGAGGAGTTTTTTATGGACACCATCCGCGTGCTGAACGGGCAAGAGACGCTCGACGTGCTTCCGGAGCTCTGCGAAGTTCTCTCCGCCTGCGTCAACGGCGGCGCATCCGTCGGTTTCATGTTGCCTTTCTCTCCGCAGGATGCAGAGCCCTTCTGGCGAGCCGTGGCGGAAGCGGCGGGCGAGGGGGGTACGATCCATGTGGTGGCGGAAGTGGATGGCAAGGTGGTGGGCACAGTGCAGGTGGGCCTCGCTTCCAAACCCAACCAGCCACATCGCGGTGATCTGATGAAGCTTCTCGTGCACCCCTCGGCGAGGGGTCTCGGGCTTGCCCGAAAGCTCATGCAGAAGGTGGAAGAGGAAACGGCAGCCCGTGGCCGTACCCTTTTGGTGCTGGATACGGCCACGGGCAGCGATGCAGAGGCGATCTATCCCCGACTTGGCTGGGAGCGGGTCGGGGTCATTCCCGATTACGCCCTGTTTCCCGACGGGCGTTATTGCGGCACGACCCTGTTTTACAAGCGGATCGGCTAGCACATTTCCGCCGCTTATTGTCCCGGCTTCAGCGTGCGGTTGAAGGCGGCAACAATCATCTTTTCCAGTTCGGCATGAATATCTGCCCGGTCACGTGGCCCGGCCGGTTCGCAGATCGGATCGCGCTCGCCAACGGATTTGAGAAATGCATCGGCATCCGGTTTGCACAGGGGCAGGAAGCTGAAATGGTTGGCCTCATCGACCTGCTGATAGGTCGCGCCTGGCACCTCGGCTGCCAGTTTGTCCGCCAGCACGGCCGGCGGAATTTTCCCCTTGCTGCCGAGATTGATGAAGGCCAGCGGAATACCGATTGTTTTCAGGCTGTCCGGCTGGAAGGCGAGTGCGAGGCCAGGATCGACCAGCACGGCGGAACGAATGCGTGGATCGCGGTTCTGCTGCTCGAAACGGGCCTTGTCGAGGGTTCCGAGATCGAGCTTCGGCACGCTCACCGGCTCGCCATCGAGGTAACCCCGGCCGCCGGCGAACCATTGGCAATCCATCATCGTGGCATAGTCTTCGCAATAACGCGCATAGGCATTGAGATCGGCGCGTGCGCCCGAAATCTCCATTGCCGCGCTGCCGCCGAGTGAAAAGCCGAGGACGCCGATCCTCTGCGCATCGATCGCGCCCGACCATTTGCCCTGCGTCGTCAGTGCTGTGAGGATCGTAGAGAGATCACCCGTCCGCTCCCAGATTTTCGGCGTATCGGCAGGTGTGGAATCGCCGCTGGTAGTGCCGGGATGGTTGGCGCCGGCGACGATGAAACCTTCGCTCGCAAGCTTTGCGGCGATCCAGGCCATGCCGCTCACTCTCGAGCCCGAGCCGTGTGACAGAAGCACCAGCGGCAGGCGACCCGGCTGCACTGCGCTGTCCTTGAAGACGGGCGTGCCTTGAAAAATCCGGTCCTCGCCGGAAAGCGTCTGCGTGCCGTTGCCCTCCGAAGGATACCAGACGGTAACGGCTAGATCCTTGCCACGTTCGGGAGAATGGATGGCGATTTCGCTGACGCCCACAGCTTCATTTGCAAAAGCAGGCTGGGTAATGAGAGCGGAAAACAGCATGGTTGTGATGGTGACGATGGGACGCATGAAAAACCTCTTGCGGTCGGAAAGAACGAGACCCAATCTGCATTGTCACCTGTTTTCCGCGTCCTTGATCGCGTTTGAGGTCGTACCGAAACGCGATCTGGTCCATGAAAAGACAACAGGTCGTCGATCCGGGATATTTATTCGTGCTTTTCATTCCCCTGCCATTCGTCGTGGCGCTTCTGCTGGTCGTCATGTTCATCATCTTTTTCCAAAGCGGAGACGATGTGCGGACGAACCGCGCCTTTCTGGCTCTGATCGCGCTTTGCGCCGTGCAGTCAGTTCTTGTCGGCCTGCGCTGGGGCTATGGCGTGAATGCGGTGCGTTATCTCCTGCCGGTCCTCGCCGCCTGCCTGCCGCCACTTGTCCATATCGCTTTTCGTGGCTTGATGAGGGTCGGGGCAGATAGCAGGAGAGCGATGCTGGCAAGTCTTGTGCTCTCGCCTCTGTTGATTATTGTTCTGGAATTCGCCTTGCCGGTGGCGATTGATCTTGCCTTGATCCTCATCTTTGTCGGCCATGCCGCCGCACTGCTTCTTTTGGGAAGAAAAGGGCCGGATGGGCTGGATGAGGCGCAATTCGCCAGCGTCACCTCGGCGCACAGGGCGCTGATCATCGCCGCTGTGGCGCTATGTGTTTCGGCGCTGTTCGATCTTCTCGTATTCCTCGATTTTGAGTGGGCGCATGGGGAAAATGTCGCCGCACTTGTTAGCAATGCCAATCTTTTCGGGCTTTTGCTGATCGGTCTGATGGCCGCCCTGGCTGGAAAAAGCAAAGCGCCGCAAACGGCTGCAGAGCCGGCTGAGGAATTGCCGCCTCCCTCAGAGCCATCGGAACAGGACCGCGACATAGTCGCAAGCCTCGACCAACTTATGACAAAACATGCGCTTTACCGTGACGAGAACCTCAACCTGACGCGGCTGGCCAGGCGCTTCGGCCTGCCAAGCCGGCAGATATCAGGCGCGATCAATCGTTCCCTCGGCATCAATGTCTCGCAATATGTCAACCAGCTCCGTATCCGCGAGGCCTGCCGGCTGCTGGAAGAGACGGAGCAATCGGTGACGGCGATCATGTTTTCCTCGGGTTTCCAGACCAAGTCCAACTTCAACCGGGAATTTCGCCGTGTTACCGGCATGAGCCCGGTGGACTGGCGTGAACGGCAGGTGTGGAAGCTGGTTTCGCCAAACAAAACGGCCACCCGGCAGATGCCGGATGACCGTCTGAAGATGGTCGGAAAATGATGAGGGATCAGAGCGTGCCGTTGCGCTGCTGGATCATCATGTAGGTGTCATAGGTATATTCGGCGATCTGGGCCCAGAGATAGGCGTCTTTCTTGAATGCCTGCTGGCTTTCGTAAATCTTCTTGAAGTTCTCGTTCTTGGCCGAAATCTCCGCATAGGTTTCCTGCGCCGCCTTGTGGCAGACATCGAGGATTTCCTGGCTGAACGGTCGCAGGATGGCGCCTTGCGCCACAAGTTCCTTCAAAGCCTTCGGATTGTGCGCGTCGTAGCGCTCCAGCATGCTGGCGCTGCCGGCGGCGCAGGCGTCTTTCAGAATGCGCTTGTAGTTTTCCGGCAGCTCGTTGAATTTCTGCAGGTTTACGAAAGCATGAACGGCCGGGCCGCCTTCCCACCATGCAGGATAGTAATAGTATTTTGCGACCTTGTAAAAGCCGAGCTTCTGGTCGTCATAAGGGCCGACAAATTCGGTCGCGTCGATGGTGCCCTTTTCCAGAGCGGCATAGACATCACCGCCGGCGATCTGCTGCGGGGTAACGCCAACCTTCTGCATGACCTGGCCGGTCAAGCCGGCAATGCGCATCTTCAGACCCTTCAGGTCATCGATGGTGTTGATTTCCTTGCGGAACCAACCGCCCATCTGAGCGCCGGTATTGCCGAGCAGGATCGAGTAGATATTGTGCTGGGCAAGGAATTCGTTGAGCAGCTCATTGCCGCCGGCCTGGTTGAACCAGGCATTCGTCTGGCGTGCGTTGAGACCGAAGGGAACCGAGGTTCCGAGCGCGAAGGTCGGGTCCTTGCCGACGTAATAATAGGCGCAGGTATGCGCCATTTCGACGGTTCCGGCCGTCACCGCATCCGCCGCCTGCAGCGCCGGCACGATTTCGCCGCCGGCGAAATGCTGGATGACGAAGTTGCCGCCGGAAGCTTCCTTGACGTGATCGGCGACCATCTGGCCAGCGCCGAAAAGAATGTCGAGGCCCTTGGTGAAGGACGACGTCATGCGCCAGGTGATTTTGGGGTTTTCCTGCGCAATGGCCGGAGCGGCCAGCGCGGTTGCGGTAACACCGGCGCCGAGAGCGCCCGCCTTGCGGATAAATGATCTGCGATCCATGTCGATAAGCCCTGATACGTCTGCATATTACGGGCGAACCGCACGGTACGCCTCCCAAGGGCTACTAAACATTTATCCTTGCAGCCATCAAGAGGGAATGTTCCAAACTTGCGCGCTCTTCTGCAATGCCTGTCGATTGCTGTTTTGGCACATGATCGCGTTCTGCTTGTGGCCTCCGCCCCGCCGTGGTCAGGGTTGCGTGCGTTTTACTGCCGGATCGTCTATTGCAGGATTATAAAACAGCGACAGCGTCAGGCTTCTCGCGATGCGTTCGGCCGTTTCCATAAACCAGTCATGGGCCTCCCTGCTCGGCGCGATATCATCAAGCGTCGCCGAAAATAATGTGAGCCATTGTGGGAAAAGTTCGGCCGTCATGCCTTTGACACCCAGATGCGCCTGCACCGGCTTGCCGCCGTAACCGCCATTCTTGAAGGCGACGGCTGCCCAGAACTGTTTCATTTTGGCCATATGTTCCGGCCAGCGCCCGGTAAGACGTGCATCAAAGACAGGTCCGAGCGTCGGATGTTTTAGAACGCGGCCATAAAATGTCTCCACCAGCAGATCGATGAAGCCGGAATCAACGCCGATCTCTGCCATGGCTCTTTCCGCCCGGTCTTGAATCTCCGCGCTATGGGCGGCCTTTGCCGCGATGGGATCCTGCATCGTGCTTCCTTTTCCGTGAATTTACGCCGCTTGGCCGCGCTGGGCAATGCGACGCTTTGACGTATTAGAATTATTCTAAAGAGCTTGATTGCGAAGGTGTGTCGCTGTATTTAGAATTATTCTAAAAAGGTTTCAGCCATGTTCCGTAGTCTTTTTTCCCTTTCCAAACGCCCCTTCTCTTCGCTTGGCGAACAGGAAATCCTGGCGCTCGCCATCTCGTCGGAAGAGGATGATTCCCGTATTTATCGCTCCTACGCCGATCATCTGCGCGGACAATATCCGCAATCGGCAAAGGTTTTTGATGACATGGCCGAAGTCGAGCAGCAGCATCGAAATGTGCTGATCGATATGCATCGCCGCCGTTTTGGAGAAACCATCCCGCTGATCCGCCGCGAACACGTGCGCGGCTTTTACGAGCGCACGCCGGACTGGCTGGTGAAAAACCTGTCGCTAGAGAAAATTCGCGCCCAGGCCGAATTGATGGAAGCGCAGGCGATCCGGTTCTACGATGAAGCGGTCAAGCGCACCACCGATGCCTCGACGCGCCAACTGCTCGGTGATCTGGCTGAGGCGGAGCGGGGCCACGAAGACGTGGCGCATATGCTGGAAGAGAAACATCTCGATGCAGATGGCAAGACCGAAGAGGCTGAAACCGCAAAACGCCAATTTCTGCTGACCTACGTGCAGCCGGGCCTTGCTGGCCTGATGGATGGCTCTGTCTCGACGCTCGCGCCGATCTTCGCGGCCGCCTTCGCCACGCAGGATACCTGGCAGACCTTCTTGATCGGTCTCTCGGCTTCCGTCGGTGCGGGTATTTCCATGGGCTTCACCGAGGCCGCCCATGATGATGGCAAGCTTTCGGGCCGCGGCTCGCCGGTAAAGCGGGGTTTCGCTTCTGGCATCATGACGGCCGTCGGCGGCCTCGGTCACGCGCTTCCCTATCTCATTCCGCATTTCTGGACGGCCACGGCCATTGCTGCCGTCGTCGTTTTCGTGGAGCTCTGGGCCATTGCCTTCATTCAGAACCGCTTCATGGAAACGCCGTTCCTGCGGGCGGTGTTTCAGGTTGTGCTTGGCGGTTCGCTGGTTCTGGCAGCCGGCATCATCATCGGCAACGGGTGAAAAAGAAAGAGCCCGCGGCGGCGGGCTCTTAATCTGTCAGAATGGTAGTTTGAGCGTCAGCGCAACGCGCCAACCAGAACGTCACGACCATCTTCGATGGAGACCCAGCGGCCCGTATTGAAGGACGCCTGCCGTTTCAGATAGGTGTAGTTGGTGTCTGTCCAGAGCTTCACGTCGTCGGTGAGGTTGTCGAGAATATAATCGCCATCGGTGGTGCGAAGCGTCAGCACGGCATGGCCCTCGCCGTCCGGTTTGCGCACGACGGTGATCAGCAGGTCGGCCACGGAAAAACCGCGCTCGATGAGCTTCTTGCGCTTCAGCAGCACAAAATCTTCGCAATCGCCGGCCGTCGTCGGATATTCCCAGACCTCGTCCTTGCCGTAGATTTCCTGATCGGTCATCGCCACGATGGTGGTGTTGACAGAGGTGTTGATCTCACGAATGACGCCCCAGCCATATTCGGTGACGCGCGGCGGCGGCGTCATCTTGTTACGAATGTTGCATTCATCCGAATATTTCTGACAGAACTCATAATGGCCGATCGGCTGGGAGGTAATCCCGCCCGTCACCATGGAAGGGCTTCCCTTGATTTCCGCCATGGCGGAAGCAGCAGTCATTAGCCCGGCGGCAACTGCAAACAGCAGCGCACGCGCCAGCGGTGCGTTCATCATGAAACCCGTCCCTTAATTCTTAATGAAAAGTTAAGAGGGATGGGGGGTAGGAGTCAATCATTAGCAATCGGTGGCGCGCAAGACTCGTTGAATATGGTTAAGAGCGTTGCGCAAATGCCTATATTGCAAGGGCTTTGACGGCCGCGAGCATCCTGTCGATATCCTGTGGCCGGGAAAGCCGGTGGTCGCCGTCGCGGATCAGCGTCAGCACCACGTCGTCGGCGGGAAGGTGCTCGAGGAGCTTCAGCGCGTGCTGATAGGGAACGTCAGGATCGCGCATGCCCTGCAGGATGTGAACGGGGCAGCCGGTGGTGATGATGCCTGTGAGCACGCGGTTCTGCCTGCCGTCCTCCATCAGTGCCCGGGTGAAGATGTTGGGTTCGGGGCTATATTCCGAATGTTCCTCGAAATAGCCTCTTTCCACCAGCGACGTCTTTTCCGCTTCCGTCAGGCTGGGCTCTATCAACTCCGCAGTAAAATCGGGAGCGGGGGCAATAAGAACCAGACCGGCGACGGAAGGCACACCGCCTGCCTTGCGCAGCTCCTCGATCATGCGCAACGCAATCCACCCGCCCATCGACGAGCCGACGAGGATGACACGCGACGATGCCTTGGCGTGCACCACGGTGAGCGCTTCTTCCAGCCACCGCGAAATCGTGCCTTTGTTGAAATCGCCGCCGGAAGCTCCGTGGCCGGAATAATCGAGCCGCAGGCAGGCAAGACCATTTTCTGCTGCGAAGCGATCGAGCTCCACCGCCTTGGTTCCCGTCATGTCGGAACGATAGCCGCCGAGCCAGACAAGCAAGGGTGCGTCCGGCTGTGATGTTGCGCGGCGATGGAGAAAAGCGATGTTGCGGGTGTTGTCACCTGCTCCTATATGCAGGAATTCAGCGGCTTGTTCGGTCATGTATATGCAATTCTCCTGATTTTCGTGCAATATCGGCGGCGTATTTGCAAAAACCGTGGCAAGAGGTGATCTTTTCGGGCAGATATGCTATTGACTTCGCCACGGCAATAACGACATTTCCGCCGCTTGTACCAAACAAGCTGTTTTTTGCTGACGTGATCCAGAAACAGATCAGGAGAATACGACCATTCGCAGACCTTTCAAAGCCGATGCCCCCGTCAAGGAGGGCCCGCGCTCCAACCGGGAAATTCGGGTTCCCAGAGTTCAGCTTATTGATGAAGAGGGCCAGAACCTCGGTAGCATGCCGACGGATCAGGCTTTGAAAATGGCGGAAGAGGCCGGTCTCGATCTTGTCGAGATTTCGCCGAACGCAGAGCCGCCGGTATGCAAGATCCTCGATCTCGGCAAGCTTAAATACTCGACCCAGAAGAAAGCCGCTGAGGCGCGCAAGAAACAGAAGATCGTCGAGGTCAAGGAAATCAAGATGCGCCCCAACATCGACACGCATGACTATGACGTGAAGATGAAGGCGATGAACCGCTTCTTTGACGAAGGTGACAAGGTGAAAGTGACGCTGAAGTTCCGTGGCCGTGAAATGGCCCACCAGGAACTTGGCATGAAACTTCTCCTCCAGGTGAAGGAAGACACCCAGGCGATTGCCAAGGTTGAAGCCGAGCCGAAGCTGGAAGGCCGTCAGATGATGATGGTTCTCGCCCCGAAATAATTTTGCGCCAGTCTTGAGGGCTGCGTAAATCACCGCCGCAAGGGGAAATTTTCATTCCCCGTTGCGCTTTTAGCCGACTGCGGTTATAAGCGCGCGTCCGAACGGTCCGGCAGGGCATGCCGAGGCCGTTCCTGAATAGCTTGAAATAGGCCTCGTCTGCCTGTTTCGATACAAAAACACGGAGTAGCAAAATGCCCAAGATGAAGACGAAGTCCGCTGCAAAAAAGCGGTTCAAGATCACCGCTACCGGTAAGGTTGTTGCAGCCGCCGCCGGTAAGCGCCACGGCATGATCAAGCGTACCAACAAGTTCATTCGCGACGCGCGTGGAACCATGGTTCTCGCCGAAGCTGACGGCAAGAAAGTCGTCAAGAACTACCTGCCGAACGGTCTCTGAGACTTTTCCGCACTTTTGGACACTTTAAGGAGATCATGACATGGCACGCGTAAAACGTGGCGTAACTTCCCGCGCCAAGCACACCAAGACACTCAAGGCAGCCAAGGGCTTCTACGGCCGCCGCAAGAACACCATCCGCGCAGCAAAGGCTGCCGTGGATCGTTCCAAGCAGTACGCTTACCGCGACCGCAAGGTCAACAAGCGCAACTTCCGCGCTCTGTGGATCCAGCGTATCAACGCTGCTGTTCGCGAATTCGGCCTGACCTATGGCCGCTTCATCGACGGCCTGAACAAGGCTGGCATCGAAGTCGACCGCAAGGTTCTGTCCGACATGGCCATCCATGAGCCGGCAGCATTCGGCGCGCTCGTTGAAGCAGCGAAGAAGGCTCTTGAGTACCTCAAGGATGCTGGTACGACCAACGAGTTTGAAACCGCTGTAAAGTAATTACGGCGCGGACAATCTGTTGTTCATTTGAAACCCGCGCCGGTCCTCCGGCGCGGGTTTTCCGTTTTTGAAGTTCATGGCAATTCCGGCAAAAGCGTCAGGCGCTTCGTCCCGGATTTGTCGGAGACAAAAGGGTGGGGCATCGGCCGGCATTTGACCGGGCAAGCTCCAGGGGGCAAAAAATGCTGGTTGCCGCAAGCGAAGTGGAAAAGGCAAAGGGCTTTCACGTCCATCTCGAGGATGGTGATATCGCAGCCTTGATGCGGGCATTGCTTCAGAGCGAGCGCCGTGTGCAGAAACTCGAGCTTTCCGCCGCTACCGTCTGGATCAAACGTCAGGGCACGGAAACGCCGTCCTGGTGGATAAAGCTGCAGACTTTTCTTGCAAAACTGCTTCCCTACACCTTCATGCGGCCTTCGCCACCGCTTGACGGTGCCGGGCTGATGCGCCGCGAACTCGAAACGCTTGAGGTCTTCAAGGCCCGCGGTTTTCCCGTTCCGCCGATCATTTATTCCTCGCTCACGGCCGTTGTTCTGGGCGATGTCGGGCCCACCATCATGGAGCGCATGGACGCGATAAAGGTCGCAAGACAGTCGGAACATGATGCCTTGCTGGTTAAATCGGCAGAAGCGCTTGGTGAACTGCACGCGGCGGGTCTCTGCCATGGTCGTCCGCATGTGCGCGACTTCTTTCTCCAGGACGGCCGTGTCGGCTTCATGGATTTCGAGGAGCGCCCTCAGGAGGTCATGCCGCTGGAAACGGCGCAGGCCCGCGATATATGGCTGCTGTTTTTACAGGTCGCGACCCGCGCCTGCGATACGTCGAAAACCTGTGATGCCGCCTTTTCCCGCTGGCGTGAAAACGCCCCGCCCCGGGCGCTGGAAGAATTGTGCCGCCTGACCGGCATTCTGGGGCGATTTTTACCGCTTGCCCGGTTGATCGGGCGCGTGCGGATGGGTAGTGATCTGCGACGCTTTATCATGGCGACCGACTATCTGATGAATGCTGTGAACCCCGAAGCCGCTCTCAAAAAAACCGGCAAGGCAGGAAAAGATGACAGAACTTGATACCTTGAAATCGCAACTGATGTCGGAGATCGCCACCGCTGCCGATGAGCCGGCCATCGAAGCCGTGCGCGTTTCGGCGCTGGGCAAGAAGGGCTCGGTTTCGGAGCTTCTGAAGACGCTTGGCAGCATGACGCCGGAAGAGCGCCAGACCCGGGGCGCTGCCATCAATCAGCTCAAGACTGAGATCACCGACCTCATCGGCGAGCGCAAGAACGCGCTGAAGGATGCCGCCATCGCCGCCCGCCTGAAGGCGGAAACGGTGGATGTCAGCCTGCCGGTTCGCCAGTCCCCCGCCGAGCGTGGCCGCATTCATCCCATCAGCCAGATCGTCGATGAAATCACCGCCATCTTCGCGGATATGGGGTTCTCGATCGCCGAAGGTCCTGACATCGAGACCGACTATTACAATTTCACGGCGCTGAATTTCCCCGAAGGCCATCCGGCCCGCGAGATGCACGACACCTTTTTCTTCCAGCCGGATGAAAACGGCGAGCGCAAGGTGCTGCGCACCCATACCTCGCCGGTGCAGATCCGCACCATGGAAAGCCAGAAGCCGCCGATCCGCATCGTCATTCCCGGCAAGACCTACCGTCAGGATTCCGACGCCACTCACTCGCCAATGTTCCATCAGGTCGAAGGCCTTGTCATCGACAAGAAGGCGCATGTGGGCAATCTGCGCTGGGTACTGGAAGAGTTCTGCAAGACCTTCTTCGAGGTCGACAGCGTCGTCATGCGTTTTCGCCCGTCCTTCTTCCCCTTCACGGAGCCGAGCTTCGAGGTGGATATCCAGTGCGACCGTTCCGGCCCCATCGTGAAGTTCGGCGAAGGCAAGGACTGGATGGAAATTCTCGGCTGCGGCATGGTGCACCCCAATGTGCTGCGCGCCGGCGGGCTGGACCCGGATGAATATCAGGGCTTTGCCTGGGGCATGGGCCTCGATCGCATCGCCATGCTGAAATACGGCATGCCGGACCTGCGCGATTTCTTCAACGCCGATGTCCGCTGGATGAACCATTACGGCTTCCGCCCGCTCGACATGCCGACGCTGTTCGGCGGTTTGAGCGTTTAATCCGGTTAGCCAAGGAGCAAAGACATGAAATTCACTCTTTCCTGGCTGAAAGAGCATCTGGATACCGATGCGACGCTGGACGAGATTTGCGAGCGGCTGACGGCGATTGGCCTCGAGGTCGAGGACGTTGACGACAAGGCGGCCTACAAGCCTTTCGTCATCGCCAAGGTGCTCTCCGCCGAGAAGCACCCGGAAGCTGACCGCCTGAAGGTTCTCTCCGTCGATGCCGGCGACGGCAAGCCGGTGCAGATCGTCTGCGGCGCCCCGAATGCACGCGCCGGCCTCGTTGGTGCGCTCGCGCGGCCCGGCATGTATGTTCCGGGCATCGACGTCACCCTTGCCGTCGGCAAGATACGCGGCGTCGAAAGCCACGGCATGATGTGCTCCGAAAAGGAGCTGAATATTTCCGACGATCACGATGGCATCATCGACCTGCCGGAAGATGCGCCTGTTGGTACCTCCTTCGCCGCCTATGCGGGCCTCGACGATCCGGTCATCGAAATCAACCTGACGCCCAACCGTCCGGATTGCACCTCGATCTACGGTATTGCCCGCGATCTCGCCGCTTCCGGTCTTGGCAAGCTGAAGACGAACGCAGCGCCGTCCTTCAAGGTGGAAGGCACAACCGCGGTTGATGTGAAGCTTGAGCTGGATGATGCAGCACTCTGCCCCGGCTTTTCGCTGCGCATCGTGCGTGGCGTGAAGAACGGCCCCAGCCCGAAATGGATGCAGCAGCGCCTGATGGCGATCGGCCTGCGTCCCATCAATGCGCTGGTCGATATCACCAACTACATGACCTTTGATCAGGGCCGGCCGATGCACGTCTTCGACGCCGCCAAGGTCAAGGGCGATCTGACGGTTCGCCGCGCGAAAGAGGGTGAGACCATCCTCGCGCTCGATCAGCGTGAATATAAGCTTGGCCCGAACACTGTCGTCATCGCCGACGAGAAAGGTCTCGAATCCATCGGCGGCGTCATGGGCGGCGAACATTCCGGCTGCGATGAAAACACCGTCGACGTGCTGATCGAATCCGCTCTCTGGGATCCGATCAACATTGCCAAGACCGGCCGCTCGCTCGGCATCATCACCGATGCGCGTTATCGTTTCGAGCGTGGCGTCGATCCGGACTATATGGTTCCGGGTCTGGAGCGCACGACCGAACTGGTTCTCGAACTGTGCGGCGGTGTCGCTGGCGAAGCCCGGGTTGTCGGTTACAAGGGCCATCAGCCCAAGGTCGTGGATTTCCCGCTGGCAGAAGTGAAGCGCCTGACAGGTCTGGAAGTCTCGGCGGAAGAGAGCCTAACCATTCTCAAAGGCCTCGGTTTTGGCGTCGAGGGAACGGGCGAGCGCGTCTCCGTCACCGTACCGTCCTGGCGTCCGGATGTTGATGGCAAGGCCGATCTGGTGGAAGAGGTCATGCGCATCCATGGCGTCGACAACATCAAGCCGGAACCGCTTGAAAGCTTCGGCGCCGTCAACGGCCGTATCCTGACCACGCTGCAGGTCCGCACCCGCACCGCGCGTCGTGCCTTGGCAAGTCGTGGCATGCTGGAGGCCGTCACATGGTCCTTCATCCCGGAAGCGCAGGCAAAGCTGTTCGGCGGTGGTTCACCCGCGCTGAAACTCGCCAACCCCATCGCGGCCGATATGTCGGACATGCGGCCCTCGCTGCTGCCCGGCCTCCTGACCGCCGCGCAGCGCAATGCCGATAAAGGCTATGGTGATGTTGCAATCTTCGAGGTCTCCGGCACCTATGAGGGCGATACGCCTGAGAAGCAGCGCCGCGTTGCCGGCGGCGTTCGCCGTGGCACGGCCTCGCTCGCAGGCAGCGGCCGCATGTGGTCCAATGCTTTGAAGGGCGGTGGCAAGCCGGTGGATGTCTATGACGCCAAGGCCGATGCGCTCTCGGTGCTGGAAGCCTGCGGCTTGCCCATGGCCAATGTGCAGATCGAAGCCGGTGCGCCTTCCTGGTATCACCCCGGTCGCTCCGGCACCATCAAGATGGGTCCGAAGGTCGTGCTCGGTTATTTCGGCGAATTCCATCCAAAGACGCTGTCCGAACTGGATGTCTCCGGCGCCTATAGCGGTTTCGAGGTCTATCTCGACGCCATGCAGGAGCCGAAAAAGAAGGCGACCCGCACCAAGCCGGCGCTCGAGCTTTCGCCCTTCCAGGCCGTCAAGCGCGACTTCGCCTTCGTGGTCGACAAGTCGGTAGAGGCGGGCGCGATCATCAAGGCCGCAACGAGCGCTGACCGCAAGCTGATCACCGGCGTCAATGTCTTCGATATTTTCGAGGGCGCATCGCTCGGCGAAAACCGCAAGTCGGTCGCCATCGAAGTGCAGATCCAGCCGGTCGACAAGACGCTGACGGATGAGGATTTCGAGGCTCTGACGGCCAAGATCGTCGGCAATGTCGAGAAATCCACGGGCGGCGTTCTGCGCGCCTGAGAGTGGATGAAGGTCTGATTGAAAAAAAGCCGCGGCAACTGCCGCGGCTTTTTGGTTTTTAACGGTTGGCCATCTGTGACATGCGTTCGGGATAACGTGCGCCCGCAACTTTTGCGGGGGAAAGCAGAGCGCCGAGGCTGGCGGCTTCGTCCGCTGTCAGCGATACCTCCGCAGCGGCCGCGTTCTTTTCCAGATTGGCGATTTTTGTCGTGCCGGGGATCGGGACGATGAAGTCACCCTGCGCCAGAACCCAGGCCAGCGCCAGTTGTCCGGCCGTAACGCCCTTTTCAGCCGCCATGTCTTCCAGGAGCTGGATGAGCGCCAGATTGGCGTCGAAGTTCTCGCTTTGGAAGCGCGGCAGGCCGCGGCGGAAATCATCGGCGGCAAGGCCGTCGAGTGACTTCAGTGCGCCGGTCAGGGCGCCGCGACCAAGTGGGCTGAAAGGCACGAAACCGATGCCGAGTTCACGGCAGGTTTCCAGCACGCCGTTTTCCTCTACATCGCGGGTCCACAGCGAATATTCGCTCTGTATGGCCGCAATCGGATGAACGGCGTGTGCCTTGCGAAGGGTTTCGGCGCTCGCTTCCGACAGGCCGAGATGTTTCACCTTACCCTGTCGGACCAGCTCCGCCATAGCCCCCACCGTATCTTCGATCGGGACAGCAGGATCGACGCGATGTTGGTAGAACAAGTCGATAACATCGACGCCAAGGCGTTTGAGCGAGGCTTCTGCGACGGCGCGCACATTTTCCGGCCGGCTGTCGGTGCCCACCATCATCTGGCCTGCGGGTTTGCTGGGGTCGATCCTGAAACCGAACTTGGTGGCGATGACCACCTTGTCGCGATAGGGCTTCAAACCCTTGCCGACGAGAATCTCGTTATTGTAAGGCCCATAAACCTCTGCCGTATCAAAAAAGGTGACGCCGAGTTCGACGGCACGGTGCAGCGTCGCTATTGCGCTGCTTTCATCGCCGGTCGGGCTATAGGCATGGGTCATTCCCATGCAGCCGAGGCCAAGCGCCGAAACGGAAAGGTTGTTTCCGAGGGTTCTTTTTTTCATCTGTTCGTCCTTCCATAAGGAACCGCCCGTCATCAGGGCGTGATCAGAAAATAGCGTCTCATGGCGATAAAAATAATCGCTGCAAATCCGCTTGGGTTGTTCTATCATTTAGAACAATGAACCGTGTGCAACTCTCCCAGCTGGCCGTTCTCGCCGCCGTTGCCGAAGGCCGCAGCTTCCGCAAGGCCGCGGCTGAACTCGCCATTGCGCCCTCCGCCGTCAGCCATGCCGTCTCGTCGCTGGAGGCAAGTCTTGGACTGCGCCTGCTTCATCGTACCACCCGAAGCGTTTCGCCGACAGAGGAGGGCAGGCGGCTTCTCGAAACGCTGGGTCCGGCGCTTGCCGATATCGATGCGGTCATCGAGACACTTGCCGAGCATGGCGGCAGACCGGCCGGGCCTCTGCGCATCACCTTGCCGCGGCTGGCCGCCGAGGATCTCATCGTGCCGCGGCTGGGTGAATTCCTACGGCTCTATCCCGATATTTCACTCGAAATCTCAACGGATGATCGTTTCGAAGATATTGTCGCGAAGGGTTTCGATGCCGGTCTGAGGCTCGGGGAGCACCTGGATGCGGATATGATTGCGGTGAAAGCCAGCGGTGCGTGGCGCGGCGCGATTGTTGGTTCTCCGTCCTATTTTGCGGAAAATCCACCGCCACGCGATCCCAGGGATCTCATTCGGCATCGCTGCATCCGCCGGCGCTTCGCGAGTGGCCTTATCTACCGTTGGGAACTGGAGAAGAATGGCAAGCCGCTGGTGGTCGATGTTCAGGGACCTTTGATCCTGTCGGACCAGAGCCTCATTCGCCGGGCAGCAATTGATGGAGCAGGGCTTGCCTTCGTTTTCGAGCAGCGCGTCGAGGACGATATCAGGCAGGGCAGGCTCATCCGCGTGCTGGAGGACTGGTGTGCGCCCTTTGACGGCTTCTATATCTATTATCCCTCGCGCCGGCAGATGCGCCCGGCGCTGAGGGCTTTCGTGGATTTCTTCCGCTTTCGGGTCTGATCAGAACTTGATGCGATAACGAATATGGCCGTCGCTTTTCACGTAGCTGTCGTAAAGTTTCTGGGCGCGCTGATTGTCCTCGCCAGTGTGCCAGTAAAGCCGTGACCAGCCCTTTTCCTTGCAGATCGCGATAAGATCGTCCATCAGCGCCCGGCCCGTCCCTTTGCCGCGGATTTCGCCATCAACAAACAAATCCTCCAGATAGCAATCGGGCGTCTTCACCCAGGTGGAATCATGGAAGTGATGGATGGCGAAACCGGCTATGCGGTCACCAAGCGTGGCCACACGCATGGAAACCCGCGATGTGGGATCAAGAATGCGTGCCCAGGTATGGTCAGTCACGTCACCGGCAAGTTCGACCTCATAAAAAGCGAGGTAATCGTTCCAGAGGCGCAGCCATTCCGCCCGGTCAGCCGGCTGCGCATCACGAATTGTAAGCTCCATCTTATGCGCCCGCCTTGTCGAGAAGGGTCATCATTTCATCGGTCAGCTTCAGGTCGACGGCGCGTTTGAAGCTTTCAAGCTGCGACAGGCTGGTGGCGCTGGCAATCGGCGCGGTTATCGCCTTTTTCCGCAACAGCCACGCCAGCGCGATATCGGCGAGCTTGGCCCCGGTCTGCACCGCCACCGCATCCATCGCCCCCAGAACGGCAAGGCCGCGCGTGTTGACGTATTCGCCGACGCGATAGCTGCGGGCAACGCCTTCAGTATCGGCCTTGGCACGGTATTTCCCGGTCAGGAAACCGGCTGCGAGGCTGTAATAGTTGATGACGCCGATCTCTTCTTGCACACAAAGATCAGCAAGTGGACCTTCGAAATCCGCGCGGTTGTAGAGATTATATTCCGGCTGCAGCACGTCGTAACGCGGAAGATTGTTTTTCGCCGCCGTATCCAGCGCCTCCTGAAGCTGGCTGGCGGAATAGTTGGAGCAACCGATGGCGCGGATTTTTCCCTGTTCCTTCAGCTTTGCGAAGGCGGCAAGCGTCTCTTCCAGCGGCACGTCGGCATCCGGCTTGTGGGCGAGATAGAGGTCGATATAGTCGGTTTGCAGCCGCTTCAGTGAGGCATCGACAGCCTCTGCGATCCACTTGGCGCTGAGGCCGGTCTTCTGGCCGCGATTGTCAAAACCGACCTTGGTGACGATCACCGCATCCTCGCGCTTCACGCTCGATTGCTTCAGCCATTTGCCGATAATGGCTTCGGATTCGCCGCCCTCATGCCCGTCCACCCAGGCGGAATAGACATCCGCCGTGTCGATGGCGTTGAACCCGGCGTCGAAAAAAGCGTCGAGCAGGGCAAAGGAAGTCTTCTCATCCGCTGTCCAGCCGAACACGTTGCCGCCGAAAACGATCGGGGCGATGGAGAGGCCGGTGCGGCCGAGGTTTCGTTTTTCCACGGGGAATGCTCCTGTTGCTGACTTGGTGACAAGGTTAGCAACTGCTCATCCGCATAACCATTCAATTCCTTTGATGGCACTCATCAGGCAATCGACGGAAGCTGGCGAGATCAGCTCCGATAGCCGCGATAGTGGCTGGGCGGAAGGTGATTATGCTGTTGCCACACACGCCGCAAATGCCGGGCAGAGGCAAATCCCGCCCGTTCGGCGATGGCCTCCATGTCGAGGCGGCTATTGGCGAGAATGTCTCGGGCCAAATTGACCCGCATCAGATTGACGTAATCGATAACGCTGATGCCGGTATGTTCACGAAACAGGCGCGACAGATGCCTTTCGCTGAGGGCTGCAATATCGGCCAGGCCTTCCAGCGACCAGTCTCGGGCTGGCTCGGCCATCACCGCGTCCTGCACGCGGTGAATGGCGGGGTGCATGTGGTTACGGCCTGTCAGCCAGGGCGAAATTTGCGGATCGCTGCCGTTGCGCCTGAGATAGATAACCATGGTTTTTGCAATGCGCGCCGCGACCGCCGGGGATGTCAGCCGGGAAATCACATGCAGCATCAGGTCTATGCCGGTGGAGATGCCAGCGCTTGAGAAGCGGTTTCCGTCCTCGACGAACAGTCGGTTTTCGGCCACCTGGGACAATGGCGCGATGCGTCGCAGCGCTTCGATGCAATCGGCATGTGTTGTGCAGCTTCGTCCGTCGAAAAGTCCCGCCTCTCCCGCCAGCAATGCACCGGAGCAGATGGAAATGACAGTGGTATCGATACGCGCGACGCGGCCCAGCCATGCCGTCAATGCCTGCCGCTCCCGCCGCGTTTCCGGTTCGCTCTCGGAATGCGACGTGCTGCCGGAGATCAGCAGGAACGCATTTTCTGGAAGCGCCGCCGGCAGGGCCTCCAAACCGCAAAGGTCAAGGCCGATCGAGGATTGTTGCCTGTCCCTTGCCGCAATGTAGTGGCAGTCGAAAAAAATGTCGCTTTGCTCGCCATTGGCATAACGGATTACCTGCAGGGGGCCGGCAATATCGAGCAACAGCGCGTGCGGCGGCACAAGCGTATAAAAGGGAATGATGCGTGTGCCGCCTTTGTCCATCAGGCTGCTTCTTTCAGGGCTACAAGCGCGTCATTCACCGTGGCGATGCGTGCGAAGCGGCCGGCCAGCACCAGCTCGGTGCGTTTGCGGATATCGTCGGCGCTGAATACCGTGCCGGAGGCATGTGTCATCGGAAAGGTCAGCGTTGCCTCGGTGACGTAATCGACGCTGTAGCCGAGATCGGAAGCGTGCCGCGTCGTCGTTTCGCAGCATTGTTCAGTGCGGATGCCCGAGACGATCAGCCGATTGATGCCTTTCTGCGTCAGCCAGATTTCAAGGCCGGTGCCGGCGAAAGCCGAATGGCGGCTCTTCTGAAAGGTCACGTCGGGTGCGATCTCCACACCCTCAAGCGTGCGGACATAGCCGCTGTCTTTCGAGAAGGCCCTGTCGCCATCGACATGGAAGATTTGCACAACGGGAATTCCCGCGGCCTTGGCGCCGTCAATCAATCCCTGCTGTTTCTCCAGATAGGTAGCAAGTCCGCTTTCCTCGAAATAAGGGGTGTGCCGAAACGATTCCTGAACGTCGATAACGAGCAGTGCGGTGTGAGAAGAGGACATTTCATGTTTCTCCATTGGGTTTATTCATAGCATAATTCCCCCTTATGCATCCCGATAAAAGCAACCAGGCCGACAAAGGCAGGACACATCCGGCCATACTTTATGGTGATCGGACTTTGCCGGCTTGCCACACGGTGCCGGGGTGGTAAGTTTCCGAAGAAATGGCAGAGTGGGGAGAACGGGAATGCTGCGCTTCGGAATAATCTCAACGGCGAAAATCGCTCAGGATCACGTCATTCCGGCAATACAGGATGCGCAAGACTGTGTGGTGAGCGCTATCGCCAGCCGCGATCGCGCCAAAGCGCGCGCGGTTGCCGAGCGTTTTTCCGTGCCGCATGCCTTCGGTTCCTATGAGGAGATGCTGGCATCGGATGTGATCGATGCGGTCTATATTCCGCTTCCAACCGCGCAGCATGTGGAATGGACAATCAAGGCGGCCGATGCTGGCAAGCATGTGCTGTGCGAAAAGCCGATTGCGCTGAAGGCGCGGGAGATTGATACGCTTATCGCCGCGCGCGACCGCAACGGCGTTGTTGTGTCCGAGGCTTTCATGGTCACCTATGCGCCGGTCTGGGCCAAGGTGAAGGAGTTGCTGGCATCCGGCGCCATCGGCACGCTGAAACATGTTCAGGGCGCTTTCAGCTATTTCAATCGCGATCCCGGCAACATGCGCAATATTCCCGAACTGGGCGGCGGAGCCCTGCCGGATATCGGTGTCTACCCAACCATCGTGACCCGTTTTGCCACCGGCGCGGAGCCGAAGCGCGTGCAGGCCACGGTTGAGCGCGACAGGGAATTCGGCACGGATATCTATTCCAGCGTCAGAGCTGATTTCGGCGGTTTCGAACTGAGCTTTTATCTGTCGACCCAGCTTGCCGCCCGTCAGCTCATGGTCTTTCACGGCACGGATGGTTACATCGAGGTCAAATCCCCTTTCAACGCCAATCGCTGGGGTGCGGAAGAGATCGAGCTGACCAATCAGGCCCATAACCAGTCGCAAGTCTTTCGGTTTCAGGATAGCCGTCAATACAAGCTGGAGGCGGAGGCCTTTGCCCGCGCAGTGAAGGGTGAGGGCGAAGTCGTTACGCTGGAAAGCTCGAGGAAGAACCAGCTTTTTATCGACGCCATCTATCGGGCAGCCGAAAAGGACGGTTGGGAAACGGTTTAATCCCTGTCCAACTGCTGTTTTTGCAGCCGTCGGTAGCCATAAAGCGCCAACAGCAATGCCGCGAATGCTGAAAAAGCGAGCGGGATAAGCGGCTGGACCAGCGGGTTGCGCCATTGCAGCAACATAAACAGCCCCACACCGACGACGCGGGCGGTGAGCGTCACAGCATTCACGAGAAAAACGCTCAACGTGGCCGGTGCACCGCCGTTGGCGCGGTTCAACCGCCAGCTCGTCGCAACGCCTGCCGCCGCACCGGGCAATCGGGCGGAAAGCGGATCGACACCGAGATAGAAAATGAGCAGGCAGGTGACGGTAAGGTCAGCGGCCAATCCGCAAATCTCGGTCAATGCGAAGTGCGGAAGTCTCAAGGCCGTGAGCTTTTAAAGCGTCGGCTGCGTGGAGCGCGGGCGTTGCAGCACGAGAAGGCCGATGACGACACCGACGACGCCGAAATTATACCCGGCGAGCGCCAGAAGCAGCGACATCAACGGTACGGCCGTGGAAGAAAGCGCCATTGCTATACCATAAGCGCCGATAATCATCATGCAGATGAAAATGATGCTGAAGACAGAACGCAACGCAACTGCGGTTACGCCAAGCACTGTGGCGGTAAGAAAAATCATGGATGCCGCCTCCTCTTTGGTTGCCGGGCCTGGGAAAATACCTAGCGTCTTCTTCCCTAACGAACCCTTGTTTTCTCCTCCGTTCCCTGTTTTCCTAACTCGTTAGTTGAGGATATGGTTTCATCGCCGTTAAAATCGGGCTGGCGAGCACCGGCATTTCCGAATCGACGGGTTTTGGTTACAAACGGTCATGAGCGATATCTTCTCCCACGCCGCATTGAGCAATCTTGCCGAGTTCTCGGTGTCCGAACTGTCGGGTTCCATCAAGCGCACGGTGGAGACGGCTTTCGAGCAGGTGCGGGTGCGCGGCGAGATTTCCGGCTATCGCGGCCCGCATTCTTCCGGCCACGCTTATTTCTCGCTGAAGGACGATCGCGCCCGCATCGATGCGGTGATCTGGAAAGGCACGTTCTCGCGGCTGAAGTTCCGCCCGGAAGAGGGCATGGAAGTGATTGCGACGGGCAAGGTCACCACCTTTCCCGGCTCGTCGAAATACCAGATCGTCATCGAAAGCCTCGAGCCGGCCGGTGCCGGCGCGCTGATGGCACTTCTGGAAGACCGCCGCCGGCGTCTGGCGGCGGAAGGGCTGTTCGATGTGGCCCGCAAACGCCGCCTGCCGTTCATGCCACATGTCATCGGTGTCGTTACCTCACCCACGGGCGCTGTCATTCGCGATATTCTTCACCGCATTTCGGATCGCTTTCCGGTCCATGTCGTCGTCTGGCCGGTCAAGGTGCAGGGCGAAGGCTCGGGCGAGGAAGTGGCGAACGCTATTCGCGGCTTCAATGCGCTTAAGCCCGGCGGCGAGATCGCCCGCCCGGATGTGCTGATTGTCGCCCGTGGCGGCGGCAGTCTGGAGGACCTCTGGAGCTTCAACGATGAAATCGTCGTGCGCGCTGCGGCTGAAAGTGAAATTCCGCTGATTTCCGCCGTCGGACACGAGACCGATACGACATTGATCGACTATGCCGCCGATGTGCGTGCGCCGACACCGACAGGCGCCGCCGAAATGGCGGTGCCGGTGCGTGCGGAACTGGAAGCGCAGCTTTCCGGCCTTGCCGCCCGTCTTTCCGGCTCGGTCTCGCGGCAGATGGACAATCGCCGCCAGGGCTTGCGGGCGCTGGTGCGGGCGCTGCCGTCGCTAGACCAGCTTCTGGCCCTGCCGCGCCGCCGTTTCGACGAGGCCGCAAGCGGTCTCGGTCGTGGGCTTGAAATGACCACGCTGAATAAGCGTCGCGCCTTTGAGCGCTCCGCTTCGGGGCTTCGGCCGGAAACTCTTCTGAACGGTCTCAAACATCACACGCAGCGGATCACCGAGCGCATGCACCGGGCCGAGACTTTGGTGGAACGTCGGCTCTTGCAGGGCAAAGGCCGCGTTGATGCCTTCGATTCCGCGCTGCGTTCGCTGCCCGCCCGCCTGCTTGGCCAGCTGGAGCGGCAGAAGGAACGCGTCGTCACCGCCGCGCGCCGGGCCGATACCGCCGTCCTGCATCGCATGGCGCAGAACCGCTCGGGCCTTGCCGCCCACAATCGTATCCTGCAATCGCTTTCTTATAAGAACGTGCTGAATCGCGGTTATGCCGTGATCCGTGATGAAGAGAACCGGCCGCTGACCCGTGCCGCCGCCATTGCCTCCGGCGCTGTCGTGTCGATGGAATTTGCCGACGGTCGCGTCTCCGCCATCACGACGGGAGAGGGGACGCCGTCCCCGGATGCCGCCGCGGCACAAAAAAAGAAGCCGGCAAAACCGGCTTCTTCAGGCCCGGGCAATCAGGGCAGTCTGTTTTGATCAGATCGACGCCGCATCCGAAACACGGCGGCTGACGGTGAAGGTCTTTTCGATGTCGGGATGCAGTTCCATGCCAAGGCCGGCGCCCGGCGGCACGGTGATCATGCCGTTTTTCACTTCCGGCAAGGCGGTGACGAGATCGCGATACCAGGTCTTGTAGAAGGCGCGCACGCTTTCCTGCACCAGCGCATTCGGCGCGTTGAGCGACAGGTGCGTGGAGGCGCAGAGCACGACCGGGCCGGTGCAATCATGCGGGGCGACCGGCAGATGCCAGGCTTCCGCCATCGAAGCGATCTTGCGCGCCTCCGAAAGTCCGCCGCACCAGCTGATATCAAGCATCACCACGCCGGCCGCACCCGTTTCCAGAAGATCGCGGAAAGCCCAGCGGGAACCCAGCGTTTCCGATGCGGAGATGGGTGCTGGCGAAACGGCGGCATACCGCGTCAGGCTGGAAAGGCTGTCCATCTTGATCGGGTCTTCGTGCCAGAAGGTCTGGTAGGGCGTCAGCGCCTTGGCGATCTGCATGGCGGGCAGAAGCTGCCACATGGAGTGAAACTCCACCATGATATCCATCTTGTCGCCAACCGCCTTGCGGATTTTCTCGAACGGCTCGAGCGCGCTTTTCAGGTCGGGCATCGAGATATATTGCCCGCGCGTCTTTTCCGCCGCCGCATCGAAGGGCCAGATCTTCATGGCCGTGATGCCGTCTTCCAAAAGCGAATGGGCAAGCTCGTCCGCCCGGTGCAGGAAGCCGTTCAGATCGTCATAATCCTTGCCGCCGGAGAGGCCATAATTGGCAGTCTGCTGGCCGGTCGCCTTCTTGATATATTCAGTGCCCGCGCAGGTATTGTAGGTGCGGATTTCCTTGCGGCTGAAACCGCCGAGCAATTGGGCAATCGGCTGGTTCGTGGCCTTGCCGAAAATATCCCACAGCGCGATATCGAAGGCCGAATTGCCGCGCACTTCCGCGCCCGACGAGCGGAAACCCAGATAACCGACGAGATCCTGCGCCAGAAGGTCGATCTGCAGCGGGTCACGGCCGATCACGCGGGGGGCGATATATTCATGCACATAGGTTTCCACCGTCTCGGCGCCATAGAAGGTTTCACCAAGCCCGGTAATGCCCTCATCCGTATGGACCAGAACCCAAAGCAGGTTTGCCCGTTCCGCCACGCGGACGGTCTCAAGTTTCGTGATTTTCATGAAGTGTCTCCTCCAGAGGCAGGTGGTGTTCCGTCTGGAACTGCGTTGAAAAAATCAGGCGATGCCGGCGGCCAGAAGCGCGTGCACGCTTTCATCGAAATGCCGCGCCATCAGCGTTGAAGCCGTTTGTGGGTCGCCAGCGGCAATGGCCTGTCCGATGGCGACGTGAAGCTCGCCTGCCGCATGGCGCTGCGCATCGGATGTGCGGCTCTTCCAGCCGATCGGCCAGGTCTGGCGCGTCACATTCTGAAAGGCGCCGAGAATGAGTTCGAAAACCGGGTTCTTGGAGGCTCTGGCAACGGCAAGGTGAAAGGCAAGGTCGTGTTCCATGACCTTGTCATTGTCGCCGAAATCCCGCTCCATATTGTTGGCATGGTCGAGAATGGTAAGCGCTTCCGCATCCGTGCGCCTGAGCGCCGCCAGCGTCACGGTTCTGACCTCGATGGTGCGGCGTACGTCGTAAATCTGCTGGATGTTGATCTGTTCGGTATGAATGCCATGTTCGAACATCAGCGACATCGCACCGTGATCCAGCGTCGCCACCGTGGCGCGCTTGCCGGCGCTGACATCGATCAGCCGCATGGCCGAAAGGGACCGGAAAGCCTCGCGAACAACCGTGCGTGAGACGCCTAGCTGCTGGGAGAGCGAAAGTTCGCTCGGCAGTTTCGCGCCGGGGGCCAGTTCGTTTTCGCGGATATGGCGGGTGATTGCGCCGATCGTGCTGCTGACGAGACCGGTTTCATGGGAGATGGCGTTATACATTTTTCCTCCAACCTGTAGTACAGGTTTATGGAAAATTGCTTACAGGAATTTTTACGCCGAAACAAGCGTTCATCGCTGGTTGATTGGATGTTTGTCTGATCCGGGAAGCTACTGCTCGAAATCCTGCAAAAACCTCTTCAGCAGCCCGTTCAGCGCCGCACGCTCCTCTTCGCTGAGATGAGCGACCAGACGATGCTGGTTTTCGACATGTGCGCCAACTGCATCCTCGACAATGGCGAGTCCACGCTCCGTCAGCGATATCAACACGCTACGCCGGTCCTGTGGGTTGTGAATGCGCTCCACCAGCCCGACCTTTTCCAGCTGGTCGATCCGGTTGGTCATGGTGCCCGAACTCACCATGGTCATCGCCAGCAGATCGCCGGGGGAAAGCCGGTAGGGCGGGCCGGCACGCCGCAATGTCGCCAGCACATCGAAAGCGGAGGAGGAGAGTCCGTGTTTCAAAAGCACGGCCTCAACCTCGCGGCCGAGATGCGTACTGAGCCGGTGCAGGCGCCCAAGCAGGCCCATCGGGCCGACATCGAGATCGGGCCGCTCCTTGCGCCATTGCGCCAGAATATGATCGACGTGGTCCAGCGGTTCTTTGCTCATCACCAAGGCATAACAATTGATATCTTGACGTCAAGATAAAATCGACTAAAGTGAATTTATCTTGATGTAGAGATTCTTGAAATGAAGAAAAATTCGACCTATGCCGCTGACGTGCTGGTGACAGCACTTGCCCCCGCCATCTGGGGAACCACTTATTTCGTCACCACGGAATTCTTGCCGCAGGGCTACCCTCTTCATGTCGCCATGCTGCGCGCTTTGCCGGCGGGCATCCTGCTGCTGCTGCTCGTCCGGAAGTTGCCGGAAGGCATTTGGTGGCCGCGCAGCTTCATTCTTGGCGCGTTGAATTTTTCGTTTTTCTGGGCGATGCTTTTTGTGTCGGCTTATAGGCTGCCAGGCGGTGTGGCGGCAACGGTGGGTGCGGTGCAACCCCTCATCGTCATTGGCCTTTCCCGGCTGTTTCTGGCAGCGCCCGTCAGGCCTCTTGCCATCGCCGCCGGCCTGTTAGGTATCGCAGGCGTCGCACTTCTTGTGCTGACGCCCGGAGCGGCGCTGGATGGTATTGGCGTTGCCGCAGGTCTTGCCGGTGCCGTCTCCATGGCTTTCGGAACGGTGCTGACCCGAAAGTGGCGACCACCGGTCTCCAACCTCACCTTCACCGCCTGGCAATTGACCGCGGGCGGCATTCTGCTCCTGCCGGTTGCCGTTGTTCTGGAGCCGGCCCTGCCAGCGCCGACCGCCGCCAATATTCTCGGCATGGCCTATCTCGGCCTCATCGGCGCGGCGCTGACCTATCTTTTGTGGTTTCGCGGGCTTGCCCGCATCGAGCCCTCGGCTGCGGCATCGCTCGGTTTTCTAAGCCCTGTCGTTGCAACTCTTCTGGGCTGGCTGGCGCTCGGCCAAAGCCTCACGCCAGCGCAGATTGCTGGGTTTGTCGCGGTGCTTTTCAGCATCTGGCTCAGTCAGCGCAGTCAGTTGCCGAAGTAAGCGTCCTCAGGCCCATTCGCCCTTGCGCATGACCGGAACCGTGGAGCCATCCGGCTTCACGCCATCAATATCCACCTTGTCGGAACCGATCATCCAGTCGATATGGATGAGGCTGGAATTGCCACCCTGAGCCTTGATCTGCTCCTGCGACAGCGAAGCACCGTCAAGGAAACATTTCGAATAACATTGGCCAAGCGCGATGTGGCACGAGGCGTTTTCGTCAAACAGCGTGTTGTAGAACAGGATACCGCTTGCGGATATCGGTGAGGAATGTGGCACCAGCGCCACTTCGCCGAGACGCCGTGCGCCCTCGTCGGTATCGAGCACCTTGTTCAGCACCGCTTCGCCCTTCGAAGCCTTGGCTTCGACGATACGGCCGGCCTCGAACTTCACCTGAATATTGTCGATCAACGTTCCCTGATGCGACAGGGGCTTGGTGCTGGAAACGTAACCATCCACACGTAGCGCATGCGGCGTGGTGAATACTTCTTCCGTCGGAATATTCGGGTTGCAGGTCACGCCGTTCTTGGCGGTGGAAGC
Source organism: Agrobacterium sp. 22-210-1 (assembly GCF_053522525.1). Classification (NCBI taxonomy): domain Bacteria; kingdom Pseudomonadati; phylum Pseudomonadota; class Alphaproteobacteria; order Hyphomicrobiales; family Rhizobiaceae; genus Agrobacterium; species Agrobacterium sp. 22-210-1. The sequence goes on along the minus strand of NZ_JBNWCI010000001.1, from coordinate 2,395,150 downwards.
GCCGCCATGCCATTCATGGCCGTCTGCCAGCCCGATCGTCACGTCCGTGCCGGGCCCGGTAAAATGCAGCGATGCGAAGCGCTCGCCGTTCAGCCACGCGGAGCGCTTGGCAAGATTGGCATTGTGCTGCGCCCATGCCGCCACCGGATCGGCAAGATCAACCCGCGAGGCGGCGAAGATGGCGTCTGCGAGCTTTCGGACGGCTTCGTCCTCGGCAATATCCGGGAAGACCTGCTTTGCCCAGGATGGGTTCGGATAGGAAATGATGTTCCAGTTGATGTCGAAATTGGAAATCTTCTCCAGCGCCGGCTTGTAGGCGGTAGAGTTGGCCTTGTTGGCCCGCGCCACCTTGGCAGGGTCCTGCTCTGCCAGCAGCATGGGGTTGTCGCCGGCAATCGCCAACCGCGCCGCGCCGTTGGCATAGGCCTTTGCCATGCCTTCATAGAGCCAGCCGGAAGCCCGGTCGAAATTCGCGTCGCTGGCGTGGCGATAGCGGGAAAGCGTGGTCTCCTCATCGGAATAGAAGGTGGTGACCAGCCCGCCGCCGGCCATATAGGCGTGTTTGGTCAAAAGCCGCACCAGCGGCAGCGCCGCCAGCGGCGCAGTGATCACCAGATCCTGATCCTTCTGCAATTGCAGGCCGACTTTTACGGCGACTTCGGCCAGTTTTTCGAGTTTGACGGGATCGATGGGAGAAACGGTCATGATCTGCCTTCGTATATTTCAATCGGAGGCGCCGACCATAGCCCATTCCTTTCGAAAGCCAAATGCTTTCAAAAGCGTTGGGAGAAGCGTCAGTCCGCCACCAGCGGAGCGATGATGGCCTTCAGTGCCGCCTGTGCATCTTGGGGCGAAAGTCTCACCTGCAACCCTCTTTGCCCGCCATTCATGTAAACATGCGCATGCGCCATGGCTTCAGCCTCCATGGCTGTTGGCACCTGTTTCTTCTGCCCGAACGGACTGATGCCGCCGACATGGTAACCCGTGGTCCGCTCCGCATCGGCAGGCTTCATCATGCTGGCGGATTTGCCTCCGAATGCGGCAGCGAGTTTCTTCATGCTCACCTCACGGTCGGAAGGGACGATGACGCAGACCGGTTTGCCGTCAAGTTCCGCCATCAGCGTTTTCAGCACCAGATGTGGCGCCTCGCCGATCGCTTCGGCCGCCTGCAGGCCGATGCGGTCGGCATTCGGGTCGTAGTCATAGGTGACGGTGGTGAAGGCAATACCGGCCTTGCTCAGCATCTGGGTGGCGCGGGTCGTTTTGGACATGGCGGCTGCGTTCAGGCAAGGAGGGTCTGATAGATTTCCGGTTTGAAACCGACGGTTATCTTGCCTTTGGCCTCGAGTACCGGACGCTTGATCATCGAGGGTTGATCCAGCATCAATCCGATGGCCTTCTCACGGCTAAGATCGGCCTTTTGGTCATCATCCAGTTTCTTGAAGGTCGTGCCGGCGCGGTTAAGAACCGTTTCCCAGCCGGCGGCATCGCACCATGTCTCCAGATGGGCGCGGTCAATGCCGACCGCCTTGTAGTCATGAAAAGAATAGTCGATGCCGTTGGTTTCCAGCCAGCTTCTGGCCTTCTTCATCGTGTCGCAGTTCTTGATGCCGTAAATGGTGATCGTCATGCTGCCAGCCTCTTTGTCTTCAGCCTTCCGGCATAACAAAATATCCGGCTTATTCAACCCGCTGCCCGAGGTGCCCTGCAGGCTTTTCGGAGCGTGATGTCTGAGCCATGCGAAATCGCCATAGCTGATATCCAAACGAGCGCGAGCAAAGCTGCATGGCTTCCTTGCTACATCATGAGTTGTAGAAGGGGCCGAAAATACCCATTATCTGGGCATCAAAGATGGAGAGAAAAATGCGTCAGGTTGCAAAGACATCGCGTAACTTCTTCGGTGAAACTTTCGCCGTTCTCGGTGCAGCGCTCTCGGTTTCGGCCGCTGTTCGCGCACATCGCAAGCCCGCCCGTGCCGATCTCGAAGCCCTCGGCATCGACGGTAAGGCTTTCGACAAGGTACAGCTCTAAGCTGGTTGTCATTCGTAGCGAGGCGGCATCGCCTCGCTTGCGCTCGGGTCGAAATCCATATCGGTTTTGACGGACGAGCTGGACGCGCGGGTATGGCTCGAGAAGCGTTCCGTATTCACGCAGGAAGGTCCCACATAGTTCTCGAACGGCAGTTGTGGGATAAATTGTCAGCGCTGGATTGCTGCGTTGCTTCGAGCGCAGGTCATCGCACCGCTGCACTCTGTTTCGGCCGCTTCGACGGGCCGATCACTTTTTCCGACAAATATAACTGGCTCTCAGGCCGCTCATAACGATCCGCTTTCGCTGAAAGCGCAAAGCGTGCCAGAGATTCGTGCCGTGTTTCGCCATTATGGCTGAAGACAAGCTCGAAATTACCCGCCAGCCAGCTATAGGGTTTACCAGCGGGCATAGGCTCAATCTTCCCACAGCCATAGATCATGGTGAGATGCGGCGTAAAAGACGATGCCGTAATAAAGGGAAGGTTTGCCCGCCAAAGGGTACGTTGCAATATCTTCACCAGAGCCTTTATCTCCGGCATTTCGCGGCTGCTTCTCATAACCAGACTATTGCGATTGCCGAAAAGCGACGTTTCTTCGAAAGTGATAGGAACAGGCCGCGCCTCAATTTCCCCCAGCGCCGCCTTTAGCCTGTTTATCAGCCCGCGAGGCGCAGTCTCGAAACATCCGATACAGAGCAGGGTTATGTGCAGAAGCTCCGCTGGATAGGCCGCTCGTTTTGTCCGTCCTTCCGCATGGCGCGCTGCATCGGCAAAGATCCTATCGGCCAGGGCTGCCGGTGGTTTCAACAACAAGAGAAGCTTGCTGCGAAATCGCGGATTGAGACGCTGTATTTTTTGCGGCTCCAGCCCTTCGAAGAAAAGCTGCTGTAAACCTCCCTTATCCGTCAACTCGAAACCCATGACGACGCTCCACAGCCTTTACCAAGGCTGCGATATTATCATCGCCAGAAGAAATTAAAAGAACAAAAGTAGAACGTATTGGCCGTTTCAAGCCTACCAGATGCCGGGGATTAGCCGGTATCGCCTTTCGCGGACATAGTCAGCATAGCCAGGCAATTCCGCCTGCAACAAACGATCTTCCAGACCCGTACGCATGATCAGTAGGGCGATGGCCAGGGTGGCGGGCAGCAGGGCCATCCAAGACGCCAAAGCAAGCGGTACGCCGGCGAACATGGCGATTGCCGCCGTATAACCGGGGTGGCGCACGATGCCATAAGGCCCCGATGTAATCACGTGTTGTCCGCGCTCGGTCTGAATGCGGACGCCCGGCTCGAAGAACGGATTGACAGCCTGAGCCCAGGCCGCGACGGCGATGCCGCCGATGAGCAGGACATAACCGACCGGGATGACCCAGAGCGGCACAGCAGACCACTCCATCCGGCCGGCATCTAATGTCGCAACCGGAATTTCAGCGGCAAAAGCCAGAAGTATCGCGGTGACGAGGATCAGATCCCATCTTTTTGTGCCGGGCTGAAACCGGCTGCGGGCGCGAAAAATGATCGGGTTCACACGCGCGAGTACCAGCGCGGAAAAGCTGAAGGCTACCACGAGGACTGCGATGAATATCCAGCCGGGAGGCCAATCTATGCGGCCAGCTGGTAGAAAGACCAGTGCGATCAGGCCAAGGGGCAGGCCGAATGCGTAGAGGATCGCGACGGTACGCGACATGGGTGGCGGATCAGTATCGGAGACCATTGATGTGCTCCTCTTAATAGTTCCCGCAGGCGGAACTAGGCCCGTCCCCAGTCGGGCTGCATTTTGCCAACCCAAGGTGTTGCCGGACGGGTCGTGCCCTGCGAGAGACAGTCGAAATCCTGGCAAAAACCGGCAAAAAGTCAAATATGCGAGGTGATCTGGTCGGGGTGGACTCACGAGTTGACATTCTACCTACTAGTAGGTAGGTAGAATGTATGAAAAATCCACAGACCAGAGCCGATGATATTCTTCGCTGTGCACGCACCCTCATTATAAGGGGCGGCTATAACAGTTTCAGCTACGCCGATATTTCCAATGTAGTCGGCATTCGCAATGCCAGCATTCACCACCATTTTCCAAGCAAGTCAGATCTGGTCTGTAAACTGGTCGAGCAGTACAGGCAGGAAGCTGAAGCCGGGATCGCCGAGCTGGAGCGAAACATCTCTGATCCGCTCGAACAGCTTCGCGCTTACGTCGGTTATTGGGCGGGCTGCATCGCTGACGCGACCCATCCCTTCTGCGTCTGCGCCCTGCTCGCCACTGAAATACCGGTCCTTCCCGAATCTGTCGTTCTCGAAGTGCGTGCGCATTTTCAAAGCCTGTCGGATTGGCTCACCGCCGTGCTGGAGCGCGGCGCTGCCAAAGGTCGCCTTGTGCTGACCGGAACAGCGCGAGCCAATGCCGAAATGTTCATGGCCACCGTGCATGGCGCAATGCTCTCAGCCCGCGCCCACGGTGATGCCGCAACCTTTGGCGCAATAACCCGCCCCATGCTGGAGCGCATCACCGCTTGAAAACGAAGCGTCGCCAGGGAGGTGAATGCATGACCGGAGCGATATCCGACCCGGTAAACAGACAGCATTACACTTCAAGATCAGTCGTCAACAACCTGCTTCCCCGGGCCGCCACCGCTCTTCTGGAAGAGAAAGGCAATCTCTCATGTTCGGAATTTCTCCGCTTGGCTGGGTCCACACACTCGGCAGCCTGCCCGCCATTCCCGTGGCCATCTACATGTTTGCCCGTTACGGTCGAATCGTTCCCGGCTCCACGCCGGGTGCAATCTATTTTGTGTCCATGTTGATTGGTGCTGCCACAGCCTTCCTCGTGGCGCATCAGCCGGTCAGCTACGCCATTGGCGCACTCACCATTCTGTTCCTGCTCGCAGGTTACGGAATCGAGCGCATTCTCGGCTCAACGCGCATCGCCAGATATGTTGAAACCATCTGTCTCAGTGTCAGCGCGTTTCTGTTGATGGTGCCGACGGCGACCGAAACCCTGCGCCGTGTTCCGGATGGTCATCCCTTTGTGACCGATTTGAAATCGCCGCTGCTTCTCGGCGTTCAGGCAGGGTTGCTGGCGATCCTCGTTGTCGGCGTGACCGCCCAAATCATCTATCTCGCAAGACAAAACAGAAACGCCGCGAACTAGTCGCGGCGTCATCGTTTAAGTACTGTCGATTGTAGTCGTTATTCCCACTCGATCGTGCCGGGCGGCTTGCTCGTCACGTCATAAACGACGCGATTGATACCGCGCACTTCGTTGATGATGCGGGTTGCCGCGCGGCCAAGGAAATTCATGTCGTAGGGATAGAAATCCGCCGTCATACCGTCAACCGAGGTCACGGCGCGCAGCGCGCAGACGAAGTCATAGGTGCGGTAGTCGCCCATGACGCCGACGGTCTGCACCGGCAGCAGCACGGCAAAGGCCTGCCAGATCGTGTCATAGAGACCGGCCTTGCGGATTTCGTCGAGATAGATCGCATCCGCCTTGCGCAGAATATCCAACTTCTCGCGGGTGATCGCGCCGGGGCAGCGGATCGCCAGACCCGGACCGGGGAAGGGGTGGCGACCGATGAAGCTTTCCGGCAGGCCGAGTTCGCGGCCAAGTGCGCGGACCTCGTCCTTGAAAAGCTCACGCAGCGGCTCGACGAGCTGCATGTTCATGCGCTCGGGAAGACCGCCGACATTGTGGTGGCTCTTGATGGTGACGGAAGGGCCACCCGAGAAGGAAACACTTTCGATGACGTCAGGATAAAGCGTGCCCTGTGCCAGGAACTTCGGTGCGCCCTTGCCATCGGCGGCAATCTTGGCCGCTTCGGCTTCGAAGACTTCGATGAACAGACGGCCGATGGTCTTGCGCTTTGCTTCCGGATCGGAAACGCCAGAGAGTTCGCCGAGGAACAGGTCGGCGGCGTCAACATGAACCAGCGGAATATTGTAGTGGTCGCGGAACATGCCGACCACCTGTTCGCTTTCGCCAAGCCGCATCAGGCCATGATCGACGTAAACGCAGGTCAGCTGGTCACCGATTGCCTCGTGAATGAGGATGGCCGCAACCGAGGAATCGACGCCGCCGGAGAGTGCGCAGAGCACGCGGCCGGTGCCGACCTGATCGCGGATCTTGCGGATCATTTCGGCGCGATAGGCCGCCATCGTCCAGTCGGATTTCAGCCCGACGATCTTGTGCACGAAGTTGGACAGGAGCTTGCCGCCATCAGGCGTGTGCACCACTTCCGGGTGGAACATGGTGGTGTAATAGTGACGCGTCTCGTCGGCCGCGATGGCGAAGGGCGCGTTTTCGGAGGTCGCGATGACCTCGAAACCTTCCGGCAGCTTCGTCACGCGGTCGCCATGGCTCATCCAGACCGGGTAGCTCTTGCCCTGTTCCCAGAAGCCGTCGAACAGCGGGCTCGCCTTCTTGATGTCGATATCGGCACGGCCGAATTCCGCCGCATGACCGCCTTCGACCACGCCGCCGAGCTGGGTGCAGAGCGTCTGCTGGCCGTAGCAGATGCCGAGGATCGGAACCTTGCTGTCGAACACCGCCTGCGGTGCGCGCGGGCTACCTTCCGCCGTGACAGATGCGGGGCCGCCGGAGAAGATAACGCCCTTCGGCTGAAGCTTCTCAAACGCCTCTGCGGCATTCTGGAACGGATGGATTTCGCAATAGACCCCGGCTTCGCGGATGCGGCGCGCAATCAGCTGCGTCACCTGGCTGCCGAAATCGATGATGAGAATGCTGTCGGGATGGGCTATCTGGGTCATGGCGAGCCTTTAAAGAAAATGGCGGCTTTAGGCAACCCGGAAGCGGGCGTCAAACCGCGGAAATTTGCGAAAATCGCAAGGTTTCAAAGGGTGATTGAGCCATCTTCTATGGCATGGCAAAGCCGGTCGACGGCATCTGCCAGCTTTTCGTCGATGATGTGCAGATATTCCGTCCAGTCGTCCACATGGTTCACATCCGCCTTGCCGTCGGAAATACCGCGCAGACTGACGAGTGGTACGCCGAAGCGCTGGCAGGCTCTTAAAACCGCAAAGGTTTCCATTTCCACCATATCGGCGTCGATCAGCCCGTAAGCCTCGCCCGAAACGACATTGGCGCCGGTGGAAAGCCGCGCCTCGGCAATTTCGGGTATCCGCAAAGGCAAGGCCACTTCGGCGGGCAGATCAAGCAGCGGCGTGCAGCCCTTTTCGAAACCGAAGGCGGAGGCGTCCATGTCGCGATAGGAAACCGAAATCGCCTGATAGATGCCGGTTTGCTCCAATGTTCGCGAACCGGCGGAACCGAGCGAAACGACGAGATCAGGCAGATGGTCCGCCGCATCGAGACCGGCAAGAACGGCCGTGACCGCAATCGCCGCCTCGACCGGGCCGATGCCGGTCATCAATGGCGCGATGCGTGCCTGAAGGTGGGGACCGTATTCGGGGGAGGCCGCCATGACGAAAAGAATGGATTTATCCGCAACATGCAAAAGCCGGTAGCTCATCCGGTAATATCCTCGCGACCTTTCACCACCATCATCGTTCCTGTCATTGAGGCTATCAGCTTTGTCGGCCCGTCCGAAAGCGCATAGGCGCGGCCATCGGCGACGATCAGGTTGTTGCCTGGCTTGATGATCTCGCCGCGAAACAGGAACCGCTCGCCGCGCCCGGGCGACATGAGGTTGACCTTGAATTCGATGGTCAGCAGCGAGGCTTCCGGTTCGATGATAGTGTAGGCTGCATAGGTGCAGGCCGTGTCCAGACCGGCGGCGATGACGCCCGCGTGCAATATGCCATGCTGCTGCGTCAGCTTTTCATGAAAGGGCAGTTCGATCTCCACCAGCCGGTGTTCGATACGGCTGATCTCAGCATCGATGGCCTGCACAACACCCTGCCGCGCAAAACTTCGTTCTATCCGCTGACGAAAATCGCCGGGATCCGTGATCTCCATGGCCTACCTGCCTGCTTTAAGTCCCATCGCAAACTGACATGGCGCGTGGCGGCAGGCAAGGCAAGGCCCGGGCAGGCAGAAATTAGTTCAGAATGCCGATACTCGCATTCAGCACCGTGGCAAAGGCAACCCACAACGCATAGGGCACGAAAAGCCACATGGATACGCGGTCACGGCGATAGGTTAGTGCTATGAAAGCCAAAATGCACACCAGCATCGGAATGATGATGATCAGGGCGCCCGCCGGGCTCTGCATGCCGAAAAAGATCGGCGACCACAGGAAATTCAGCACCATCTGGGTGAACCAGAGGCGCATGCGCGTTCCCATTCGCTTCCTGATCCATGTGCGTGCACCGGCGATACCGATCAACACGTAAAGCGTGGTCCAGACCGGCCCGAAGATCCAGTTGGGTGGATTGAAGAATGGTTTCTGCAGCGATTGATACCATTCGCCCGGCACATTGTTGACGCCGATCAGCGCCCCAATGGCAACAACTGCAACCACGAAAACAACGTACACGGTAAGGTTTTTCATGACGCCTCAACTGCGCCTGCCGGGCTTTTGTTCCCGTGCCTTTTCAGTATTTTAGCGGGTGATACGCACAATATGCTGGTCCCATGCCACGTCGCTGCGCAGCGCCTCGAAAAATCCGTCATAGGAAGAAACCGCAATGCCCCGGGCGGCGGGTGCAACGCCCGCTGCTTCGCGCACGCTCACCTCTGAAACCACCCTCCCGGTTTTTGCATCGAGCGTCACGGCGGCGTTGCCATTGGGTGAGGTCAGGCCCACCAGCCCCTCGCGCCGGTTGACGGCGATGGCTCCGACATAATTGGCAAGACGCACTGTCGTTTCTTCCGGCAGATCGACGAAAGCCACATCCTCACCCTTGGCGAAGTGGCCGACCAATGGCGGCAGATCGTTGCGCGGTCCCTCATATTGGCAGGCGAACCAGATACGGCCGTCATCGCCAAGGTCGACATGGCGGGTGGAAAGCTGGCGCAGCTGGTCCGGCATCGTATGTTTCTGGATCAACTGACCAGTAGCGGCGTCCAGAAGCACGAGAGACGGTTCCATGCTGTCGATATTGAGTTTGGTGCGGCCGAAATCCGGGTGGGTTTCGATGCCGCCATTGGCGATCACGATCAGCCGCCCGTCATCGCTCACCGTCATGTCATGCGTACCGACGCCATGTGCGTCATATTCACCGATGCGGGTAAATCCGTTTTTGGCGTCGTACAACCCGATAACACCGCGATTGCCGTCGAAGTCGTTTTCGCTGGCATAGAGGATCGCCCCATCGGGCGAGAATTGGCCGTGGCCATAGAAATGGCGGTTCTCCGGCGTGTGCATCACGATCGGCTCGCGGTGTCGCGCGGGATCGAAGGCCATGAAGAAGGTGCCGGGCCGGCGTGCGAAGGCCACGGTCGTACCCGTCGCGCGGCTCGTCGCCATTCCGTGGGCGCGGGCGGGAAGCGCAACGCGGTCGATGATCTCGCCGCGTTCGCTCACCGTCGCAATGCCGTAGGAGCCGTCACGGGCGCGGAAGGCCGAAGCAAAGACCGCGTCTGCCCGTTCCAGCGCATAAAGTGAACGGGGAGCCAGCGCGGCGAGGAAGGGAACTCCCGCCGCTTTGATGAAGCTGCGCCGATCTATCAGCATCCGTTTGGTGCCTGATATCATCGGCTCAGTCTCCATCGGCGAAGGAAAAGCCGGAACTGAGGCCGATCGCGCCGCCATATTGATCGTTCAAGCGGTAGATCAGGTCTTTGCCATTGAGCAGCAGATAATCCACCTTGGCGCGCTGATCGTCCTGATCCAGCGCCTTTTGCACATCCGTATCGATTGTCCCGGCAACCCGGATCATCGATTTGGCGATGAAGTCGATGGAGTTGACGATGGAGCGTTGATCGGGCGGCACGAGTTCAACCATATCGGCCGTATGCAACAGGGTCTGAACGGCCTTGATATTGGCGGAGATGCTCTTCCAGGTCAGGCCGGAGCGCCAGTAAATGGCGGTGCGGGGAAACTTTGCCTTGTCCGGTCCCTTGTAGAAGGTTTCGATCCGCTGGTCGCGGATTGCCTCGGAGCCGTGTACGAGAATGCCGAGCAGGGCAACCAGCGCCTCGCGCTCGTCGCGAAAGACGGGATTGTCCGCTCCGGGCTGTGTCCAGTTTTTCTGCGCACCGTCAGGGGCGTTCCAGCTATCGGAAAGCTCAGCTGCCACATTGGCGATATTACCGGCGATGGCCGCGCCGAAGCGGCAGCGGAAATCGCCCTTTTTGTCGAGCAGTTCTTCCGCGCCAGTGCCGTAAAGTACGAATTCCAGCGCGCCAAGCCCCTGTGCCGCGACGCTCTTGCCCTTCAGGCCGTCGGCGCTGGTGACGCTTTCATCTTTTTCCGACAGGTAACGCTGCACCTGTTTCAGCCCCAGCCCCTTCTTGTCGGGGTAATAAAGAACGCGCTCGAAACGGTTCTGCTCGATGACAGGACCGACCCGCACGATCTCGATGGTCGACCAACTCGCCACCGTATCGGCAAAGGCTGCTTTGGCTGCCTCATCGGTCGTTTGGGAGGGCGAGGCGCAGAAAGCCTTCATGCTGCCTTCCAACCTGTCTGCCGATTGCCGGAAGTGGTCGTAACCGGGGCGAATGAAGCCGTTCACCGCCTTGTCCATGACACCTCGCACCTGTGCGGGGTCAAGCGGCGGTGGCGGCATCAGTTCCACATCCTGTGCCATCGTCGGCTGATTGGTCAAAAGCAGCAGCACGGAAACGAGGCCGGATATTTTTCGCATGGCATTTTTCATCAAAGGGACTCCAGAAAAGCCAGCAAAGCCTGCCGGTCGGATTTTTGCAAGGCGGCAAAGGCGTCGCGCGCTTTTTGCCCTTCACCACCGTGCCACAATATCGCTTCCGTCAGGCTGCGCGCGCGCCCGTCATGCAGGTAAAAACCGTTCCCATTGACGTTCTGCGTCAGGCCGATGCCCCAGAGCGGCTGGGTGCGCCACTGTCTGCCGTTTGCTTCACCCACCTGCTGGCCGTCGGCAAGCTCCTCTCCCATGTCATGCAAGAGGAAGTCCGAGTAGGGCCAGACCAACTGGAACGAATGCATCGGGTCGGTGGCATTCCGGCGGGTGACGAATTTCGGCGTATGGCAGGCCGTGCAGCCGGATGCGTAAAACAGCTGCTTGCCCTTAAGAACGGTCGGATCACCGGCATTTCGTCGCTGCGGCACGGCGAGGTTTTCGGTGTAGAAGGTCACGAGATCGAGAACCGGGTCCGGGGCTTCCACTGGCCCCAGCCTAGGCTGCACGCCGGTCGGCATGGCCAGACAGTCTTTCTGGGCATCGGTGCAATCGCCATAGGGGTTCGGCGCGTCCGGTGTGGAGATGCCGATATCGTGGGAGAAGGCGCTGGCGCTCTGATCGCGCACACTTGCATTCTGGGCTTTCCAGCCAAACCGCCCGAGCTTCACCGCGCCGGTGCGATGATCCTTGACCCATGCCGGACGCCCGGCAATGCCGTCGCCATTTTTATCATCGGGATCGGCTTTGGCCAGAATATCGGCGTCGCTGATGGCCTCGATCAGGCCAAGCCCGAGGGTGGGCATCGCGATCCGCGCTGAAAGCGTCGTATCGGCGCCAACCGGGCCATAGTTGAGGTCGGCCACGGCATAGGCGGGCTTGCGTAGCATCACCACCTCGCCATCCGAAAGACGCACCGGCATTTCAGTGTAGGAGATGACCGGCCTGCCCTCGGCAGCAAGACCGGGAATGGCAAGGTTCTGCAACTGCCTGCCATAGGTCTCGTCGGGAAAATTCAGCACCTCATGGCGCGCAATCGCCGCCCGTTCTCCATCGTTGCGAGCCGGCCGCGCCAGCCGCAGAAACAGGGAAACGGCGTCTTCTCCGGCAAGAGGCGGGCGGCCCCGGCCGTCCTTCACATGGCAGGTCTGGCAGGACCGGGCGTTATAAAGCGGCCCCAAACCATCCGAGGCCTGTGTGGAGGAGGGGGAGGAGACCCAGAGCTTCTGGAACAGCGCGTTGCCGAGCTTGAAATCCTGCTTCCGCTCGAAGGGCATGGCGGCGGAAGGATGCGAAAATGCGCCGCTGTCGGGTTTGTTGGTGCTGGTTGTCGCGCCACCCGACATCGCCTCGAAGGGCTCCGGTTTCGTAAAATCCGTCGTCGGCGCAGTCACGGCCTGAACACGGCTGCGGTCTTTCTCCGTCAGATCATCACGCAACGGCGCGGCAAGCGTTGCCGATGCCAGAAGACAGGCTGCCCCGGCGAAGAAAAACGGCTTGCGGATCGGCAGCAGTGACAATTCCATGGAAATCAGGAGCGCATGTGAGAAACGGGCCGCAGTGCATTGCGGCCCGTCTTGCCGCTTATTTGAAGACGGCGTTCGGGTTATCGAGGCTGTCGGAGCCTTCGAGATCGATCTTGCCGAGATCGAGTGCGGCGATGACGCGTTCAACGGTCTTCGTCTGGTCGATGAGACCGTCGATGGCCGCCTGAACCACGGCGTTGCCTTCCTTGTTGCCTTCGCCGATCATCTGGTCATAGGCCTCGACGGTCTGGGCGCGCTTTTCCATCGCGTGCATGGCGTCGAGCGTCTTGTTCAGCTTCGCCGTCATTTCGTCGTTCAGCGCCTTGTCCTTGGCACCGACCAGTTCGGCCAGCGACGCGCCGGTCATCTTCGTGCCGTCCACCCGGGTATAGTCGCCGGTATAGGCCGAAGCGATGCCGATGGCGTCGTTCAGATGCGAATTATGGGTATTGTCGGAGAAGCAATCATGCTCCTCTTCCGGATCGTGCAGCAGAAGGCCGAGCTTCATGCGCTCGCCGGCCAGCTCACCATAAGAAAGCGAACCCATGCCGGTGAGAATGGCGGTGAGGCCGGCTTTCGGATCGGCTTTCACCGTCTTCGTGGCTTCGCCTTCCGGCGCCCAGGCGTCCACCATCTCCTGGAGATCCTTGATCAGCAGGGTGGAGGCGGATTTCAGATAGTCGGCGCGACGGTCGCAATTGCCGTTTGTGCATTTTGCCTTGTCGTAGTCGGTATAGGGACGGTTGCCCGCGCCCGGTCCGGTGCCGTTCAAGTCCTGGCCCCAGAGCAGGAATTCGATGGCGTGGTAACCGGTGGTCACATTGGCTTCGACATCACCCGCCTCGTGCAGGCTTTCGATCAGTTCAGGCGTGATCTTGGAGGCGTCGACCTCTTCACCACTGATCTTGATCTTCGGATTGGCGATGAGGTTGGCGACGTAAAGTTCGTTCTCGTCGCTTTCCGTGCCATAGGAACCGTCGACATAGTCGATCAGGCCTTCATCCAGCGGCCAGGCATTCACCTTGCCTTCCCAATCGTCAACGATCGGGTTGCCGAAACGGTAGACTTCCGACTGCTGGTAGGGAACACGCGCTTTGATCCAGGCTTCGCGGGCGGCCTTCAATGTCTCTTCGCTTGGCGTTGCGATCAGCGCATCGATCGCCTTGTCCAGCGCCTTCGCCGTGGTCAGCGAATCCTCGTATTTCGCATGCGCGACATCGGCGTAATGCTTGACGACGGCAGCCGCATCAGTGGCGGCCTGTGCGGGAAGCGCGGTGAAAGCCGCCGATGCGGCAAGAAGCGCGAAAGAGGCGCTGAGAATGGTTTTGCGGATCATGATCCCTCTCCTTGGGCAGGCATGAAAAGACTTCACGCTGCGGCCAGCGAGTTCTGACCCAATCACAAACTTGTGTCAAACATTCTAGTTTAGAATGCTTTGAAACAAGCTCGGTCGGTATTTCGCAAGTAAAATCGCTGCGTGCAAATCGGCTTTTATGCTTTGCGTTTCATCAAGCAGAAGAAGAAACCGTCCGTATCTGTGGTTGCAGGTGTCAGCGTCACTGTCTTTCCGTCCGAGGAATGCGGTTTGTTCGCATTTGCACCGAAAGTCGTCTGCCAGCGCTCCAGAGCGGAACCGATGACAAATTCAGGATTTTCCTCGCAGAAACGCCGGACCTGCTGCTCGTTCTCCTCAGGCAGAACGGAGCAGGTGACATAAAGCAACTCGCCGCCCGGGCGCACGAAACCCTTCGCCTGCGAAAGTGCCTCGCCCTGCTGCTGCACGCGTTCTTCCAGATTGCGTGCTGTCAGCCGCCATTTGGTGTCGGGGCGGCGGCGCCATGTTCCGGTGCCGGTGCACGGCGCATCCACCAGAACGCGGTCGAATTTTCCCTGGAAGGGCACAAGCCCGGCGGTACGGTCATGAACCTGCACGTTGCGGGTGCCGGCTCGTTTCAGCCGCTCGATGATCGGTGCGAGCCGCTTGCGGTCGGCATCGAAGGCGTGAACCTGGCCTTTATTGTTCATGCTGGCAGCCATGGCCAGCGTCTTGCCGCCGCCTCCGGCGCAATAATCGAGGATTTGTTCGCCTTCATGCGCGCCGGCGAGATCGGCAACAATCTGCGAGCCTTCGTCCTGCACTTCGAACCAGCCCTTCTGGAAGGACAGTTCGGCGGTGACGTTCGGCAGGCGAGAGGGACCTTCACCGGCGGGGATGCGAACACCCTGACGGGCGATACGGGTGCCTTCCGCGCCGCTTTCCTCGAGCGCCTTCAAAACTTTTTCGCGGGTTGCCTTCAGCGTGTTGGCGCGCAGGTCAAGGGTCGGCCTCTCATTCAGCGCCTGCGCTTCAGTGAGCCAGTTTTCGCCAAATGCCGTTTCGAAGGAAGATTGCACCCATTCGGGAATATCACCCTGAATATGGGCCGGTGCATCACCGAGAGAGCGGGAAAGAAAGGCCTGCTGCCTTTGTTCGTCTGGCGCGGCGGGGGCGAACTTGTCGCCATCGAATTCCGCCGCCAGTTCCGAAAAGCTTTTGCCCCATTGGCGCAGCAGCACGGCATAGCCCAGCGAGGCGGCGCTGTCGTCATCCATCAGCCAGGCGTGTGACAGCTTCATGCGCAAGGCGTCATAGACGATGTTGCCGATCGCAGCCCGGTCACCGGAGCCTGCGAAACGATGGGCAAGCCCCCAGTCCTTCAATGCATCGGCGACAGGACGTTTGCGCCCTTCAATATCCGCCAATACTTCGATTGCTCCGGCCAAACGCCCGCCCAAACGCATTGTCTACCTCATTTTGCTGATAAGCCCGGTTGGTAGACGCGAATGGCGGCGAGGGCAAGGCTCAATCGGCCTTGACGATCTCGTAGCAGACCTTGGCGGTGCCGGAACTGATCATGCCGATGTTTTTGGCGGCAGCCTTGGAAAGATCGAGAACGCGACCCTTGATGAACGGACCGCGGTCATTGATGCGCACCACCACGGCTTTGCCGTTGCGCGCGTTGGTTACCTTGACCTTGGTGCCGAACCGCAGCGAGCGGTGAGCGGCGGTCAGGTTGGCGGCGTTCATACGCTCGCCCGAAGCAGTCTTGGAGGTCAACGCATACCACGATGCGCCTCCACAACCATTTGCCGCATTCGCCTGAAGAGGCGCGATGATGGAACAGGCGGCTATAGTTGCAGCGGTGAAAGTTATACGACGGATATTCAACAAACTGTGCTTCCCTGAAAATCGGCCCCGCGCCGATTGATTGTGCCCTTGCTAAACGACCATAAACTGGCCTGAACGCCTTTTGATGCGAGATTGTAGGGCGAGGGAAAAATGGCGAAAAAAAGCTAAGCTCAAATCACGAAGTGTTACAGACTGTAATATTCGTGATCATTAGCCGGAAAGGTGTCCGAATGACGGGCGGGCATGAAAATGGAAAAAATAACGCAGAATCAATGCGCAATCGAAATGCTGTTGCAAGTCACGGCTTCGTGAATCCACTTCACGAAATGTGAGTGAAATATTTTTCTAATTGCTATGATTTTAGTGAATTTTGTTTGGTTAATAAAGTCCTAATTGACCAAAATACGACGAAAACCATCCGAAAAAGTGGGTTTGGAAGGATTTTTCATCGTTTTTAAAGGCCCGGTTTTCAGCCCCGCCAGAGGCCGGATTCCCACAACTGCGTCAGCGAGATTTTGTACTCCGGAAAGTCGAAATTGAAGCCGAGGCTGCGTATTTTGGCGTTGGAAACACGCTTGTTCTCGCCGTAGAAGGAGCGCGCCATAGGGGTCAGATCGGCGGTTTCGAATGCCTGTTCGGGCGGCGGCTCCACACCCATCAACGTGGCGGCGAAGCTCACCACATCCTGGGGCGGGCAGGGTTCGTTATCGGTGACGTTGAAGATGCCGCGTTCATTCTTGCTCGCCAGAAAGGCAAGTGCCGCACCAATATCCTCGACCCGGATGCGATTGAACACCTGATCTTTCTTTACCAGTCTGCGCGCCGTTCCCTTCTCGAAATTCATGAAGGTATTGCGTCCGGGGCCATAAATTCCGGACAGACGAAGGGTGACAAGCGGCACATTTGTTTTTTCGGCAGCTGCCGCCCAGGCGGTTTCAGCGGCCACCCGCTCCACGGAACGGGCGGAGACCGGGCGGCAGGGGCTCTCCTCATCCACCCACGCGCCGTCATGGTCGCCATAAACGCCGACGGTGGAAAGATAAGCCATCCATTGCAGCTTCGGCAAGAACCGTTTCAGATCGCTGCCCAACAGCGCCAGCAGCGGATCGCCTTGCCCGCCAGGCGCAATGGACTGGACGAGATGTGTGATATTGCCCATCGCGGCGATGAGATCGTCATTAAGATGAACGCCATCAAAAAGGAATGGCGTCATGCCTGTGGCTTCGAGGTTCGGAAACTTATTCTCACTGCGCGTTGTACCGGAAATAGTATCAGCCGCGGATTTCAGTGCGTTTGCGATGGCTTTTCCCGAATATCCCGCGCCGAAAATCATCACATGCATGCGTCACGCCTCTGCCAGTTGCCATTCCATTGCCGCCTCCGGATCAGGTTCCGGCGCACGGGTGGCAGAGTAAGTACGGAATTCCTCCCTGTCCATAAGATGCGACAAAGCCCATGCGGCCATACCACGCACCTCCGGCGAAGGATCCTTTTCGGCGAGAGACTTGCATTGCTCAACGAATTGCCGGTCGGCGGAGTTTCCCGCCGCGATCAGCACATTGCGGATAAACCGATTGCGACCGATGCGCTTGACCGGGGAGCCGCTGAAAAAGCTGCGGAAGGCGGCATCGTCGAGCGTCAGCAGAAAGGAAATGGAGGGTTCCTTCAAATCCTCGCGCGCCTGCAATTTCATCTCGGAGGCGCTCGCCGCAAACTTGTTCCACGGACAGGCGGCAAGGCAATCGTCGCAGCCATAGATGCGGTTGCCAATCATCGGCCGGAATTCGTGCGGGATCGGCCCCTTGTGTTCGATGGTGAGGTAGGAGATGCAGCGGCGCGCATCGAGCTGATAGGGAGCGGGGAAGGCGGCTGTCGGACAGGCATCGAGACAGGCGCGGCAGGAGCCGCAATGATCCTTCTCGGCCTCATCAAGACAGAGCTCGGCGGTGGTGAACATGCTGCCAAGAAACAGCCAGGAGCCGTGGGTGCGGCTGACCAGATTGGTATGTTTGCCCTGCCAGCCAAGCCCGGCGGCGGCGGCAAGCGGTTTTTCCATCACCGGCGCGGTATCGACAAAGACCTTCACATCCTCACCGGCGCGTGCGGCAAAGCGGGTGGCAATCTCTTTCAACCGGCCCTTGATGATGTCGTGATAATCGCGATTGCGGGCATAGACCGAAATGGCCGCCTTGTCCGGTTTGGAAAGCAGGCCGCGCGGGTCTTCCTCCGGGCCATAATTGAGGCCGAACATGACGATGGAGCGCACATCGCCCCACAGCGTTTTCGGCTCAGCCCGGCGAGCCTCCGTTTCTTCCATCCACGCCATCGTGCCGTGGTAACCCTTCTCGAGAAACAGCCTCAGCCGTTCCGGCGCCAGCGGAATGCTGTCCGGTGTGGTGATGCGGCAGAGATCGAAGCCAAGCGAAAGCGCTTCCTGACGAACGAAATCCGTCAGTTTGCGCGCGCGTATCCGCTGCTTGTCGCTGGCAACGTCGATGGTCGTTTCTCCCGAGGGTTATTCTGCGACATATATATGCTCAACGCGGGCCGCAGCAAATAACCGGGAAGGCGACGCTTTAAAAATCCAGGTCGGCGTAGTGGGAGGAAGGGGCAAGGCGCGGAATGCGCTCGCTCAGAAACGGCCGGAAAGAGGGACGGGATTTCAGCCGCTGATACCATTCCTTGGCAATCGGCGCCTCGAGCCAGTTGATCTCACCAAGATAATCCAGCACCGAAACGCCAGCTGCGGCGGCAAGGTCGGCATAGCTCAACCGGTCGCCGGCAAGCCATGTGCGCGAACCGGCCAGCCACTCCAGATATTTGATGTGCTGGCGGATATTGTTGCGGGCAGTGCGCAACAGCTTGGAATCCGGCGGACCGCCACCCTGCGCTGTCGTCATCTGCAATTTATAAACCCGCTCCCGCACCAGCGGCCGGGTTACATCATTTTCCATCTTCTGCAGAAACCACTCGGTCAGGCGGCGGATTTCCGCCCGCTGAAACGGGTCTTCTGCCAGAAGTCGCCTGTCGCGCTTCAAAACCCCATGCGTTTCGTCAAGAAACTCGGCAAGCACGTAAGGCCCGCTCAGCGAGCGCATATTGTCATCCAGATAGACCGGCAGGGTGCCGGCCGGATTGAGCGCCAGAAACTCCCGTCGTCTTTCCCACGGCTGCTCTTCCACGAGATCGGTCTGGAACCCGTATTCTGCGAGGATCAGACGAACGAACCGGGATGCGGTCGACATCGGAGAATGAAAGAGAGTTGGCATCGGTACTCAATTTTTACGATTGGTTGTCATGATCGGCATTTGCCGGAAAACTTTTTCAGTTTCGCTTCATCAAGACGCTATAAGAGCTTGGCTACTTTAAAACAAGTTTAACGCAATTGCTTTCCATTGCCGCTTTCCCCTGAAAAAAGGATACCTCATGGGTGACCAATCGATCATCAGCGCGCTTCTGCTGGGCATTATCGAGGGTCTGACGGAGTTTATTCCCGTTTCCTCAACGGCGCATGTGCTGCTGGCCGGGCATTTCCTCGGCTTCAAATCACCCGGCAATACCTTTGCCGTTCTTATTCAGCTCGGCGCGATCCTCGCAATCCTTCTTGTTTATTTTCAAAAGCTTATATCGATCGCACTCGCTTTGCCGACAAGCGCCAAGGCGCGTCGCTTCGTGCTGGCCGTCGCGCTTGCCTTCCTGCCGGCGGCGGTGATCGGGGCCTTAGCGCATGACTTCATCAAGACGGTGCTTTTCGAAACACCAATGCTGATTTGTGTCGTCCTGATCATCGGCGGCGTCATATTGCTTGCTGTCGACCGCATGCCATTAAAACCAAAATATACCGACATCATGGATTATCCGCCGTCGCTCGCCTTCAAGATCGGCCTCTTTCAGTGCCTTGCGATGATCCCCGGCACCTCCCGCTCCGGCGCCACAATCGTCGGCTCGCTGCTGATGGGTACGGACAAGCGTTCCGCTGCCGAATTCTCGTTCTTCCTGGCAATGCCAACCATGCTCGGCGCTTTTACCCTCGATCTCTACAAGAACCGCGATGCACTGAGCTTCGATGATGGCGCGCTGATTGCCGTCGGTTTCATCGCCGCTTTTGTCTCCGGCCTGTTCGTTGTGCGCTCGCTGCTGGACTTCGTCTCGCGGCGCGGTTTTGCACCTTTCGCCTGGTGGCGCATCGTCATCGGCTCGCTGGGGCTGATAGCACTTCTGGTTTTTGGTTAAGCCAGTGAATGACGGCCTTCTTTAATGGCCGGACCGAAAACGAAAAAGCGCCCCGGAAAACCGGAGGCGCTTTTTCTTTGAAGCTTGTAGAGGCTGATCAGTTGGTGCTGATCGAAGCCGTTGCGCAGGGATCGACGCCGTAAGCGGGAGCGCAACCGCTCTTGCCCGCCGCAACCGTTCCCGGCGCCATGAAAGAACCCGCCAGAACCACCAAAGCCGCACACGCAAAAAAGAGTGCGATAGATCTGCCCATTTTATGATTGCCTTTCAGACGTTCGTTCGCGCGGATGATGCCGCCGTGTGTGAATTGAGGGTCCGGGATATGTTTGGAATGTGGCCAATATCAATAAAGGAGCTTGCTGAATACCGGGTTAATGCGAAGTCTTTTCCACAGTTGCGCTTGTGCCACGCTTACCTGTTGCGGCCAGATAGCCGTTAACTTTTACCCGGCTTTGCAACGCCGTCCATGTTGATGCTGCACCTCCCCTTCAGTTGAGGGAGAAATGCGCCAATAGCGGTTTGGTTGCAATTCAATCGCGCAAAAACAAAAAGCGGGAATGGCTCCCGCTTCCGTTCAAAATGGCGATGCCTGAAGTGCAGTTTCAGGCGGCTTTTCCGGCGTTGGAGAACTGACCATGTGTGCGGTACTGCACCATGTAGGAGGGCAGAACCGAAGCGACACGAACGGGGTTGATGCCGATGCCTTCCAGTGTCAGGCCGTTCTTTTCCGCCTCGCTGGAAACGACATTGTCCTTTTTCAGCATGGTCACCTGATCGGCCGTCAACGGTGGCGTGATGAGCGGGACCAGTGAAGCGATCTTGCCGATCATCGAGGCGACGCCAAAAGGCAGATTGATGAAAGGACGCTGACGGTAAGTTGCTGCAAGAACGGCCTCAAGACAGTCGCGGAACGTCATTACGTCCTGACCGCCGAGTTCGTAGATAGCGCCGGGCTTCAGCTTGCCATCGACGCTGCGGGCAACCGCCTCGGCGACATCCTCGACATAAACAGGCTGGAATTTGGTTTTTCCACCGCCGATCAGCGGCAGGAAAGGCAGGCTGCGGGCCATCTTGGCGAATTTGTTGAAGAAATCGTCTTCCGGTCCGAAAATGATCGACGGGCGCAGGATCACCGCGCCTGGCAGAACGGAGTGGATGGCGGCTTCAGCGCGGCCCTTGGTGCGGCCATAGCCGGTCTGCGAATTTGCTTCCGCCCCGATGGCAGAGATATGCGTCAGCGTCGCGCCGGCATCGCGGGCGGCTTCGGCAATGGCCTTGGCGCCGAATTCCTGCACGGCGTCAAAGGTGTTGCGGCCGCTTTCGGTCAGGATGCCGACGCAATTGACCACGTGGTCTGCATCTTCGACGGCTTTGATTATGGAGTCGCGATAACGCAGGTTCGCCTGGGCGAAGGAAATCTGGCCGACATTGCCGAGCGGCTGCAGGAAACCGGCAAGATCCGGCCGACGCACGGCAACGCGGATGCGATAACCGCGCTTGGCGAGCATTCTCACGACATGCCGCCCGACAAAACCCGAACCGCCGAAAACGGTGACGAGGGGTGGAAGGTTGGCCAAGGTCATGGGAGGCTCCTCAGAAGCTGTCGATAAAGCGTTTTTCAGTCTCTTAGCCCAAAGCCGCGCGCGCGTGAAGAGACGTTGTCGCAAGGCATGGCCAAGGTTTTACAAATCGGCCAAGTTTTGCAAATCGGATTGAAGGTCGTCAAATTCCTTCAACGATCATCATATCGGTATCGGCGATGTCCTGACGAATTTTGGCCGCAGCCTGGTATTCGGGGGAGTTGTAGCAATCGATGGCGTGTTGCACCGAGGGGAACTCGATCACGACGTTGCGTCCGCGCGCCTTTCCTTCCAGTTCGGTCAAAGCGCCGCCCCGCGCGAGGAAATTGGCGCCAAACCGCTCGAAAGCGGGCTTCGCCGTCGCGACATAATCTTTATAGCGCTCGTTGTCGCGTACATCGACGTGGGCGATCCAATATCCCTTTGCCATTTCATCTCCTCCTATTGTCGTTACTGATTGGCCGGAAAGCTGGCGCGCAGCATGTCATCGAGAATGGCGCGGGCTGCCGCCTTCGGGTCTTCCGCCCTGACGATGGGGCGGGCGACGACCAGATGGCTAGAGCCGGCCTTGATGGCATCGTAAGGCGTCATCACCCGCTTTTGGTCGCCGAGATCCGCTCCAGCCGGGCGAATGCCGGGGGTGACGACAGCGAGGTCCGGGCCGAGAATTTCTCGCACTGCCGTCGATTCCTCCGCCGAGCAGACGATGCCGCCCATGCCGGCCTCACGCGCCTGCTGCGCCCGGCGCAGCACCAGCGAACGGGCATCCGAGGCGTAACCGGCTTCCACCAGATCGCTGTCGTCCATCGAGGTCAGCACGGTGACGCCGAGCAGGCAGAGGTCAGAGCCTTCGGCCGCCTTGACCGCGGCGCGCATGGCTTTCGGATAGGCGTGCAGGGTCAGCATCGACATGCCCATGCGGGCGATATTTTCGACACCGGATGCGACGGTATTGTCGATATCAAGCAGCTTCATGTCGAGAAAGACCTTTTTGCCGCTCTGAACAAGGTCACGCGCAAATTCGAGACCGCCTGCGAACACCAGCTGATAACCGATCTTATAGAAGAGAACCTCGTCACCGATTTTCGAAACGATGTTTTCGGCCTGCTGCACAGTCGGAACGTCCAGCCCGACGATGAGTTTTTCGCGCGCGGTCATTGTCTTATCCCTGCCATGTTTCCATTGGCGTCCAGTCGCATGTGGGAGACGCGGCTGCAAGTGAAAACTCGGCGATGGAAAAGCGGAAAAGATTGCCGCCGCCCGGAGGCTGGTCCTTGGCGCGGCTGATGCCACGACCTTCAATATGGCATTTCAACAGCGTGCCCACGCCGCCATGGCCGACAAAGGCGATGGGCTGTTGTGGTTCGTGCCTGTCGAGAACAGCTTTGACCGCACCGACAATCCGTGCCTGCGCGTCGATCGCTTTTTCCCAACCGTGAAAGCTCTCATCAGGGTGGGCAAAGAACCAGTCCGCCGCCTTTTCGAATTCCGGCGGCGGCAGGAAGCCGGTGGCGGACCGGTCGTTTTCATGCATCGCTTCGATAATCTCTATCGCCGCACCGGAGGTTTCCGCGAGGATACGGGCGGTTTCGATCGCCTTGGTTTCGGCGCTGGAAACGATGCGCCGCAACGCCCGCGCCCAGGGGAGGCGGCTTGCCTCCCGCGCCCGCTCGGCACCCCTGTCCGAAAGCCCCCAATCAGGAACGGGAACCATCGGATCGATCTTGACCTGAGGATGGGTGATATAAAGCGCGTGCATGAAACCGGTCCTCAAAGGCAATGGAAAGGGCAAACCAACACCCTAACCATCCGTCACGACCGGGAAATGACGGTCTTAGCCATTCTGTCGAATGGTTACGCCCGCGTATAGGTCCACAATTGTGCCGGCGGAATATTGCGCACGATGAAATCGAAATGGCGGATGTGGTAGAGATGCGGCTGCGCGACGATTGGGGAAATCGGACCGTAGGATATCTGCACCACGGGGCGGCCATGCGGCACGCGCTTCAGCAGTTCGTCAAGAAGCTTGATACGGGCGGCCATCGGGAAATTCAGCATCGGCACGGCGGAAACGACGCTGTCGAACATCTGGTCCTTGTGTTCACCGAGTGTCGCATCGAGATCGAAGGCGTCGCCATTGACGAAATTGACGCCGGGGTAGCTCCGCAGCAGCTGATTATAGAAATCGGTCGAATATTCGATGGCCGTCAGGCTTTCCGGCTTGATGCCGCGCGCCAGAATGGCCTTGGTGATGACGCCCGTGCCCGGGCCGAGTTCGAGAACCGGCAGGCCGGAATGGGGATTGATGACACTCGCCATTTTTTTCGCCGTGATCGACGATGTCGGGACAATGGCGCCGACTTTTTTCGGTTGGCTCACCATGCCCTTGAAAAAGCGGATTTCTTCCTCAAATTTCTGCTCAAGGCGTTGCTTCAGGTTAAGTGCCATAATTCCCCTCGGATACATTTTTGGTCATTGTCAAAAAACGGTTACGCACTGTTGATCCCATTTGGCGCAAAAACAAGGCAAAATGTCGTAACTGGAAAAATTCGCTTATCGTTTGAAACGCGCGGTAGCCGAATCAAAAAACGCCGGTGAAGCGATCCACCGGCGTTTTTGATTGAATTGGCAAAAAACAGCCGTTTAAACGCGCATCGGCATCAGAACATAGAGTGCATCATCGCCGGCGGTGTCGCGAACGAGCGTCGGCGATCCGGCATCTGCCAGCAGAAAAATCGCATCCTCACCGGATAGCTGCGAAGTGATGTCGAGGAGATATTTGGCATTGAAGCCGATTTCCATCGAATCATTGTCGTAACCAACGGCCACTTCTTCGGTAGCACTTCCCGAGTCGGGATTGTTGACGGTCAGCGTCAACTGGCCGTCAGTTAGCGCCAGCTTCACGGCGCGGCCGCGCTCGGACGAAATCGTCGAGACACGATCCACGGCCCGCGCGAAGGTCTGGCAATCGACGCGCATTTCCTTGTCGTTGCCGGTGGGGATCACGCGCTGGTAATCCGGGAAGGTGCCGTCGATGAGCTTCGAGGTCAAAACCACCGAACCGATGGTCAGGCGGATTTTGGCGTCCGAGACTTCTGCGGTGACTTCCAGTTCCGGATTGTCCATCAGCTTCTGCAATTCGCCGACGGTCTTGCGCGGAATGATGATGCCAGGCATGCCTTCCGAACCGGAGGGCGCATCCACATCGGCGCGCGCCAGACGGTGACCGTCCGTCGCGACAGCGCGCAGCTTAAGGTCGCCGCCGCTTTCGATGGTGTGGAAGAAGATGCCGTTTAGGTAATAACGCGTTTCTTCGGTCGAAATCGCAAATTGCGTCCGGTCGATCAGCATCTTCAGATCGGTCGCCTTCAGTTTGAAAGTGTGGCTGAAGGTGCCGGCTGTCAGGTCAGGGAAATCGGTTTCCGGCAGGCATTGCAGCGAGAATTTCGAACGGCCTGAGGCAACCGTCATGGTGGAGCCATCCGGGTTGGTGGCCAGAAGCACCTCGGAACCGTCAGGCAGCTTGCGCACGATTTCATAAAGCAGGTGCGCCGGCACGGTGGTGGCGCCCGCCTGTTCCACCATGGCTGGTGTTGCTTCGGTGATTTCGAGGTCGAGGTCGGTCGCCTTCATGTCCAGATTGGCGCCGGATGCGCGAAGCAGGACGTTGGACAGGATCGGGATGGTGTTACGACGCTCGACAACCCTGTGCACGTGGTTCAGCGATTTAAGAAGGTTCGACCGCTCAAGAGTAATACGCATGGACGCTACCGCTTTCAACCGTTGCGAACCGGCCACCGCCGGATCGGCAAGAAGAGTCTTGACCGGCAAAAAGCCGGATAATGTGGACGGGCAAAATGGCAGAGTTATTGCAGAAAATGCAAGAGCCGAGTGCGTCTGCTTCCGCGCATTTTGCTGCTATACAGCATGATCCACAGGCTGGAACCGTCCATGGACCTTGTTCGCCGGTTTTCTATTGCCCATAAAGGAGGAAAAACCGGAGCGACCGGCCGGCAATAATCGGCCAGAATGATTGGAAGCCGTGTGACGGAAGAACTATCGAACAGCGATGCCAGGCAGGCAACAAAGGAATTCAGGATCGGTACGGCCACCATTCCGGCACGGCCGCTGGAACCGGCGCTCTATCTTGTGGCCACCCCCATCGGCAATCTCGGCGATATTACCATCCGTGCGCTGGAGACGCTGGCTTCGGCGGATGTTCTCGCCTGCGAGGATACCCGCGTCACCCGTATCCTGCTTGAACGCTACGGCATTCGCACGCGGCCACTCGCCTATCACGAGCACAATGCGAACGAAGCGGGGCCGAAGCTCATTGCCGCCCTGGAAGCCGGAAAATCCGTGGCACTGGTATCCGATGCCGGAACGCCGCTTGTTTCCGATCCCGGTTATCGTCTTGGTCAGCTGGCACTTGAGGCAGGCCATCGCGTTGTGCCGGTACCGGGCGCATCGGCGCCGCTTGCCGCCCTTGTCGGATCGGGCATGCCGAGCGATGCCTTTCTGTTTGCAGGTTTCCTGCCGGTGAAGGACCGCGGCAAGCGGGATCGTTTTGCCGAACTTGCGAAAATCCCCGCCACTTTGATCTTCTTTGAATCGCCGCGCCGCATCGGCACCACCGTCAAGGTGGCGTCGGAAGTGCTTGGCCGCGACCGGCGCGCTGTGGTCTGCCGCGAGCTGACCAAGACTTTCGAGGAATTCCGGCGAGGCACGCTCAGCGAGCTTGCCGATTATTATGACGAGGATCGTGTGGTGAAGGGCGAGATCGTGCTGCTGATCGAGCCGCCCTCCTATGACGAAATTCCCGATATCGAGGATGTCGAGAAGCTCCTCAAGGATCTGGTCGCGACCATGCCTGCCGCCAAAGCCGCGGGCGAGGCATCAAAATTGACCGGCTTGCCGCGCAAGGAGCTTTATCAGCGATTGCTGGATATGAAGGACAGGGATGGCGGCTGACGGGCGAAAGAACGCGAGGCGCAAGGCCGAGCGGCGTGGCCACAACGCGGAATATTGGGCCGCGCTTTATCTGTTGTTCAGGGGATATCGCATCCTCGCCATTCGGTATCGTACCCGGCTTGGGGAAATCGATCTCATCGCCCGCAAGCGGGATGTGGTCGCCATCGTGGAGGTAAAGGCGCGCTCGTCTGGTGTCGCGGCTGTTGATGCGGTCGGCTCGCGTTCGCAGCAGCGCATCCGCGCCGCCGCCGATCTCTGGCTCTCTCGCCGCGGGGATGCTGCCCGGTTTTCACTGCGCTTCGATATCGTCGCCATTCTGCCGCGACGCCTGCCGCAGCATTTCATCGACGCGTTTTGAGGGGGAGGGAAGGCAATGTCCAGCGAGCGCGAAAAAATGGCCGCGGGCGAATGGTACAGCTGCATGGATGCCGAACTGGATGGGCTGCGCCTGCGCGCCCGCCGGGCCGTTCACCAGCACAATACAGCGCTGCCGGATGAGCGCGGAGCCATGGCGCCGCTGCTGCACGCCCTCTTCGCCTCTGTCGCGGAAGGCGCATTTATCGAAGCCCCGTTTCATTGCGCTTACGGCTTCAACATCACGCTGGGCAGGAATGTCTATCTGAATACCAGCTGCGTCATTCTCGATTCCGCCAGGGTGGTGATCGGCGATGGGGCAATGCTCGGTCCGGCCGTGCAGATCTATTGTGCTGAACACCATCTGGACCCGGTTCCGCGCGCGCAAGGTATTGAAATCGCAAAGCCGGTGACAATCGGCCGTGATGTCTGGATCGGCGGCGGCGCAATCCTGCTGGCCGGCATTACCATTGGTGATGGGGCGATTGTCGGTGCCGGTTCGGTGGTGACGCGGGATGTGCTGCCGGGCGCGACGGTGGTGGGAAATCCGGCCCGTCCGATAAAGCGCAAGGACGCCTGAGACATCCATTTTTGAAAGAACGGAGTTCATTAACAGGCGCCGTAACAAATCTGACATGAAACTGTTAAAGAGGCGTCATGGAACCCCTCTATTCGCATCCTCATCCTAATAAATGGTGGAGAGGATTTAGTAATGTTGAAGAAGATTTCCATGGCCGCAGTGGCGGTCAGCATTTCGGCAACGTCTTCCATGGCTGCGACCAACATCACCTGGTGGCACGGTATGGGCGGCCGTAACGGCGAAGTCATCAACGAAGTTTCCCAGAAGTTCAACGAAGCCCAGAAGGAATGCGCTCTGACGCCGGTTTCCAAGGGTTCTTACGAAGAAGCACTGGCCAGCGGCATCGCCGCCTTCCGTTCCGGCGAGCAGCCGAACATCCTCCAGGTTTTCGATGCCGGCGCTGCCACCATCATCAACGCCAAGGGTGCGGTCATTCCTGCGGAAGACCTCATCAACAAGGCCGGTTACAAGTTCGACCGCGAAGCCTTCATCAACGGCGTGCGTTATTTCTACGCTGCAGCTGATGGCAAGTTCGTCGGCATGCCTTTCAACTCCTCTGCTCCGATCATGTATGTCAACGACGAAGCCCTGAAAAAGGCCGGCGTCGAAGCGCCGAAGACCTGGGAAGAGTTCGAACAGGTTGCGCCGAAGCTGAAAGAAGCCGGCTACATCCCGCTCGTCCAGTCGCAGCTGACCTGGCAGTTCACGGAGAACTTCTTCTCCCGCAACAACATCCAGTTCGCCACCAACAATAACGGCTACGACAGCGTCACCGACACCAAGCTGAAGCTTACCGATCCGAACCTCGTCATGATGTTCGACAAGCTGAAGGACTGGAAGGACAAGGGCCTGTTCGCTTATTACGGCGCCGGCTGGAACGACAACCAGAAGCCGTTTGAAGAAGGCAAGGTCGCTTTCTGGATCGGTTCTTCCGGTTCGTTCGGTGGCCTGCAGAAGACGGCAACCATGCCGTTCTCGGCAACCTTCCTTCCCTACTGGGGCTCGATCAAGGGCGCTGGCACCAACTCCTTCATCGGCGGCGCCGCTCTCTTCGCAATGTCCGGCAAGTCCGAAGCCGAAAACAAGTGCGTGGCTGACTTCTTCCAGTTCCTGACCTCGCCGGAAATCCAGGTCTTCTATCATAAGGCAACCGGTTACGTCGCCATCACCAAGGCCGCTTACGAAAAGGCCAAGGCTGAAGGTTTCTACAAGGAAAAGCCGGTCGCCGAAGTCGGCATCCAGCAGCTGTCGCTGCCGGGCGGTGAATGGTCCAAGGGTTATCGCCTCGGCTTCTACCCGCAGATCCGCGCCGTCATGGAACGCGAATATAACCGCATCTTCTCCGGCGAAGTTACGCCGAAGGCCGCCTTCGACATCATCGAGAAGGAAGGTAACGACCTTCTGGCCCGTTTCGCCAAGACGGCCGGCTGATCGATCTTTTCGAAACCAATGATCGTTGTCGAGCCTCCTTTCCGACGGAAGGGAGGCTCGCTTCTGGATAAGGAGGCGCAAGCGTGGCCTATACATCGTCTCAACCGCGTCTGGCCCGGTTTTTATCCGGCTGGTCCGCCAAGACTGGAAAACCCGCCAGGCCAGCTGAAGCCGGCATGAAGCGCGTACAGTTCTCCTCGCCCTTCGTACCCTACCTGTTTCTGGCGCCGCAGCTTGCGGTGATTTTCATCTTTTTCTACTGGCCGTCCGTCCAGGCCATTCAGTCTTCGTTTTATCTCGAAGACCCTTTCGGCTTCGGGGCCTCATTCGTGGGCTTCGCCAATTATTCGGACGCGATATTCAATCCGGAATATCTCAACATTGCCAAATTCACGGTCGTTTTCACCGTGCTGGTGACCTTCTTTTCACTGGCGCTCGGCCTTTTGCTGGCCGTCAAGGCGGATGCGGTCATTCGCGGCAGTTCGACCTACAAGACGTTGCTGATCTCCGTTTATGCCATCGCGCCGCCGGTCGCGGGCCTCATCGGCATGATGTTTTTCGACCAGCATATCGGCCCCTTCGTCAAGATGGCGGCGTTTTTCGGCTGGGATATGAAGGTCGGCCTTAATTATTTCGACACGGCCTTTGCCATGGTCGTCGTCGCCGTGTGGAAGCAGATCCCTTATAATTTCATCTTCTTCCTGTCCGGGCTTCAGGGTGTGTCCGTCGCTGTGCGTGAGGCCGCCGCCATCGATTGCCGCTCCGGCTTTCGCCGGTTCTGGACGGTCATCATGCCGCTTCTGGCGCCCACCGCCTTCTTCCTGCTGATCATCAACATCACCTATTCCCTGTTCGATACGTTCGGCGTCATCGACGTGATGGTGAAGGACAAGGCGGCGAACAACCCCATCACGCTGGTCTACAAGGTGTTTCTTGACGGTTTCCGCGGCAATGACATCGGTGGTTCTTCGGCCCAGTCCGTCATTCTGATGCTGGTCGTCTTCGTCCTCACCATCATCCAGTTCCGCTTCATCGAGAAGCGCATCCATTACAATTGAGGGAAAAGACGATGTACAAGACAAAACCCCTCGACCATCTGGTGCTGATAACCGGCGCGCTGTTCCTGATACTGCCTGTTGTCGTGGCTTTCATGACCTCCACGCACACGGCGGCGGAAATCCATCGCACCGGTCTGGCGATCGTTCCGGGCGACAATTTCGTCGAAACCTATGAAAAGGTCCTGACCCAGAAGGGCGGCTTCACCGGGCAGATCACCGGCCTCAACATGGTGCTCAATTCGCTGATCCTCGGCATCGGTTTTGCCGTGGGCAAGATCGTCCTGTCGATGACGGCGGCCTATGCGATCGTCTATTTCCGCTTCCGCTTTGCCACACTCGCCTTCTGGATCATTTTCACGACGCTGCTCTTGCCGCTCGAAGTGCGCATCATGCCGTCCTATGAGGTGATGAGCAAACTTGGCCTGTTGAACTCCTATACCGGCTTGATCGTGCCGCTTCTGGCGTCCGCGACGGGCACCTTCTATTTCCGGCAATTCTTCAAATCCATTCCGGAAGAACTGCTGGAGGCCGCCCGCATCGACGGGGCAGGGCCGTTCAAATTCTTCATCGATGTCATCATCCCGCTGTCACGCACCATGATGGCGGCGATCTTCATCATCATGTTCGTTTATGGCTGGAACCAGTATCTCTGGCCGATGCTGATGACGACGGATGAAAGTTTCTTCACCCTGATGCGCGGCATCAAGTCGATCCTGCAGGTCTGGGTCGGTTCGCAAATTCCCGATTACAACGAAGCTTTCGCACTCGCCGTTCTGGCCATGCTGCCGCCGGTGCTGATCGTCATCGTATTCCAGCGCTGGTTCATCAAGGGCCTCACCGAGAGCGATAAATAAGGAGACCGAAATGGCCGCTATTGAAATCAGTCAGGTCTGCAAGGATTATCATGGCGGCGTGCGCGCCGTGCATCACGTCGATATCGACATCAGGGACGGTGAGTTCATCGTTCTCGTCGGCCCCTCCGGCTGCGGCAAGTCCACGCTCCTGCGCATGGTTGCCGGCCTTGAGGACATCTCCGAAGGCACGGTGAAGATCGGCGACCGGGTGGTCAATCAGGCCGATCCCGCTGACCGTGATATTGCCATGGTGTTCCAGAATTACGCGCTTTATCCGCATATGTCGGTGCGCCAGAACCTGGAATATGGGCTGAAGAACCGCAAGACGCCGAAGGCGGAGATCGATGCACGTGTGGCCGAAGCCGCCCGTATGCTGCAGCTCGAACCCTATCTGGAGCGCAAACCGCGCGCCCTTTCCGGCGGCCAGCGGCAGCGTGTCGCCATGGGCCGTGCCATCGTTCGCAAACCGGCGGCCTTCCTGTTCGATGAGCCTCTGTCTAACCTTGATGCAAAGCTGCGCGTCTCCATGCGCGGTGAAATCAAGCGCCTGCAAAAGCGCCTCGGCACCACATCCATCTATGTCACCCACGATCAGCTTGAGGCCATGACGCTGGCTGATCGTCTGGTGGTGCTGAATGGCGGCCGCATCGAACAGATCGGCGCGCCGCTTGATGTCTATCACACCCCCGCCTCCACTTTCGTCGCCAGCTTCATCGGCTCTCCCGCCATGAACCTGCTGAATGCCGAGTTGCATGGTGATAGCCTCGCCATCGGTCCGTCACTGTTTGCGCTCAACGGTTTTGCACCCGCTTCGGGGTCGGTGACGGTGGGCATGCGGGCGGAGGATTTCCGCATTGCCGCGGCGGGCGAGCAGGGCCTTGCGCTGCGTGTCGATTATATCGAGGAACTGGGTTCGCAGCGCCTCGTGCATGGCATGATCGGCGATCAGAACCTGACAGTGGCTTTCCCGCCGGATGTTGAGGTTCCATCCGCATTGTCGGTGACGATAGCGCCGGAAAAACTGCACTTCTTTTCCAACGAAACCGGCAAGCGCATCGCCGGCAAGGCGGAACAGATCAAGGTACAGACCGCGCAGCTGGCGACGGCCTGATCACGTCGGAAGAAATCGGCGCGATGACTAAAATTGCGCCGATTGTCAAAACCGCTTTGTTACGATCCCGATGATAGAAGACCTCCAATATTTCATGGGGGTTTTCTCATATGTCGTTCAAAATGATGTTCGCGGCGGCTGCAACCATGGCGATCCGCACGGTGCCAATATTGCCGGCCTATCTGCGCGGAGCAAAAGACGAGGCCGTTGTCAGTGCGTCCTGCACCGATCTGCGGCTTCAGCCTGCCCCCATCAATCCCGACTGGATCATTTCCGGCGATCCCCAGGCGCGTGCGGCCGATCATTCCCGAAGCGGCGACCGCGCTTCCAGCACCGCCATGTGGGATTGCACGGCCGGTGAGTTCCGCTGGTTCTTCGGCTGGGATGAAACCGTCTATATTCTGGAAGGCGAGGTGCATGTGACGGCCGAAGACGGTTCGGTCAGCATCCTGCGGGTTGGCGACGTCGCCTATTTCCGGGCTGGAACATGGGCCACCTGGCGGGTAGATGACTATGTCCGCAAGGTCGCCTTCATGCGCCGTCCGTTCCCCAGGGCGCTGGCTCTCGCCTATCGCGTCAAGAACAAGCTGTTTTCCGGCAGTTCCTACAAGCTGGCCGCCTGAACTGGTCAAATAGCCGGGTCGGTGGAACCCACCCGGCTCCACCGGCGGAATTGTGAAGGTTCAATAAAACTCACACAAGCCACCGCTTGCAGCAGTTGCCTTTGAATGGTCGCTGCCCTACATCTTCAGGGTTTTCTGAAGCATTTCCGGGGTTCTCCCGGTCCTGCCGGGAATTTTGAAAAGACGGGACAGTGGGCACTGTGGGCCGGTAAGGCGTCCGCATGCTGCAAGAGGAACATGCGCATGGCGAAGATCAAGAACGTCGCGATCCAGATGGATCATGTCTCCGGCATCAACATTGCCGGTGATTCCACCTTCGCCATGAGCCTTGAGGCACAGGCGCGCGGATACCGGCTGTTCCACTATACGCCAGAGCGTCTTTCCATGCGTGACGGCAAGATTTACGCCGCCGTCGAGCAGATGGAACTGCGTGACATAAAGGGTGACCATTTCTCGCTGTCAGAGCCGGAGCGCGTCGATCTTTCGACCATGGATGTCATCCATCTGCGTCAGGATCCGCCATTCGACATGGCATACATCACCTCCACCCATCTGCTGGAGCGCATTCATCCCAAAACACTTGTTGTCAATGACCCGGCCTGGGTGCGCAACTCGCCGGAAAAGATTTTCGTCACTGAATTCGCTGATCTGATGCCGAAGACGCTGATCACCAAGGACGTGGCCGAGATTGCCCGTTTCCGCAATGAAATGGGCGATATCATCCTCAAGCCGCTTTATGGCAATGGCGGTGCGGGTGTCTTCCATTCGGCGCGTGATGACCGCAATTTCTCCTCCCTGCTGGAAATGTTCGGCCAGATGTTCCGCGAGCCCTATATCGCCCAGGAATATCTGCCTGACGTCCGCAAGGGCGACAAGCGTATCCTCCTGGTGGATGGCGAGCCGGTGGGCGCAATCAACCGCGTGCCGGCGGAAAACGATGCCCGTTCCAACATGCATGCCGGTGGCCGGCCAGAGCCGACGGAACTGACGGCGCGCGAGAAGGAAATCTGCCGTCGTATCGGTCCCGCCCTGCGCGAGCGTGGTTTCCTCTTTGTTGGTATTGATGTGATCGGCGATTATCTCACCGAGATCAACGTCACCTCACCGACCGGCATTCGTGAGGTGCAGAAATTCGGCGGCGCCGATGTGGCAAGCCTATTGTGGGACGCCATCGAGAAAAAGCGCGAAGCTCAGGATTTCTGAAGCGATTTGCAGACCGAACCCCGTTTGTTCCGTGGGTACAACTAGACACAACTAAAATACATCGCCCGCGTGAAATTGTTCACCGGATGTTCTTGTTTTATTCTTTGCCTTATGGCACGTTGCTTGCGGGTGGCCGCCATGGGGCATGAAGCTCTGATGTCGCGGCCGGTTTGCGGGGGCAGGCCATGGTGGCGAAGGTCAATACGGTTGCATTTCAGGGCATAGAGGGTGTGCCCGTCGAGGTGCAGGTCATGGTCGCACCCGGAAAGGTCGGCATCCAGATCGTCGGCCTGCCGGACAAGGCAGTGGCGGAAAGCCGGGAGCGGGTGCAGGCGGCGCTACATGCTTCTGGTCTGGCGCTTCCGGCGAAAAAGGTGACCGTCAATCTCGCGCCTGCCGATCTGCCAAAGGAAGGATCGCATTTCGATCTTCCCATTGCTCTGGGGCTCATGGCCGCTTTGGGCGCCATACCGGCAGAGGCGCTTGGCCAATATGTGGTTCTCGGCGAACTCAATCTCGATGGCACCATCGGCATGGTCTCAGGCGCGCTGCCGGCGGCCATTGGTGCCAATGCTCTCGGCAAGGGCCTTATCTGCCCGGCTGAAAGCGGTCCGGAAGCGGCCTGGGCCGGAGCTGGCATCGATATTCTCGCCCCGCGCAGCCTCATAGCGCTTGCCAATCATTTTCGCGGCACGCAGCTGCTTTCGCGCCCCGTGCCCGCCATCCGGACCAGTCCGGTCAATCTGCCGGACCTTGCCGATATCAAGGGGCAGGAAAGCGCCAGACGTGCGCTGGAGGTGGCAGCGGCCGGCGGTCATAATCTGATGATGGTCGGTCCACCCGGCTCCGGCAAATCCATGCTTGCCGCCCGCCTGCCCTCCATCCTGCCACCTCTTGAGGCAGCGGAGCTGCTGGAAGTGTCCATGGTTCATTCCATCGCCGGCCAATTGTCGGGTGGCAAGCTTTCAGACCGCAGGCCGTTCCGCACGCCGCATCATTCCGCCACCATGGCGGCTTTGATTGGTGGAGGGTTGCGCGCCAGGCCGGGTGAGGCCTCACTTGCCCATCACGGCGTTCTTTTTCTGGATGAATTCCCGGAATTTTCGCCCCAGGTGCTGGATGCTTTGCGCCAGCCGCTGGAGACGGGCGAATGCATCATCGCGCGGGCCAATCACCGCGTCAGCTATCCGGCGCAAATCCAGCTCGTCGCGGCGATGAACCCCTGCCGCTGCGGTATGGCAGGGGAGCCGGGCTTTACCTGCGCCAGAGGTCCGCGTTGTGTGGCCGACTATCAGGGCCGCATTTCCGGCCCGCTAATGGATCGCATTGATATCCGTATTGATGTTCCCGCCGTTTCCGCCACGGACCTCATCCGCCCCGTCGCGTCCGAGCCGAGTGCGGTGGTTGCCGCCCGTGTCGCCAGTGCCCGCCTCGCCCAGCAGGAGCGTTATGCGGCGGCGGGGTTTCCTGCCATCCGCACCAATGCCCGCTGCACGACAACCCTGATCGAAAAATATGCCGAGCCGGATGCGTCCGGGCTGCAATTGCTGCGCGATGCTGCCGAACGGTTGAAATTTTCCGCACGCGGTTATCATCGTATTCTGAAGGTCGCGCGAACATTGGCCGATCTGGACGGAAAACAGACGGTCGGCCGCATCCATGTGGCGGAAGCCGTGTCCTATCGTATCGCGGGCGAGAGGCTGCCGACAGCGGCTTGAGCCGTGATGATTGCGCGCTTTGTTGGAAGAGTTTGGAGGCAGGCTCCTAAAAAGCTCCGCCCTTTTGCGATAAGCAGATGCGAAAGCAGGATATGAAGCGAATCGCATGAATTCAGTCGAATGCCGGGCATTCTGAAACGCATATGCCGCCAGCGGTGCCGGCGGCATAATAAACTTCGATTCTTTGGTCCGCGATCGCGCGTACCGGATGGGGTCGTTAGAGCCCAAGCCCTTCAAAAAGCGCCGTCGAGAGGTAACGTTCCGCGAAGGAAGGAACGATGACGACGATGTTCTTGCCGGCATTTTCCTCGCGCGCGCCGACCTTGATTGCCGCCGCCAATGCTGCACCCGAGGAGATGCCGACGGGCACGCCTTCGAGCCGCGCGGCAAGACGTGCGATTTCGAAAGCCTCGTCATTGGTGACGGTGACGATCTCGTCATAAATTCCGGTATCGAGGATGGCAGGTGCAAAACCGGCGCCGATGCCCTGAATCTTGTGCGGGCCGGGGTTGCCGCCGGAAAGCACCGGGCTGTCGGCGGGTTCAACCGCAATGACCTTCACCTCCGGTTTGCGGGATTTCAGAACCTGACCGGTGCCGGTGATCGTGCCGCCCGTGCCGATGCCGGAAACGAGAATGTCGACCGTCCCGTCGGTATCGTTCCAGATTTCTTCTGCCGTCGTCTTGCGGTGAATATCCGGATTGGCGGGGTTTTCGAATTGCTGCGGTATGATGGCGTCGGGCAGCGTCGCAGCCAGTTCCTGCGCCTTGGCGATTGCGCCCTTCATGCCCTTCGGGCCTTCGGTCAACACCAGTTCGGCACCGAGCAGGGCGAGCATTTTGCGGCGTTCGACCGACATGGTTTCCGGCATGGTCAGGATCAGCTTGTAGCCCTTGGCGGCGGCAGCAAAGGCGAGCGCGATGCCGGTATTGCCGGAGGTCGGCTCCACCAGCGTTGTCTTGCCGGGGGTGATCTTGCCCTGCGCTTCCAGCGCTTCGATCATGGCAACACCGATGCGGTCCTTCACGGAGGCAATGGGGTTGAAAAATTCCAGCTTGGCGAGCAGGTTGGCCTTGACGCCCTTTTCTTTCGCCAGCTTGTCCAGCCGCACGATCGGCGTATCGCCGATTGTTTCCGTAATCGAGGAATAGACGCGTCCGCGTCCGGGCTTTCTGGCTTCGGGCATGATGCTCTCCTGTATGAAGGCCACAGAATAGTGACCGCAAGATTTGAGCGGCAGAATAGGAGCAATCGCCCTGTCAGGCTAGCGAACGTTCATCCTTATATGGCCGGTTTACCGGAAAAATTTCACGATAAACCGGGTAAATGCACGAAATTATTTTAGGTGCTGCGAATGGCGATCATGGTCGCCGTTCCGGCCAGAATGCCCGCCGCTGTGCGGTTGAGGATCGTCAGCGCGCTTGGCCGTTTCAGGAGGTTGCGCGCCTTGGCTGCAAGCAGGATGTAGGGCAACAGAACGGCCATCAACACGACGAAGGTGAGGGCGAGAAGTGTCGCATATTCCGACGGGCCGATCATGCGGATGTCGATCAGCGTCGGCACCAGCGCCACATAAAACAGCATGGTTTTCGGGTTGCCGAGCGTGATCAGCAGGCCGGACAGGAAGGACATCGGTATGCTGGTGCTTTTTTTCGCCTTCAGGTCCTGCGGCAAAAGGCCGGCGGTCCACAGTTTCCAGGCGATGTAGAGGAGATAGGCCGCGCCGGCGAATTTCAGAACCATGAAGGCTTCCTGAAAGGTCTGGGCCACGAAGGCCAGCCCCAGTATCACGCCGGTCAGGTAGATCATGTCGCCCAGCACCAGCCCGAGGCCCATGAAGAAGGTTTCTCGAAAGCCTGAACCCAGCGCCCGTGCCACGATGGCCGTCATGCCGGGGCCGGGAATGGCGGCGGCGATAAAAAGGGCGGTGGCATAGGCTAGAAGGGTCGTCAGTGTCATGATCATGTTTCCCGGAAATCCGCTAGATCAATAGCGAAATTGCCGGGTAAAAACAATTGATCATGCTGGTTGCGGTCAGACCCCGGTCGAACCGAAACCGCCGGCGCCGCGCGCCGTCTCGGAGGTTTCCGTCACTTCGCTCACGGCAACCTGCGTCACCGGCGCGATCACCATCTGCGCAATGCGCATGCCGCGTTCGATGGTGAAATCATCCTGTCCCAGATTGGCGAGAATGACCTTCACTTCGCCGCGATAATCGCTGTCCACCGTGCCGGGGGAGTTGAGGCAGGTGATGCCGTTCTTGATGGCAAGACCGGAGCGGGGGCGGATTTGCGCCTCGTAACCGTGCGGGACTTCGAAGATAAAGCCGGTCGGCACCAGTGCCCGTTCACCGGGTTTCAGCGTCAGCGGTTGGTCTGCAGGCACTGCGGCGCGCAGGTCCATGCCGGCAGCACCGCCGGTCTCATAGGACGGCAATTCGAGGCCTGCGCCATTGGCGAGGCGGACGAGGCGAAGAGGGGGGCGATTGTCATTTTGAACGGTCATGCGGCATTAGTTTGCGCAGATCGCGGCAAGGTCAATTGCAAATGCGGGCCTGAAACGCTAGATAGCCCGCAATTCACAGGATTTGTCAGATGGCCGAAACACTTGCCGAGGCGGTCTCCCGCCGCCGCACCTTTGCTATTATTGCGCACCCGGACGCGGGTAAGACCACGCTCACTGAAAAACTGCTGCTGTTCGGCGGAGCGATCCAGCTTGCCGGTGAAGTGAAGGCAAAGAAGGATCGCATCCAGACCCGTTCGGACTGGATGAAGATCGAGCGCGAGCGCGGCATCTCGGTTGTCACCTCGGTCATGACCTTCGAATATAACGACCGCGTCTTCAACATTCTCGATACGCCCGGCCACGAAGACTTCGCCGACGATACCTACCGCACGCTGACGGCGGTGGATGCGGCGATCATGGTCATCGACGCCGCCAAGGGTATCGAGCCGCGCACGCTGAAGCTGTTTGAAGTCTGCCGCATGCGCGATATCCCGATCATCACCTTCATCAACAAGATGGACCGCGAAAGCCGCGATCCCTTCGAGATTCTGGATGAGGTCGAGGAAAAGCTGGCGCTCGATACTGCGCCGATCACCTGGCCGGTCGGACGGGCGAAAAGCTTCTGCGGCGCTTATAATCTCGCCGAAAATACCTTTCGCGGCAATGATACGCAGGTGGAGGGCCTTTCGGTCAATGGCCCGCAGGCAGTCGCCGACAGGCTGCCGGAAAACGAACGCAAGGTCTTTATCGAGGAAACGGAACTGGCGCTGGAAGCCTGCCGTCCCTTCGACCGCCAGGCGTTTCTCGAAGGTCATATGACACCGGTGTTCTTCGGCTCGGCGCTGCGCAATTTCGGTGTGCGCGACCTCATCAATGCGCTCGGCGATTTCGCGCCGCCGCCGCGCGATCAGGTGGCGGATACGCGCACCGTGCATGCGGCGGAAGACAGGATGACGGCTTTCGTCTTCAAGATTCAGGCCAATATGGACCCCAATCACCGCGACCGCATCGCCTTTGCCCGTATCTGCTCCGGCAAGCTGGAGCGTGGCATGAAGGCGCGCCTGTCGCGCACCGGCAAGCAGATGGGACTCACCGCGCCGCAATTCTTCTTCGCCTCGCAGCGCCAGCTGGCTGATACGGCCTTTGCGGGTGATGTGGTCGGCATTCCCAACCACGGCACGCTGCGCATTGGTGATACGCTGACCGAGGGTGAAAACCTCGTCTTCCAGGGCGTTCCGAACTTCTCGCCGGAAATCCTGCGCCGCGTGCGGCTGGAAGATGCGATGAAAGCGAAGAAGCTGAAGGAGGCCCTGCAGCAGATGGCGGAAGAGGGCGTCGTACAGCTCTTCTCGCCGGAAGACGGCTCGCCGGCTATCGTCGGTGTCGTTGGCGCGCTTCAGCTTGATGTGTTGAAGGAACGGCTGATGGGCGAATACGGCCTGCCGGTCTCCTTCGAAATGTCGCGCTTTTCCGTCTGCCGCTGGATTTCCTCCGATCAGCCAGCGGAAATGGACAAGTTCCTCAACGTCAAGCGCGGCGATATCGCCCGCGATCTGGATGGCGATCCGGTGTTTCTGGCGCAGGACGCCTTCTCATTGCGCTATGAGTCCGAGCGTTTTCCGGCGATCAAGATGGTCGCGATCAAGGAATATCACGTCGCCAAGGCGGCGTGATATCAGCCGGATTGCACTTTGAATGCCAAGGGCTTAGTTTCCCGGTGAAACGGGAAACTGGTCCGGCATCATGACGCTTTCAGGCAAACATATTCTCCTCATCATCTCCGGCGGCATCGCGGCCTATAAGAGCCTCGATCTTATCCGCCGCCTGAAAGAGCGCGGCGCGAAGGTGACGCCGGTCATGACGAAGGGCGCGCAGGAGTTCGTCACGCCGCTGGCCGTTGGCGTGCTGTCGGCCACCCACGTTTTCACGGAGCTTTTTTCCAGACAGGACGAGCAGGATGTCGGCCATATCAGGCTGGCGCGTGACTGCGACATCGTGCTGGTCGCGCCCGCCACTGCCGATTTGATGGCCAAGATGGCGCATGGCCTGGCAGACGATCTTGCCTCCACCATTCTTCTTGCGACGGATCGCAAGGTGTTGGTGGCTCCGGCAATGAACCCGAAAATGTGGACGGCGAAACCGACGCTGCGTAATGTCGAAACGCTGAAAAAAGACGGCGTGTGTTTCATAGGCCCCATGGCTGGTGAGATGGCGGAGAAGGGTGAGGCAGGTTTTGGCCGTATGGCCGAGCCATTGCAGATCGTCGAAGCCGTTGCCGCACTGCTGGATGAGGGGCCAAAGCCGCTGAAGGGCAGAACGGCCATCGTGACCTCCGGTCCCACGCATGAACCGATTGACCCGGTGCGCTACATCGCCAACCGCTCCTCGGGCAAGCAGGGCCATGCCATTGCGGCGGCTCTGGCTGAGCTGGGGGCAGAGGTCACGCTGGTCTCAGGGCCTGTCACCATCGCCGATCCCGCCGGGGTCACGACGATCCATGTCGAGCGCGCCGAAGAGATGCGCGATGCGGTAATTTCGCGGCTTCCGGTGGATATCGCCGTTATGGTCGCCGCCGTCGCCGACTGGCGGGTGACAGGTTCATCGCAACAGAAGATCAAGAAGCAGCCTGGCGATGCGCCGCCCGCGCTGCAATTGACGGAAAACCCCGATATTCTCAAAACCGTTGGTCACCACGAAAAGCGCCCGAAGATTGTGGTGGGCTTCGCCGCTGAAACGCAGGATGTCGAGAAGAACGGCCGGGCCAAGCTGGAGCGCAAGGGCGCTGATTATATTGTCGCCAATGATGTCTCGGCTGAAACCGGCATCATGGGTGGAGACCGCAACAGCGTGAAGATCATCTCGGCGGAGGGCGTCGAGGCCTGGCCGGATCTCGACAAGGCCGACGTCGCCAAACGTCTGGCTGCCCTTATCGCGGAGAAGCTCGCATGAGCCTGTTTGATCGCAAGACCTTTGACAAGGTACTCGGTGGTTGGCCGGGCGTACGTTTTGTCGATCAATGGGACTCTCACGTCGCCAAGGTGGGCGACAAGGTCTTTGCCGTGCTGGGTGAGCGGGAGGACTGGCGTCTGGTGGTGAAATGTTCGGAGGAAAGCTTCGAAATCCTCACCTCGCTGGAAGGCATCCGTCAGGCGCCTTATTTCGCCAAACGCAAATGGATATCGATCGGTGACCACTCACCGCTCGAGCGAGAGGAGCTGGAGCATTATGTGCGTCGCTCCTATGAACTTGTTGCGGCCGGCCTGACAAAGAAACTGCGCGCTGAACTAGGCATATTCTTCGACTAGAGCATTCTCGCGTTTCGGAGAAAAGCGGAAATGCTCCAACGTCACATGCCGGGCGTTTCGCCTGAATCGCCTTTCGTGTTTCGACCGATGATCTGGCGAACGCCCTCCTTGGTGAAGGGCTGAAAAAGCTGGGGCAGAAAGCCCTTCGCAATTTGCCCCTTGATGCCGATATTGGTGGAGGATGGGCGATCGGGATTGAAATAGCTGCCGAACAGCTGGTCGAATATGACGAGATTCTCGCCGTAATTGGTGTTTCCCTCGGGAAGCTCCTTGGAATGGTGCCAGCGGTGCAGCCGCGGTGTGCTGAACACATAGTCCAGCGGGCCGGTTTTCATATCGACATTGCAATGGGTCAGAATGCCGATGAAGGCGGTAACGGCGCCAAGCCACCAGAAAACGTGCAAGGGTGCGCCCATCAAATAGAGCGGAAGCTGACTGAGCGCGATCTTGAAGAGCGAGTCCGCCACATGAAAACGGCCGGTATTGACCACCCATAGCCGGACAACGCTGTGATGCAGGGCATGGAAACGCCAGAAGAACACGGTCTCATGCGCGATACGGTGCGCCCAGTAGAGGCCGAATTCAGCGATGGTGACCGCAAGTGCGACCTGAATGATCATCGGCAGATCGGAAGGCCACAGATTGAAGCGCATGGCTGCAAGCGGTTGCAGCACGTTGGCGGTCAACATCGGAAAGATTGCTCCCGCAACGGCGGCAAGCTGGACAAGGCCCTTGGTCAACAGGGTGTGGCCAATGCTGGTCGCGGTTTCACCATCGCCCTGAAGCCACTGAACCTCATAGGGGATATAACGTTCCAGGAGAAACAGGCTTAACACCGCGCCCGCATAGACGCAGAGGAACGCCATGATGGGGTGGCTGCTGTTGAAGGCGAAATAGGAGCCGGCAAGGCCGAAGAAAAACACCATGGGCCACGAACAATAGGAAAGGGCCTGTTTTACTGCCTGAGTTTTTGCCATGAATTTCAGTTCCCGTCCGGCAATCATCTATCATTCAACCAGCGACGCAACTCTCCGCAGGATCGCGGTTGCCCGTCGCTGATGCGCCCGTCCCTGCATGGATCGGTGCGCAGGGGCCGCATAGGCCGATAATAATCCCATTCCCTGCGACCATATCTGTCGCTGCGTCGCAATTCCCGTTTCAGCTCGTCGCAACTGCGCGGTATGCCATCGTTTATGCTGCCGTCCGTGCAGGGGTCGTAGACCCTGTGTTGCGCCATTGCTTCCGGCACTGCGACCGGTTGAAGACTGAAGAATAGCGAACCAACCAGAAGTGTTAACAATCGCATCGGCCACCTGTTTCGTTTAGAAGATCAGGCCACTATTCTTCATTAGATTGCATGAGCATGGCATGCGGTCGTCACGTCGGCTTAATAGGCGTTTTTTGGTAACTGAGGCGCCTAGCCGTGACGCCGGGTACCTCCATTGCGGATATGTCTTAGCTGATTCGGATGGCAATATAGAGAAGCGTCAGCGCAATCACCCAGAGCGCAATCCGCCCCCATTTGGTATGGCGCGCTTCCGCCTTGCCGATAGCTTCGGCTGTCTGGGCATCGAAACGCAGGCCGTTCTCGCTCATATACATCAGCTCTGAATGCAGCTTTTCCGTCTTGGCGGCGATCTCAGGTGCCGCTTCAGCAAGCTTTAGAGCAGCCTTCATGCCGTCTTTCAGATCGGTGACGATGCGCTTCGGACCGAGATTGTCCCTGATCCAGCCGCCGACGACCGGATCGGCCGCCTTCCACATGTTGAAGCGCGGGTTGAGCATGCGTGATACGCCTTCCACCACCACCATGGTCTTTTGCAGCATGACCAGTTCCGGCCGCGTTTCCATATCGAAAAGCTCGGTCACTTCGAACAGCAGGGTCAACAGCTTGCCCATGGAGATCGTCTCGGCCGGCTGGCCATGGATCGGCTCGCCAATGGCGCGGATCGCCTGCGCGAAGCTCGCTTTATCGTGATGGCCCGGCACATAACCGGCCTCGAAATGCACCTCCGCCACCCGCATGTAATCGCGCGTGATAAAGCCGTAGAGGATTTCGGCGAGGAAGCGGCGTTCCTTTTTGCCGAGGCGTCCGGCAATGCCCATATCCACGGCGACGATCATGCCCTTGTCATCGACGAAGAGATTGCCGGGATGCATGTCGGCATGGAAAAAGCCGTCGCGCAGCGTATGCCGCAGGAAGGACTGGATCAGCGTATCGGCAAGCTCGTTCAGGTCGTGTCCCGCGGCCTTCAACCCTTCGATATCCGACATCTTGACGCCGTCGATCCACTCCATGGTGACGACATCGCGCCCGGTGCGTTCCCAGTCGACTTCCGGAACACGGAAGCCGGGGTCGTCCCTGGTGTTTTCGGCAAGTTCGGAAAGGGCTGCCGCCTCGAGCCGCAGATCCATCTCGATCTTGGTTGTCTGCTCCAGCGTG
Organism: Agrobacterium sp. 22-210-1; assembly: GCF_053522525.1. Classification (NCBI taxonomy): domain Bacteria; kingdom Pseudomonadati; phylum Pseudomonadota; class Alphaproteobacteria; order Hyphomicrobiales; family Rhizobiaceae; genus Agrobacterium; species Agrobacterium sp. 22-210-1. The sequence goes on along the minus strand of NZ_JBNWCI010000001.1, from coordinate 2,351,725 downwards.
CGTGTCACCTCGACGGGCCGCAGACGGCGGGCTGAACGGACAAAGCGCTGCTGCAGGTCGGCGATCAGATACATCGCCTCCAGATCGTTCTGGAAACGCTGGCGCACGCCGGGACGAATGACCTTGACGGCCACCTTGCGTGGTCCCTTCGGCGTATCCACCATTGCCGGATGAACCTGGGCGATGGAGGCAGCCGCGATCGGATCGCCGAATTCCCTATAGAGGTCAGAAACCGTGCGTCCGAGCGAACCTTCGATATTTGCCTTCGCCGCTGCGGCCGGGAAAAACGCCATGCGATCCTGAAGGCTTGCAAGATCGTCGGCGAAATCGGCGCCCACCACATCCGGGCGGGTAGCCAGAAACTGGCCCATCTTCACATAAGACGGTCCAAGCCGCTCGACGGCCGTTGCCAGCCGGTCGCTACGCTGCGCCCGTTTGGCCTTGCTGCGGGCGAAGGGCTTCAGGAGTGCCTTCAGCGCCTGCGCCGGGGCAGGCAGATCGTCGGACGGCAGCGCCAGCACGACGCCTTCGCGCACGAGAACCCAGCCAACCCTTGCGAGGCGGAAATATGCGCCCAGAGTGCTCATGCTTATGCCTGTCTCCTGCTTCTGCTGGCCATGCTCTTAAAGCTTCCAGCCGGAATGCAGGGCGGCGATGCCGCCGGTGTAGTTGGTGTAGGACACACGGGAGAAGCCGGCGGTGCGGATCATCGCCGCGAAATCCTCCTGATTGGGGAATTTGCGGATCGACTCGACCAGATATTGATAGGGTTCGGCGTCGCCGGTGATCATCTTGCCGAACTGCGGAATGGCATTGAACGACCAGGCGTCATAGACGCGATCGAGCAGCGGCATTTCGACTTCTGAAAATTCCAGTACCAGCAACCGTCCGCCGCGTTTCAGCACGCGATGGGCTTCCTTCAGCGCGACATCGATGCGCGGCACATTGCGAATGCCGAATGCGACCGTATAGGCGTCGAATGTATTCGCCTCGAAGGGCAGTTCTTCGGCATTGGCCTCAACGAAGGTCAGATTGTCGGAAAGCTTCTTTTTTGCCGCGCGTTCCTCGCCGACCGCCAGCATCGAGCCGTTGATGTCGAGAACGGTGGCGTGCGCCAGACGGTTGGAGGCCTCCACAATGCGAAACGCGATGTCGCCGGTGCCACCCGCCACGTCCAGAACCCTGTAGGAGGCATCCTTGCGCGGCGAAAGCGAAGAGACCATAGCGTCCTTCCACAGCCGGTGCAGGCCCGCCGACATCACGTCGTTCATGATGTCATAGCGCTTGGCCACCTTGTGGAAGACCTCGTTGACCAGCCCCTGCTTTTTGCCTTCGTCCACCTTGTGGAAGCCATAGGACGTTTCCATGCCGCCTTCTGCGGTCGTACGGGCGTCGGTCATCGTCTGTCTCCATATTATTGCGTGGCGGACCATAGCGGAAACGCCATGGCGACGCTATCTGTTGCCGCATCGCCTGGGCGCGACATTTCGCGTGCATTGTATAGACCACATGGTCCTAACGATAAACTGCCGGATAAGCCAGATGCCAGAATTGCCAGAAGTCGAAACTGTCAGACGCGGCCTCGCCCCCGCCATGGAAGGGGCAAGGGTTCGCAAACTCCACCTTGGCCGCCCCGATCTGCGTTTTCCGTTCCCCGAGGATTTCGCGGCGCTGATCGAAGGCAAAGCGATCATATCGCTTGGACGCCGGGCGAAATATCTTTTGATCGAACTGGAGGACGGGCTGACGATCATCGCCCATCTCGGCATGTCCGGCTCGTTCCGTATCGAGGCGGAGGCGGATGAGGCCGGCAATACACCCGGCGCGTTTCATCATGCCCGCTCAAAGGATGGCAAGCACGACCATGTCGTCTTTCATCTGGATAAAGGAGAAGAGCGCGTCTGCGTCATCTATAATGATCCGCGCCGTTTCGGCTTCATGCATCTGGTGGAGCGCAACAAGCTCGATCTCTATCCGGCTTTTGCGGAGCTTGGGCCGGAGCCAACAGGCAATGCATTGAGCGCCGATTATCTGGCGAGCCGGTTTGAGGGCAAGAGCCAACCCTTGAAAGGCACGCTGCTGGATCAGAAGGTCATTGCCGGCCTCGGCAATATCTATGTCTGTGAGGCGCTGTGGCGCGCTCATCTTTCTCCTTTGCGGGCAGCGGGAACGCTGGTGACGACATCAGGCAAACCCAAAGCGCAGCTCACCGATCTCACGGAAAAAATCCGTGACGTGATCGCGGATGCGATCGCCGCCGGCGGCTCCTCACTGCGCGACCATATACAGACGGACGGAACACTCGGTTATTTCCAGCATTCCTTTTCGGTTTACGATCAGGAAGGCCAGCCTTGCCGGACACCCGGCTGCGGGGGTACGGTTGAGAGAGTGGTACAGGCCGGTCGTTCGACCTTTTATTGCGCCGCCTGCCAGAAGTGACTGAGCCAAGAGTAATGGGCCGGAATAACGGAGAAGGGGAGATTGCCGTGGATTATGAAACGATACTGGTCGAAAAGCGTGATGAGGTGGGAGTCATCACGCTCAACCGCCCCAAGGCGCTCAACGCCCTTAACTCGGTGCTCCTGAAAGAGCTGCGGCACATTCTCTCTTCATTCTCCACCGATGATTCCATCGGTGCGATCATCATTACCGGCTCGGAAAAGGCATTTGCCGCAGGCGCCGACATCAAGGAGATGCAGGGGCTGGATTTTGTCGACGCCTATGTCGGTGATTTTCTCGGTGGCTGGGACGAGGTCGCGTCGACGAGGAAGCCGGTCATCGCCGCCGTTTCCGGTTTTGCGCTCGGTGGCGGCTGCGAGCTGGCGATGATGTGCGATTTCATCATCGCTTCGGAAACGGCGAAGTTCGGCCAGCCGGAGATCACCCTCGGCGTCATTCCGGGCATGGGTGGCTCCCAGCGGCTGACGCGGGCGGTGGGCAAGGCAAAGGCCATGGATCTGGTTCTGACCGGCCGCATGATGGATGCGGCAGAGGCCGAGCGTGCCGGCCTCGTCTCGCGCATCGTGCCCTCCGCAAATCTGATGGAGGAGGCGGTAGAGGCTGCGACCCGCATCGCCTCGCTGTCGCGTGCCTCGGTTCTTATGGCCAAGGAAAGCGTCAATCGCTCCTTCGAGGTGTCGCTCGCGGAAGGCCTGAGATATGAAAGGCGCTCATTTCAGTCTCTCTTTGCAACGGCGGATCAGAAGGAGGGCATGGCGGCCTTCATCGAAAAACGCAAACCGGTTTTCCGGAATCGCTAGGGGCATCGGACCGAAAAGTGTAACGCGGTTTTCGGATCATCCGATGCCTGAATAAAAATTAGAGCGGCGGAAGGATTACGTTTTTGTCTCCGCGGCTCTAAGGAGTCGGAATATCGGCGTTTTCCGCCATTTGCGCGTTGACGGGCGTGCGCTTTAGCGGTATATGCCCGCCCACGGTTAAGGAAAGCCATCCGGCTTGTCCGAAATTACTCCCGCATTCTTGGGTTAAGTGAGGTCGTCGAACGACCCGATCCTCTGGTTGCGGAATTTGGTTTGAATTCGAAGAGAGGCATACATGGCCAATACAACTTCGGCGAAAAAGGCGACCCGCAAGATCGCTCGCCGTACCGCAGTCAACAAGGCTCGCCGTTCGCGCGTTCGCGGCTTCATTCGCAAGGTCGAGGAAGCAATCGCTTCCGGCGATCTGGCTGTTGCCACCGAAGCTCTGAAGGCTGCTCAGCCCGAGATCCAGCGCGCAGCAACCCGCGGCGTTCTGCACGGCAACACCGCATCCCGCAAGGTGTCGCGTCTCGCTCAGCGCGTTAAGGCTCTTTCGGCCTAATCCGGCTAATCACAAATAACTATTCAAAAAGCCTGGTCTTTTGACCGGGCTTTTTGTGATTCTAACCGCCTGTTAATCATTCCTGCCGTAACGTGACAAACGCGTGTCAGATGGACGACAGGAAATATTAAATAAAAACAATGGCTTGCCGGAGGTCTCTCGGAAAATGGGAAGCTTTCTCTACGGAAGTCGTGACGAGTTTTGAGTCAAGAAGATTTTTATTTTTTTGCCAAAACAGGCTCTCTAAAATTGCCAAAATTGAATCTCATTGATTCATAAGCGATTCTGCTTCGGGCCTTGCCCGTGATGCAAAACGGCCTTTGTGAGTCAATGGCCGATCTGAGTTTTTGCAGAAAAAACGCCATTGATCTCTCCCCACGATCCTGCCTAAATGCATTCCAACAAGGGGTGCGGATCTCAGTCCACAGATTATCTCGATGATCGTATCGACGATATTCACCTTCTTGCTGGCGGGTCTTTCGAGGTCCGTTTTCTCAGGTCATGGAGCTTTTTGCGCCGTTTCGGTCTCGGAACGGGCAGGGGTTTTTTGTCCTCAAGCATACGCCTTAGGGTTGTGGCGAAAGGAGCGTCTTTAGCGTGTCGCAGGCCTCTCCATGAGGGGGAGGGAAATGGGATAACCGGCTCGCAAACAAGTAGTAGCCTTTGATGCTCTTTCGAGGGGAGCGCTGAAGGCAGGAATAATACGAGGGGGATCTCTGGCGATCGATTTTTGATCGTCAGGCTATGATTGGCAATTTGAAAGGCGGCAATATGCAATTGAATTTGGCGATGGGTGCGGTGGCTGATGGGGACCGCGCACCGAAGGCATGTGATGCAGCTTGCTCTGATGCGGCAGGGGACAAATCGGCAATGAAGCACGATGCGCTGTTTGAGCGTTTTAGCGCGCGGCTCAAGGCACAGGTTGGTCCGGAAGTCTATGCAAGCTGGTTTGCACGGCTCAAACTCCATACCGTTTCGAAAAGCGTCGTCCGTTTTACCGTTCCGACGACCTTTCTGAAGTCCTGGATCAACAACCGTTACATGGATCTGATCACCAACCTCGTCCAGAGCGAGGATCCGGATGTGTTGAAGGTGGAGATTCTTGTCCGCTCGGCCAGCCGTCCGGTTCGACCGGCACAGGCTGACGAACGGGTGCAGCCCGCACCTGAAGTCGGTGCGGCGCCGCGCAACAAGTCCTTCATTCCGTCGCAGCCCGCGACAGCACCTGCCGTACAGCCTGCGGCAGCGCAGGCGACCCTGCGTCAGGGCGGTTCCGGGCCGTTGTTCGGTTCGCCGCTGGATACGCGCTTCACCTTCGATACGTTTGTCGAAGGCTCTTCCAACCGTGTCGCGCTTGCGGCGGCAAAGACGATCGCCGAAGCCGGCGCCGGCGCCGTGCGCTTCAACCCGCTGTTTATCCACGCGGGTGTTGGTCTCGGCAAGACGCATCTTCTGCAGGCCATTGCCAATGCCGCCATCGACAGCCCGCGCAATCCGCGCGTGGTCTATCTGACGGCTGAATATTTCATGTGGCGTTTTGCGACTGCGATCCGCGACAATGATGCGCTGACGCTGAAAGACACGTTGCGTAATATCGATCTGCTCGTCATCGACGACATGCAGTTCCTGCAGGGCAAGATGATCCAGCACGAATTCTGCCACCTGCTGAACATGCTGCTCGACAGCGCCAAGCAGGTCGTGGTTGCGGCTGATCGCGCGCCGTGGGAGCTGGAATCGCTCGATCCCCGTGTGCGGTCCCGTCTTCAGGGCGGCATGGCCATCGAGATCGAAGGTCCCGATTACGACATGCGGTATGAAATGCTCAACCGTCGTATGGGTTCGGCGCGCCAGGACGATCCGTCTTTCGAGATTTCGGACGAAATCCTGACCCACGTGGCCAAAAGCGTGACGGCAAGCGGACGCGAGCTTGAAGGTGCCTTCAACCAGCTGATGTTCCGGCGCTCTTTTGAGCCGAACCTCTCGGTTGACCGTGTTGACGAGCTGCTGTCGCACCTCGTCGGAAGCGGTGAAACCAAGCGCGTGCGCATCGAGGATATTCAGCGCATCGTCGCCAGACACTATAATGTGTCGCGACAGGAGCTGGTTTCAAACCGCCGCACCCGCGTCATCGTCAAGCCGCGCCAGATCGCCATGTATCTCGCCAAGATGCTGACGCCGCGCTCCTTCCCCGAGATCGGTCGCCGTTTTGGCGGTCGCGACCACACCACGGTTCTCCACGCGGTGCGCAAGATCGAGGAACTGATTTCCGGCGATACCAAGCTCGGCCACGAGGTTGAGCTGCTGAAACGCCTGATCAACGAAAACAACGCATGAAAAAAGCGGCCTCCGGGCCGCTTTTTTATTGGCTTCTCAATTCTTGATTGGTTGAGGGCAGGCCGTGCTGCCGGTCAGCACGCGAGATCGGCGACCACGGCATCCAGAATAAGCATGCCCGAAGGCGTGCAGCGCAGGCGCGAATTGCCGAGCCTTTCCACGAAACCGTGCTGCAGAAGGAATTCCTCCTTCTCCGGGTCGAGATCGCGGCCGGAAAGATCGCTCCAGCGGGCCAGATCGATGCCCTCGCGCAGACGAAGCCCCATCAGCAGCAACTCGTCGGCCTGCTCGTCGACGCCCAGCATTTCCTGATCGACCATGCCATGGCCTTCTCGCTCGACAGTCTCGAGCCAGGTCTCGGGGTGCCGCTCGGTGGCGGTGGCGAGCTTGGAGGCACCTCTGGTCAAACGCCCATGCGCGCCGGGGCCGATGCCGGCATAATCGCCATAACGCCAGTAGGTGAGGTTATGGCGGCTTTCGGCGCCGGGGCGGGCATGGTTGGAAACCTCATAGGCCGGCATGCCGTAACGCTCGGTGATTTCCTGCGTCGCCTCATAAAGCACGGCTGAATGCTCACCGTCAGGCACGATGAGCTTGCCGGCCTTGTGCAGCCCATAAAAGGGCGTGCCTTCCTCGATGGTCAGCTGGTAGAGCGACAAATGGTCGACCGCATAGGAAACCGCCTCTTTCAGTTCGGCATCCCATTCGGCCACCGTCTGCTTCGGGCGTGCATAGATCAGATCGAAGGACATGCGCGGAAAGATTTCCCGCGCCAGCCGGATGGCTTTCAGGGCATCGGCGACATCATGCAGGCGGCCGAGGAACTTCAGGTCCCGGTCGTTCAGTGCCTGCACGCCAAGCGAGACGCGGTTGACGCCCGCCGCGCGATAACCGCGAAACCGTTCCGCCTCGACGCTGGAAGGGTTGGCTTCCATGGTAATCTCGATACCATCGGGGACATGCCAGAAACGTGCAACGCCATCCAGAATGGCTGCAACCGTCTGCGGGTCCATCAGCGATGGCGTGCCGCCGCCCATGAAAATGCTGGTGACGACCCGCGGACCGCTGAGTGCCCGCATATGCTCCATTTCGCGCAGGAAGGCTGCGGTAAACCGCTCCTGATCCACCGGCCGGTGGCGGACGTGGCTGTTGAAATCGCAATAGGGACATTTGGCCGCGCAGAAGGGCCAATGCAGATAGATCCCGAAACCGGGATCGCCCGTATCCGGCAGAAGCGATGCGCCGGGGGCAGAAAAATGATGCTCCCCGACCATCGGGTTCATGCCTCCAGGCAGGTTTCTACGAATTTTTTAAAGGCGCGCGCGCGGTGCGACAGCGCAAACGCGTCACCATGTTTCCAGCCATGTTTCGCATCGGCCGTCATCTCGCCGAATGTGGTGTCATAACCTTCCGGTTTGAAGATCGGATCGTAACCGAAACCGCTCGTTCCGCGCGGCGGCCACACCACGGTGCCTTCCACCTCGCCACGGAAATACTCGACATGACCGTCCGGCCAGGCAAGGCACAATACGCTGACGAAGCGGCCCGTGCGATCCTCGGCTTTCGATGCGCCGCGTTCGGCAAGCGCATCTTCAACCTTTTGCATTGCCATGGAAAAATCGCGCGTGCCGTCGGCCGTCTCTGCCCAATTGGCGGTGTAGACACCCGGTGCGCCGTCCAGCGCGTCGACGACAAGACCGGAATCGTCGGACAGGGCCGGCAGGCCGGATGCCTTGGCGGAGGCAAGCGCCTTGATGGCGGCATTGTCCTCAAAGGTCGTGCCCGTCTCATCCGGCTCTGCGAAATTCAGCTCGGCGGCCGATTTGGCGGAAAAGCCGAAAGGTCCGATCAGATCGGCGATTTCGGCGATCTTGCCCTTGTTGTGGCTGGCGACGACGATCGTTCTGGTATCGAGCTTGCGCATCATGGTTTCCTGTCGGCTCAGGCGATTGCCTGCTTCTGAAGGGCGACCAGCTCGCTGCAGCCTGCCTTGGCAAGGCCAAGCAGCGTCAGGAATTCTTCTTCGGAGAAGGGCGCGCCTTCCGCCGTTCCCTGAACTTCAACGATACCGCCGGAGCCGGTGATGACAAAATTCGCATCGGTCTCGGCGGAAGAGTCTTCCAGATAGTCGAGATCGATCACCGGCTGCTTGGCGAAGATGCCGCAGGAGATCGCGGCGATATGGTCTTTCAGAACCTTCTCGACCTTGATCATGTTGCGGGTTTCCATCCACTTCAGGCAATCATGCAGGGCAATCCATGCGCCGGTGATGGAGGCGGTGCGTGTGCCGCCGTCCGCCTGGATGACGTCACAGTCGATGCTGATCTGGCGCTCCCCGAGCGCCTGCAGATCAACGACGGCGCGGAGCGAGCGGCCGATGAGGCGCTGGATTTCCTGCGTGCGTCCACCCTGCTTGCCAGCGGCTGCTTCGCGCTTCATGCGCTCATGGGTAGAGCGCGGCAGCATGCCGTATTCGGCGGTGACCCAGCCCTTGCCACTGTTGCGCAGCCACGGCGGCGTCTTTTCTTCAAGGCTTGCGGTGACGAGCACATGCGTGTCGCCGAATTTGACCAGACAGGAGCCTTCGGCGTGCTTCGAGAAATTGCGCTCGAAGGAAACCTTGCGCATCTGATCGGTTTTTCTGCCTGAAGGCCGCATATGATCCACTCTCCATGTTGGTTCCTGCCTTCTAAGGTGCGCTCCGGGCTTTTGCAAAGCCAATTTCCATTTTGCCGCAGCGGCGCGACGCATTATATTGGCCCAGAGTAGATTTGGGTGACAAAGAACGGACGAGATGGGTTTTTCAGCACCGCTTTCAAAAGATCAGGCATCGCTGCTGGATGAACGGTCGCGGGAAATTTTCCGGCGCATCGTCGAAGGCTATCTCGACACTGGCGAACCCCTGGGATCGCGCAGCCTGTCGCGGCTGCTGCCGATGTCGCTTTCGCCGGCTTCCGTGCGTAACGTCATGAGCGATCTCGAGGAACTGGGCCTCATCTATTCGCCACATATCAGCGCCGGGCGCCTGCCCACCCAGACGGGGCTGCGTTTCTTTGTCGACGCTTTCATGCAGGTGGGCGATCTGCCTGCCGACGAGCGGGCGAATATCGACCGGCAGATCGGCCCGGTCGCCGGCCACGAACAATCGCTGGAAGGGCTGCTGACGGAAGCGAGCCGCATGCTGTCGGGCATGTCGCGCGGCGCCGGCCTCGTGCTGACGGCCAAGAACGATGTCATCCTCAAACATGTCGAGTTCATTCGGCTGGAACCCACCAAGGCGCTTGCGGTGCTGGTGGGCGACCACAATCAGGTCGAAAACCGTATCATCGAATTGCCGGCCGGTATTTCCTCGTCGCAATTGACCGAGGCGGCCAATTTCATCAATGCCCATCTCTCCGGCCAGACGTTGCAGGAATTGCGTGGCCAGTTTCAGACGCAGCGGGCGGAGCTGCAATCGGAACTCGGCACGCTGGCGCAGGATCTCATCGAACGCGGCCTTGCCGTCTGGGCGGGTGACAATGAGGAGGGCAAGCTCGGCCGCCTCATCGTTCGCGGACGTTCCAACCTGCTCGAAGGGCTGGCCGGCGAAGAAGACATTGATCGTGTACGCCTGCTGTTCGACGATCTGGAGCGCAAGGAAAATCTCATCGAAATCCTCAACCTTGCGGAAAGCGGCTCGGGTGTGAGGATTTTCATTGGCTCGGAAAACAAGCTCTTTTCGCTGTCCGGTTCATCGCTCATCGTTGCGCCCTATCGCGATGATGACAACCGTGTCGTGGGTGCGGTCGGTGTCATTGGGCCGACGCGGCTGAATTACGCCCGTATCGTTCCCATGGTCGATTATACCGCCCAGATCATGGCCCGCCTTTCCCGGAAGCAAAGATAGGACAAGCCCGCAAGGTCATAGAATGCGGCAAGCTTTTCGCCGCAAGCCTTGATTTTTGCCCGCCAAAGCTCGATATCGGGCGCAACCAACAATACTCAAATTTGGAGAACGTCATGACCGACGATACAAAAAAGCCCGGACCTGACGCGGACATCGCCGAAGAGTTTCTCGATCCCGCGCTCGCCGGCGAAGAGCCGACTGATGCCGCCGAACCCGATCCGGTCGAGCTGCTGAAGGCTGAAAATGCCGATCTGCGCGACAAGTTTCTGCGCCTTGCCGCCGAAATGGACAATCTTCGCCGCCGCACCGAGCGCGACGTCAAGGACGCCAAGGCCTATTCGCTGGCCGGCTTTGCGCGCGACATGCTCGCCGTTTCCGACAATCTTCGCCGCGCGCTTGAGGCTATTCCCGATGAGCTCAAGACCAATGGCGAAGCCGGTCTCAATGGCCTGATCGAAGGCGTCGAGATGACCGAACGTTCGATGTTGTCGACGCTCGAGCGCCATGGCGTCAAGAAGATCGACGCCGAGGGCCAGAAGTTCGATCCGAACTTCCACCAGGCCATGTTCGAAATTCCCAACCCGGCGGTTCCGAACAACACTGTGCTTCAGGTTATTCAGGCCGGTTTCACCATCGGTGACCGCGTCCTACGCCCCGCCATGGTCGGCGTCGCCAAGGGTGGCCCGAAGGCGGAAACCGCCGCATCGGCAGAGCCCGGCACGGCCTCTCTCAATGAAAAGGATGCCTGAGGCATTCCTTCCCCCAATAAAAAACGCGCCCCGGAGGCGCGTTTTTTATTGTCATGAAAACCTGAGATCAGTGGCGACGGATCAGGCCGCCGTCGCCTGTTCCTGGTTGAGGAAAGCATAGATTGCCGTGTCGGAATCGGTGGCGCGCAGCTTGGCCACCAGTTCAGGGTCGCGCAGGGCGCGCGCAATTCGAGACAGTGCCTTCAGGTGATCCGCACCGGCGCCCTCAGGCGCAAGCAAAAGGAAAACTAGATCGACCGGCTGGTCGTCCAGCGCTTCGAAATCGACCGGCATTTCAAGACGCGCGAAGACGCCCGTGATCTGATGAATGCTGGCGAGCTTGCCATGCGGAATGGCGATGCCATGGCCGACGCCAGTGGAGCCGAGCTTTTCACGCTGGAGGATGACGTCGAAAACTTCCCGTTCCGAGACTCCGGTAATTCTGGCTGCCTTTGCGGCCAGCTCCTGAAGCAATTGCTTTTTGGAATTCACCTTGAGGGCGGGAATAATCGCATCTTGTTGCAGCAAATCTGCCAACGCCATTCTCTTTTTCCTTCATGCCATCGAGACGATGCAGGAGGCAGAGACGCTTTCACGTTCTGCCTCCCACGTCTTGTCAGACTGTTCAGCTCTTGATCGTTTCCGCGTCGATCCAGCCAATATTGCCGTCATGACGTCGGTAGACGATGTTGAGATATTCCTTGCCCGGGCTGCGGAATAGCAGAACCGGTTCGTCCGTCATGTCGAGCGCCATCACGGCGCTGGCAACGGACATTGTCTTTATCTGTTTCGAACTCTCCGCGACGATGGTGGGTGCGTAATCCTCGGGAACCTCATGGTCCTCATCGGGAACAGCATCCATCACCGTATAGGCGATTTCCTGCGACACGCCATTCGAACCGTTGTGATGGTCCTTCAGCTTGCGCTTGTAGCGACGCAGGCGCTTCTCGATCCGCTCTGCGGCGGCATCGAAGCTTGCCTGCGGATCATTTGCCTGACCCGCCGCATGCAATACAATGCCCGTATCGAGATGCAGCTTGCAGTCGGCGGCAAAACGCGATCCCGACTTCTCCACGGTTACCTGGCCTGAATACCCCCCATCGAAGTATTTGGTAACTGCCAGACCTATATTGTCCTCAATCCGCTGACGGAAAGATTCACCGATCTCCATATGTTTACCAGATACACGCACACTCATGGAAATTTTCCTTTTTGTAGTGATTTGCGAGTACCAGCTTACGTCAAGCCGCGCGCGCATCCAAGCGTTTCGAAGACCTTAAAAAGCCTCCATTCGAATTTTACGCCCATGGACGGTGGAGATGAATCCGTTACAAATGACCTTGCTTACGTGTGCGGCGGGCTTCTAGCCCCTGGCGTGATAAGAGTCAATGGTGCGGCAAAAAAGCGCTCCAAACGTGATCACGCGCACCGCTCAGAAGACTGACAACCTGGCGAGCGCCTTCTTTTCGCGGCGTCTCTGGACGGAGGAAGGGATGTTCATCGCCTCACGATATTTGGCGACAGTGCGGCGGGCGAGATCAACCCCGCTCTTTTTCAGATTGTCGACGATGTCGTCATCGGAAAGCACCGCCTCGGCGGCCTCCTGTGCGATCATGGTCTTGATGCGGTGACGCACCGCTTCCGCCGAATGGCTGTCGCCGCCTTCAACCGCGCTGATCGAGACGCTGAAGAAATATTTGAGCTCGAACAGCCCGCGCGGCGTCAGCATGTATTTCTTCGATGTCACCCGGCTGACGGTGGATTCGTGCATCTTGATGGCGTCGGCCACCGTCTTGAGGTTCAGCGGGCGCAGATGATCGACACCATTGATGAGAAAGGCGTCCTGCTGGCGCACGATCTCGGTCGCTACCTTCATGATCGTCCGGGCGCGCTGGTCGAGGCTGCGGGTCAGCCAGTGAGCTGTCTGCATGCATTCGGAGAGGAAATCCTGGTCCTCTCCTGCGCGCGCCTTGTGTTTCGAAACCTCGGCAAAGTAGCTCTGGTTGATGAGCACGCGCGGCAGGGTTTCGGGATTTATCTCCACAAGCCAGCCGCCGGATGAGGAGGCTCGAACGATGATATCAGGGACGATCGTCTCCGAAACGGTCGAATCATAACCCGCGCCGGGGCGCGGATTGAGCGTCCGGATTTCCGCCAGCATATCGAGAAGGTCCTCTTCATCGACCCCGCAGAGTTTTTTCAGGGACGCGAAGTCGCGCTTGGCCAGAAGCTCCAGATTGTCGATCAAGGCCCGCATTGCCGGATCGAGCCGATCCCTCTGGGCGAGCTGGATTGCCAGACATTCGCTCAAGGAACGGGAAAACACGCCCGGAGGATCGAAGCCCTGAAGCGTCTTTAAAACATGCTCCACCGCCGTCGGCGCCGTTCCCAGCCGTTCGGCGACATCATCGACGGCATCCGCTGCGATATATCCGGTTTCGTCGAGCTGGCCGATCAGCGCATCGGCGATCATGCGGTCCTCGGTGGAGGATATGGCCAGCGGTAATTGCTGACTGAGATGGTCACCAAGGCTCTGTTTCGCGGCGACGAAATCGTCAAGATCATAGCTTTCGCCGGATTCCTGCCCGGGCATGGATTTCCACTGGCTTGCCAGTTCGGGCGCATCGGCCTTTCTGGGCTCGGCATCATCAGGGAAGACATTTTCGAAGCTGGTATCGAGTTGTTCGCCGAGATTTGCGGCGCGGTCGCCGTACCAGTCGTCGCTGTCGGCCGTTACCGTAGGGTTTTTATCCGAAGCTTCGCCGTCGGCATCGCCGAAATTATCCGCAGTATCAGGGATGTCACTGCCCAAATCGCCGTCGTTTGCCGCAATTTCCAGCAGCGGATTACGCTCCACCTCCTGCGCAATAAACTGCGTCAGCTCGAAATGCGTCATCTGAAGCAGCTGGATGGACTGCATCAGTTGCGGTGTCATGACGAGAGACTGGTTTTGACGCAGCAAAAGGCTGGCAGACAATGCCATGGCGGACGCGAAACTCCCCTTACAGCTTCTCCATTGCCACAGTTTTCATAAATTTTGAGAAGGCAAAGAAACTTGGCCCAAAAATTGCTTTTTTATCTTGTTTGGTCAAGCGTCGGCGCGGGGCGCGATGAAGAATCTTTCGCGCCCGCAAGCTTAAAGGCTGAAATTATTGCCGAGGTAGAGCCGGCGCACGTCCGGATTGTTGACGATATCGTCCGCGCGACCGTGGGTCAGAACCTCACCGGCATGGATGATATAGGCACGGTCGATGAGGCCGAGCGTTTCGCGGACATTGTGGTCGGTGATGAGAACACCAATCCCGCGTGCGGTCAGATGTCTGACGAGATTCTGGATGTCGCTGACCGAAATCGGATCAACACCGGCAAAAGGCTCGTCCAGCAGCATGAAAGTCGGATCGGTCGCCAGAGCGCGGGCGATCTCAAGGCGACGGCGTTCACCGCCCGACAGAGCGACTGCCGGCGACTTTCGCAGCTGGGCAATGTGGAACTCTTCCAGCAGCTCATCGAGCTTGCGGTTCCGTTTGACACTGTCCGGTTCATGGACTTCAAGCACGGCGCGGATGTTTTCCTCGACCGTCAGCCCGCGAAAAATCGAGGCTTCCTGCGGCAGATATCCGACGCCGAGGCGCGCACGCCTGTACATCGGCATGCCCGTCACATCGTTGCCGTTGATGGCGATCTTGCCGCTATCGACGGGCACGAGGCCCGTGATCATGTAAAAACAGGTTGTCTTGCCGGCGCCATTCGGACCCAGAAGCCCCACGGCTTCGCCGCGGCGCACGACAAGCGACACGCCGTTGACCACCCGGCGCGTATTATAGGTCTTCGTCAGACCATGCGCGATCAGCGTGCCTTCATAACGGGCCTTGTCGGCCTGTGATGCCGCTTCCACGGATGGATTGCGCCCACCGCCAAACATTTTTGAGATCGAAGGTATCTTCACGAGGTGAGACTACTGTTTTTTCTGCGATTTCGGATCGAGCATGATCCGAACGGGGCCGCCGCAGCTTTCAAGCTTCGCTTGTCCCGAATTCATCAAGACAGTGAGCTTGCAGCCGGTGAAGACATTCGTGCCCTCGGACAGAACGACCTGCTTGCCCGTAAGGATAAAGGTCTGCGCCGCCATGTCGAATTCGCCGTGATCGGCCGTGGCCTTCTGGGTCTCGGACGTCAGATAGACATTATTATCGACGAAGATTTTTTCGATATTGGCGTCACCGCTGGTGAGCGAGGAACCCTCGCCCTTGTAGTTGACCGTCATCTTGCCGGCCTGAAGGGTGGTCGTGCCCTGCACAACTTTCACGTTTCCGGTGAAGTAGGCCTTGCGCTCCTGATCCCGGATTTCGAGCTGGTCGCTTTCAATCGCGATCGGCTGGTCGCTGGAGAGCTTTACACCCTGCATATTGCTGGTGGTGCTCTGGGCGAAAGCCACGGTTGCGAGACAGGAGAAAACAAGACCTGCGGCTGCAACGCCTGCGGATCTGCCAAGGGAAACGGGACGGGAAACTTGCATCATCTGGACCGGGCTCTCACTTGGCTTCATTTTTGATATTGGATGCAGCGATACGTGCCCGTACCTGCCCCGAAAATGTAATCGTTTTGCCATTATCGGCGATATCAATCGATTGCGCAACAATGGCACCGTCGTTTGTTTTGATCGAAACGGGCTCTTTGCTGCTCATTTTTCCGGCCTTCAAATCAACATCCGCAGACTGGAACTTTGCTTGTATGCCATTGCTGAGATTGATGTCAAAAGGTGCCGTCATCTTCAGCGTATTGGTGGCCCGGTCGAAAATGCCTTCCTTGGCGATCACCTGTGCGACGCTGTCATTGACAGGCACTGCGGCCAGAACTTTCTCCAGCGTCATCAGGTTGGGATTGGCGATATCCTGCAACGCACGGTCGGCGTTCATGGAATAATCGATCCCCTTCTCGTTGCGGCCGGCAACGGCAGGTTTTTCCATCACGATCTTGCCGTCTTCGATCCTTGCGCTTTCCAGCGAAACCTCGTCGGGCGCCCAGGTGCGGATGAGCGAAACGGCGATGAAGGCGAGCGAAATCACCGCTGCGCTGAGCGGCAGGATGATTTTCAACCGCTTCACGCGCGCGGAATGTCGCAGAGCGCGCTCATAAGCGCCGTTCTGGTCATTGGGCAGCGGAAATGCTGGCGCGGGTTCGCGGAGTCGTTCAAGCATAAGAGTGGGTCCGGAAACTTCTTGGGCGCCATTTTTGGCGCGCAATTGAAGCTTGTATGTTTATCTTAATGTGTTTGGCACGAGTGCTTTGTCCTGCCAATATGGTTTTTGTCTGGAAAGGTGCAAGGGAAATGCGAATTTTATCGTAATTCTGGTTTCCTTATTGTTTCCTTGCGGCTTCGCGCTAGAAGAACCATATGGCCGTGAAGCACACGTGGCGTCAAAGGCCGGATGGCAGAGGTTTTCGATGGATAATATGGCGATAGCGGATCGCAGGCGATTGCGCCGCAAGCTGACTTTCTGGCGGATTGCCGCTGTTTTGCTGTTTGTCGTCGGTATTTTCGGCCTTTACCGGTTTTTCTGGACCGAGCCGCAGCAAAGCGCCAAGCCCCATATCGCCCGCGTCGAGATTTCCGGCCTGATCCAGGACAATACAGAACTCCTGGAACGGCTCGACAAGATCGCCAAGAGCGACAATGTCAAAGGGCTGATCGTGTCGATATCCTCGCCGGGCGGCACCACCTATGGCGGTGAGCGCATCTTCAAGGCTATTCGCGGCGTTGCGGAAAAGAAGCCGGTCGTTTCCGACGTCCGCACTCTGGCCGCCTCCGCCGGTTACATGATCGCTTCGGCCGGCGATGTCATCGTCGCGGGGGAAACCTCAATCACCGGATCGATCGGCGTGATTTTTCAATATCCCCAGGTCGGCCAGCTGATGGACAAGCTCGGGGTCTCGCTGCAGGAAATCAAGTCCTCCCCGTTGAAGGCGGAACCTTCGCCGTTCCACGAGGCGCCTGAAGAGGCAAAGACCATGATCCGCGCCATGGTGATGGACAGCTATGGCTGGTTTGTCGACCTTGTGGCCGATCGTCGCAAGCTGCCGCGTGAGGATGTGCTGAAACTGGCGGATGGATCGATTTTCACCGGCAGGCAGGCGCTCGCCAACAAGCTGGTTGATACGCTCGGTGGCGAAAAGGAAATCCGCGGCTATCTCGAAACACACGGTGTCGCCAAGGATTTGCCGATCGTCGAATGGCGCGCGCCGTCGTCCCGCTCGCCTTTTTCGTTTTTCAGTGTTGCGCAAATAGCGAAGTTTCTGGGATATGACGATTTAATTCCCTTTGCGGGACCCGGCCAGCTCGGTGCGGACAAGTTGTTTCTTGACGGTCTTGTTTCCGTTTGGCAGGTTGGGCCACGTTAAAAATCCAATTCTTTCAGGGGGCAACCGTGATCAAATCTGAACTGGTGCAGATCGTTGCTGCGCGTAACCCGCACCTTTATCACCGTGACGTGGAAAACATCGTCAATGCGGTGCTGGATGAAATCACCGATGCCCTGGCGGGTGGAAATCGTGTCGAGCTTCGTGGTTTCGGCGCATTTTCGGTGAAAAACCGACCTTCACGTTCGGGGCGGAACCCGCGCACGGGCGAATCGGTTTTCGTCGAGGAAAAATGGGTGCCTTTCTTCAAGACGGGCAAGGAGCTGCGTGAGCGCCTGAACCCCGGAATGGGTGACGAAGAAGAGGACGATTGATCGTCCCGGACGCAGGATGCCGGAAACGGAGCCGGCGGAACCCCGCAGCGATGGAGTAATGTCGGATGTCGAAAAAAATCATCAACCTCATCATCCTGCTTCCGCTGGCGATTATCCTCGTCATCCTGTGCGTGGCCAACCGTCAGGCCGTGACGCTCGCACTCAATCCCTTCCGTCCGGATGACGGCGTTCTGTCCTTCACCGCGCCGTTCTTCGTATTCCTGTTTCTGGCCGTCATTGCTGGCGTGCTGTTGGGATCGGCAGCCACATGGTTCGCGCAGGGCAAACATCGCAAACGCGCCCGTATCGAAGCCAGGGAAGCCGTTCGCTGGCATGACGAGGCGAACCGCCAGAAGGCGACTGCAGCCGCGCAGCTTCCGAATGCGGGGCAACTCCCGGCAAAGTGATATAGCCGACAGTCGTTCCGGCTCTAGTCGAGCGGCGTGCGGAATGCTATTTGCTGCGCCATAAGACGCGGGCAGAAGCGGAAAGATTTCCATTGAAGAAAAAAGACAGCCGGCCGGGCAATCGTGCACGGGCCGGGAGCGAGAAAAAACAGGTTCATGCCGCAAGGCCGGCGCGACGCGCGGAAGCAGCATCGAAAAAGCGCGAACCCGACGCGGTTCGCAGCGTGCCGAAACCTGAACCGAAGGAAAAGGTTGCTGCCGCACCGGCGATTGAGCAGGCACCTGCACGGCCGCTCAAGCAGCGCACCGGTGAACGTCCTGCAGAACGGGTTCCGGTCATTCTGGAATCGAGCGGTGCGGGCGATTTTCACCTGATCGACAGCGGCAATGGCCTGAAGCTCGAACAATATGGCGACTACCGCGTCGTCCGTCCCGAGGCGCAGGCCTTGTGGCAACCGTCGGTTCCTGACCGGGTGTGGCAGAATGCCGACGCCATTTTCAGCGGCGATACGGATGAGGACGGCATGGGCCGTTGGCGCTTTCCGAAGACGGCGCTCGGCGAAACCTGGCCCTTGTCCCTGCTCGGCGTTGAATTTTTGGGCCGCTTCACGGCCTTCCGTCACGTCGGCGTCTTCCCGGAACAGATCGTCCATTGGGAATGGCTGAAGCGTGCCGTCGAGACGGCCGACCGGCCGCTGAAAGTGCTGAACCTGTTCGGTTACACCGGCGTCGCCTCGCTGGTTGCGGCCTCTGCGGGGGCTGAAGTCACCCATGTCGATGCCTCCAAGAAAGCGATTGGCTGGGCCAAGGAAAATCAGGCGCTTGCCGGGCTTGAACAGGCGCCGATCCGCTGGATTTGCGAAGATGCGATGAAGTTCATCCAGCGTGAGGAGCGTCGCGGCAGCACCTATGACATCATTCTCACCGACCCGCCGAAATTCGGCCGCGGCACCCATGGCGAGGTCTGGCAATTGTTCGACCATCTGCCGCTGATGCTGGATATCTGCCGGGAAATCCTCTCACCCAAGGCGCTCGGCCTGGTGCTGACGGCCTATTCCATCAGGGCCAGTTTTTATTCGATGCACGAGTTGATGCGCGAGACCATGCGCGGCGCCGGTGGCGTCGTAGCGTCAGGGGAACTCGTCATTCGTGAGGCAGGGCTTGACGGCAAGACGCCGGGCCGGGTGCTTTCCACATCGCTGTTCAGTCGCTGGGAGCCGAAATGATGAAGGATATGCGCGAAAACACGACGCGCCGGGTTGGCCAGGTCAAGGAAGTGACCAGCCTTGCCAATCCCATCATCAAGGATATCAAGGCGCTCACCCAGAAAAAGGGCAGGGAAGAGACCGGTACCTTCATGGCGGAAGGCCTGAAGCTGGTCATCGATGCCCTCGAACTGGGCTGGACGATCAAGACGCTGGTTTATGCCAAGGCCGCCAAGGGCAAGCCGCTGGTGGAGCAGGCCGCGGTAAAGACCGTCGCGTCCGGTGGTCTGGTACTCGAGGTCAGCGAAAAGGTCATCGCCTCGATCACCCGCCGCGACAATCCGCAGATGGTCGTCGGCATTTTCGAACAGAAATGGGCCTCGCTCAGGGATATTCGCCCGGAAAAGGGTGAGACCTATATCGCGCTCGACCGAGTGCGTGATCCCGGCAATCTCGGCACCATCATCCGCACCGCCGATGCGGCTGGCGCCTCGGGCGTCATTCTGGTCGGCGACTGCACCGATCCCTTCTCGCTGGAAACAGTTCGCGCCACCATGGGTTCGGTTTTCGCCATGCCGGTGGCCCGCGCCTCGGTTGAAGAATTCCTGTCCTGGAAGAAATCGGCGCAGGTCAGCGTCGTCGCCACCCATCTCTCGGGTTCCGTGGATTATCGAAAGATCGACTATGCCGGCAAGCCGGTCGTGCTTTTGATGGGTAACGAGCAATCCGGCCTGCCGCCGGAACTGGCTGGCAAGGCGGATCAATTGGCGCGCATCCCCCAGCAGGGCCGTGCCGACAGCCTCAATCTCGCCATCGCAACCGCCGTGATGCTTTTCGAAGCACGGCGACATCTCCTCGAACTGGCACCGGTGAAGTAATGGCCAAAGCGGCACTGTTTTCGAAATTCGGCCCGGCTTTCGCGCTGATCGTCGCCGCGCTGGTGCTGGACCAGATCGTCAAACAACTGGTTGAAGCCTATCTGCCATTGCAGGAGATGGTGCCAGTCATTCCGTTTCTGGCGCTTTACCGCACCTATAATCTCGGCGTCGCATTTTCGATGCTGTCGGACATGCAGGGCTGGTTCATCGTCAGCATGCGGCTCGTTATCGTTGTTTTCGTGCTGTGGCTATGGCGCAAGACGGCAGCGGACCGCACCTTCGCCCATCTCGGCTTTGCCTTCATCATCGCGGGTGCTGCCGGCAATCTTCTCGACCGTTTTCTCTATGGACACGTCATCGACTACATCCTGTTTCATACGCAGACATGGTCCTTCGCCGTTTTCAATCTGGCTGACAGTTTCATAACCATTGGTGCGGCCTGCGTCATTCTTGATGAATTTCTGCACGCCCGGGCGGCTAAAAAGTAAAATTTTAGGGTTTCCACCAAACATATCAAAACCGCTGCCGTGGTAGCGGTTGGATATGAGCGAACTGGCAAAACTTCGGGAAAAAGTTTCAGACGGCCTCGGGCTGGCGCCTGTAGCGGTGCAGCCGGGGGATCGTATCGACGCAACAAGGCAGCATGCCGGCGCGGAGCACGAGATCGGCTCAGGGCCGATTTCCCTGTACGTTGCCATTTCGTTGTCAGTCGGTGCCTTTGCCGCTGCGCTGATTGCGCTTGCAGTGCCCTATGCGGTCACCGTTGCCCTGGCATCCTTCTTTGGCGTCGTGCTCGTCGGTGTCCTTTTCTACGCGCTGTTCGGCAAAACTGCCCCAGGTAAAGTTGCGCTGGCCGACGATTTGGATGTTCGTCTGCGGCAGACGCAGAACCGCTCGCTGATCGCCGAGATGCAGGAATCCATGGGAGATATCGTCGTCATCCGCAATCTGGATCGGCGCATCGTCGAAGCAAACAGGATTTTTCGCGAAATGACGGGATGCTCGGCCCCTGAAGGGTTGAGTTGTGAGGAAATCGGCATTGCCTTCCGTCCGGGCGACAAGGTTCACGCCTATGACGTGGAGATCGCCACCCCTTTCGGACAGCGCATCTTCTCCTGGCACGATGCGGTAACCCGCGATCTGGCCAGCAGCCGTCTTCTCATCAGCAGCATCGCCAGAGACGTGACGGAAGAGCGGCTTGCGCTTGCCGAAAGGGAAGACGCCCGCTTACGCGCCGAAAAGGCCGATGCGGAAAAGGCGAGGCTGCTTGCCACGGTAAGCCATGAAATCCGCCTGCCGCTTTCCGGCATGCTCGGCATGAATCATCTGCTGTCACAAACGAAGATCAACGAAGAGCAGCGTAATTATCTTGACGGCATGAAGCAGTCCGGCCAGTCGCTGGTGCAGCTCGTTGAGGATCTGCTGGATTATTCGACCATGGAGGCGGGCCGCTTCAAGCTCAATCCGCGAGCGGAAAACCTGCGGCGGTTGATCGAGAGCATTGTCGAGATGCTGGCGCACCGCGCCCACGAAAAAGGGATTGAAATCACCTCCTTCGTCAGCCCTGACGTGCCCGATTATCTCGATTTCGATCCGGCAAGACTGCGTCAGGTTCTGTTCAACCTTCTCGGAAACGCCGTCAAATTCACCCGAGAGGGTGGGGTTGTCATCCGGGCGCGCATGGTCGAGGGCGAATTGCAGATGACGGTTGAGGATACCGGTCCGGGCATGAGCGAGAGAGAACAGGCCCGTATCTTCGGTGAATTTGAGCAGGCAGGGCCGATGTCGCAGCGAAGCGCCGGCACGGGCCTCGGGCTTGCGATTTCCGCCCGCATCGTGCGGGAATTCGGCGGCAGCCTCACGGTTTCGAGCCACAGGGGCAGGGGCAGCATCTTCACGCTTTCGTTCCGTCCGGGCGGCGCGCCTGCTGCAATGCCGGATCCGGGCCGGCGCCACTGCCTGCAACACACGAATGTCCTGCTCATTGCGCCAAAGGGTGTGGCCGCAGCGGTGACGATGGAGGCAATAGAGGCCTTTGGCGGTAAATGTGTTCTCGTCCATCAGCCGGAAGATTTGCAAAGGCTGCAGGATGGGGCAGCTGACCTCGGCGCCGATCTCACCGATATTATCGTCGACCGGCGCGTTTCACTCCTGTTCAGGGATGCCCTGAAGGACTGGCCGCAGCAGAATATTCGTCGTACGCTGCTGGTAAGCCCGGAGGAGCGGCCTTCGACCATGCATGTCTCCTTCGACGCCTGGCTGATCCGGCCGCTGCGCGAAAAATCACTGATCGACGTCCTCTGTGGCCGCCTGCGCGGCATAGAGCGCCGTGACGCGCTGAACGACAACCACCCCGATGTGGGCTTTTCATCTCGGCTGAAGGAAGGGGCAAGTGGCGTCGATATTCTCGTGGCAGAGGATGATGCCGTCAATGCGCGCATCATCCGGGCGGTCCTGGAGAAGAGCGGCTATATCGTTCGTGCCGTCGATGATTTTCAGGCGCTGCGTCAGTCTTTGGCGCCGGGTGCTGCCCGTTTGCCGCACCTCATCATCTCGGATCTCAATATGCCAGGTGGCGAGGGGCTTGAGGTACTGCCGGAACTTCTCGGCACGTTGGAGGGTGAGAGAAATATTCCCGTCATCGTGCTCAGTGGCGATGCACGTGCTGACACGGCCGAAATCCTGCTAAAAGCCGGTGCGGCCAAGGTTTTGGCCAAGCCAACCGACCCAAGACAGCTGGTCGAGGAAATCCGTCGTATGCTGGAGGCGAAACGCCTTTCCCCATAATAGCTTGACAGACTCGCGCTGGCTTCATTTTGTCACTATTCTGTCGTCAATTAGTGATTTATGACAGGAAAATTCTTTGGTGGCGGAGCGATTCCCCATGGTTGCCGAAATCTTCAATCACGACATTTGTGAAAACAATGTTGTCATTCCCCCACGTCCTGAGTCGACTCAGGGTAATGAGGGTCTTTTCGGTCGTATCGGTACATTGGAAACCCGGCTCGCGAGAAATGAGCGCGAGATCGATGCCGCGCAATCCGTGCGTTACAAGGTTTTCGTTGAGGAAATGAATGCGCGCCTTCCCGCGGACGCGATGCGGCGCAAGCGCGACATCGACGCCTGGGACAGTGTCTGCGACCACCTGCTCGTACTGGACAAGGCGATCGAAGGTGACAGCGAGGACCAGATCGTCGGCACCTACCGTCTGCTGCGCCAGGAAACGGCGCTCGCCAATAATGGTTTTTATTCCGCCAGCGAATTCGACATTGCCGGGCTGGTTGCGCGCCATCCGGGCAAACGTTTCATGGAGCTTGGCCGCTCCTGCGTGCTGCCCGAATATCGCACCAAGCGCACGGTCGAGCTTCTGTGGCAGGGTAATTGGGCCTATGCGGTAAAACATCGCATGGATGCCATGATCGGCTGCGCCTCCTTCCCCGGCGTGCAGCCGGAAACCCATGCGCTGGCGCTCTCCTTCCTGCATCATAATTGCGTTGCAAAGGGCGAGTGGGAGGCTTCTGCGCTTCCCGAGCTTTACCGCGAGATGGACCTGATGCCGGCGGAAGCGTTGAATACCCGCAAGGCGCTGAATGCCATGCCGCCGCTGATCAAGGGTTATATGCGTCTGGGCGCCATGTTCGGTGCCGGCGCGGTGGTGGACCATGCCTTCAATACGACAGACGTCCTGGTGGTTCTGCCTGTCACGTCCATTGCCGGTCGCTATATCAGCTATTACGGCGGCGAGGCCGAGCGCATCAACGGCTGACCGGCTTTTTGCCGGATGTTCCTGTGGGCAGCGGGCCTGCGCGTGTTGTCTTGGGGCGGACATTCCCGCTAGTGTCGGCGCTCGTTTTCCGCAACACGATATGACATCGGCAGGCCATTGACGGACGTTCTGACAACCGCTTCCCTGATCACGGAGGAGAGCCGCGCTTCGGCCACTCCGATGATGGAACAATATATCGAGATCAAGGCGAACAATCCGGGTTCGCTGCTGTTTTACCGCATGGGCGATTTTTACGAATTGTTCTTTGACGATGCGGTCGAAGCCTCCCGTTCTCTGGGCATCACGCTGACGAAACGCGGCCAGCATATGGGATACGATATTCCCATGTGCGGCGTTCCCGTGCATGCGGCGGATGATTATCTCCAGAAACTCATCCTGCGCGGTTATCGTGTCGCCGTCTGCGAGCAGGTGGAAGATCCGGCGGAAGCGAAAAAGCGCGGATCGAAATCGGTGGTTCGGCGTGATGTGGTGCGGCTTGTCACGCCCGGCACGCTGACCGAAGAAAAGTTGCTGTCGCCGACGGAATCCAACTATCTGATGGCGCTTGCCCGTATTCGCGGCAGTGCCGAGGCGCAGTTTGCGCTGGCCTGGATCGATATTTCCACCGGCGTCTTCCGTCTGGCGGAAACCACGCTGACGCAGCTTCTCGCCGATATCTGGCGTATCGACCCGCGCGAGCTGATCGTTGCCGACAGCCTGTTCCATGACGAGGAACTGCGGCCCGTCTTCGATGTACTTGGCCGCGTGGCTGTGCCGCAGCCCGCAATCCTCTTCGACAGCGCCACGGCGGAAGGGCGCATCGCCCGTTATTTCAACGTCTCGACGCTCGATGGTTTCGGCACCTTTTCGCGGGTGGAAATGGCCGCTGCCGCTGCTGCCGTCGCCTATGTCGAAAAGACCCAGATTGCAGAACGCCCGCCGCTGGGTGCGCCGGAACGTGAAAGTGCGGCCTCCACCCTTTTCATCGATCCCGCCACCCGCGCCAATCTGGAACTGGTGAAGACGCTATCGGGCGAAAGGGACGGTTCGCTGCTGCATGCCTTGAACCGCACGGTCACGGGCGGCGGCGCGCGGCTTCTGGCCGAGCGGCTGATGTCGCCGCTCACTGACCCGGACAAGATCAATGCCCGCCTTGATGCGGTGGCCTATCTCATCGATGACGTCTCTCTCTGCGATGACTTGCGCGATGCCCTGAAACATGTCGCGGATATGCCGCGCGCACTATCCCGCCTTGCGCTGGAGCGCGGCGGCCCGCGCGATCTCGGCGCCATCAGGCAGGGACTGGTTTCGGCTGAAAAAATCGCGACTATTCTCGATGGCGGGTTGCTGCCGGATGAACTGGCGACGGCTCTCAAGGATCTGAAAGCCTTGCCGGGCGGGCTGGAAGCCATGCTCGGCTCGATGCTCGCCGATGATCTGCCGCTTCTGAAACGCGACGGTGGTTTCCTGCGTGACGGCGCCAATCCCGAACTCGATGAGGTGCGGGCGCTGCGCGACCAGTCGCGCCGGGTGATCGCCGGTCTGCAGCTGAAATATGCCGATGAGACCGGCATCAAGTCACTCAAGATAAAGCACAATAACGTTCTCGGTTATTTCATCGAGGTGACGGCGGGCAATGCGGATGTGATGATGGCGACGGATGAGGCCAAGGCGCGCTTCATCCATCGCCAGACCATGGCCGGCGCCATGCGTTTCACCACCACCGAGCTTGCCGATCTGGAAAGCCGCATTGCCAATGCCGCAGCGCAGGCTCTGACAATGGAGCTGGAAGCCTTCGCCCGCATGGTCGAGGCCGTGGTGCAGCAGGCGGAAGCGATCAAGGCCGGTGCTTTCGCACTCGCTGTCATCGACGTTGCCTCAAGCCTTGCGTATCTGGCTACAGAACAAGCCTATTGCCGCCCGATCGTCGATGCTTCCATGACCTTTGCGATCAAGGGCGGACGGCATCCGGTGGTGGAGCAGGCGTTGCGGCGGCAGTCTGCTGGACCTTTCATCGCCAATAATTGTGACCTTTCGGCCTTCAATGACGGCAAGAACGGTGCAATCTGGCTGCTCACCGGCCCCAACATGGGCGGTAAATCGACTTTCCTGCGCCAGAATGCTTTGATCGCCATTCTAGCGCAGATCGGCTCCTTCGTTCCGGCGGAAGCCGCCCATATCGGCGTGGTCGACCGGCTGTTTTCCCGCGTCGGCGCTTCCGACGATCTGGCGCGCGGCCGCTCGACCTTCATGGTGGAAATGGTGGAAACCGCTGCCATCCTCAATCAGGCAACGGACCGTTCGTTGGTCATTCTGGACGAGATCGGCCGGGGTACTGCAACCTTTGACGGTCTTTCGATCGCCTGGGCAGCGGTGGAGCATCTGCATGAGGTCAATCGCTGCCGTGGCCTCTTCGCCACCCATTTTCACGAGCTGACGGTGCTGTCGGAAA
The DNA here is from genome assembly GCF_053522525.1 of Agrobacterium sp. 22-210-1. NCBI lineage: Bacteria > Pseudomonadati > Pseudomonadota > Alphaproteobacteria > Hyphomicrobiales > Rhizobiaceae > Agrobacterium > Agrobacterium sp. 22-210-1. The sequence goes on along the minus strand of NZ_JBNWCI010000001.1, from coordinate 2,325,495 downwards.
AACTCGGCCGCCTCTCCAATGCCACGATGCGGGTGAAGGAGTGGGAAGGCGACGTTATCTTCCTGCACGAAGTCGGACCAGGTGCAGCGGATCGTTCCTACGGTATTCAGGTGGCGCGGCTTGCAGGGCTGCCTGCATCGGTGGTGGAGCGAGCGCGCGAGGTGCTGACGAAACTGGAAGATGCCGACCGCAAGAACCCGGCCAGCCAGCTGATCGACGATCTGCCGCTGTTCCAGATCGCGGTTCGCCGCGAGGAAACTCGCAAGGCCGGACCATCGAAAGTTGAAGAATCATTGAAGGGGATCAATCCCGACGAAATGACGCCACGTGAGGCATTGGACGCGCTCTATGCGTTGAAGAAAGAACTTGGCAAGGCTTGAACTTTCTTGCGCATCGAATTTTCCGAAAACCGCTGACACTTTTGGGTTCCATGCGGAGACTGCCTGTCCATCGCCTTTAAAACTCGCTATAGGACAATCCCATCGCAAGCGGTGGGATTTCCCACAGGACATGGATACCGGCATAGATGGCCATCAAGGACCTGGATTTTTCCGAAATTCTCGATGTCTCGGCGCTGAAGCGCGACTGTGACATCATCTTCAAGGAAGATGGCAAGCGCATCGCCGATGTCAGGTCCGATCTGCTGCCGCTGTTTCGCAAGGCCAGCACCGAAGGCCGGGAAAAGGTCCGCGAACTGCTGAAAGCCGATGGCAGCGGCATTGATTGCGCCCGCCGCATTTCCTGGCTTCAGGACCGTCTGATCGAGACGCTTTATGATCTTGCCTGCCAATATGCCTATCCAAAGGATGCCCCGCAGATCGCGGTGGCGGCAGTCGGCGGTTACGGCCGCGGCACGCTGGCGCCGGGATCGGATATCGACCTGCTGTTTCTGCTGCCGGCCAAGAACACGCCCGACATGCACAAGGCTGTCGAGTTCGTGCTCTATCTCCTTTGGGATCTCGGCTTCAAGGTCGGCCATGCCACCCGCACAGTGGATGAGTGCATCCGCCTGTCCAAATCCGATATGACCATCCGAACCGCCATTCTGGAAGTGCGGGCGATCTGCGGTAAGAAATCCCTGACCGACGATCTGGAAAAGCGCTTCGAGGCGGAAGTCGTCACCGGCACCGGCCCGGAATTCATCGCCGCCAAGCTTGCCGAGCGTGACCAGCGTCACCGCAAGGCGGGCGACACGCGCTATCTGGTGGAACCGAACGTCAAGGAAGGCAAGGGCGGGTTGCGCGACCTGCATACGCTGTTCTGGATCGCCAAATATTATTACCACGTCCGCGATACCGCCGATCTCGTCAAACTCGGCGTCCTGTCAAAGTCCGAACTCAAGCTGTTCGAAAAGGCCGATGATTTTCTCTGGGCCGTCCGCTGCCAGATGCATTTCATCACCAATAAAGCGGAAGAGCGCCTTTCCTTCGATATTCAGCGTGAGATCGCCGATGCGCTGAACTACCAGCCGCGCCCTGGCCTTTCCGCCGTCGAACGCTTCATGAAGCATTATTTCCTTGTGGCAAAGGATGTGGGTGATCTGACCCGCATCGTCTGCGCTGCGCTTGAAGACCGGCAGGCGAAGGATGTGCCGGGTCTTTCGGGCGTTCTCAGCCGCTTCGCCCACCGCGTCCGCAAGATTCCGGGGTCGGTGGAATTTGTCGAGGACCGGGGGCGCATCGCGCTGGCCAAGCCTGACGTCTTCAAGAACGACCCGGTCAACCTCATCCGGCTTTTCCATATTGCCGATATCAACAACCTCGAACTGCATCCGGATGCTTTGCGTGTCGTCACGCGCTCGCTGTCGCTCATCAATGAAGAGCTGCGGGAAAACGAGGAGGCGAACCGGCTGTTTCTTTCGATCCTCACCTCGCGGCGCGATCCTGCATTGACGCTCCGGCGCATGAATGAGGCAGGCGTTCTCGGCAAATTCATTCCGGAATTCGGCAAGATCGTCGCGATGATGCAGTTCAACATGTATCATCATTATACCGTGGACGAGCACCTTATCCGCTCGGTCGGCGTATTGTCGGAGGTGGATAAGGGGACGGCTGTGGATGCCCATCCGCTTGCCAACCAGCTGATGCCGGGCGTTGAGGAACGCGAGGCGCTTTATGTCGCCGTGCTGCTGCACGATGTGGCAAAGGGCCGGCAGGAGGACCACTCGATTGCCGGCGCTCGCGTCGCCCGCAAGCTCTGCCAGCGTTTCCGCCTCACCGGCAAGCAGACCGAAACCGTCGTCTGGCTCATTGAGCAGCATCTCCTGATGTCCATGGTCGCCCAGACACGCGACCTGCACGACCGCAAGACCATCACCGATTTTGCCGACAAGGTGCAATCGATGGAGCGGCTGAAGATGCTGCTCATCCTGACGGTCTGCGATATCCGCGCGGTCGGCCCGGGCGTCTGGAACGGCTGGAAGGGGCAATTGCTTCGCTCGCTGTATTATGAGACCGAACTGCTTCTCTCCGGCGGTTTTTCGGAAGTTTCCCGCAAGGAGCGTGCGCAGATCGCCCGCCAGGCGCTATACGACGCCCTCGACGACTGGGGTCAGAAGGCGCGGCGCAAATATACCAAGCTGCATTACGAGCCCTATCTGCTGACGGTGGCGCTGGAAGACCAGGTGCGCCACACCCGCTTCATCCGTGAGGCCGACAAGCAGGAAAAGGCGCTGTCGACCATGGTGCGCACGCATTCCTTCCACGCCATCACCGAAATCACCGTGCTGGCGCCCGACCATCCGCGCCTTTTGTCGATCATCACCGGTGCCTGCGCTGCGGCCGGCGCCAACATTGCCGATGCGCAAATCTTCACCACATCGGATGGACGGGCGCTCGATACGATCCTCATCAATCGCGAATTCCCGATCGACGAGGATGAGACGCGGCGCGGCAACAATGTCGGCAAGCTCATCGAGGAGGTTCTATCCGGCAAACAACGCCTGCCGGAAATGATCGCTACCCGCACAAAAAGCCGCAAGAAGAAAAGCGCCTTCATCATTCCGCCGTCGGTCATCATTTCCAACGGGCTGTCGAACAAGTTCACCGTCATCGAGGTCGAGTGCCTCGACCGGCCGGGCCTGCTGGCGGATATGACGGCTGTCATCGCCGATCTGTCGCTCGATATTCATTCCGCCCGCATCACCACCTTTGGCGAAAAGGTCATCGACACCTTCTATGTGACTGATCTCTTCGGGCAAAAGGTGACGAACGATAATCGGCAGGCCAGCATCGCCACGCGCCTGAAGGCTGTGATGAGCGAGCAGGAAGACGAATTGCGCGACCGCATGCCGAACGGCATCATCGCCCATCCCGACGTGGCGGCACTGCCGGCCGCGCGCACGGCAAAGGCTTGAAGCGCCCATGAGTCTGATCGGCAAGTTCGCCACCGTCGGCACCGCCACGCTGGGCAGCCGCATTTTCGGCTTCCTCCGAGAAACCCTGATGGCTGCCGCCGTCGGCACCGGCCCAGTGGCCGATGCCTTCAACGCCGCTTTCCGTTTTCCGAACACTTTCCGGCGACTTTTTGCCGAAGGCGCGTTCAACTCGGCTTTCGTGCCTCTGTTCGCCAAGGAAATTGAGGCGAACGGCATGGAGGGCGCAAGGCGCTTTTCCGAGGAAGTCTTCGGCGTCCTGTTCACCGTGCTTCTGGCCCTGACAATTCTGATGGAATTGTCGATGCCGTTCATCGTGCGCACCGTGATTGCGCCGGGCTTCCTCGAAGACCCGGTGAAGTTCGATAACACCGTCCATCTTGCCACCATCATGTTCCCTTATCTGGCCTGCATGTCGCTGGCGGCGATGATGGGTGGCATGTTGAACTCGCTGCACCGTTATTTCGCAGCCGCGATTGCTCCGGTTTTCCTGAATATCATCCTCATCGGCGTGCTCGCCTGGGCATGGTGGAAGAATTACGATCCCCTGCAGGTCGGTTATGCGCTCTCCTGGGGGGTGATGGTGGCGGGTCTGGTGCAGCTTGCCATCGTCTGGATCGCCGTGCGCAATGCCGGCATGCGCATCGGCTTCCGCAGGCCGCGGCTGACCAAGAATGTCCAGCGCCTTCTGGTCCTTGCCCTGCCGGCGGCAATCACCGGCGGCATCACCCAGATCAACCTGCTCATCAACACCAATATCGCCTCCGCCGGCGAAGGGGTGATCTCCTCGCTTGCCTATGCGGACCGGATTTACCAGCTGCCGCTCGGCGTGGTCGGTATCGCCGTCGCCACCGTGCTTCTGCCGGAACTGGCGCGCGCCTTGCGTGGCGGCCATATGGTCGAGGCGGGCAGCCTGCAGAACCGTTCGGTCGAATTCGTACTCTTCCTGACCTTGCCCGCTGCCGCTGCCCTTCTCGTCATGGCGGAACCGATTGTCCGTTTTCTCTATGAGCGCGGCAATTTCTCGCCGTCCGCCACCATCACTGTTGCGCAGATCCTCGGCATCTACGGTCTCGGCCTGCCGGCTTTCGTGCTGATAAAGGCTTTCATTCCTGGCTTCTTCGCCCGTGAAGACACCCGCACACCGATGATTTTCGCAGCAATTTCCGTGGTGGTGAACGTCTCCCTGGCGCTGACGCTGTTTCCGCGTCTCGGTGGTCCGGGCATCGCCATTGCCGAGATCACCGCCGGGTGGGTGAATGCCGCGTTGCTTTTCGCCATGCTTTTGTGGCGCGGCCACTGGCAGGTGGATATTCCGCTGTTCACCCGCATTCCGCGACTGCTCCTGGCTGCCGCCCTCATGGCGGGCTTCGTCCACTATGTGCTGACCTGGCTGAGTTTCGAACTGTCCTCCGCCTCGTCCATTTTCGTGCGGGCCGGCACCATCATGGCTCTCGTTTTCGCGGCCATGCTGGTTTATTTCATGCTCGCTTTCGTTTCGGGCGGCGCTGATATCGGCATGGTCAAGCGAGCCATCCGCAAGCGCGGCAAAAAGAACGTCGAGACGGAGGCAGGCTGATGTCCTTTGCTGAGAACCGCCGCGTGGCGCTCGTCACGCTTGTCGTGGATGATTACGACCGGGCGAAGGCGTTTTATTGCGAGGTTCTCGGGTTCGAATGCCTTTCCGATCAGCCTCTCGGCGATGGCAAAAGATGGTTGGTTGTGAAGCCGCAAGGCGCTGATGGCTGCGCTGTTCTGCTTGCCCAGGCTGATGGCGAACCGCAGCGGTTTGCCATCGGCAACCAGACCGGCGGGCGTGTCGGGTTTTTCCTGCATACGGACGATTTTCAAAGAGACTATGAGACCATGCTCGCCCGCGGCGTGCGCTTTCTGGAGGAACCGCGCCACGAGGTTTACGGCTCCGTCGTGGTCTTTGCCGATCCTTATGGAAATCGCTGGGATCTTCTTCAGCCGCGCGGCTGACATGCCCTGAAACCGCTTGATTGCGAGGGGCTGCGGGTGCATAAGCGCGTGCAATTCAAATCACGGGGCGGGGCCCTCCACAAGCCTTTTCGAGGACGACAATGAACGTATTCAAGCCGCTGGTTTTCTCGGGCGTCCAGCCGACCGGCAATCTGCATCTCGGCAATTATCTCGGCGCTATCCGCAAGTTCGTGGCTTTGCAGGAAGATAACGACTGCATCTATTGCGTCGTCGACATGCATGCCATCACTGCCCAGCTCGTTCATTCCGACCTGAAGGCGCAGACCCGCTCGATTGCGGCCGCCTTCATCGCCTCGGGCATCGACCCCGTAAAGCACATCGTCTTCAACCAGTCGGCCGTGCCGCAGCATGCGGAACTGGCATGGGTGTTCAACTGCGTGGCGCGCATCGGCTGGATGGAGCGCATGACGCAGTTCAAGGACAAGTCCGGCAAGAATGCCGAACAGGTCTCGCTCGGTCTGCTTGCTTATCCGAGCCTGATGGCTGCCGACATTCTCGTTTACCGCGCCACCCACGTACCTGTTGGTGATGACCAGAAGCAGCATCTGGAACTGGCCCGCGATATCGCCCAGAAATTCAACATCGATTTCGGCGACCATATTCGCAACGCCGGTCTTGGCCTCGATATCAAGGTGGGCGACGAGCCGGTGCATGCCTATTTCCCGATGGTGGAGCCGCTGATCGGCGGCCCGGCGCCGCGCGTCATGTCCCTGAAGGACGGCACCAAAAAGATGTCGAAGTCCGACCCGTCCGACCTGTCGCGCATCAACCTGATGGACGACGTCGACGCGATTTCGAAGAAGATCAAGAAGGCGAAGACCGATCCTGACGCGCTGCCGAGCGAAGTGGAAGGTCTGAAGGGCCGCCCCGAGGCGGAAAACCTCGTCGGTATCTATGCCGCTCTCTCCGACAAGACGAAGGCGGACGTTCTTGCGGAATTCGGCGGACAGCAATTCTCGGCCTTCAAGCCGGCGCTCGTCGAACTTGCCGTCAATGTGCTCGCTCCGGTCAATAACGAGATGCGCCGCCTTCTCGATGACCCGACCCATATCGACGCCATCCTCAAAGAGGGCGGTGAACGAGCGCGCGCCATTGCCGAAAAGACGATGAACGAGGTGCGCGACATCATCGGCTTCCTGCGCTGAGAGGTCGCTGCCGCGCTGATGCGGCGGGCGGTTTGCGCCTGCCGTGATTTGATATAATCTCCGCCCGAACCGTCGGGCGGTTTCTCGGATCACGGCGGATTGAGGGAGTGCGGAATGGTTTCAACACGGCTGTCGCGTCTGGAAGGGCATCGTCGCAAATTTCTCGCTGTTATCGATGACACACCGGAATGCGAAAGGGCCGTGCATTATGCCGGTCGTCGCGCCAAGAATTCCAATGGCGGGCTGGTGCTGCTCTACATGATCCCGGAAGGCGATTTCCAGCAATGGCTGGGCGTCGAGCAGATCATGCGGGCCGAGGCCCGCGAGGAGGCGGAAGCCACCCTCGCCAAGATCGCCCAGAAGGTGCGTGAGACAATCGGCATCGAGCCTGAAGCGGTGATCCGCGAAGGCAGCGCCACCGAGCAGATCCACGGGCTGATCGAGGAGGACCGCGATATCGCCATTCTTGTGCTGGCGGCGGGATCGACAAAGGAAGGGCCGGGGCCGCTCGTTTCTTCCATCGCCGGGCGAGGGGCAGCCTTCCCCATTCCCGTCACTGTCCTGCCGGATACGCTGACGGATGAGGAAATCGACGCGCTCTGCTGATCCGGGTTTCGGACAAGATTTAGGGGCTGACGATTTCTTGAATGTAATTATCATGTCAGGGCTTGAAGTGAAGCTTCGCCGGGCGTATTTTGGAAGAATTCTAAATTACGGGGCGTGAACCGCGACCTCGAAGGAGACGATGATGTTCATTCAGACGGAAGCCACGCCCAACCCCGCCACGCTGAAGTTTCTGCCCGGCAAGGTGGTGCTGGAAAGCGGGACAGCTGAGTTTCTCAATCCTTCGCAGGCGCAGGCTTCTCCGCTGGCAGAGCGTCTCTTTACGATTCCCGGCGTCACCGGCGTGTATTTCGGCTTCGATTTCATAACCGTCACCAAAGACGATGCGGAATGGCAGCACCTGAAGCCCGCCATTCTCGGTTCGATCATGGAACACTTCATGTCCGGCCGCCCGATCATGGGTACGGCGATTGCGGCGGAAGTATCGGACGAAGAGGACGAATTTTTCGAAGAGGGTGACGAGACAATCGTCGCCACCATCAAGGAACTGCTGGAAACCCGCGTGCGGCCCGCAGTTGCACAGGATGGCGGCGACATCACGTTCCGCGGTTTCCGTGATGGCACCGTGTTCCTGAACATGAAGGGCGCCTGCTCCGGCTGCCCGTCCTCCACCGCCACGCTGAAGCACGGCGTTCAGAACCTGCTTCGCCATTTCGTGCCGGAAGTGCGCGAAGTCGAAGCGGTATGACATCGTAAGCCAGGTCCCGACATGATTGTTCTCGCACTCGACACCTCAGGTGTGGATTGTTCCGCCTGCGTCTATGACAGCGCCTCCGACAGGGTGCTCGGCGAGGTGTGCGAAATGATCGGAAAGGGTCATGCCGAAAGGCTGATGGCCGTGATCGATGGCGCCCTGCAGCAGGCACAGCTTCCGCTCCAGAAGGTTGAGCGCATCGCCGTGACCATCGGTCCGGGGTCCTTCACTGGCATCCGTGTCGGTGTTGCCGCCGCGCGTGGCTTTGCCCTGTCGCTAGGCGTCGAGGCCGTCGGTGTCACCACACTTGAAACGCTCGCGCTGCATCATCTTCTGACAAATCCCGGCCGGCCCGTGGCCGTCGGGCTGGATGCCAAGCGCAACGAAGCCTATCTCCAGACTTTCGCGGCGGATGGATCGCCGCTCGCTGAGGCGATGCTTTTGTCTCTGGATGACGCCAGGGGCGTTCTTTCCGGTTTCGACGGTGCCGTGATTGGTTCGGCCGCGCCGCTGTTTGCAGGAGAGGAAATCGGCTCGGGGCCGGACCATTTCCCGATTGCCTCGGTTGCACGCTCGGCGGCGCGCAAGCAGGCGGGTCAACCGAAACCTGCGCCGCTTTATCTGCGCGGTCCGGATGCCCGTCCGCAAACCGGTTTTGCGCTGGCACGCCAGGACGTTGCCTGATAGGGCATTGCCCGTGAATGATTCCTGTAATGCCCGATTCTTGTGATGCCAGATTCCTATTATGTTTGACGAATATCTGAGCTGGAAACCCTATTTCGAGATCGTGCCGATGCAGCATGAGGATTGCGCCGCGGTGGCGGAACTGCATGCGCTGCGTTTTCCGCGCGCCTGGAATGACGGGGAGTTTTCCGGGCTGTTGACGCAAGGTTCGGTTTTCGGTGCCGTCGCGCGTCAGACCAACGCGTTCTTCAGCAGGCCGCTCGGGGGGTTCGTACTCGCAAGGGAAGTTGCAGGCGAGGCGGAAATCCTGACGGTTGCCGTGGCTGACAAGTTCGGACGCACCGGTCTTGGCTGGCGCCTGATGCAGTCGGCGGTGCGCGAAGCGATGATGCGCGGCGCTGAAACCATGTTTCTCGAGGTGGACGACGGCAACACCTCCGCTCTCGGGCTTTATAAAAAGCTCGGCTTCAAGACGGTTGCGGAGCGCAAGGCCTATTACACCTCCAGGGATGGAACCAAGTCGACGGCGCTTGTCATGCGCCGCGATCTTCGCTAGTTCCCTGCGACAGGCATTTTTTCGGCGAAAGCCGCAAAATTCAACCGGAATACTCAAAAGGCCAGAAGACGTGATAGACCTTTCGAAAACGCTGGAGGAGCTTTGTGCCGAGCGCGGCATGCGGATGACGGACCAGCGCCGCGTCATTGCCCGTGTCCTGCAGGAATCGGCCGACCATCCCGATGTCGAGGAACTGTACCGCCGTTCCTCCGCCGTGGATCCGCGCATCTCGATTTCCACCGTCTACAGAACGGTGAAGCTGTTCGAAGACGCCGGTATCATCGAACGTCACGATTTTCGCGATGGCCGTTCGCGTTATGAGACCGTGCCTGAAGAGCACCACGATCATCTGATCGATCTGAAGAACAGCGTGGTCATCGAGTTTCATTCGCCGGAAATCGAAGCGCTTCAGGAAAAGATCGCCCGCGAGCATGGCTTCAAGCTGGTGGATCACCGGCTGGAGCTTTACGGCGTGCCGCTGAAGCCCGACGAACGCTGAGACGCCGGTGAACAAGCGGGCGTTTCACTCATGATGTGGCTGCGCACAGCCTATATCGCGATCGTTCTCCTGATCGTCACGCTCATCCTGCTGCCGCTGCAACTGCTGGGCCTCGCCTTCGACTGGCGGTTGCGCCGCCGTATTCCGCGCCTCTGGCATCGCATCGCCTGCCATGTTCTCGGCATTCGTGTGCATGTTCACGGAGAGGTGGAGCGGGCAAAGCCGCTAATGCTGGCGGTCAACCACGCCTCGTGGAAGGACATTCTCGTTCTCGGCAGCATTGCCGACGTGGTGTTCATCGCCAAGACGGAAGTGCGGGACTGGCCGGTTTTCGGCTGGCTCGCCCGGCTGCAGAAAAGCATCTTCGTTCAGCGTGAGCAGAAGCGCAGCACCGGCGCGCAGGTCAGCGAAATCGCTGCCCGCATGGCTGATGGCGAGATTGTCGTGTTGTTCCCCGAAGGCACCACTTCGGATGGGAACCGAATGCTGGCGGTGAAATCCTCGTTGTTCGGTGCCGCCTCCACCGCCGCTGAACAGGTGCCGGGCAAGCTGGTTTATGTGCAGCCGGTTGCGATTGCCTATACGCGGGTGCATGGGATGGCCATGGGCCGTTATCACCGCGTCATTGCCGCCTGGCCGGGCAGCATAACACTGGTGCCGCATCTGCTTGGCATCATCAAGGCCGGCGCCATTGATGTGGACGTGACCTTCGGCGAGAGCGTTCCATTTCACAGCACGGATAACCGCAAACGACTTTCGATCGATATCGCTGCTTCCATCCGTTCCATGCTGGCCTTCAGCCTGCGCGGCGGCTGGCGGAAATAGCGGTGTCGTCGCTCTTTCCGGGATTTTTTTGTTTAATCTGGCTAGGAAAAACACTAAATAGCGGCCATGACCCAGGAAACGCTTGGCCTTGACGCCCAACACATGATCGACCGCGAAGGCTCTAACAGCCGCAAAGTCTTTATCAAGACCTATGGCTGTCAGATGAACGTCTACGATTCCGTCCGCATGAGCGATGCGCTGGCGAAGGATGGTTACGTTCAGACCGAGGATATGGGTGAGGCGGATCTGGTTCTCTTGAACACCTGTCATATCCGCGAAAAGGCAGCTGAAAAGGTCTATTCGGCGCTTGGCCGTCTGCGCGACATGAAAAAATCGCGGCAAGAGCAGGGCCGCGAATTCATGATCGGCGTTGCCGGCTGTGTGGCGCAGGCGGAAGGCGAGGAAATCCTTCGTCGTGCACCTGCCGTTGATGTCGTCATTGGCCCGCAGACCTACCACCGCCTGCCGGACGCTCTGAAGCGGGTACGCGGCGGTGAACGCGTCATCGAGACCGAATATGCGGTCGAGGACAAGTTCGAACATTTGCCGGTAGCTGAAAAGGCGACGTTGCGCACCCGCGGCGTCACCGCTTTTCTGACCGTGCAGGAAGGCTGCGACAAGTTCTGTACCTTCTGCGTCGTGCCCTATACCCGTGGCTCGGAAGTCTCCCGTCCCGTGCGTCAGATCGTCGATGAGGCGATGAAACTGGTGGATGCCGGCGTGCGCGAGATCACGCTGCTTGGCCAGAACGTCAACGCCTGGCAGGGCGAAGGCTCGAAAGGCGAGAAATGGGGCCTTGCCGAACTGCTTTACCGGTTGGCGGACATTCCGGGTCTTGCCCGGCTTCGCTACACCACCAGTCATCCGCGCGACATGGATGATCGCCTGATCGGCGCCCATCGCGATCTGCGTATCCTGATGCCCTACCTGCATCTGCCGGTGCAGTCAGGATCGGATAACATTCTGAAAGCCATGAACCGTCGCCATACGGGCGAGGAATATATCCAGCTTATCGAAAAAATCCGCGCCGCCCGCCCTGATATCGCCATGTCGGGGGACTTTATTGTCGGCTTCCCCGGTGAGACGGATCGCGACTTCGAAGACACGATGGCGATGGTCGAGCAGGTGAAATACGCGCAGGCCTTCTCCTTCAAATATTCCACCCGTCCCGGTACGCCGGGCGCCGATCTCACGGATCAGGTTGCGGAAGAGGTGAAGGCCGAGCGGCTGGAGAGATTGCAGGCCCTGTTGCTGCGGCAACAGAAGGAATTTGCGGAATCGCTGGTCGGAAAGACCATGGATGTGTTGCTGGAAAAGCCCGGCCGCATGCCTGAACAGTTGATAGGTCGCTCTCCCTGGCTGCAATCCGTGAATCTTGATGCAAAGACTTTGAAAATCGGTGACATTGTTAATGTACGAATCACCGCAACGGGTCCAAACAGCTTGTTTGCCGAGGTGGCAGAGAGTTAGAGTGAGGAGCCGACACTGATTGGGACAGGAGCCTGACCGCTTGAACGCACATGAATTGGTATCACCTTCATCGCGCCAGCCACGCCAAGCCGCGACCGACGCCAATCACTTCGTCCTCACGTTCGAGAATAACAGGATAGCTGGAGAGCTATTCGGTCAGTTCGATCAGAACCTGAAATTGCTGGAACAGCGCCTCAACATCGATGCGCGCCCGCGCGGCAATTCCGTCGCCATCACCGGTGATGTCGTCGCCACCAATCAGGCTCGCAGGGCGCTGGATTTCCTTTACGAACGGCTGCTCAAGGGCGGAACCGCCGAGGTTTCCGATGTGGAAGGCGCGATCCGCATGGCGATGGCCGCGGATGATCAACTGACCTTGCCGACGATGGAGCGCAAGGCGAAGATTTCCATGGCGCAGATTTCCACCCGCAAGAAGACCATCGCTGCCCGCACGCCGACGCAGGATGTCTATATGCGGGCGCTGGAGCAATCCGAACTGGTTTTCGGCGTCGGCCCCGCCGGCACCGGCAAGACCTATTTGGCCGTTGCGCACGCTGCACAGCTTCTGGAGCGCGGCGCGGTTGACCGTATCATCCTGTCGCGTCCTGCCGTCGAAGCGGGTGAGCGCCTGGGCTTCCTGCCGGGAGACATGAAGGAAAAGGTCGATCCCTATCTTCGTCCGCTTTATGATGCGCTTTATGACATGATGCCGGGTGACAAGGTGGAGCGCGCCATTCAGGCGGGTGTCATCGAAATTGCGCCGCTCGCCTTCATGCGCGGCCGCACCCTTGCCAACGCCGCCGTTATTCTGGACGAAGCCCAGAACACCACGACCATGCAGATGAAGATGTTCCTCACCCGTCTCGGCGAAAACGGCCGTATGATCGTGACCGGCGACCCGAGCCAGGTGGATTTGCCGCGCGGGGTGAAATCCGGCCTTGTCGAGGCCCTGCAAATCCTGGGCGATGTCGAAGGCGTGTCGGTCGTGCGCTTCAAGGATGTCGACGTCGTGCGTCATCCGATGGTGGCGCGCATCGTCAGGGCCTATGAATCCCACACGGCAGTGCCGGATGAAAGCCTCGTGAAGGGCAACTGACGTAAAGACAATGACAGCTCTGGATATTCAAATCAGCGTCGAGGCCGAAGGCTGGTCCTCGGAAGAGGACTTGGCTGTCTTCGCAACCAAAGTGTTGGATGCAGCGGTTGATTTCCTGAAGCGGGAAGAGGAGCAGCCCTTCCCGAAAATGCCGGTGGAACTGTCGCTGGTCTTTACCGATGATGAAAATATTCGGGAAATCAATGCCGAGTGGCGCGACAAGGACAAGGCGACCAATGTCTTGTCTTTCCCCGCTTTTCCGCTGGAACCGGGTGGTATGCCCGGCCCGATGCTGGGCGATATTGTCATCGCGCGCGAGACGGTTGAGCGCGAGGCCCTTGAACTTGACAAGAGTTTCGAGGATCATCTGACCCATCTGCTCGTTCATGGGTTCCTGCATTTGTTTGGTTATGACCACATGGACGAGGAGGAAGCGGAAGAAATGGAGTCGCTTGAGACTCGCATTTTGGCGGTGCTTGGCCTATCTGATCCATACGCGGGTCAGGAACCGCTTTGAATATTGTCTGGAGCCATGAACGAACATTCTGCACGACCTGCCAATGAGGGCAGAGAAAACGGCGAGCAGTCCTCTTCGGAGGAAGGCAGTAGTCATTTACGTCAAGACTACAATGCAAAGCCAAGATCGACGATCTGGTCGCGTATCGCACGGTTGCTAAGACCGTCTCAGGGCGAGCGCCTGCGCGAGGATTTGACCGACGCGCTGATGGACGACACCGAAATTGGCGCCGCCTTTTCGCCCGAAGAACGGGCGATGCTGAACAATATCCTCCGTTTCCGCGAGATCAGGGTCGAAGATATCATGATCCCGCGGGTCGATATTGACGGTCTCGACCAGAACATGACCATTGGCGAGGCGCTGATCCTCTTTGAGGAAACCGGACGCTCCCGTATGCCGGTCTATGATGAGACGCTGGATGATCCGAAGGGCATGATCCACATTCGTGACCTGCTGGCCTATGTCGCCAAGCAGGCGCGCAACAAGCGCCGGGCGGGATCACGCAGCGTCGCTTATGGTGAAGTAAAGGCGCCGCGTTCGCCGCGACCGAACTTCGACCTGGCACGGGTCGATCTCGAACAGACGGTTGCCGATGCCGGGCTCGTGCGGAAAATTCTGTTCGCGCCGCCCTCCATGCTGGCCTCCGATCTCTTGAAGACGATGCAGGCCCAGAGAACCCAGCTCGCGCTCGTGATCGATGAATATGGTGGCACGGACGGTCTCGTCAGCCACGAGGATATCGTCGAGATGGTCGTGGGCGACATCGATGACGAGCACGACAAGGACGAGGCGATGTTTTCGCGCCTGTCCCCGGACGTGCTCGTGGCCGATGCCCGTGCCGAACTTACGGAACTTGCCGAGGCGATCGGGCCGGAATTCGATGTTCGCGAACATCTGGAGGAAATCGATACGCTCGGCGGCCTCATCTTCTTCGCACTCGGCCGTATTCCGGCCAAGGGCGAGGTGGTCAGGGCCGTTCCCGGTTTCGAGTTCCAGATTCTCGATGCGGATACACGGCGCATCAAGGGCGTCCGCATTGTCCGTGATCACGGCTCGGAAGGGCAGGATGATCGCGCGCCAGGCGATGCCCGCACGAACGAGGTGATTGCGCTACCCGCGCCGGATGTGCGCCTTATCACTCACCAGCAGAATGCCGACTGAACAGGACCGACGGGGTAATACCCGTCGGTTCGCTGGTTCAATATGGATTCGCCCGCTTTGAATGTTCCTGTGGGCTGATGAAATGTGCGGCGGATCATCAGGGCTTTCTCCACTCCTGTGGACTGCGAATCTTTTTTCCGTTACTCCGGGTTTGAGGGAAAATTCCGCGGCGCGGCCTTGCCGGGAGCGGTCTTTTCCGGACGCGCATAAACGGAGATGGCATGGAGCGTCTTGCAGGCAGGGTAATGCTGGCCGGTGGCAAAAGCCGCGCAGTGATGGCGATTGCCGCAGGCGCGGTTGGTGCGCTGGCTTTGCCTCCATTCGGTTTCTTCGCGGCGCTGTTTTTCTCCTTCACCCTGCTTGTCTGGCTGGTGGACGGCTGCACCGGTAAGCCGGGCGGCGGCATATTCAGCCGCATCCTGCCGGCTTTTGGCATCGGTTGGTGTTTCGGCTTCGGCTATTTCGTGGCGGGTCTTTGGTGGTTGGGCAATGCCCTGTTGCTGGAGGCAGACGAATTCGCCTGGGCGCTGCCGCTCGCCATCATCGGCCTCCCGGCTCTTCTTGCGCTGTTTTATGGTTTTGCAGTCGCTGCGGCCAACATCGTCTGGTCGGATGGTCTCGGCCGTATCGCCGCCCTTGCCGCCGCATTCGGCTTGTTTGAATGGCTGCGCAGTTTTCTTGCGACTGGATTTCCCTGGAACGCCATCGGCTACGGCATCATGCCCATTCCGGTCATGATGCAGTCCGCGCACCTGCTTGGACTTTTCAGCGTTACCACGCTTGCGGTTTTTATCTTCGCCGCTCCCGCTTTGATTGGCACAAAAAAAAGCATGGGGCCGGGCCTCGCTCTGGCGGGTCTGCTGCTGGCCGGCCATTTCGGTTACGGCTTCTACCGCTTTCAGGCACCGGTTGAGACACCGGCGGACGCGCTGACCGTCAGGATCGTACAGCCCTCCATCGATCAGTCCCGTAAAATGCTGAACGCCGACCGGGCAGAGATCTTTGGCGAACATCTGCGGTTGACGGCGCTGCCTCCCGGCGAAGGGAAAAAGCGCCCTGATATCGTCGTATGGCCGGAAACCTCCGTACCTTTCATCCTGACGCAGAACCCCGACGCTCTGGTGGAAATCGCAAAAACCCTGGAGGACGGGCAAATCCTGTTCACCGGCGCTGTCAGAATGGAAGACCAGGGTGCCGGTCGGCCGCCGCGTTATTACAATTCGGTCTACGCGATCGACAGCCAGGGCGAAATCATCGCGGCAAGCGACAAGGTTCACCTGACGCCGTTTGGGGAATATGTTCCCTTCGAAGGCGTTTTGCGGGAGTTCGGCATCGATAATGTCATCAGTCTGCCGGGTGGTTTCTCGGCCGCCTCGTCGCGCACGCCATTGACGCTTCCTTCCGGCAAGACCTTCTATCCCCTGATCTGTTACGAGATCATTTTCCCCGGTGAGATGACGCCAGGTCTGGCGGGTTCGGCGGCAATTCTGAACGTGACAAATGACGGCTGGTTTGGCGACACGCCTGGCCCTTACCAGCATTTTCTTCAGGCGAGAGTCCGGGCTGTTGAAACCGGCGTGCCGGTGATTCGCGGCGCCAATACCGGAATTTCCGCCGTCATAGACCCCTATGGGCGCATTATCGCCGGGTTGGATTACGGTCGGGTTGGCATTGTTGACGCCACTTTGAGTGGTGGGTCCAACGACGCATTTACTTACGACACACATCGGACGTATTTCTGGTTGATTTTTTCAATCATGCTGATCGTTGCGGTATTTCCTGCCTGGAGTTTTGCTCGGCGTCAGAATTGACCGGGAACTCCCACAATTGCATAGTGAATACGTCAGTCGTAAAACAAGTTTAGACGCTGTCGAAATGCCGGCTCATTTCTTCGAATAGTAATGAAGCGAGATATCAACCCTTTCCGAGTGTCAGGACCGCATGATGACCGAGAATAAGAAAAAGCCTAATCCCATCGACATTCATGTCGGAAGCCGAATTCGTCTTCGCAGAACCATGCTGGGCATGAGCCAGGAAAAGCTGGGCGAAAGCCTTGGAATTACCTTTCAGCAAATCCAGAAATATGAAAAGGGCACGAACCGCGTCGGTGCGAGCCGCCTTCAGAATATTTCCGCGATCCTCAACGTTCCGGTGTCCTTCTTTTTCGAAGATGCTCCCGGCGATCAGGTTGGCGGCGCGACCGGTATGGCGGAAGCCTCCAGCTCCAACTACGTGGTTGACTTCCTGTCCTCGGCTGAAGGTCTGCAGCTGAACCGCGCTTTTGTGAAGATCGCCGATCCCAAGGTCCGCCGTCGTCTCGTTGATCTCGTCAAGGCGCTCGCCGCCGAAGGAGACGCGGAGTAAGTCTCCACAGATGATGCCCATAATTTCCGGCAGGGCGCCGGACACTCAACGGTCCGCAAGGACCGTTTTTTTGTGCCAGATTAGAAAGGAATTCTCACATAAAGATATATTTATGTGGTTGTGTCCTTGTCTTTCATGGCCGAAATGACTAACAAACTCGAAGACCGTTCTTTGAGGGGAATCCCGCATGCGTGCCAATTACCTGTTCACCAGCGAGTCCGTGGCCGAAGGTCATCCGGACAAGGTTTGTGACCGTATTTCCGATGAAATCGTAGATCTCATTTATCGTGAAGCGTCCAAGACGGGTGTTGACCCATGGACCGTGCGCATCGCATGCGAAACGCTTGCGACGACCAACCGCGTCGTTATCGCCGGTGAGGTTCGGGTTCCCGATACCCTGCTGAAGAAGGACAAGGACGGCAAGGTCGTCAAGGACGCCTCTGGCCATCCGGTCATCAATCCTTCCAAGTTCAAGTCCGCGGCCCGCAAGGCAATCCGCGACATCGGCTACGAGCAGGATGGTTTCCACTGGAAGACGGCCAAGATCGACGTTCTCCTGCATCCGCAGTCGGCAGACATCGCGCAGGGCGTCGACAATGCTTCCGACAAGCAGGGCGACGAGGGTGCCGGCGACCAGGGCATTATGTTCGGTTATGCCTGCAAGGAAACGCCAGATCTGATGCCGGCCCCGATCTATTATTCGCACCGTATCCTGCAACTGCTCGCCACCGCCCGTAAAAGCGGCGAAGGCGAAGCGGCAAAACTCGGACCCGACGCCAAGAGCCAGGTGACCGTTCGTTATATCGATGGCAAGGCCGCCGAGGCCGTTTCCATCGTTCTGTCCACGCAGCATCTCGATGCAAGCTGGGATTCGAAGAAGGTTCGCGCCGTTGTCGAGCCCTATATCCGCGAAGCTCTGGGCGACCTGAAGATCGCTGATGATTGCCAGTGGTATATCAACCCGACGGGCAAGTTCGTCATCGGTGGGCCCGATGGCGATGCCGGCCTGACCGGCCGCAAGATCATCGTCGACACCTATGGCGGTGCCGCCCCCCATGGCGGTGGCGCATTCTCCGGCAAGGACACAACCAAGGTCGACCGTTCGGCTGCCTATGCCGCCCGCTATCTCGCAAAGAATGTTGTTGCCGCTGGTTTTGCCGAGCGCTGCACCATTCAGATCTCCTACGCGATCGGCGTTGCCCAGCCTCTGTCGGTCTATGTCGATTTGCACGGCACGGGCAAGGTCAGCGAAGACCAGATCGAAGGCGCGATCCGCAAGGTCATGGACCTGTCGCCGTCGGGTATCCGTCGTCACCTCGATCTTAACAAGCCGATCTACGCCAAGACCTCGTCCTATGGCCACTTTGGTCGCAAGGCCGGCCGTGACGGCTCCTTCTCCTGGGAGAAGCTTGATCTGGTGAAGCCGCTCAAGGAAGCCTTGAGCGCATAAGCCTTGTCATTCGACGGCGATTGAGAGATACCGTCTGCATCTTTGTAACCCGCATAGTGCCATTCATCTGGCGCTGTGCGGGTTAAATCTATTTGTTCTTGAGAGTATGACATGACGGAAGAACGGCGTTCGCGCGCAACGGAAGCGTTTTTTGGCAGACGCAAGGGCAAGCCTTTGCGCAACCAGCAAATCGACACGATCGAAAATCTGCTGCCTTTGCTGAAAATCGATCTGGAGAGCGCACCACCGCAAAATCTGGTGGCTCTCTTTCCCGCGGATGTAAGATCGGTCCGTCTGGAGATCGGTTTCGGCGGCGGCGAGCACCTTGCCCATCGCGCGGTTGAAAACCCCGAGACAGGCTTTATCGGCGTCGAGCCCTTCGTCAATTCAATGGCCAAGCTGCTCGCAACAGTGCGTGAACGCGAGCTGATGAATATCCGTCTTTACGATGATGATGCGACGCAATTGCTGGACTGGCTGCCGGAGGCTTCGATCGATCACATTGACCTTCTTTATCCCGATCCCTGGCCGAAGAAAAAGCACTGGAAGCGCCGTTTCGTCTCCGACGTCAATCTGGCCCGTTTCCACCGGGTGCTGAAACCCGGCGGCAAGTTCTGCTTCGCGTCGGATATCGATACCTACGTTAACTGGACGCTGCAGCATTGCGCCCGTCACGGTGGTTTCGAATGGACGGCGGCGACCGCTGACGACTGGCGCACGCCGTATGCCAACTGGCCGGGTACGCGTTATGAGAACAAGGCGAAAAGAGAAGGCCGCAGCTCGGCCTATCTCACTTTTATTCGTCGCTGAGCGGCTGAAGTCTCAGATATTCGCATCCACTTCCGCCGCAAGCGGAATGGAGGGCTGGGCGCCGGCGCGAGTGCAGGCGAGCGAACCTGCGACGGCTGCACGCTTCAGCGCCTTTTCGAAATCCATGCCCTGATCGAGGCTGGCGGCGAGATAACCGCAGAAGGTATCGCCTGCGCCAACCGTATCGACCGGCACGATCTTCAGACCGGCCGCCCGGTAAAGCTTGCTGTTGCGAATGGCGATCACGCCGTCCGCTCCGAGCGTGACGATCAATGTCTGGCCGGTTTTTTCATGTAAGACCTTGAGTTCGTTTTCCCGTTCCGAACCGGAAAGCCCGTTTTTGCCGATCAGCAGCTCGAACTCGGTTTCATTGGCAATGACGATATCGGCAAGGCCGGCAAGGCGTGGCCCGTCGGCGGTCAACGGGGCAGTATTGATGACGGTGGTGATACGTTTCGCCTTCGCGGCCGTCAGCGCCGCTTCGATGGCGGGCGCGGGTATTTCGAACTGCAGCATCAGAATATCGCCCGCCGACATCTCCGTCACGACCTTGGCGGCGTCGGATGCCGACACTTCGCCATTGGCAGCGGGAATGACCGAGATCATGTTCTCTCCGCCTTCACCGATCAGGATCATCGCCGTACCGGTCGGGCCCGGCGCGGTCTTGACGAGCGAGAGGTCGGTGCCGGCATCACGCAACAATGTCAGCGCCGGTGCGGCAAACGTATCGTCGCCCGCAGCGCCCGCCATTTTGACCGTGGCGCCCGCCCGCTTTGCGGCAAGCGCCTGATTGGCTCCCTTTCCGCCCGCCGCGGTGGAGAAGCTCTCTCCCGTCACGGTTTCACCGGGTTTGGGAAGGCGTTTTGCGGTGGCGATGAGATCCATGTTGATGGAGCCGAAAACAGTAATCATGGGCGGCATGTCCGTATGAAATTCAAGCAAGACGGCGACTTTGCCCGAGACGATCACTCGTCGTCAACTACCCGCAATTTGGCCGCACCGGCTCTGTTATCCGCAAAGCGACGGGCTTGCTCGATTTCCCCATGCGCAGCTTCTTTTTCCGTCGGCAAAAAATCGAGGCCCTCAATTTTTTGGCCGCGCGCCAAGACCTTGTCGGAGGAAATCAGCATCATGTCGACGTCCTTCTGCGCCAGCCCAAAATGGGCTTGCAGCTTGCGTGTTCGGTCGTCCAGCCGCCGCACATCGTCCATAAGCAGCGCCACTTCGCCTTGAATGAGATGCGCCTGCTCGCGCATGCGCTGATCTTTCAGCACCGACTGGATGACCTGCACCGACAGCATTAGAAGTGACGGCGATACGATGACGACGCGAGCCCGATGGGCGCGCTGCACCAGATATTCGAAATGCTGGTGAATATCGGCAAAGATCGATTCCGACGGCACAAAGATGAAGGCCGTATCCTGCGTCTCGCCGCGGATGAGGTACTTTTCGGCCACATCGCGAATATGTACTTCCATATCGCGCCGGAACTGCTGGGTGGCGGCGCGTTTGGCGTCAGGCGATTCATCTGCTTTCAGTGCGTTCCACGCTTCCAGCGGAAACTTGGCGTCGATGACAAGCGGCGGCGCGTTATTCGGCATCTTGATCGTACAGTCCGGCCGGTAACCGTTCGAAAGTGTGGGCTGAAGCTGGAACGCACCTGCGGGAAGTGCATCGGCGATCAGCGCCTCCATGCGCGCCTGTCCGAAGGCCCCACGCGTCTGTTTGTTGGAAAGGATCGCCTGTAGCCCGACCACATCTTTGGCCAGATCCTGAATATTGCCCTGTGCAGCATCGATGACCGCCAAGCGCTCCTGAAGACGGCTCAGATTCTCATGCGTCGACCGGGTTTGTTCCGTGAGCGTTTCGCCCAGTCGTTGCGACATGCCGTCGAGGCGCTGGTTAAGCGTCTGGCTCATCTCGGTCTGGCGTGTGCCAAGCGTCTCCGCCATGGCGGCAATCCGGCCGTGCAGTTCGGACTGGGTTTTCAGGAGGTCGGAAATTTCACCGTCGGCTCCCGCTTTTTTCACGCGGTTCGTCGTGACCAGCCATGTGATCGCGAGAGCGAAAACCAGAGCCGCGAGCAGCGCGCCGAAGCTGATATTGACGGAACCGGCCCGCAATGCTGGATCGAGGAGAACGGATAAATCTATGCTCATGATTAAATCTAGCAGATTTCTTGTGATTCGTAAGATCAAAACAAGAACATTCCTGCGGCGGAAATGAGTCCGGGAGAGCGGAAGCCCGGCGCGGTTTGACCGCTCGTGTTTTTTATTTCCTCCGCGCAAGAGATACGTTATGGGAAGCCATGACTATCAAACCGCTTATCATTTTGCCCGATCCCGTGCTGCGCCAGCAATCGAAACCCATCGAACAGGTGGATGCCGAAGTGCTGCGCCTTGCCGACGACATGCTGGAAACCATGTATGATGCGCCGGGCATTGGCCTTGCCGCCATCCAGGTCGGCGTAGCGCGGCGAATGCTGGTGATTGACGTTGCGCGTGAGGGCGAGGAAAAGACCCCAGTCGTCTTCATCAACCCGGAAATCCTCAAGGTGTCGGACGATATTTCGACCTATGAGGAAGGCTGCCTCTCCATTCCCGACTATTACGCCGAAGTCGAGCGTCCCGCCTCTTTGACGGTGCAATATGTCGGCCGTGACGGCAAGCAGCAGACCGTGGAGGCAGACGGGCTTCTCGCCACGTGCCTGCAACACGAGATCGACCACCTGAACGGTGTTCTGTTCATCGACCATATTTCGCGACTGAAGCGCGACATGGTCATCAAGAAATTCACCAAGGCGGCCCGCGCAAAGGTCTGATCCGTCCTCTTTAGCCAGAGACCGACCAGCAGAAAGGGCAGGGGGCGACGATGGCTCTTCGCATCATCTTCATGGGCACGCCGGATTTTTCCGTTCCCACCTTGCGTGCATTGGTGGAAGCGGGTCACGAGGTCGTTGCCGTTTATACCCAGCCGCCGCGCCCCGGCGGTCGTCGTGGCCTTGATCTGCAGAAGTCTCCCGTGCATCAGGCGGCCGAACTTTTGGGCCTGCCCGTGCTGACGCCCGTAAACTTTAAGGCCGAGGAAGATCGCCAGCAGTTTCAGGCCTTCAACGCAGATGTGGCGGTCGTCGTGGCTTACGGGCTGCTGTTGCCTGAAGCGATCCTCACTGGCACGCGCCTTGGCTGTTATAATGGCCACGCCTCCTTGCTGCCGCGCTGGCGGGGTGCGGCCCCCATCCAGCGTGCGATTATGGCCGGCGATGCCGAGACCGGCATGATGGTCATGAAAATGGAAAAGGGGCTCGATACTGGCCCCGTCGCGCTGACCGCAAAGGTCGCGATCGGCGAGAATATGACCGCCGGCGAATTGCACGACAGTCTCATGCTCGCAGGCGCGCGGCTGATGCGGCAAGCGATGCACAGACTGGAAGCAGACGACCTGCCCCTCGTCACACAGGCCGAAGAGGGTGTTGTTTACGCTTCAAAGATCGATAAGGGTGAGACCCGCATCGATTTCTCTCGCCCTGCACAGGATGTCCATAACCATATTCGCGGCCTTTCGCCTTTTCCCGGTGCATGGCTGGAAATGGATATTGGCGGCAAGGCGGAGCGTGTGAAGGTTCTGGCCTCTGAGCTGGCGAGCGGCATGGGAGAAGCGGGCACCGTGCTGGACGACGCCCTCACCATCGCCTGCGGCAGCGATGCCGTTCGGCTCACCCGCCTGCAAAAGGCGGGCGGCAAACCGATGTCGGCCGCCGATTTTGTTCGCGGCACCCCCGTTCCCGTCACAACGAGGCTCGGCTGATGCCACGCTTCCGCATGACCGTCGAATATGACGGTTCACCCTATTTCGGCTGGCAGAGACAGGATAACGGCCCCTCGGTTCAAGGCGCGCTGGAAGCTGCGGTCCGGTCGCTGACAGGGGAAAACGTTTCCATTCGCGGTGCGGGCCGTACGGACTCCGGCGTGCATGCCGTCGGGCAGGTGGCCCATGCCGATCTTTCTCGCGATTGGCAGCCTTACAAGCTTCGCAATGCGTTGAACGCCCATCTGGCAATGGCCAAGGAGGCCGTCTCGGTTCTTGACGTCGCAGCCGTAACGGAAGATTTCGACGCCCGTTTTTCCGCCACCCGCCGCCATTATCTCTATCGCATCATTTGCCGGAAATCGCGGCTGGCGCTGGAACACAAGCGCGCATGGTGGGTGTCGAAAGACATGGATCATGAGCTTATGCACGCGGCAGCGCAGATGCTCGTCGGTCGGCATGATTTCACGACCTTTCGCTCGGTTCATTGTCAGGCGAACAGCCCGATCCGGACACTCGACCGGCTGGATGTGACGCGCAACGGCGACCTCATCGAAATCCGCGCGACGGCGCAGAGTTTCCTGCATAACCAGATACGCTCTTTCGCCGGTACGCTGAAAATGGCCGGTGAAGGCGCCATGACGCCGGAGGATGTGCGTGCGGCACTGGAGGCGCGGGATCGCAAAGCCTGCGGCCCCGTTGCCCCGCCGGACGGTCTTTATTTCATGCAGGTCGATTATCCCGACGTAATTGAGCCTAGGCGCCTGCGCATGGAGATGAGCAATGACGGTGACGATCTATCATAATCCCGCCTGTGGAACTTCGCGCAACACGCTTGCGATGATCCGGGCCTCCGGTGTTGAGCCCGTGGTGATAGAATATCTGAAAACGCCGCCTGCACGAGAAGAGATACGTGATCTTGCCACACGCATCGGGCTTCCGCTCAGGGCCCTGCTGCGCGAAAAGGGAACGCCCTATGCGGAGCTGGGGCTGCAGGATGAGACCATTCCGGATGATGCGCTGCTGGATGCTATCGAAGCCCACCCGATCCTGCTCAACCGCCCGATCGTGGTGACGCCCAGGGGTGTGCGGCTTTGCCGGCCTTCAGAGGTCGTGCTGGAAATTCTGCCCAACCCGGACATAGGTGAATTCGTGAAGGAAGACGGAGAGGTCGTCCGCTCCGGCTCGTGAAGCGTTTCGCAAAGGCTAGGCGGGGTAGACGCCAAGAAAACGCTGCAGCGCCTCCGAGAGAAGCATGCCCGGCACCAGCAGCGTCATGACGATGGCCGTGACGAGCAGCGACTGGTCACGGATGAAGAACCGCACGATCCGCGAAAAAGCGAAGACCAGCGACAGGAGCAGTGCCAGCCACAGAATGGCGATCAGCCCCTGCAGGGGCGGCAGGAAGAACGCGATCAGGATCAGAGCCGCATAGGCGTAAGAAAATGGCAGCGACAGCCAGTTCATGGTGGTGACCAGTGGCGCGAATTTTTCGCGTGCGCCGAAAGCGAAGAGTAGAATTCCGATCAACAGCAGCGGCACGATCCAGCAGATGGCTTCGACCATTGCCAGACGGAAAAAGAAGATCAGCCCGGTTCCGGTGCCCGGCGGATAGCCGGCAAGGAAGGCCGCGCGCAGCCACAGCCAGGACACCAGCATGGCGGGCAGGCACCAGAGGGCGGAATAGAAGGAGCGCCACATGCCACGCTCGGAGAGGTCCAGATAGCGCGCACCGGTATGGTCGCCGAGCAGCAGCAGCCACAGGCCCTTCAGATAAAGCCTTATCTCACTTGCCGTCGGCATGGGCGAACCAGCGTTCGATAAAGGTTTCGTAGATACGCGTCAGTGTCTCGAGATCGGCAACCGCCACGCGCTCATCGACCATATGCATCGTTTGTCCGACGAGACCGAACTCCACCACCGGGCAATAATCCTTGATGAAGCGGGCATCCGAGGTGCCGCCGGTGGTCGAGAGCTTGGGTTCCTGACCGGTAACGGCCTCAACCGCGCCTGAGAGCGACGAGATGAGCGCATTGTTGCGCGTCAGAAAAACGTGAGCCGGTCGGTCCGCCCAGACGATCTCATATTTGACCGGACTGCGGTCAGGGCGAAGCTCGCCTTCGGCTGCGGCGGCATCCAGACGGCGGATGATTTCCGTCCGCAGGCTTTCCACTGTCCAGGTATCGTTGAAACGAATGTTGAAGGCCGCCGTCGCCCGTGCGGGGATGACATTGGTAGCGGCATTGCCGGTATCGACGGTCGTGACTTCCAGATTGGATGGCTGGAAATTATCCGTGCCGTGATCAAATGGCGGGTGCATCAGCGCATGGGTGAGCTGCAGCAGCCCGCGAATGGGGTTGTCGGCGAGATGCGGATAGGCGGCATGGCCCTGAACGCCATGGACGGTGATCCTGCCGGAAAGCGATCCGCGGCGACCGATCTTGATCATGTCGCCCAGCTGGTCGGGATTGGTCGGTTCGCCCACCACGCAGGCATCCCATGTTTCGCCTTTGCCGGCCGCCCATTCCAGAAGCTTGGAGGTGCCGTTGATCGACGGGCCTTCCTCATCGCCGGTGATCAGGAAGGAAACGGAGCCCTGCGGTTTGCCATGTTTTTCGATGTGGCGGGCAATGGCGGCGACGAAACAGGCGATACCGCCCTTCATGTCCACCGCACCCCGACCGTACATTTCCCCGCCGGCAATCTCTGCCGAAAAGGGCGGATGGCTCCACGCGGCTTCGTCACCCACAGGAACGACATCCGTATGGCCCGCAAACATCAGATGCGGACCCTCCGTGCCGAGCCGGGCATAGAGGTTTTCCACATCAGGCGTTCCCGCCTCGCGCGCCACCATCTTCTCAACCGCAAAGCCAAGCGGCGAAAGCAGGGTATCGAGCAGGGAAAGCGCACCGCCTTCCGCAGGCGTCACCGATGGGCAACGGATGAGGGCGGCGAGATTTGCAACGGGATCGGTCGTGGTCATAGCAGTCGCTTTTATCAGTCGCGCAGAAGCTCGTTGATGCCGGTCTTGGAGCGGGTCTTTTCATCGACCCGCTTGACGATGACGGCGCAATAGAGGCTCGGGCCCGGCTCGCCGTTCGGGAAAGGCTTGCCCGGCATGGTGCCGGCAACGACGACGGAATAGGGCGGAACTTCGCCATAGGTGATTTCGCCGGTGGCGCGATCGACGATCTTGGTCGACTTGCCGATGAACACGCCCATGCCGAGAACCGCGCCTTCGCGCACGATGCAGCCTTCGACGACTTCCGAGCGGGCACCGATGAAGCAATTATCCTCGATGATGGTCGGGCCGGCCTGAAGCGGCTCCAGAACGCCGCCAATGCCGACGCCGCCGGAAAGGTGCACATTCTTGCCGATCTGCGCGCAGGAGCCGACGGTTGCCCAGGTATCGACCATCGTGCCTTCATCGACATAAGCGCCGAGATTGACGAAGGAGGGCATCAGCACGACGTTCTTGGCGACATAGGCGGAGCGTCGCACGACGGCGTTCGGCACGGCGCGGAAACCGGCGGCACGGAACTGGTTTTCACCCCAGTTTTCGAATTTCGAAGGCACCTTGTCCCACCAGGTGGATTCACCCGGTCCACCGGTCACGATCTCCATGTCGTTCAGGCGGAAGGAGAGGAGCACGGCCTTTTTCAGCCACTGGTTCACCTTCCAGTTGCCATCCGCCTGCTTTTCAGCCACGCGCGCCTTGCCGCTATCGAGAAGTTGAAGAGATGTGTTCACCGCATCGCGAACCTCGCCCTTCGTCGATACGTTCACGCCATCGCGGTTGTCGAAGGCGGTTTCGATGATGGTTTCGAGGGAGGTGAGATCCGTAAGGCTCATGGAAAATTCCTTAAAGTCGCGTGTGGTCGTGGTCACGGCTGGTCCCGCGCCGCTGGAAGGCTTTGGCCATTTGATCTAAGGGAGTGTTGGAAAGGCGTCAATGTGATTTGGGTGATTTGGCGCGTCAGACGAAAGGCATGGAAATGACACGACTGAAAAATGGCAAATTGCGGCGTAAGGATGGGGTATGGGACCCTTTGAAGCGCAGCTCTGTGGACAAGCAGCAGGCCGAGGTCGTTCCCAAGACACCGCAATCGGATTCCCCGTCCTACCGGCTTGCCTATGTGGACATGGATTTCCTCTGCCGTGAGGAATTGCGTCCCGTCAGGCTTCAATTGGAACTTCTGAAGACGGAAATGGCGCTCACCGAGCGCGGCATCAAATCCACCGTCGTCATGTTCGGCGGCGCCCGCATTCCCGAACCCGGTGGCGAGGCCTGGGCGGCGCGTAACGAGACGCAGAAGCGCAACCTGGAGCAATCCTCGGTCTATTACGATGAGGCGCGCAAGTTCGCCCGGCTATGCACCGATTATGCCGCGAAATCCGATCATCTCGAATATGTCGTGGTCACTGGCGGCGGTCCCGGCGTGATGGAAGCGGGTAATCGTGGTGCTGCCGATGTGGGCGGCCCGTCGATCGGTCTCAACATCGTTCTACCGCATGAACAGGCGCCCAACCCCTATGTCACGCCGGAATTGAGCTTCAATTTCCACTATTTCGCCATCCGCAAGATGCATTTCCTGATGCGGGCGAAGGCCGTGGTGATCTTCCCCGGTGGTTTCGGTACGCTCGATGAGCTCTTCGAGACGCTGACGCTTATCCAGACCAAGCGCATGGCACCCATTCCGCTCATCCTGTTCGGCGAGAAATTCTGGCGCTCGGTGGTCAATTTCGAATTCCTGGCGGATTTCGGCACTATCGCCCCGGAAGATATGGAATTGCTTCATTTCGCCGAAACGGCTGACGATGCATGGGACATCATCTCGGCCTATTACGAACACTGATTTTTGCTTGGCGCGACGAAGTAAATTTTAGGGCTTAATTAGCAAACATACTCTAATTTTGCCTCGTCGCGCTGCAGCGCACTGTCCATGCGGACGGGCCTCCATGACGGAGATTTATCATCCGTTGACGTCAGCCTCCCGGCAGACGATTTGATCGAGGCCAAAATGTTCAATTTCAAAGTGAAGTCGCTTGCGACCAAGCTTATCCTCGTGACCGGCTGTGCCATCACCACGGTTCTTGTCGCATCGAATTCCTTCCTCATTTCCCAGACCAGCGACCGTGTCCACGCGCTGACCATGGATCAGGCCAATACCGAGGCGCGCGCCATCGCCAACGTCATCGCCGCGGACGTCGGCGAACTCGGCAGCGCCGCGCGTTCCATGGCCGGTGTCATCGGCCGTGCGCATCAGGCGAAATCGATGGATCGTCCTGGCATCGTCAACATCCTCAAGGCCAATGTCGAGCAGAATGCTTTCGCTTTCGGAAGCTGGTTCTGCGAGCAGCTCGGCCTTTTCGACGGACAGAGCACGGAGATTGCCGACAGGCTCGATCTCGGCACCAATAAAAATGGCGTCTTCGCCCCCTATTGGTCGAAGACCCAGAAGGGTGACATCCAGTTCTCGACTTTCGATAATGACTACGCCGCTGAATGGTGGGCGCTCGCCGCCAAGACGGGCAAGGGCGCCATCACCCAGCCATATCTGGCGCAGGGTACGGAAGTGCCCACCACCATGACCTCGCTTGCCTATCCCGTCATGTCGGACGGCAAGATGATTGGCGTTGCCGGCGTCGATATTTCGCTGGCCTCGCTGTCGCAGAAGCTGCAGGCGCTGCGTCCTTTCGAGACCGGCCGCGTGACGCTCGTTTCGCAGGGCGGCCAATGGCTGGTGCCGCCGACGCCTGAGCAGAACATGAAGGCCTATGACGGAGACGGCGCCAGCGCCGTTCAAGCGGCGCTCGCTTCCGGCAAGCAGGGCCTGATCGAAAACCTCGGCCTCGATACCGACGCGCCCTATAACCGCCTCGTCTATCCCTTTGCGGTTCCCGGCCTCAATGCCACCTGGGTGGTTCTGGTGGATATTCCGCACCAGGCGCTGAACGCGCCGGTGGAAGAGCAGACCTATATGATGATCATCGGTGCGCTCGTCATTCTCGCCGCAGTCATCACCGCGCTTTATTTCGCCGTGCGTCATTTCGTCGGCAACCCGCTCGCCTCGTTGGTCTCGGATGTGCGGACGCTTAGCGAAGGCCGTTACGATGAGCCGGTGTCCGGGCAGGACCGCCGGGATGAAACGGGGGCTGTGGCCACCGCGCTGGAAGGCTTCCGCGCAAAACTCGCCGGCATTCGTGAAATGGAGGCGGATGCGGCTGTCCAGCGTGGCAATGCGGAAACGGCGCGTCAGCGGTCGGAATCCGAGCGCACGGAAAACAGCCGCATGCAGCAACACATCGTCAGCGTGCTTGGCTCCGGGCTCAACGCGCTTTCGCAGGGCAATCTGACCTACCGGATCGAGGATGAGTTCCCGGGCGACTATGCGAAGCTACGCAGTGATTTCAACTCGGCGCTCGCAAGCCTCGAGGAAACCGTCTCCACCGTCAATGCGACGGTTGTCACCATCGGTAATGGCACCGGTGAGATCACCCGCGCCGCCAGTGATCTTTCGCACCGTACCGAACAGCAGGCCGCAAGTCTGGAAGAAACCGCGGCCGCCCTCAACCAGCTGACCGCACAGGTTAATTCGAGCGCGGAAAATGCCGCGCAGGCCGCTGGTGCCGTCAGCCATGCCTGCGATGACGCCGGCAAGTCGGGCGAGGTCGTGCAGCAGGCCGTTAACTCCATGCAGGGCATTGCGCAATCCTCGGCGGAAATTTCTCGCATCATCGGCGTGATTGATGAGATCGCCTTCCAGACCAATCTTCTGGCGCTGAATGCCGGTGTGGAAGCGGCCCGCGCGGGTGATGCCGGCAAGGGCTTCGCGGTCGTTGCACAGGAAGTGCGCGAACTGGCGCAACGGTCTGCAACCGCTGCCAAGGAGATCAAGGGACTGATCAACACCTCGGCCACCCAGGTGGGCGAGGGCGTCCAGCTGGTGGGCAAGGCCGGCGAGACGATGAAGAACATCGCCGATCAGGTTTTGCAGATCAACCAGCTGATACGGCAGATTTCCGCTTCCGCCAGCGAACAGGCGGTAGGTCTCAAGGAAATCAATTCTGCCGTTACCCAGATGGATCAGGTCACCCAGCAGAATGCGGCGATGGTGGAAGAAACCACGGCGGCCAGCGTGACGCTGAACGGCGAGGCCGAAACGCTGAAATCGCTTGTCGCCGGTTTCGCCGTGTCCGGTGGCCAACCCAGCCAGCAATTGCGCTCCGCGGCTGCTGCAATGCGTGCACCTTCGGCTCCGGCCGCAGCCCCAGCCCGCTCGACAGCATCGCGCCCCCGCCCAAGAACCAGCGGTGCAAACGCACTGGCGCAGGATGACTGGACGGAATTCTGACGGGTTTCCCCGCTTCAAATAAAAAGGGCCGCCGGCATATCGCCAGCGGCCTTTTTCATGTCTTCGTTCCGGTCAGAGCCGGGCAAAACGTTCCGTCAGCAATTCGAAGAACCCGTCCGCATCCACAGTGCGCATGACACGGGCATTGGCGGCGCGTTCGGTCACGTGCCACCAGTCAACCACCGTCATGCCCATGGTCAGTTCGGAAGTGGCCTCGATTTCGACGTTACACTCGCGACCCTGAAACAGCTCGGGTCTGATGAGATAGGCAATGACGGACGGATCGTGCAGCGGGCCGCCGTCCGAACCGTATTTCTCGATGTCGAAACGTTCGAAGAATTCCAGCATTTCCGCCATGGCGATGGCCGGGCGCGTGCCGATGTCGCGAATACGGCTGACCCGCGCCTTGGTGGTCAGGAGCTTATGGGTGACGTCCAGCGGCATCATGACAACAGGAAT
Source organism: Agrobacterium sp. 22-210-1 (assembly GCF_053522525.1). Taxonomy (NCBI): domain Bacteria; kingdom Pseudomonadati; phylum Pseudomonadota; class Alphaproteobacteria; order Hyphomicrobiales; family Rhizobiaceae; genus Agrobacterium; species Agrobacterium sp. 22-210-1. The sequence goes on along the minus strand of NZ_JBNWCI010000001.1, from coordinate 2,294,602 downwards.
GCCGGCACGGAAGACGATATCGGCAGCCTGCGGATCGACATAGATGTTGAATTCGGCCGCGGGCGTGATGTTGCCGCCCTCGAAGAAGCCACCGCCCATCATCACCAGTTCCTTGATGCGGTCGGCGATCTCAGGCGCTTTCAGGAGCGCCAGCGCTACATTGGTGAGCGCGCCGAGCGTGCAGAGTGTCACCGTGCCCGCGGGCTCTCGCATCAGCGTTTCGATGATGAAATCGACCGCATGCTGCTTCTGCGCCTCCATCGTCGGCTCATCGAGAACAGGGCCGTCGAGACCGGTGCTGCCGTGAACATGCTCGGCAGTGATGGGTTTGCGCACCAGCGGCTTCTCTGCGCCCTCATAGACGGGAATATCGGTGCGGCCGCACAATTCGCAGATGATGCGGATGTTGCGGCTGGTCAGTTTCAGCGGGACGTTGCCGGCGACGGCGCACAATCCGAGAATGTCGATTTCTTCAGGGCTTGCGAAAGCGAGCATGATTGCCGCCGCGTCGTCCTGGCCCGGATCGGTGTCGATGATGATTTTTCTGCGTTCTGCCATGTCTTGCCCGCCGTTGAGATGAGCGCTTTTTTCGAGCGGCGGATGCTCACTTGTCAAGCTCATTCCTCGGCGCCCCCTTCGCGCCGGTCTCGCGTCTTGCGCATCGCGGTTTGGCTTCCCATATTGTTTCAGCCGGTACGATTGACCGGCAAGGTTGCCGGAAGCGGGACCGCAAAACGTCGCTTGGTTGCAAGGACAGAAAAGATATGAGCCGCATGACGCCATTCACCCACCCGCTTTTGCTGGGTTTTGATGCCATGGAAAAAACGCTGGAGCGCATGGCGAAGGCCAATGACGGCTATCCTCCCTATAACATCGAACGCCTGCCCGGGGCCGAAGACGTGCCGGAGCGCCTGCGCATCACCATCGCTGTTGCCGGGTTTTCGCAGGACGATCTGGATGTGACGACAGCCGACAACCAGCTTGTCATTCGCGGTCGCCAGCAGGAACAGGAAAAGCGGGATTTCCTTTATAGAGGCATCGCAGCGCGCCAGTTCCAGAGGGTCTTCGTGCTTGCCGATGGCATGCAGGTCAGGGAAGCGCGCATGCGCAACGGCCTTCTTTCCATCGATCTGGTGCGGCCTGAAATTTCGAACGTGGTAAAGAAAATTAATATTTCCGTCTCAGAGTAGAACGTGAACGCCGGAATCGGACATGAATCGCTCGGCGTGAAGAAGGAGGCTGAAATATGCTTTTAAAAGAAGCGCATGCGCGTCTCACCCGATCCCAGCTCGCCCATATCGGCGAGGGAGAAGTGGGATATATCCGCAAGATCCGTGCGGAAGACGTAAGCCGCTGTTTCCCGGAAGCGCCTGATCTCGATCCGCAACTGGATCTCTGGGCGCTGTTTGGTGCGGATGGTACGCCGATCCTCCTGACCGACAACCGCTCAAGTACGTTTTTCAAGGCTGCGGAAGACGATCTCAAGACCGTCAGCCTGCATTGAATAAAAAAGCCCGCTTTTGAGCGGGCTTTTTCCTTGATGGATCAAAGGAACGGGCGGTCCGGCATATCGTCGATCGAAATGACGCCGTCCTTGTTCTTGTCCAGCCGCTCGAACATTTTCTCGCCGGCTGCGGTGAATTCGGCCTTGCTGACCTGACCGTTCTCGTCGGTATCGGCCCAGCGGATCATCCCCAGGCCCGCACCCTTGCCACCATGCTTGCCCCAGCCCTGATGACCAGGACGTCCGCCATGTTCGCGTTCGGCGCGCTTGCCCTCGGGGCCTTTGCCCTCTTCGGCTTTGGCGTCCTCACGCTCGGGGCGCGGATTGGCGGCGCGGAAAGCTTCCATTTTCGCCTGGCGATATTCGCGCATTTCCTTCGGCGTGATCGAACCGTCCTTATCCTTGTCGATCTCGGTGAAAAGCGCATCCTGCCGTGCGGCGAATTCCTCCTTCGAAATCTTGCCGTCCTTATTGGTATCGGCAACCTTCAGGAGGTGAATGAAGGCAGCTTCCTGGCGGATCGGCATGCGATCCTTATGGCCTTTGCCGGGTGCGGCGAAACTCGCCGTTGCGGCCGTGCTGAGCACAAGGGCTGCGCCAAGAGCAGAGAGGGCGATTTTTCGTGTGGTCATCGTCATTACCTTTCTTTGGTGTCCCTGAAGAAAAGATAGTGACCTCTACCGGGCCTCACCACTTAAACATCGGTAAGGTGGATGAAGCTTCGGTAATGTTGCGGCGTAACTCGGCTATGGCGTTCAGCCGGCGATGGTTCGCGTCAGGAAGCCGGTCAGATTGTCGGTGATGTAGTCGATATGCGCATCGGTCTCGACGGGAATTTCCCAGCGCTCCATGATGACACCCTCAAGATTGGAGGGAACGAGCAGCACGGTTTTCATGCCGAGCGCCTTGGGGGCCGCAAGATTGCGCGGCAGGTCTTCAAACATGGCTGCTTTTTTCGTGTCGAGTTTCGCAAGTGCTGCGAATTTCTCATAGGTCGCGCTGGCCGGCTTCGGCAGATAACCGGCAGCGACGATATCGAAAATATCCTCGAACTGGTCGAGAATGCCGAGAGCGCCGGCGGCCGCCTGCGCATGCTTGACGCTGCCATTGGTCAGTATGAACTTGCGGCCCGGCAGCGCCTTGATCGCCTCGCCGAGTTCCGGATGGGGTTTCAGCGCCGAATAATCGATGGCATGGGCGCGTTCCAGAAACTCGTCCGGGCTGATGCCGTAATTGATCATCAGCCCCTGAAGCGTGGTGCCATGATCATGGTAATAACGCTTCTGCAGCACACGGGCCTCTTCGGGATCGAGCTTTAAAAGCTCCGCCACATAGGCCGTCATGTTGCGGTCGATCTGTGAAAACAGATTGACGTGATGCGGATAGAGTGTGTTGTCGAGATCGAAGACCCATTCGCTCACATGGGCGAAATCGGCGGCATCCGGCAGGTTTTTCGGCTTTGTGTCCATGGCCTGCTTTATGCCCGTTTCGAATGCTGAAGAAAATCGAAAAGACGACGATTGGCGAGAAAATCGGGCTTGGCTGGGGCCTGCAGCGCATGATACCGCCAAACCATGGAACTCTGGATAGGCATAACCTTTGCAAGCGCGTTCTTGCAGAACCTGCGCTCGACCCTGCAAAAGCACCTCAAGGGCATGATGGGCACCACGGGCGCAACCTTTGTGCGCTTCGTGTTCGGAATGCCCTTTGCTCTTGCCTATCTCGCCTTTCTGCATTTTGGGCTAGGCCGGCCGCTGCCGGTGCCGAACATGTCTTTCGCCGTGTGGGCGACGGTCGGGGCCATGGCGCAGATCGCCGCAACTTTCCTGCTGGTACACCTGTTTTCCTTCCGCAACTTCGCGGTCGGCACGGCCTATTCCCGCACCGAGCCGGCGCAGGCTGCGCTGTTCGCGCTTGTTTTTATCGGTGAAAGTATCAATGGCGGGACACTGGCGGCCATTGCTGTTTCTGTCGCCGGAGTCATGCTGATTTCGGTGGCCCGTACGGAAGTGACGCCTGCTTCCATTCTCACCTCCATCTTCAGCCGTACCGCCGGTATCGGGCTCGCTTCGGGTGCATTTTTCGGCCTGTCATCGGTTGCCTATCGTTCGGCGTCACTGGCGCTCGCGCCCAGCCTGCCGACGCCGGATGCGGTGGTTCAGGCGGGCTATACCCTCGTCATCGTCATCGTGATGCAGACAGTGTCGATGTTCTTGTGGATCGTTTGGCGGCAGAGGGACGAGTTGGGGCGCATTGCAAAGGCGTGGAAACCGTCGCTTGCTGTCGGTTTCGTGGGTGCCACGGCGTCTTTCGGCTGGTTCACCGCGATGACCTTGCAGCAGGCCGCCGTGGTCAAGGCGCTGGCGCAGGTGGAGATGCTTTTTGCCTTCGCCTCGACCGTGCTGTTCTTCAAGGAGAAGATCAACAGGCTCGAACTTTCCGGCTGCCTGTTAATTGTCGTCGGGGTGTTGTCGCTTCTGGTGTTCGGCTGAAACGTCGTCTGTGGCGGACAGGCTGGCCGTCCGCCACATTAAATCGCATCAGGGCACGATCAGCGTGCCGGCACCTTCCGTAAATATTTCCAGAAGCACGGAATGCGGGGTCTTGCCGTTGAGGATCACCACGCCCTGCACGCCGGCCTTGATGGCCTCGATGCAGGTCTCGACTTTCGGAATCATGCCGCCGGAAATCGTGCCATCCTTGATGAGCGCGCGTGCCTGGGAAACCGTCAATTCCTTGATGAGTTCCTTGTTGCGGTCAAGAACACCCGGCACGTCGGTCAGGAACAAAAGCCGCGTCGCATTGAGCGCGCCGGCAATGGCACCTGCAAAGGTGTCGGCGTTGATGTTGTAGGTGGCGCCATCGCGGCCGGGAGCGACGGGGGCGATGACCGGGATCATCTCGGACTTGGCGAGCAGATCGAGCAGTGTTCGGTCGACTTCCACGACTTCACCGACAAAACCAAGATCGAGAACACGCTCGATATTGCTATCGGGATCGACGACGGTCTTTTTCGCCTTTTCGGCGAAGACCATGTTGCCGTCCTTGCCACAAAGGCCGATCGCCCATTCGCCCGTCTGGTTGATGAGCGCGACGATTTCCTTGTTGATCGAACCGGCCAGAACCATCTCGACGATCTCGACCGTCTTGGCGTCGGTGACGCGAAGGCCGCCCTCGAATTTCGATTCGATACCCATCTTCGTCAGCATCGCGCCGATCTGCGGGCCGCCGCCATGCACGACGATGGGGTTGATGCCGGACTGCTTCAACAGGGCGATATCTTCCGCGAAAGCCTTGCCGAGTGTCGAATCCCCCATGGCGTGACCACCATATTTTACGACGATGGTCTTGTTCTCATATTTCTGCATGAAGGGCAGAGCCTGTGCAAGCAGCCGCGCCTGAGTTTCGCTTTCGGAAGAAGTCATGGAAAAACCTCGGTCTGTGGTTGCGGCCCAAAAGAGCCTTTCATCGCTCTACAGCATCGGTGCAGAAATCGGAATCGATTTTTGCAGTGCAGGATGCATGGATTGGACATGCCGGCACGTTTGCAGGGACAGGCGGATGTCTGCTTTTGACGAATGAAATAACCTCCGGGCCTTATTGTGTCTGCCCCTGGTAAAATTCCGTTTTTGAGCGGCGCAAAACGCGTAATAAGATTGACATAAAGCACCAATCGGACCAGCCTTGTTCGCAGCAGGGGAGGGGTTATTCAGCAGGGCGACAGGGACGTGTCGCGCATCGTGAAACGATGCTGCCCGGACGACCGAGGAGTTTGAAGACCTATGACGGCACAGGATCGAGACAAGCAAAGCGGTTTGCGGGACGAAGTGCTCGCAGGCGAATATGTGCTGGGTGCCCTGCCGCCGGAAAGCATGGCGGAGCTTGCCAAACGCGTCAAACGCGACCGCCAGTTCGCCGCCATGGTCAGGCGCTGGCGGGATAATCTGGCGGAAACCGAGTATCGGGAAAAGGCGACGGTCGCTGCGCTGCTTGAAAGGGATCCAACCCGATCAGGCCTGCCTTTCAAAAGCCAGCCTCTGCGCAATGGCAGCATGTTCGCCGCCATGCTTTTGGAGGTCTGGCATTCGGTGCGTTTCTGGCGGCTTCTGGCATTGACGGCGATGCTGTGGACCGCCGTTCTGCTTTTTACCATCGCCTGAGGATAAGGGCGGAAGCCTCTTACAGCGTGACGGTTCTGACGATCTCGGCGCGCAGGCTGTCCAGCCCGAAGGATTTTTCCGACGACGTGGCGAGAACTTCAGGATAGGCAGCGGGGCGCTTGCGGATTTTCTCCAGCGTCTCGCCGATCAGTCGGGGAACACCGACGTCCTTGATCTTGTCCGTCTTCGTCAGCACGACCTGATAAGAAACAGCCGCCTTGTCGAGCAGGCTCAGTACCTCTTCGTCGTTCTTCTTAATGCCATGGCGGGAATCGATCAGCACGTAAACGCGCTTCAGCGTTGCGCGGCCACGCAGATAATCGAAGACGAGCTTCGTCCAGGCATCGACATGGTCCTTTGGTGCCTGCGCATAGCCATAACCGGGCATGTCAACCAGCGCCATCGGCGGCAGGTCGCCCGGCTCGCCGGAATAACCTTCCGGAACGAAATAGTTCAGTTCCTGCGTGCGGCCGGGCGTGTTGGAGGTGCGGGCAAGTCCCTTGTGGCCCACCAATGCATTGATGAGTGAGGACTTGCCAACATTCGAACGTCCGGCAAAAGCAATCTCCGGCGGACCTTCGGGCGGCAGGAATTTCATCGCGGGAACGCCGCGAATGAATATCCAGGGTCGCCCGAAAAGGGGCTTTTCGATTGCCGGGCCGGTTTCACTCATTTCGATTGCACCGGCTTTCGCTTGAACAGCCCTTTGAGATTATCGAACAGTTCGATCTTGGCGCCGTGACGCTTCATGATGAGGGCCTGCTGGGAGATCGACAGCGTGTTGTTCCACGCCCAGTAGATGACCAGACCAGCCGGGAAGGAAGCCAGCATGAAGGTGAAGATCAGCGGCATCCAGGTGAAGATCATCGCCTGTGTCGGATCGGGCGGCGTCGGGTTCATGCGCATCTGCAGGAACATCGTGATGCCCATGATCAACGGCCAGACGCCGATCATCAGGAAGTGCGGCACGTCGTAGGGCAGAAGGCCGAACAGGTTGAACAGCGACGTCGGGTCGGGCGCGGAAAGGTCATGGATCCAGCCGAAGAACGGTGCATGCCGCATTTCGATGGTGACGTAGATGACCTTGTAGAGCGCGAAGAACACCGGGATCTGCAACAGCATCGGCCAGCAGCCGGCCACAGGGTTGATCTTCTCTTCCTTGTAGAGCTGCATCATCGCCTGCTGCATGGCCATGCGGTCATCGCCATGCTTGGCCTTCAGCTCTTCCATCTTCGGCTGTACGCGCTTCATGTTCGCCATGGAAGCATATTGCTTGCTGGCCAGCGGGAAGAAGAGCGCCTTGACGACGATGGTGGTGAGCAGGATCGCCACGCCGAAATTGCCGAAATAACGGAAGAAGAAATCCATCATTTTGAACATCGGCTTGGTGATGAAGTAGAACCAGCCCCAGTCGATCAGAAGGTCGAACTTCGGAATGGAATATTCGGTTTCATAACGGTCGACCAGCGGCACTTCCTTGGCGCCGGCGAAGACAAGGCTCTTCAGCTCGATGGACTGGCCGGGTTCGACCGTCATCGTGTCGCTCTTGAAATCGGCCTGATAGCTCGGCTGATTGCCCGTAATGTGCGAATAGCGGGTTTCAAACGGCGTCGTCTGCGGCGGAACGATGGCCGCGGCCCAGTATTTGTCGGTGATGCCGAGCCAGCCGCCGGTCGCCTTGGCAACCGTTACCGGCGCCTCTTCAACGTCCTTGTATTTCTCTTCCGTCAGGCTGCCGTCTTTGCCGGAGACACCGAGAAAGCCTTCATGGATAACGAAGACGGGCGGGATCGCCGGTTTGTTGTTGCGCGTCACGCGGCCGTAGGTGGCAAAGGAAATAGCCGCCTGACCGGGGTTCTCGACCTTGTCGGCGACCGAGATCATGTAATGTGGGTCGATCGACACCGTACGGGAGAAAACGACGCCCTTTTCGTTGGTATAGGTGAGCGTGACGGGTGTGGTTTCCGTCAGCTTGTCGCCGCTCGCAAGCGTCCAGACCGTCGTCGGGCCGGGAACGCCGCCGACTTCCGCAGCGCCGACGTAACCAAGCTCGGTGAAGTAGCCGTCCTTGGTATCGGAGGGCGAAAACAGTGTGATGATCGGGCTCGAGTCATCGACGGTCTCATGGTAGCCCTTGAGCCGGATGTCATCGAAACGGGCGCCGGTCAGGTTGATCGAACCGGCGATGGCGTTGGTGTCGATGGCGACGCGCTGGGTCTTGGCGATCGCTTCTTCCCGGGTCGCCGTGGCGGCGGCCTGCGTGGAGGATGCGGGCGGTGCGCCTTCTACGGTTGCGCCGGGTGCGGCACCGGGTGCCGGCTGTTGCTGCGTCGTCTGCTGCTGCGCCTGGCGGGCCTCTTCGGCGCGGCGCTGCTGCTCGATGCGCGGATTCATGTAAAGGAATTGCCAGGCGAGGACGATGACAACCGAAAGGGCTATCGCGATGAAGTAATTGCGGTTCTTTTCCATCATTCTTTCCTGGAGCGGGTCTCCTGGGACCGTTTCGGTTTCGCCGTTCCTTCAATGCGCTCGGTAAGGAGAGACTGAAGTTTCGGGAAGGCCGTACTGAGCACGTCCCTGCGGGCGACAATCACATAGTCATGACCGGGCTTCATTGCGACCCCGGCAGAAAGCCTGACGGCTTCCTTGAGACGGCGGCGCATGCGATTTCGCTCGACCGCGTTGCCTTGTTTTTTTGTTACGGTAAAACCGACCCGTGGTTCGGTTTCCGGGGTCTTCCGATCAAGCACTTCCAGAAGAAAGGTGCCTCCCCGTCGTTTTTCCCCTGCCTGAACGGCAAGAAACTCCGACCGGTTTTTAAGCCGGCCGGGGTGTTTTTTAGTCTCGCTCATGTGCCCGCGACTTTCATCGGGCCACAGGCTCGGCAATTAAGCCGACAGACGTGCGCGGCCGCGCGCACGGCGGGCTGCGAGAACCTTGCGGCCGCCAGCGGTAGCCATGCGGGCACGGAAACCATGACGACGCTTGCGAACAAGCTTGGACGGTTGGTAGGTACGCTTCGACATTTATTTAATACCGCGGTGTGCGGCCCTTCTTGAATTTGCAATTATTTGCAAGAGCGTTTCGTTTTTTGCACGGCTAACCCCGCCTGGGCGAGCTTTCAATGGCCGAGCGTGCGCGGCTTATAAGGGCATAGGCCGAACAAAGTCAATTGCCGAAGGGGTTTTCGCGGTTCACCTTTTGCGGAAAACGCACCGCCATCTCCTTCGCCGACTGCCAATAGAGATTGATTCCAACGGGCAATCGGTAAAATCCGAAATTCTTTCTTAACGCAGCATTGATAAATGTTGTGATGCGAAAAGTTATGCCAGCTTCCTGTTTTCCGTCGTGCGGCTGGCTTGTGTTGGGGGAACGAAATTGAGAATTCGCGGTCGTATCAATCTTCTTGTCGGGCTGATGAGCCTCGTGGCCTGTACTATCGGTGGACTGTCCATCTATGCGGTCAGCGAATTCCGGGTGCGTACGGTCGCATATGAAAAGGCGGCAGAGCGCGCCTATAAGGGCGAGGCGCTCAACCGGCTGGTCACCGCGGTTGTGATGGAGGCGCGCGGGGTTTACGCTGCCCCCGATATCGCAAAGGCCGCACCCTTCGCGGATGGCATCGTCAAGAACCTTGACGCTATGGAAAAGCTGATCGGCACATGGACCCCTCTCGTTCCAGCGGAACAGAAGGCGGCCTTTGATAACCTCTCCAACCGCTTCAAGGAATTCAAGGCGTTCCGCCTGGAAACCGCGCGGCTTGCCCGCGAGGCCAGCCCGCAGGCGGCCAACCTGCAGGGCAACAACGACGCGAACCGGGCCAACCGCAAAGCCTATCAGGCGGAAATCGATGCAGTCGTAAAGAATGACATTGCCGAACTTGAGGCCGTCAAGGCCGGCATCGACGGTTTTGTAACGACGACATTCTGGCTGGTCATCATCGTCACCGGCAGCGGCATTTTGGCCGGCGCGGCTTTCGGTCTTTATATTGGAGCCCGGCAGCTGAGCGCGCCCATCCGCAGGGTTTCGGAAGTGATGAACGCCGTGGCTGACGGAAATCTGGACGCGGATGTGCCTTATCTCGGCCAGAACGACGAGATCGGTGAAATGGCGGCGGCCGTTGAAGTCTTCAAGAAGAATGGCCGCGAAGTGCGCCGCATGAACGCCCAGGAAACCGCCATGCGCGCCAAGAGCGACGATCTTCAGGCCGGCATGGCCATCGTCGTCGATGCGGCTGCGGGAGGCGATTTCAGCCGCCGCATCAACAAGGATTACGGTGACGAAAACCTCAACCGTTTCGCTGCAACGATCAACGCGCTGCTCACCGGGGTAGATAATGGCGTCTCCGAGACCAGCCGCGTCATCGAAAGTCTGGCACGCGGCGATCTGACGGAAAAGATGGACGGTGAGTTCCGCGGCGTGTTTGCCGAACTCCAGGCCAACGTCAACCAGACGCTGTCCAAGCTGCGGGAAACGATGCGCGAGGTGCGCAGCAGCACGGAAGGCATCAGCGGCAACGCAAACGAATTGCGCTCGGCGGCCGACGATCTGTCGAAGCGGACGGAACAGCAGGCCGCAGCGCTGGAAGAGACGTCCGCCGCGCTGGACGAGATCACCGCCGTCGTTCGCAATTCCACTGATCGTGCGCAGGAAGCCAGCACCATGGTGGCCGAGACCAAGCAGAAGACGGAAGAATCCGCCAGTGTCGTGCGCGATGCCGTCTCCGCCATGGATCGCATCGAGCACGCTTCCCGTGAAATCAGCCAGATCATCAACGTCATTGACGAGATCGCCTTCCAGACCAACCTTCTGGCGCTGAATGCGGGTGTGGAAGCTGCCCGCGCCGGCGAGGCGGGCAAGGGTTTCGCCGTCGTCGCCCAGGAAGTGCGCGAACTGGCGCAGCGTTCCGCCACCGCCGCAAAGGACATCAAGGCGCTGATCACCAAATCCGGTCAGGAAGTGGGACGCGGCGTATCGCTGGTGCAGAAAACCGGTAGCGCCTTGAACGAGATCGAGACCCGTGTTCTCGCGATCAATGACCACATCCATTCGATTGCCACGGCAGCGCGGGAACAGTCCACCGGCTTGCACGAGGTCAATACGGCGATCAACCAGATGGATCAGGTAACGCAGCGCAATGCCGCCATGGTGGAAGAAACGTCGGCCGCAACCCACAAGCTGAGCAATGAAGCGGGACATCTCGTGACGCTGGTGTCGCGCTTCAAGGTTGGCGCTGAGGATGCTCCGCACCACACGCGGATCGAGCAGCCGATGCGACCCGTGGCGGTATCCGGCAGAGCGGCGGCTGTCGCTTCTCCGGCCCGCAAATTGATGAACAGCGTCAGCCGCGCCCTCAATGCCCAGCCGGCCGCCACACCGGCGCATGGCGACTGGCAGGAGTTCTGAGAAAGCCGATCTGCGGTTTCTCGTGAGACGCGCTATCCTTAAAACGCCGCCTTCGGGCGGCGTTTGTTTTTTTGCGCTGATGAAAACGTTTATTTTGCAGTGCATTGGAAAAATGTCAGTTAGGTCCTATTATCATGCGTGCATATAAACCGAGCCGTTCAACCGAAGCGGCGGCGCGCATAGGATCAGGGCCAGGTGTTATCTAAAGGCGTAGACAGCTTGGACCGCACGGAGGACAATCCGGTGCACTGCATGCCGGGATTGACCGCTGGTCTTTCGGGGCGCCTGCTGTTGCTCACGGTCATTTTCGTGATGATCGCCGAAGTACTGATCTTTGTGCCTTCCGTCGCCAATATGCGTCTGTCATGGCTGCGTGACCGCCTGAACACGGCGGCTGCCGCCGGCGCGGTGATTGACGGCTTGCAGGCCGAATTGCCACGAAGCGTGCAGAACGACACGCTGATGGCAACCGGGGCAAAGCTTATTGCGCTGCGCAAGGACGGCACGTCGCGCCTGCTCGCGGTAGCGGAAACGCCGCCCGGAGTGGACGAGCAATATGATCTTTCCGATGTTTCACAGCTGGCGGCGGTTCGGGATGCGTTTTCCACATTGCTGTTCGGCGGCAACCGCATCATCCGCGTTTTCGATGTCGTCGGAGACAGTGACACTATCATCGAGCTGGTGCTCGGCGAGAACAAGCTGCGGGCAGCCATGCTCGCTTATGCGCGCAATGTGTTCCTGATCTCTATCGTCCTGTCACTCATCACTGCCGGTCTCATCTTTATCTCCATCAACCGCATCATGATCCGGCCCATACGCCGGTTGACGCTTGGCATGCAGCATTTCTCGGAAGACCCCGGCAATCCGGAGCGCATCTTCGTGCCCGAGGAAGGGACCGATGAACTGGCGGTTGCGGGGCGTCACCTCGCCGACATGCAGACGGAACTGCAGAAAACGCTCAGGCAACAGAAGAACCTCGTTGATCTCGGCCTCGCCGTTTCGAAGATCAACCACGACATGCGCAACATCCTTTCATCCGCGCAGCTCATGTCGGACCGGCTGGTGGATGCCAAGGATCCGATGGTCCGGAGTTTCGCTCCGAAACTGCTGCGCACCATCGACCGCGCCGTGGCCTATACGGGTGAAGTTCTGGCCTATGGGCAGGCAACGGAGGGCGCCCCAAAACGCAAGACGGTCCATTTAAGCCTTCTGGTTCGGGATGTGCGCGATATTCTGGCGCTTGAGCCGGAAAGCGGCATCGAGTTTCATGACAGCGTGCCCGGCGATCTGACCGTCGACGCGGATGCCGAGCAGCTGTTCCGTGTGATCCACAATCTCTGTCGCAACGCCGTTCAAGCCCTGCAATCGGATGCGACAAATACCGTGCCGCGACATCTGTCCATTGCTGCTCAAAGGGCTGGCAGCGTCGTCAGCATCGTCATCGACGACAACGGGCCGGGAATGCCACGTAAAGCAAAGGAGAACCTGTTTTCCGCTTTCCGCGGGTCGGCGCGCTCCGGCGGCACGGGCCTCGGCCTCGTCATCGCCCGCGAACTGGTGCTTGCCCATGGCGGCACCATAGCACTTGTCGAGAAGCCCGGCCCAGGCACGCAGTTCCGCATTGAGATCACTGACCGCGCCGCCACTGTGCAGGCGGCCAGAACCGCCTGAAAATTCCCTGAGCCAACGGCCTTCAGTCATCGGCGCGCCCGCTGGAAAAAGGGCAGTGTGCACCGCTTCGAAAACGGCCTCTATGGAATTTCTTTTGTAATCAATGAGATAAATGAATTGCTGCGGAAAAATGACAATTTCGAAACGAAATCGCTTGCAATCGGAATGAGGACGTTTTAGAGGATCGCCACGCCACCGGAAACGACCGGAACGGCACGCACCCGTAGCTCAGCTGGATAGAGCACCAGACTACGAATCTGGGGGTCAGGAGTTCGAATCTCTTCGGGTGCGCCATTTCTCTTCCCAAAAAACTGTCGATAAGACCTAAGTCAATCGTTGCTGTGGCGCGCCCTCATCCGCATAGTTTGGCCCGCGTGAGCGCTGCCCTTCTTGCATCGGCGACGAGGCTCCGTGCGCCCAACAAACTTCGAATCACTCGAATATGTGCCGAAGTCTCTGGGTCACCAGATGGCTCAGAGTAGAAGTCATGTTGGAAGCGGACACGTTTGCGGATTCGATTTCGAGACATCACGACTGCGCCGCCTCTGCGATTGAGGCGCGGCATGGCAGCGGCGAGATTTTAGCCAAAATGAGGTCGCTTGTGATTCTCGCCATGGCTTTAGGAGCTGTGCGCTCCAAGGCGGTTTTAAGCCGAGAAATGCCAGCTTCGCATATTTGGGAATAAACCCCTACATATTAGTGGTTTTGGTGAAAGCCCGTATTACAACGCTTGGCGGTGAGCCGGGTTTGCCTGGCTTTTTGATGTCACCGAACTTTCCGCAAACCTTCGTCATATTGTCATACAATATAAGCATATGCGCTCCAGAAAAGGAGCGCAGAATGACGCCACAATCACTTGAGCTTTCAGGAATCGGCAAAGGCTTCGGGGCTGACGATGTTCTGAAAGAGATCGATCTCTCCATCCGTCCCGGGGAATTTTTGTCCCTCGTCGGCATGTCTGGCTGCGGCAAGTCCACGCTGCTGCGCATCATTGCCGGGCTGGAGACACCGGATCGCGGTTCGGTATCGATCGGCGGGCAGGACGTGACGGAGATTGATCCGAGCGACCGCAATCTGGCGATGGTTTTTCAGTCCTACGCGCTTTATCCCCATATGAATGTCCGCCAGAACATCGCGACGCCGCTGCGTATGCGGCGTCTGCCGTTTGCCGCGCGTCTGCCGCTGATCGGACGCATGATGGCGCCGGCCGAAACATTGCGCGATATCGACGCCGCCGTCGAACAGGCGGCCGAGACCCTGCAGATCGCGCATCTGCTGGACCGCAAACCGGCGCAGCTTTCCGGTGGTCAGCGCCAGCGTGTTGCGCTCGCCCGGGCGCTGGTGCGCTCGCCTGCCGCATTCCTGATGGACGAGCCGCTTTCCAACCTTGATGCCAAGCTTCGCGCCCATATGCGCGAGGAGCTGGCCGGGCTGCATCGGCGGCTGGGTGCAACCTTCATCTACGTCACCCACGACCAGATCGAAGCCATGACCATGTCCGACCGCATCGCCTTGATGTCGGAAGGCCGGATCGAGCAGCTCGGTACGCCGGATGAGCTTTACCGGAAGCCTGCAACGCTGACCGTCGCTCGCTTTATCGGCACGCCTTCCATCAATCTGCTGCCGGTCGAAATCGATACGCTCGGCAAGATCACCGCTTTCGGTCGTGATCTGGGCATCGACACCGCAGGTCGCGACGCTGGCCCGGCGACCCTCGGCCTGCGCGCCGAAGATCTGCGTCCGGGCGCCGAAGGTTTTGCTGTGCGCGTGGTCCGCAGCGAAACCCACGGGGCGGATCGCTTCGTCAGCTGCCGTCTTCTCAGCGACGAGACGGTTGCCATTACCCTGCGTCAGGGTGCGGGCGAGGCGCTGGAGGCCGATGCGCATGGCGTGCTGAACCTCGGTTTTACCCCGGAAAGCGCTCATCTTTTTGCCGCCGATGGCCTGCGCCGCAAGACGACGGTGCGTGAACGGGTGCCGGCATGACGGTTGTTGATGCTTCCATGACCGCGCGTGCCAAATCCCGTCCACGCCTGTCCAAGGCGGACCGGCGGATGATCTGGCGCGGCCTGATGTTTGCCGCCCCTGCAAGCCTGCTGCTTCTCGCCATCTATATTGTTCCGATGCTGGTTCTCGCCGGGTTTTCCGTCACGGATTACCAGCTCGGCGCGCTCTCCACGCGCTTCGTCGGCCTCGGCAACTTCGTAAAAGCATTTCAGGACCCGGTTTTCCTGCGTGCGTTGACGAATACCGCCATCTACGCGGTCATCGTCATCCCTTTCGGCGTGTTTCTGGCGCTTGGCGTGGCCCTGCTCGTCTATAATCGCAAGCGCAGCCGTGCCTTCTGGGAAGTCGCCTATTTTCTTCCCGTCACCGCAACCCTCGTCGCCATGGCGACCGTGTGGCAATTCCTGCTGCACCCTTCGCTCGGCCCGGTGAATGCCGCGATCAAATGGCTGGGTTTCGAACCCGTCGCCTTCCTTTCCAATCCCGTCCTCCTCATTCCCACCATGGCGCTGATCGGCATCTGGCAGGTTCTGGGCTTTAACATGGTGCTGTTCCTTGCCGGCCTTACCGCCATTTCGAAGGATCTGCATGAGGCGGCGCGGCTAGACGGCGCAAAGAACCCCATAGACCGGTTCCTGACGGTGACATGGCCGATGCTTGGGCCGACGACCATGTTCGTGGTGGTCACCACCTCCATCTCGGCCTTCAAGGTATTCGAGACGGTCGCCGTGCTGACCAAGGGCCGCTTCGGTTCGGAAACCCTGCTGTTCGATCTTTATCTTGAGGGTTTCGAATATTCCAACACCGGTTATGCGGCGGCGCTGACCATTATCTTCCTCGCAATCGTGCTGGTGCTGTCGATAGGCCAGACGCTGCATATGGACCGGAAGGTGCATTACTGATGGGCGCTCTCCGCAAATATTTCCCGCATCTGGTCCTGGCGCTCGGCGCATTCGTGATGCTCCTGCCGTTTTACTGGATGATGCTGACGTCGATCCGCTCACCGGCGGAAATATTCAACGTCTCGCTCTGGCCGATCCCGGAAAAATTCGACGCGGTGGAAAACTATGCCCGGGCTGCGGGACAGGTGCCGATGGCGCGCTTCATGCTGAACGGCGTCATCGTCTGCGTCGGCATCCTCATTGTTCAGGTGCTGACCTCGGTTCCGGCGGCCTATGCACTGGCGAAGCTCAGGTTTCCGGGCCGCAAGCTGCTCCTGGGTCTCGTCATCGCGGCGCTCTGCGTGCCCATTCAGGCGCTGGCGCTGCCGCTTTTCGTCGGGCTGGCGAAAACGCAGCTCCTCAACACCTATTTCGCAATGATGATGCCGTTCTTCCTCTCGGTCTTCGCCATCTTCCTGTTCAACCAGTCCTTCCGCAGCTACCCGGATGAAATCATCGAGGCGGCACGCATGGATGGTTTTTCGGAAATGGAAATTTGCTGGGGGCTCGTCCTGCGCGGCTCGCTGCCTTCGCTCGCCGCTTTCTCGGTCTTCTCGCTCGTCGCCCACTGGAACGACCTTTATTGGCCGATGATCGTGGTTTCCGACACCAATCTCGCCCCGCCGCCGCTCGGCATGATGTTCTTTGCCGACGTCGAATCCGGCGCCAATTACGGTGCGCTTATGGCGGGCGCCACACTGATTACCGCGCCGATGGTGCTGTGCTTCCTCCTCGCACGGCGGCACTTCATCGCCGGTATTACCATGACCGGCGTCAAGTGACGCCGTTCACACTCCTCCTCCCAACCTCTCTGGAGACTGATATGAAACTCAACCGACGCGCTGTGGTGAGCGGTCTGGCCCTCGGCATGGCTTTTGCAGGCCTTGCACAGCCGGCTCTGGCCAATGAAATCACGCTGAACGTTCTCTACAACCTGCCGGGCTTCACCAAGTTCCATCAGCCGTTGGCCGATGAATTCATGAAGAAGAACCCGGACGTGAAGATCAACTTCCTCGCCCCGGCCGCCGGTTACAACGAAGGCCAGCAGCAGGTTCTGCGCTCTGCCGTCACTGGCAATCTGCCTGATGTTTATTTCTCGGGTTACAACCTGACGGCGGAACTGGTGCACACGCTCGCACCGCGCAACCAGATCACCGATCTCGGCCCGTTCATCCAGGCTGAAGGCGGTCAGGCCTTCCTCGACAAGAACTACAGCCCGAAGATGGCCGCTCTCGGCCAGATCGACGGCAAGCAATATGGTCTGCCGGTCAACGCCTCTTCGCCGATCATCTACATCAACGCCGACCTCGTCACCAAGGCTGGCGGCGACCCGGACAAGATGCCGACGACCTTCCCGGAACTCATCGCTCTCGCCAAGAAGATCAAGGCTCTCGATGCCAAGTTTGCCGGCATGAGCTACGACATCAACGGCTGGCCGGATGACTGGTTGTGGCAGGCGCTGGTCTTCGAACAGGGTGGTAAGCTCGTTGACGAAAAGACCAAGACCGTTGCCTTCGACAATGAGATCGGTCTCAACGCCCTGAAGATGGCCCGCCAGTTTGTCACCGAAGGCGGCCAGAATCTGCTCGACTGGGACCAGTCGCGCCAGCAGTTCGGTGCAGGCCTCACCGGCTTCATCTTCTCGACCCCGGCCCACGTTCAGACGATCCAGGGTCTGGTTGGCGACCGCTTCAAGCTGAAGACGGCGACCTTCCCGCTCGACAACAAGGAAAAGGGCGGCGTGCCGACCGGCGGCAACTCTGCCGTTATCCTGACTCAGGAAAAAGCCAAGCAGGATGCTGCCTGGAAATATCTGAAGTGGATCACCGGTCCGGAAGCGCAGAACACCATCGTTCGCATCACCGGTTACCTGCCGACCAACAAGCTGGCAACCGGCCCGGACTTCCTCGCTCCCTATTATGTAGAGAACCCGAATGTGAAGACCGCTTCGCTTCAGGCCGACCGTTCGCTGCCCTGGGCCGGTTATCCGGGTGGCGATTCCGTCCGCATCTGGCGCACACAGCGCGACATCATCGGCACCGTCATGCGCGGTGAGGTGACGCCGGAAGCCGGTCTCAAGCAAGTTGTCGAACAGACCAACGCCCTGCTGAAATAAGCAGATCCCCTGAAAGAGGCTGCGGGGAAATCCGTTCCCGCAGCCATTTTGTGCAGAAAGACCTGTTATGAAGATCATCCAGATCACCGACACCCATCTCGTACCGCCCGGCATCGCTGTAAACGGCGTCGATCCGGAAAAGCAGCTGCGCGCGGCGGTGGCCGATATTGTCGAAAAACATGCCGACGCCGATCTTCTTGTCATGACGGGCGATCTTTGCAACTACGGTGAACCGGAAGCCTATGAACTGCTGCGCGATATTCTCGCGCCCGTCTCCGTCCCCGTGCGGTTGATGCTTGGCAACCACGACCGACGTCCGGAATTCGTTGCAGCTTTCCCGGAACAGCCGCGCGACGACAATGGCTATATCCAGTCATTCATCGATACCGAATTCGGCCGCCTGCTGTTTCTCGACAGCCACGAAGCCGATGTCATCGGCGGCAGGTATGGCGCGGATCGTCTGGCATGGTTGGAGCGTGCGCTGGAAAGCGCGGGCGAACTGCCGGTCACGGTGTTCATCCACCACCCGCCGATGGATTGCGGCATCCGCCATTTCGAACATATCGGCATGCATGATGATGGCGCCATCATGCGCCGCCTCGCGGCTCATCCGGGCGGTATACGTCATATCATCTTTGGCCACATCCATGTGCCAATGGCGGGCACCACTGCCGAAGGCATAGCCTACAGTTCCGGTCAGGCCTGCGCGCATCGTTTCATTACCGATATCGATGTTCTCGATCCGCTGTGGACGGGTGGCAACCCTTGTTACCGGGTCATCACGACAGGTGCATTTGGTTTGCGCGCCTATGATGCCGAAGTGGGGCAGGTTGTCCTCGGTCAGGCACCCATCTGCGAAGGCCCCTGATCACGGGCGATTTTTGGCGATATGACGGGGCGGTCGCCCGCCTCATCATATTTCGCCGCCGATACGATGCTGCGGAAGCTCTCCGATTGGCACGGCGATGTCGCGAAGACCCCGCGGCCTGTAGCGCCGATGCACCACTTGCGGTTTGCTGCGCAAGATTTGATGGACTAAGGCCATGGTCCCGATCGCGCCCTTGATCTATGTCAGTTTCATCGGTGAAACTGCACGCCATAGTCGCCAGAGAAATGGCCAGCTTGATGTCGTGCCATCGTGAGTGCAGATCATGGAGAAGTGCATGCTTGAAAAGCGTATCCGCAATGCGTCCCTGCTGAAGAGGATCGTCAGCGCCGAAGAGGCCGCCAGTCTCATTCAGGATGGCATGACTGTCGGTATGAGCGGCTTCACACGCGCTGGTGAAGCCAAGGCCGTGCCGCTGGCGCTGGCCGAGCGCGCCAAGTCGCATCCCATGAAGATCACCCTGATGACCGGTGCTTCCCTCGGCAACGATCTCGACAAGACCATGGTCGAGGCCGGCATGCTGGCGCGCCGCATGCCGTTCCAGTCCGATCCGGCTTTGCGCAAGGCGATCAATGACGGGAGGGTGATGTTCATCGATCAGCATCTTTCCGAAACGGTTGAGCAATTGCGTGGCGGTCAGATCCATGGCGTCGATGTTGCCATTGTCGAGGCCGTGGCAATCACGGCGGAAGGCGGCATCGTCCCCACCACCTCGGTTGGTAATTCCGCAAGCTTCGCCATTCTGGCCGATAAGGTCATCGTTGAGATCAACCTGTCGCAGCCCGAAGTGCTGGAGGGGCTGCACGACATCTTCATTCCCGCCAAACGCCCGACCCGCATGCCCATTCCCGTCGTGGCGACGGACAGCCGTGTCGGCCTGCCATTCATTCCGGTGCCGCCGGAAAAGATCGCCGCCATCGTGCTGAGCGACAAGAGCGACAGTTTTTCAACGGTGCTGCCGCCGGATGACGAGACCAAGGCGATTGCCGGCCATCTCACCGAGTTCCTGCTGAACGAGGTGCGTCATGGCCGCATGACCCACGAACTCCAGCCGCTTCAAGCCGGTATCGGCACTATCGCCAATGCGGTAATGCATGGTTTCATCGATACGCCGTTTCACGATCTCAAAATGTATTCGGAAGTCCTGCAGGATTCGACCTTCGAGCTTTTCGATGCGGGCAAGCTCACCTTCGCCTCCGGTTCATCGATCACGCTATCCTCCGCCATGAACGAACGGGTCATGCCTCGGCTGGCCGATTACAAGAGCCGGTTGATCCTGCGTCCGCAGGAGGTGAGCAATCACCCTGAGGTCATCCGCCGCCTCGGCATCATCGGCATCAATACGGCGCTGGAATTCGATATTTACGGAAACGTCAATTCCACCCATGTCGGCGGAACGCACATGATGAACGGCATCGGCGGCTCGGGGGATTTCGCCCGTAACGCCTATATGTCGATCTTCGTTACCAAGTCGATCGCCAAGGGCGGGGCCATCTCAAGCGTCGTTCCGATGGTCAGCCATGTCGACCACACTGAGCATGATGTCGATATTCTCGTCACCGAAACAGGTCTTGCCGACCTGCGCGGTCTCGCTCCGCGCGAGCGCGCGGCCGTTATCATCGCAAACTGCGTGCATCCCAGCTACCGCGATGCGCTGACGGATTATTACCAGCGGGCGGCGGCGCGGGGCGGGCACACGCCGCATCTCATCGAAGAGGCGCTGTCCTGGCATAATACACTTCGTGAAAGAGGAACGATGCTGCCGCAGCAATAGGGCCTGCGCTTTTGCCGGCCACGGAGTTTCCTGCCTGTCGCCCGGCAATTGGGTCTGTTTGGACACACCGGGGCGGAAAGTGTCCGCTGCTCCGCTTTGGTTGCTGGCGCGGCAGTTCCGCCTCCGGTAGAAAATTCTCTCCCCCTGGCTGCTATCCGGCTGCCTCTGGGTTGTAGGAGAGTGATGTGATGCCCCTTCGCTTTGTGGCCGTAATTGCGATTGTCGCCCTGCTCGCAGGCTGCGGTGGGCGACCCATCGGGGTCATGACGCCGACGGGGCAGACCGTGGCGGGCACGACGCCGGTCAACCTTCTGGTTGCCACCACGCGTGCGCCATCGGAAAACACCGCCGTGCTTTTCGGCGGTGAGCGTGGAACGGGCCTGAAGGTCGATGCCGTCACCATTTCGATTCCGCCCAATGCCAACCGCAAGGTTGGGCAGGTGCAATGGCCGAAAAAGCTGCCGCCGAACCCGCTGAAGGATTTCACCACGGTGGCGGTGGAGCCTATTCGTTCCGAAGCCGAAACCAGAAGCTGGATCGGTAAACATATCGCGAAGGACCGCCGCGTGCTGGTCTTCGTGCATGGCTTCAACAATCGCTACGAGGAATCCGTTTATCGCTTCGCCCAGATCGTCCATGATTCAGGCACGGATGTTGTGCCCGTCGTCTTCACCTGGCCGTCGCGAGCAAGCATTTTCGACTATAATTACGACAAGGAAAGCACCAACTACTCCCGCGATGCGCTTGAAGAGATGCTGACGCGTCTCGCCAAGGACAAGTCCATCGGTGAGGTCACGGTCATGGCGCATTCCATGGGCACCTGGCTTGCGGTGGAAGCGCTGCGCCAGATGGCAATCCGTAACGGCCGCGTCGATCCGAAGATCAACAATGTCATTCTTGCCGCGCCGGATCTCGATGTGGACGTCTTTAGCCGGCAATTCGCAAGTCTTGGCAAGACGCCGCCGAAATTCACCCTCTTTGTCTCGCAGGATGACCGCGCACTCAGCCTGTCGCGCCGTATCTCAGGCAATGTCGACCGTCTCGGCCAGATCGATCCATCCGTCGAGCCTTATAGCAGTCAGCTGGAAAAGGCCGGCATTACCGTTCTCGATCTCACCAAGCTGCAATCCGGTGATCGCCTGAACCACGGTAAATTTGCCGAAAGCCCCGAGGTCGTCCGCCTGATCGGCGACCGCCTGATTGCTGGCCAGACG
Source organism: Agrobacterium sp. 22-210-1 (assembly GCF_053522525.1). Taxonomy (NCBI): domain Bacteria; kingdom Pseudomonadati; phylum Pseudomonadota; class Alphaproteobacteria; order Hyphomicrobiales; family Rhizobiaceae; genus Agrobacterium; species Agrobacterium sp. 22-210-1. The sequence continues at coordinate 2,272,923 of NZ_JBNWCI010000001.1, read as the reverse complement.
GTGACGGATTCCGATGTCGGTCTGGGTGAGGCGCTGGGTGCTGTCAGCATCGGCGCTGCGCAAACCGTTGGAACGGCAGCCAGCGTGGTGGTCAGCGCACCGATTGCGGTGTTCGATCCGCGCACGCGGGAAAATTATGGCAGGCAGGTGGAACGGCTCGGTCGCTCCATGGAGAACACTGTCGGATCGGTGGGCGATACGGCCGGTTCCGTGGTGGATGATCAGGCGCTTCAATCGTCAAGGGTCAACTGCGAGGCCGCCGCCAATCGCAAGCGGGCGGAATGCCGTAACCGTTAAGCTGAGATGTGAGCGGGGGTGGCGAAAACGTTAGGCGTTTTTGTCATCGCGTCCCGCAGATTTGTATACAGCTTGTATTTTTATCTGTATGGTCGGGTCAACAACCCAACTTCCGGAGTAAGACCCATGCGTTGGAAACGCACCCTCCAGCTTCTCGATGTTCATTGCGAAGGCGAAATCGGCCGTGTCGTCACCGGCGGCGCGCCTAAAATTCCCGGTAATACCGTGGCGGAACAGCTTCACTGGATGAATACCGATCCGCAGGGCGAGGCGCTTCGCCGTTTTCTGACACTGGAGCCGCGCGGCACGCCGATGGGATCGGTCAATCTTCTCCTGCCGCCGAAGCATCCGGATGCGCATGCCGCCTTCGTCATTCTCCAGCCGGATCAGGCGCATGCCAGTTCGGGTTCCAATTCCATCTGCGCAACGACCGCGCTTCTGGAAAGTGGCATGGTAGAAATGCAGGAGCCGGAAACTGTCATCATTCTCGAAACGGCAGCCGGTCTGGTCAAGGCCACCGCCACCTGCCGGGACGGACGCTGTGAAAAGGTCAAGTTGACCATGGTTCCGTCCTTCGTGCATGCGCTGGATGTCAGCATCGAAACGCCCGAATGGGGCAAGGTGACGATGGACATTTCCTACGGCGGCATTTTTTACGCGCTCGTCGATGTTCGCCAGATCGGTCTCACCATCGAGAAGGCCAATGCCGCGAAACTCGTTGCCGCCGGCATGACTCTGAAAGACCTCGTCAACCGTGAAATGACGGTCGTTCATCCGGAAATCCCCGCCATATCAGGCGTTGCCTATGTGATGTTCCGCGATGTGGATGCGGATGGTTCCATCCGCACCTGCACCACCATGTGGCCGGGCCGGGCGGATCGTTCCCCCTGCGGCACCGGCAATTCCGCCAATCTTGCGACGCTTTATGCGCGCGGCAAGGTGAAGGTGGGAGACGAATATAAATCCCGCTCGATCATCGGTTCGGAATTCGATGTCGGCCTCTCCGCCGTCACCGAGGTGGCGGGCCGCCCGGCCGTCATTCCCACCATTGCCGGGCGCGGCTTCACCTTCGGCCTGCACCAGGTGGGCCTCGATCCCTTCGACCCCTTGGCTGATGGCTTCGCCATGACCGATGTCTGGGGGCCGGAAGCCGGCAACATCTGAGGCAGGCTTTAAAAAAATGACATTTACAGCCGCCCGATGACCTCTGGCGGCTGTTTTCCCGCGACAAAAGATGCTAAGCGGGCGCAATTCCATCATGCTCCGAGGTATCCCGATGAAGTCGCTCACCCTGCGCCGCCCTGATGACTGGCACCTGCACCTGCGTGATGGGGCAATGCTGGAAGGGGTGATCGGGGATACGAGCCGCCATTTCGCCCGCGCCATCATCATGCCGAACCTGGTGCCGCCGGTTGTTACCACGGCCGATGCACGCGCCTATCGCGAACGCATCGTCAAGGCGATCCCGGCGGGTGACCGTTTCGAACCGCTGATGACCCTCTATCTGACTGAGGACACGCAGGCCGACGATGTGGAAGAGGGCAAAAAAAGCGGCCTCATCACCGCCGTAAAGCTCTACCCGGCGGGTGCGACCACCAATTCCCATGGCGGTGTGCGCGATTTCAACAGGGCGATGCCGGTTCTGGAGCGCATGGCGAAGATTGGCCTGCCGCTCTGCGTGCATGGTGAGGTAACGACGCCGGAAGTCGATATTTTCGACCGCGAGAAGGTGTTCATCGATACGGTTCTGGAGCCGCTGCGCCAGCGCCTGCCGGAACTGAAGGTGACGATGGAGCACATCACCACCCGCGACGGTGTGGACTATATCAAGTCGTCCAAGGCCAATCTGGCTGGCTCCATCACCACTCACCATCTCATCATCAACCGCAACGCCATTCTGGTTGGCGGTATCAAGCCGCATTATTATTGCCTGCCCGTCGCCAAGCGCGAAGAACACCGGCTGGCGCTGCGGGCTGCCGCGACATCCGGCGATGCGCGCTTCTTCCTCGGCACGGATTCCGCTCCGCATGTGGACCCGCTGAAGGAATGCGCCTGCGGCTGCGCCGGCATCTATACCTCCATCAACACCATGAGCTGTCTCGCCCATGTCTTCGAGGACGAAAATGCCCTCGACAAACTGGAAGCCTTCGCCTCGCTGAATGGTCCCGCCTGGTATGGTCTCGCGCCGAACGAAGAGACGATCACGCTGGTCAAGCGTGATGAAGCGGTTTCCTTCCCTGAAAAGATCGAGACGGGCGCCGGGCCGGTGACGGTGTTTGACCCGATGTTCCCGCTCCACTGGGATGTAAGTTGATTTTTTAATGACCGCCGGCACTGCCGGCGGTTTTGTTATGGTCTTCAGGTATTCGCCTTAAATTCCGGCGCCGCCTGAGGATGCCTGCAACACTGAACCAAGACGTTGTGCTTTCCGAAAACCGATCCGGGTTTTCGGAGCGATAAACCAAGGCCGAAAAAGGAGAACGCCTATGAACCATTTCACATTCACCGACCGCACCGTCGTTGCGGAACTGGTTGCGAAGATGTTGTGGGAAATCAAGGCGGTCCATTTCAATTCCGAAAGCCCCTATACCTTCGCTTCGGGCATGAAGAGCCCTGTCTATATCGACATGCGCAAGCTCATCTCCTTCCCGCGCATTCGCTCCGCAGCCATGGATTTCGCGGCGGCGGCTGTCATGCGCGAGGCCGGTTTCGAGAAGTTCGACTGTGTCGCCGGTGGTGAAACGGCCGGCATTCCTTTCGCCGCTTTCCTTGCCGAGCGCCTTGGCCTGCCGATGATCTATTGCCGCAAGAAGCCGAAAGGCCATGGCCGCAACGCCCAGATCGAAGGCCATATGCCGGAAGGTGCCCGCGTTCTCGTCATCGAGGATCTGACGACGGCCGGTGGCTCGATGTTTACCTTCATCGACGCGATCCGAGCGGCGGGCGGCATCGTTGATCACGGTATCGCGCTCTTCTATTACGGCATCTTCGAAGAGGCGGAAGCGCGCTTCGCCAATGGCAATGTCAAGCTGCATTATCTGACGACCTGGCGCGATGTTCTGGCTGTCGCACGGGCTGAAAAACTGTTCGATGAAAAGACGCTGTCGGGGGTTGAAGCTTTCCTCGACAATCCGCTGCCCTGGTCTGCGAAGCACGGCGGCGTCAGCGAATTGCCGCAATCGTGATTTCGGATGCGGCCAGCCGGCTTGTGGCTGGCCTTCCGATCGATCTTCGTCTAAATCGATTTAAGTTCATTTGATTTGCTGTTTTGAGGAGGACCGTAATGATCCTGTGTTGTGGTGAAGCCCTGATCGACATGCTGCCCCGGCAGACGACGCTGGGTGAGGCGGGTTTTGCCCCCTATGCCGGCGGAGCGGTCTTCAACACGGCGATTGCGCTGGGGCGTCTCGGCGTCCCCTCCGCCTTTTTCACCGGCCTTTCCGATGACATGATGGGCGATATCCTGCGGGAAACCCTGCGCGCCAGCAAGGTGGATTTCAGCTATTGCGCGACCCTTTCGCGCCCCACGACCATCGCCTTCGTCAAGCTGGTGGATGGCCATGCGACTTACGCTTTTTACGACGAGAATACCGCTGGCCGGATGATCACCGAGGCGGAGCTTCCGGCATTGGGTGCCGATTGCGAGGCGCTGCATTTTGGCGCGATCAGCCTCATCCCGGAGCCTTGCGGCAGCACCTATGAAGCCTTGATGACGCGCGAGCATAAAAGCCGCGTCATCTCGCTCGATCCGAATATCCGCCCCGGTTTCATCAAGGACAAGCAGTCGCATATGGCCCGCATCCGTCGCATGGCCGCCATGTCGGATATCGTCAAGTTCTCGGATGAGGACCTCGCCTGGTTCGGTCTGGAAGGTGACGAGGATACGCTTGCCCGCCACTGGCTGCATCATGGCGCGAAACTGGTTGTCATCACCCGCGGTGCCAAGGGCGCTGTGGGTTATACCGCCAATCTCAAGGTGGAAGTGGCCTCCGAGCGGGTCGAAGTCGTCGACACCGTCGGCGCGGGCGACACTTTTGACGCGGGCATCCTCGCTTCGCTGAAAATGCAGGGCCTTCTGACGAAGGCGCAGGTTGCCACGCTCAATGAAGAGCAGATCAGGAAAGCTTTGGCGTTGGGTGCAAAAGCCGCTGCGGTCACTGTCTCGCGGGCTGGCGCAAATCCGCCTTTTGCGCATGAAATCGGGCTTTGAGCATCGCTGTCTAACGCTTGATCTGTGTCTGGAATATTGTGGTTCTGAGGACAGGGGCGTATTCTCGTCCCAATTTGCATCGCCACGGATGAGACTATGGCTCCGTTGACCCCACCACCCAGGATCAGGCTTTCGCGGTTGCGGGATATCGGTTGGTCTGTGTGGGACCCCATCGGCCTGTTGCCGGCGGGAGAAAACTGGAACGATCCCGATAACCTGTGTTTTGCGGATGAATACGACAATTACCTGATTGCGGCCGCAGGCCAATTGCGCAGAGGTATCGCTGTCGCTGAAGTCACCGATTATCTGGTGGGAATCGAGGCCGAAGATATGGCCCTTGGTGAAACGCCCGGATGCCGCGAAAGAGCATTGGCGGTTGTAGCCGCAATCAATGCGGACCCGCAGCTTTGGACCTTGCCCGAAGGTCAGGATGTTGCTGTTTGAGGCGGGGCATTTTCGGCACAGCCGCTGTGCGCGCGGTCAATACCCTAAAAAACCGGTATTCGAAGATCAAAAACCTTGTGTCCGCCGGTTTTTCGCGAAACAAGCGTCGCATGAGTGTTCCCAATATCCATCCTTTCGATTTCGATCCCAGCTACGGCATGAAGCGCGAACAGTTGCTGGCCATCACCCCGCCCGAAGCGCCGCCGGGCTTCGATGACTTCTGGCAGAAGCGCTATCGCCGCGCGCTCGCTACGGATCCGCGGCCAGTGCTGCGCAAGAGCAGGCTCAGCCATCCGCGCTGGCATGTCCTCGACGTCATCTACACCTCCACCGGCGGCTTCCGCATCGGTGGTTGGATGCTTCTTCCGCGCGAAGGCCTGGTGTGCCGGGGCCTCGTCGTCGGCCATGGTTATGGTGGGCGCTCCGAGCCTGATTTTGAAGTGCCGGTGGAAGAAACAGCCGTGCTGTTTCCCTGTTTTCGCGGGCTCTCGCTAAGCGCCTGTCCGCCGATTTCTTCGGAATCCGCCCTTCATGTTCTCTACAATATCGACAGGAAAGACGATTACATCATCGGCGGCTGTGTCGATGATCTGTGGGTCGCGGTTTCGACGCTCGTGACCCTTTACCCCTGGCTGGAAGGGCAGGTGGGGTATAGCGGCATCAGTTTCGGCGGCGGCATCGGAGCACTGGCGATACCGTTTGATGAGCGCATCGACCGCGGCCATCTGGTGGTGCCGACATTCGGACATAGGCCGTTCTGGCTGACATTGCCCACCGTTGGCAGTGCGAATTCGGTTCAGTCATACCAGAAGGGCCATCCGAATGTGCTTGAGACCTTGCGCTTCTTCGATGCCGCCTGTGCCGCCGCCCGCATAAAAGTGCCGATGCTGGTTGCGCCGGCGCTTTTCGATCCATCGGTGGCGCCGCCCTGCCAGTTCGCAGTGGCCAATGCGCTGCCGCACTCAAAATTTAATGAAATCTTCATCCTCGACGCCGGGCATTTCGATTACCCTGACAGCGCATCGCAAGATGCGGTCCACAAGGACAAGGTCAGACGGTTTTTCAAGGTGCCATGAAACGCGAATATCTCCGTTGGTATAGTCACAGGCTCCATCGCGACATGGAGCTCCTGATATTCGGTCATGCCGGCGCCAAGGTGCTGATGTTTCCCACCCGGGACGGGCGCTTCTTCGAATATGAAGAACTGGGGCTTGTCGGTAGTCTGGCCGACAAGCTGGAGGCAGGACATCTCCAGCTTTATTGCATTGAGGGGTTGGCCACAGAGACCTTTTATGCGGCCCATCACCATCCGGCCGACCGCATTCGCCGCCATTCAGCCTTCGAGAACTATATTCTCAGCGAAGTACTGCCGCTGATGGCCGAGAAAAATTCCCATACCGATACCATCGTGCATGGCTGCAGCCTCGGTGCGTTTCAGGCCGCCAGCCTCGTTTTTCGCCACCCGCATCTGTTCCGCAAACTCGTCGCCTTTTCCGGCCGCTACGACCTGACGATGAAGGTGGAATCATTCGGCGATCTATTCGACGGTTATTATGACGATAATGTCTATTTTCACATGCCAAGCCATTTCCTGCCGGGTCTTGCCTGCCCGTGGCGACTTGAACACCTGCGCCGCATCGACATGGTTTTCACCATCGGTGATGCAGACCCGTTTTTGGACAACAACCATCATCTGAGCCGGCTTCTATCAGACAAGCAGGTGGGCCATCAGATGCATGTCTGGGAGGGCCGCGCCCATCGAGCGGGTGCATGGCGCAAGATGGCGGCGCTTTATATTTAAGGCCGCTGCATTAAAAAAGCCGGAAGTGTCCTTCCGGCTTTCCTGAGATCGAGGGTAGGCGGCTTTTACCCAGCCAGACCCGCCAGCGCCTTTACCAGCCCCTGTGTAGAGCTGTCATGGCCGGCGGCGCTTTCCTTGCCTTCCACGACGGGTAGCAGGCCGGTTGCCAGTTCCTTGCCAAGCTCCACACCCCACTGGTCGAAGGAGTTGATGCGGAACAGCACGCCTTCCACAAAGACGCGGTGCTCATAAAGCGCGATCAGGCGGCCAAGCGCGAAAGGCGTCAACTTGTCATAGACGAAGGTGATCGAAGGGCGGTTGCCGGTGAAGACGCGGTGCGGGGCGATGAAGTCGGCAAGTTTGTCTTCCATGCCCTTGGAGGTGAGCTGGGCTTTCGCCTCAGCCAGCGTCCGTCCCTTCATCAGCGCTTCCGATTGCGCCAGGCAATTGGCGATGAGGAGCTGGTGCTGATGGCGCAGTTCGGGCTCAAAACCGTTGGCGGCGATCATGAATTCCGCCGGAATGACGCTCGTGCCCTGATGGATCAGCTGGTAGAAAGCGTGCTGGCCGTTGGTGCCGGGTTCGCCCCAGACAACGGGGCCGGACTGGCCTTCGACGGGTGTGCCGTCGATGGTAACGCCCTTGCCGTTCGATTCCATGTCCAGCTGCTGGAGATAGGCGGGGAAGCGCGACAACCGCTGGTCATAGGGCAGGATCGCCCGCGTCGGATAGTTCAGCACGTTACGGTTATAGAAGCCGATGAGGCCGAGCAGCATCGGCAGGTTTTCGCGGATCGGCGCCTCGCGGAAGTGCCTGTCCATCGCATGTGCACCATCCAGGAACTTGCCGAAATTATCCGGCCCGATGGCGAGCATCAGCGGCAGGCCGATGGCGGACCAGATCGAATAACGGCCACCTACCCAGTCCCAGAAACCGAAGATGCGGTCGCTTTCGATGCCGAAGGCTGCAACCTTGTCCAGCGCGGTGGAAACGGCGGCGAAGTGGTGCTTTACGGCCTCCTCGCCCAGCTTCTCGGCGATGAAGCGGCGCGCGGTGGCGGCATTCGTCATCGTTTCGATGGTGGTGAAGGTCTTCGACGCGATGATGAAGAGCGAGGTTTCCGGATCGAGCAGCTTCAGCGTATCGGCAATATGTGCGCCGTCAATATTGGAAACGAAATGCGCCCGCGGCCCGTCATGGAAAGGCGCAAGCGCGAGCGTTGCCATGACAGGGCCGAGATCGGAGCCGCCAATGCCGATATTGACGACGTCGGTAATCTTCTTTCCGGTCGCACCTTTCAGGGAACCGGAACGGATCGCATCGGCAAACTTGCCCATGGCCGCCAGAACGCCGTTCACATCAGGCATCACATCCTTGCCGTCAACGAGAACGGCAGTGTTGGAGCGGTTGCGCAGCGCGGTATGCAGCACGGCGCGGTCTTCGGTGAAGTTGATGGCCTTGCCGGAGAACATCTCCTCGCGCTTGGCTTCGACGCCGCCTTCGCGCGCCAGCTGTTCGAGAAGCGTCACGATCTCTTCGTTGACGGCGCATTTGGAATAATCCATCAGCAGGTCATCGAATTTTACGCTGAAACGGCTGAATCTCTTGTCGTCGGCCGCAAACGCGGCGCGAAGATCGGTTGCGGCTGTGCTGCTTGCCGTTGCTTTGAGTTTTTCGATGGTGGCCTGCATCATGTGCTCCTCGGCTTCCGTGGAAGGATGAGGAAACTATTCTTTTTCAGGCGGCCAAATCAAGGCGACTTTGATAAAAGAAAAGCGCCGGGATAAAAGAAAAGAGCCGGTCGCCCGGCTCTCGTCATTCGCTTCAAGCGCTCAATTCAGATTGCGCAATTCGCGCCGCAAAATCTTGCCGACATTGGATTTCGGCAGCTCGGTGCGGAACTCGATGATCTTTGGCCGCTTGTAGTTTGTCAGGTTCTTGGCGCAGAAGGCCTTGAGTTCGGCTTCCGTCAACGACTGATCCTTCTTGACGACGAAAAGTTTGACGGTTTCGCCGGAATGTTCGTCCGGAACGCCGATTGCGGCGCATTCCAGGACGCCGGGATGGCTGGCAGCCACTTCTTCCACCTCGTTCGGATAGACATTGAAACCGGAGACGAGGATCATGTCCTTCTTGCGGTCGACGATCTTGGTGTAACCGCGCTCGTCCATGAAACCCATGTCGCCGGAGCGGAAGAAACCGTCGGCGGTCATGGCTTTTGCCGTTTCATCGGGCCGTTGCCAATAACCGGCCATGACCTGCGGGCCGCGAATGCAAATCTCGCCAACTTCACCCACAGGCAAACGGTTGCCATCGTCATCGCGAATGTCGATCTCCGTCGATGACAGCGGCAGACCGATGGTGCCGCTGAACTCGGTAGAATCGAGGCGATTGACGGTTGCGACGGGCGACGTCTCGGAAAGACCGTAGCCCTCCGCAATCGGGCAGCCGACAATCGAAAGCCAGCGTTCCGCGACCGGTCTTTGCACCGCCATGCCGCCGCCGAGAACGAGGATGAGCGATGAGAGGTCGAGCTTGCGGAAATCCTCATTGTTCATCAGCGCGTTGAAAAGCGTGTTGATGCCGGGGAAGATATGCGGCTGGTAATGCGACAGTTCCTTGACGAAGCCGGGAATGTCACGCGGATTGGCGATCAGCAGATTGTGGCCGCCGAGCGCAATGCCCATCAGCGAATTCACCGTCAGCGCGAAAATGTGGCAGAGCGGCAGCGCGCAGATGAAGTTGAGAACTTCGGGACGATCCTTGCGGCTGCTGAAGGCGGCGTCCAGCCACAGGCTGATCTGCGCCTTGTTGGCCAGAAGATTGGCATGGGTAAGGATCGCGCCTTTGGAGATGCCCGTAGTACCGCCGGTATATTGCAGGAAGGCGATATCCTGAGCCGTGAGGCCGACGGACTTCAGGGAAAATCCCTGGCCTTCCTTCAGCACCGCCTTGAAGCTGATCGAGCCGGGGATCGCATAGGCGGGCACAAGCTTCTTCACCTTGCGAACGACAAGATTGACGATATGCCCCTTGAAGCCGAGAAGATCACCCATGGCTGCGACGACCACATGCCGTACGGCGGTTTTCGGCACCGCCTGCTGCGCCACATGGGCGAAGTTTTCGAGCACGAACAGCGCCTTTGCGCCGGAGTCCTTCAGCTGGTGTTCCAGTTCGCGCGGTGTGTAGAGCGGATTGACGTTGACCACGATCATGCCCGCCCGCAGGATTCCATAAACCGCGACGGGGTTCTGCAGGATGTTCGGCATCATCACCGCAACCCGGTCACCTTTTTCCAGTCCTCTGGATTGCAGCCAAGCGGCCACAGCACGGGTTTGAGCATCCAGCTCCCGATAGGTCAGCGATTTCCCCATGCTGGAAAAGGCTTTGCGGTCGGCAAATTGCACGCAGCTCTTTTCAAGAAGGTCTACAAGCGAGGCGTTGGCCGATACGGGGATCTCGGAAGGGACGCCCGGCGGATAGGACGACAGCCAACGCTTCTCTACGCTGACATTTCCCGGCTGTCCCAGGGACAATTCACTCATGCTTCTCCTCCCAGAGTCTTTTTCGCGCCGTGCATTCGGTGGAATGCATGAAGGGCGCTTTAGGCTTCGTGATGATCATGAAGCTCCCGCAACCAGCCGGCATATCGGCGAGATAGAAGGAACCACATGTGCGCCACCGGATCGACCGCTCCTCCTGCTCCCCGGTGACGAATGATAGACGCGGAATCCCCTGACGTCCATCGTATCGGTGAAGCCTATTTAACTCTAACGTAAACGTCAATATTGCTGTCGCACATCTCGCGTCCTCGTGAATGGAAACGGAGTCATGTGCGATTTTTTGACTTTAATCCTGATTTGAGCGATCAACATAATTCGCAAAGCAGGGCAGGATTGGAAATGGCAGGCAGCGCAGCGCTTGAACTGAAATCGGTTGGGAAAAGATTCGGTGATACGGATGTCTTGTCCGATATCGACCTGTCCGTCGAACGCGGCGAGATTATTTGCCTAGTTGGACGGTCGGGCTGTGGAAAATCGACCTTGCTGCGCATCGTTGCGGGTGTGGAGACGCCAGACCGCGGTAGCGTTTCCCTTAATGGTTCGGCCGTTGCCGACTCGGCTGTTTTCGTTGAGCCGGAAAAGCGCAATATCGGTTTTGTCTTTCAGGATTATGCGCTGTTCCCGCATCTCACCGTCGAGCAGAATGTCATGTTCGGTCTCAGAACCCTCGCCAAGGCCGAGGCCCGCCGCCGTGCGATGGAGATGATTGAGCACGTGCATCTGCAAGAGCTAGCCAAGCGTTATCCGCATACGCTTTCGGGCGGTGAACAGCAGCGCGTGGCGCTTGCCCGTGCGCTCGCCCCGCAGCCCGGTCTGTTGCTGATGGATGAGCCTTTCTCCAATCTGGACAGAGGTTTGCGCGACAATGTCCGCGAGGAGACGCTTGGTCTTCTGCGGCAATTGGGGACGACGGCGATCATGGTCACCCATGATCCGGAAGAGGCGTTGTCCGCAGGCGACCGCGTGGTTCTGATGCAGCGCGGGCGCATCGTGCAGAGCGGCACGGGTTATGAAATCCACGACAATCCCAAAACCCGCTATGCCGCCGATTTTTTCTGCGCCTTCAACAAGATCGAAGGCCGGGTAAGGCAGGGGCGCGTTGAAACGCCGCTCGGGCTGCTGGGTGATGCCTCCGATCTGCCCGATGGCCTTGCAGCGGTTGCCTATGTTCGACCCAACGCGATTTCGATTATCGAGGACAACACAGCGAAAGACGGGATCGCCGGCGAAATATTGAGCCGCGTTTTCCTCGGTGAGATCGAACAGCTCGGCATCGCCGTACCCGGGCTGCCGGGAGACTTGCGTGTCCGCACGATGCAGCGCACACCCGCCAAGACCAAGGCAGTACGTTTCGGTATCGACCCCAAGGGTGTCCTGATATTTACTTGAGGTTGAATGAGTGGATTTGCATGTAAATTTCAGCATCCTTTTCAACTCTTGGTGATCAAACCCGTCAGAAAACAGCGAAATAAAACTTGATTTGATCCATCAGGTATGATGTCTGCTGCCTCTATATTGCCGCCATCGAAGAGGGAGACGACCATGACGAAATTTACCAGATTTGCCCTGCTTGCCAGCACTGTTGCTTTTGCAGCCGGGTCAGCCAGCGCCGCGGAACTCAACATCTACACCACCAGAGAGCCGGGCCTGATCCAGCCCCTGCTGGAATCCTTCACCGCGTCGAGCGGCGTCAAGGTCAACACCGTGTTCCTGAAAGATGGTCTGGCTGAGCGCGTTCTGAGCGAGGGCGCAAGCTCGCCTGCCGACGTCCTGATGACCGTGGATGCCGGCAACCTCGTTGATCTTGCAGAAAAGGGCGTTACCCAGGCGGTTGAGTCCGAAACCCTGACCAAGGCAGTCCCGGCCGAACTTCGTGATGCTAAGGGTCACTGGTTTGCGCTTTCCATGCGCGCCCGCGTTCTTTATGCGGCGAAGGATCTCGACCTTGCTTCCTTCAACTATGAAGATCTGGCGGATGCCAAGTGGAAAGGCAAGGTCTGCATTCGCGCTGGCCAGCACCCCTACAACACGGCACTGTTTGCCGATTACATCGCTCATTATGGCGCTGCCGACACTGAAAAGTGGCTTGCTGGCGTCAAGGAAAACCTGGCCCGCAAGGCAGGCGGCGGTGACCGTGACGTTGCCAAGGACATCCTCGGCGGCATTTGCGATATCGGTATTGCCAACTCCTACTACGTCGGCCTGATGCGCTCGGGCAAGGGCGGCGAAGAGCAGGTCAAGTGGGGCGACGCCATCAAGGTGGTTCTGCCGACCTTCAAGAATGGTGGCACGCAGGTCAACATTACCGGTGCGGCCGTGGCCAAGAATGCGCCCAACAAGGCTGAAGCCGTCAAGCTTCTGGAATATCTCGTTTCCGACGAAGCCCAGAAGATCTATGCCGAAGCCAACTACGAATATCCGGTCAAGCAGGGCGCGGGTCTCAACGAGATCGTCGCTTCCTTCGGCGACCTGAAGATCGACAGCAAGCCGCTGACGGAGATCGTGTCGCATCGCAAGCAGGCGAGCGAGCTGGTCGACAAGGTCGGTTTCGACAAGTAAAGGCCAATTGGCAACAACAAGGTGAAAGGCGCTCGCACCCGCGGGCGCCTTTCCCTGTATTTTCAAGAAGCTCATGAATCCAGACGCCGCTCAGCCATTGACGTCCCGCGCAAGACCAAGGTTTTCATCCGCCTTCTGGTGGCTGGGCCTGTCGCTCATTGCGGTCTGCGGCGCCATGGTGCCGGTTCTGGCGCTGGTCTCTCAGGCGGTGCAGGGGTCTGCCGGCCTGTGGGAGCATCTCGGCTCCACTGTTCTTTTGACGGCCTTGCCGGATACGGTCATCCTTCTCGCCGGTGTCGGCTTGCTGGCCGGCATCATTGGAACCTCATCGGCGTGGCTGGTTACCGCTTATGATTTTCCCGGTCGCCGGATATTGGAATGGGCGCTGCTGCTGCCGCTGGCCATGCCAACCTATATTGTTGCTTATGCCTATCTGGATATTCTGCATCCGATCGGGCCAGTGCAGGGAGTAATCCGCTTTCTGCTCGGTTATTCCAGCCCGCGTGAATTCCGTCTGCCGGACATAAGATCGATGACGGGCTGCATCATTTTGCTTGGCTTCGTGCTGTTTCCCTATGTCTATATTCCCGTCCGCGCCATGTTCCTGACGCAGGCTGGCAATCTGCTGGAGGCCGCCCGCACGCTTGGCGTTTCCAGACAGAGGGCTTTTTTAAAGGTCGCAGTGCCGCTGGCGCGGCCGGCGATCGCGGTCGGCGTCAGCCTTGCCCTTATGGAAGCGCTGAACGATATCGGCGCCTCGGAATTTCTGGGCGTCCGCACCCTCACAGTTTCGGTCTATACGACCTGGGTCACGAAATCCGATCTGCCCGGTGCGGCGCAGATCGCGCTCTCCATGCTGTTCATCGTCGTTGCCCTCGTGGCGTTTGAACGCTGGGCGCGGCGCAAGCAGCGTTATTCGGTTTCCGCGCAGAAAAGCCGGGAACTGGAGCCGGTGCGCCTTACCGGCCTCAAGGCCTGCGGTGCTTTTACACTCGGCAGCCTGCCGGTCCTGATCGGTTTCGTCGCGCCAGCGAGCTATCTCGTCATCGAGGCATGGAAACGGTTCCGCTTCAGCGGCCTGTCTGCCCGTTTCACCGAGGAGGCGTTGAACACCATCGTCTTTGCCGGATTGGCGACGTTGATCACCCTTATTCTCGGCCTTGCGGTTGCTTACGCGATGCGCCTTGCTCCGGGGCGTCTCTCGCTTTGGTCCTATCGTCTTTCCACGGTGGGATATGCAGCCCCCGGCACGGTCATTGCTATTGGCGTGCTGATCGCGCTCGGTGGTTTCGACCGGTTTGTTGACCAGACCATGCGTGACTGGTTTGGCATATCCACCGGCCTCATTTTCATCGGCAGCGGTGCAGCCCTGATCTACGCTTATTCGGCGCGTTTCCTCACCATTGCAGCCGGCGGCGTCGATGCCGGCCTGAGCCGTATCCCGCAATCTTTTGATCACGCTTCGCGAACACTCGGACGATCCGCAACCCAGACATTCCGCCAGATCCACTTACCGCTCTCGAAGGCATCGCTTGCGGCAGCGGCGTTGCTGATCTTCGTGGACTGCGTCAAGGAACTCCCCGCCACGCTTTTGTTGCGGCCGCTCAATTTCGAGACCTTCGCGACCCATCTCTACGGCGAAGCAGCGCGCGGCACCTATGAGGAGGCGGCAATCGCCGCACTGGCGATTGTCGTCATCGGCATCCTTCCCGTCATGCTGCTTGCGAGGATCGGCCGACGCAAAGGTTGATGGCTGGTCCCGCCGCATAAAATGACGGGCATAAAACAGTGCGAGAGGCCAATAAGCTTCAAATCCTCCCGGAAAACGACAAGCATCCCGCCTTAATCCTGATGTAAATACTCAGCTTAATTGAAGTGCTGCGGCCTGCCGGCTATGATCGTCGGCCGCGATCTGTTTCGGGGCATATCTTGAAAAATTTGCATGGGATGTTTTTGAGCCGTCTGGCTTTGGGAACGGCTGCCGTTGTTTTGATGGCGCCGGTGATGGGCCACGCACAGGAAACGACCGTTCTGCGGGAAATCACCGTCGAAGGGCAGGGGGCGGAAAATGCCACGGGCCCGGTCCGTGGCTATGTTGCGAAGAAAAGCGCGACCGGCTCGAAAACCGACACGGAAACGAAAGACATTCCGCAATCCGTATCCGTCGTCGGTCGCAAGGAAATGGATGACCGCGGCGCCGTGACCAAAATCGACGAGGTGCTGCGCTACACGCCCGGTGTGACGGCGGAGCCCTTCGGTACCGACCCGGATACCGACTGGTTTTACATTCGCGGTTTTCAGGCAACCCAGACCGGCGTGTTCCTCGATGGGCTGAACCTGTTCAGTTATGGTTTCGGCGGTTTCCAGATGGATGCCTATGGTCTGGAACGGGTGGAAGTCCTTAAAGGGCCCGCTTCGGTGCTGTATGGCGGCGCCAATCCCGGCGGTATCGTGCAACTGGTCCGCAAGCAAACTCAGGATACGCCGGTTCGTGAAACGGAAATCGGCATCAACAATTTCGGCAATGCCTTTTTCGGTTTCGATGTTGGCGACAAGGTGGATGGTGAGGGCGTATGGAAATACCGCGTCACCGGCAAGGTTTCCGGCGGCGATAATTACACCGATTACTCAGAGGATCTGCGCGGCTTCATCATGCCGCAGATCACCTTCGAGCCGGATGCGCAGACAAGTGCCACGCTCTACGGATATTTCTCGGCGCTGGATCAGGTGCATGTCGGCAATGGCTTCCTGCCCTATGTCGGTACCGTTGTCGATGCGCCATTCGGCAAGCTCGACCGCAAGGCCTTTTATGGTGAACCGGATATCGACAATGGCCGTGTCTACCAGTCGATGGTGGGTTATGAAGTCAGCCATGAATTCGACAATGGCTGGAAGATCAGCCAGAACGCCCGTTATGGCCACCTCTACAAGCACGAGACCGGACCCTATCCGGGCGGTTGGGCCAATGCCGACGCCAATGGCCAGCCGATCCTCGATGCCACCACCAACGACTATATGTTGACCCGCTTCGGTTATGACGGCCTGTCGAAAGCGGATAGTTTCGGCGTTGACAACCGCATTGAAGGACAGTTCGAAACCGGCGCGGTCAGCCATTCGCTGCTCGTCGGTCTCGACTATAAATATTACAGGCTGGATCAGGTGCAGGCTTGCTGCGGATCGAATGCGATCGGCGCGCTCAAGCCGGTCTATGGCTCGACGCAGGGTACGAATTTCGTTTATGCCGACAATGTCGTGACCCAGCAGCAGATCGGCATCTACGCGCAGGACCAGCTGCGTTTCGGCGATGGCTGGCTGGTGACGCTCAACGGTCGTTACGATTATGTCGATACGGAGCTGAACAACAGGTTGCCGGCAGGCGCGTCTTTCCGCTCCAATGACGATGCGCTGAGCGGCCGGGCCGGCCTCGCTTATGAATTCGACAATGGCCTGACACCCTATGTCTCGGCGGCCACCTTCTTCAATCCGCTGATCGATACGCTTGCGGATGGCACCCCGGCCGCACCGGAGGAGGGGCACCAGTTCGAAGCAGGTGTCAAATACGAACCGACTTTCTTTGATGGCAGCATCACTGCCTCCGTCTTCAAGCTGGTCAAGGACAATGCCATCGTGTCCTATACGGCTGGCGGCGTGACCACGAGCGGGCAGTTCGGACAGGTGGAATCCACCGGCTTCGAGCTGGAAGCCAAGGCCAATCTTTCCGACAACTGGAAGGCGCTTGCCTCCTATTCCTATACCGATCTTGAGATTAGCCGCGACGCCAACCCCAACCTGATCGGCAAATCGCCCTGGATCGTGCCCGCCAACACCGCGTCCCTGTGGGTGGATTACGCCTTCACCGATGATACGTTTGAAGGCCTCAGCATCGGCGGCGGTGTGCGCTATCAGGGTAAATCCTGGGCTGATGCGGCAAATACGCTGCGCGTTCCGGATGCGGCGGTCTTCGATGCCGCGATACGTTACGAGAAGAACGACTGGACCGCCTCCGTCAACGTCGCGAATGTCTTCGACAAGGAATATGTCAAGAGCTGCGCCGGCGTCTCGGTTTGTGGCTGGGGTGATAGCCGCACCATCACCTTCAAGCTTGCAAAGAAGTGGTAAGGTTTGGCAGCAGGCTAGCAGTTGCGGGAAATATAGTTTGCCTCTATAAACATGAATAGATTTATCATGTTTATAGAGGCGCCTTTGCGCCTTGCGGGATCAAGAGGCCATGGCTTTCCGCGTACGGATGGAAAATGAGATCGAGGGCTTTGCCGTCATCGGCGGCCCGCGCTCGAGGGTCTGGAACGGCATCGTCGCCGATCTCTGGGATGTGCGTTGCGCGCCGAAAGCGGGTGGCCGTTATGTTGGCAAGGACCCGCGTTTCGTTTTTCTGCTGGATATGGACGGGAGCGATGACGGCCGGTTCATGATGAACCGCTCCCATCGTGACAATCACGGTTCTTCCAAGGCGAACCGGATTTCCTTCGTGCCCGCCGATCTGGATGTGCATGCGGAACTCAGCAATGTGTCCTTTGTGCGCCATCTCGATCTGCATTTTGATGCGGGTTTGCTGGGCGCGCGGCTGGTGCAGGGGTTTGACCCGCACGGCCTGCTCGATCCGCATCTGATGTTCGAGGATGAGCGCCTGCTGGCGTTGGCGCGGCTGATCGCTGCCGAGTGCGATAATCCAGACCCCTTGCATGACCTTTACGGCGAAAGCCTCGTGCTGGCGCTGCTGACGGACTTTCTCAAGGTAAAGCGGGAACCGGTCAAGAAACGCAGCAAGCTCGCCGTCTGGCAGTTAAGAGCGGCGACCGACTATATCCGTGAACATTGCCTGCGGTCGATCCGGCTGGAGGAACTGGCGGAACTCACAAACCTGTCGCAATCCCATTTCAGCCATGCCTTCAAGGCTTCCACCGGCGTACCGCCACACCAATGGCAGATGCAGGCGCGTATCGATCGCGTCAAGGATCTGATGATGCGGACCGACATGGCGTTGACCGACATTGCCATTGCTAGCGGTTTTTCAGACCAGGCGCATTTTTCCCGCGTCTTTCGCAAGATGGTCGGGGTTTCCCCCTCCGTCTGGCAAAAAATCCGCCAATAAGCGCGCCTTTTTGTTCCGTCCTCCTTCAAAAAAATACCTGCCGCAGCGCTTGAAACGCCTCGGAACGATTTCTCCGTCGCAGGGTTTACAAGACGTGACACCAACGAAGAAAATCAAGGAGGAAGACGTCATGTTGCATCAGGAACCCCGCGCCGGGCAGGATCCCTATGTCAAGGATACGCCGAGCCTGATCGCCAGCGACAAGGTAGAAGGCACCCGCGTTTATGGCGCCGATGGCAAACATATCGGCTCGATCCAGCGCATTATCCTGGAGAAGCGTGGCGGCCGCGTCGCTTATGCGGTGTTGAGTTTCGGTGGCTTTCTCGGGATCGGTGACGACTATTACCCGCTGCCTTGGGAAAAGCTGCATTACGATGAAGAACTCGACGGCTACCGCATCGATCTTACCAAGGAAGAGATCGAAAACGCGCCGCACTTCGCCAATCTCGATGACAATGATCTGCTGAACGCCAAGGACCGCAAGGTTTACGACTATTACGGCGTCGCGCCTTACTGGATGTAAGGTCCAGAAAAAGCGCTCCCGGCAATTTGTCGCCGGGAGCGCAATACGTAAAAGAACGGCTCCTTTTCAGGAGCCGTTTTGTTTTGGGCCCGTCAATGCGGGTTTTTCTGCATCTCGGAAACCGCATCGGTGAAACATTTGCGCGCTTCCTCCGGCGATTTGCGCCCGTCAAGGGCGGCGCGGCAGGCGCTTCTGGCTCTCACAAAGCTTAATCCGCCAATCTTCGGCCAGCCTTCCGTTAGCAACGTCAGCGCTTCAGAGGGGCCGGCGACGACACTCTTGCCGTTCGCCTCAAGATTGACCTCGACCGGTTCTGTCCATCTCTCGTTCTTCATCGTGCACCTCCCAGAGCAACGCGATCCCGAAATACACCCGACAGCGGAGCAACCCATGAACGCAGCCGTGTGTCACTGCCGCTTAGAATATGCGCAAGCGAGTGAATTGACAACGGGGATCAGCGGAAGCCGAAAAACGACAGAATTGCCAGTACGATAACGACGAGGCCGACGATGTAGATGATCTGGTTCATGATTTTCTCCTTGGCTGCTTGTCATCACCTTAACGTGAGGGAGAAGACGAGGTTCCAGAGATCATAAGAATTTAATCACGTACTAAAATGTTGCGGACGTTCCATTGCAAATGGCCGGACTTCACTTCCGCAGGATCACCCAGATGGCGTGAATAATGCCGGGTACATAACCGCACAGCGTCAAAAGAATATTGAGCCAAAAATGCAGGCCAAGCCCGACCTGAAGGAACACACCGACGGGCGGAAGAAGGATGGCGATAAGAATACGAATGACGTCCACGATGACTGGCTTTCTGGTTGAGAGTGACTTGCCGGTCAACGTATTGCGGGCTGTTTGGTTTCAAACACTTTTGCCGTGACGATCACGCGTCGGTCGAACGGCCTTACCTATGATCGTCGCGGGTTGCGTTCGACATCTCATGTTTCGCCGCGCGCGCCAGGAATCCAGACCGCGTCAGCCCTCTGGTCTCTGCGAAGGCATCAATTGCCTTCAGGACGTCTTCCGGGAGCGTGATGTTGAGACGAACGGACTTCCTGCTCTCTGCCTTGAGGGCAACGAGGATGGCAACGCTATCCCTGTTTTCTGCATCCGCCATGATGGTATCGAGAGAAGACGCTTCGGGAATGGCTTCGCCATCCTCGATCATACCTTCAACATGGAGCGCCAAAGCTTCTTCCGCCATTCGGCGCGCGTCATCAAGATCAGTGCCCGCAGTCACGACACCGGGAAAATCGGGGAAAGAAACGCCGTAATCGCTATCAGCGTCCTTATGGATCAGTCCGATATAGTTACGCATGGTTCACCTCAGTTTCAGTCCGGATTGCTTTTCAATGCTTTTAAGCGTGCCGATCGGCAAATCTCTCTTCGGGTGAGGAACAGTGACGCGGCCTGGTTTGGTTGGATGTTTGAATTGAACGTGACTACCTATCGTGCTCACCTCGTACCAGCCATCCGCTTTCAAGGCCGAAATGATGTCGCCGCTTTTCATGTGTGTATTGATACACACAATCATCTCGAAAGTCAATAATTGGGGATTATGTTTGATTGACGAAGTCTGACGGTCAAGGAACCCCGACGTGTTATCGAGTTTCTGTCACCACGTAGAGGCGTGTAAAATCGAAGCTGTCGATCCCGCGGTATTAAATGAGTTTTCATTTTGCTTGGAAATGGTGCCGCTTACGTGACTCGAACACGTGACCCCGTCATTACGAATGACGTGCTCTACCAACTGAGCTAAAGCGGCCCGAACATGACCCGTCTGTTGCGGATCAGCTTCATGGCGGGCTGATACAGGCAATGCTGACGGATTTCAAGCCTTGAATACGCGGCTTTTGAAATTTCCGCAAAAAGCTTTGCCTGCTTATTGTTTGCGGGCGGCGTCAGGCCGTTGTGCAGATGCGGTTTTTCGCAGCCTTATATTCCCGCGCCAGCCGATCGACGAGGTCTGCCACCGGCTCCACGGCCTTGACCGCGCCAATACCCTGGCCGGCGCCCCAGATGTCCTTCCAGGCCTTTGCCCCGCCGGTTGCCGTTTCGAAGTCCATCTTGGAGGGGTCCGCTTCGGGCAGGTCGTCGGGATCCATGCCGGAGGCGACGATGGAGCTTTTCAGGTAGTTGCCATGAACGCCGGTGAAATAATTCGAATAGACGATGTCTTTCGCTTGGGCGTCCACGATCGCTTGTTTGTAGCCGTCGGAAGCGCGCGCTTCCTGCGTGGCAATGAAGGGCGAGCCGATATAGGCCATGTCCGCGCCCATGGCCTGTGCCGCGAGGATGGAACCGCCATTGGCGATGGCGCCGGCCAGCAATAGCGGGCCATCAAACCATTCGCGGATTTCCTGAACAAGCGCGAAGGGTGACAACGTGCCGGCATGTCCGCCGGCGCCGGTTGCCACCGCAATTAGCCCGTCCGCGCCCTTGCGGATGGCGGAGCGGGCGTGACGATCATTGATCACATCGTGCAGCACGATGCCGCCATAGGAATGGACCGCCGCATTGACCTCAGGCACGGCGCCGAGCGAGGAAATCACCACCGGCACCTTATATTTGACGCAGAGGCCGAGATCATGTTCCAGCCGGCGATTGGACATGTGCACGATCTGGTTGACCGCAAAGGGGGCAGCCGGACGATCCGGGTTGGCGCTGTTATGCGCGGCAAGCTCTTCGGTAATCATCGCCAGCCATTCGTCCAGCTGGCTTTCGGGCCGCGCGTTCAGCGCCGGGAAAGCGCCGATGACACCCGCCTTGCATTGTGCCAGCGTCAATTGCGGATGCGAAATAATGAATAGCGGTGATGCTATGACCGGAAGACGCAGATTGTCTTTCAGCACGGACGGCAGCATGTTTCCTCCCATGAATTACGTTTACGCGCACGTAAGTTAATATCGTGTTCGGCGACGGATTGAAAGCGAAAACCGCGCCGTATCGGCGTCACAAATCTGCGTTCGCAGTGCCACAATGGATCGATTTTCCCCAAGCCAATCCGGTCTTTATAACAAACGATGCTTGCGGAGGCGCGGCATAGCCGTTACCGAATCGTAAACCAATGGCGCAGCGCCGCATATTTTTGCACAGCGCAACAGAACAAGGATCGGTCGTGAGCGGACTGGAAACGGCAATCAGAAATGCTCTGGAAAAATCGGACAGATCGAACGCCGAAGTTCGTGCACGGATTTACCAATCATCGCGCCAGGCGCTGGAAGCTGGCCTGCGCAAGCAGGGCATAGACGAACCACAGGTCGTCGCACAGCAACGCCAGCGGCTTGAAAGCCTCATTCATGTCATTGAAAATGAAGAGCGTAACCGGCTTCTGGACAGGGTGGAACAGCAATTGCGGCCACCACTGCCGGAGAGTGCCGCCCATGATGAACCCTCGGTCGATCCCGTTTCGCAGCCACAGCACCACGGCGATATGGCCGTCGAGCCGGAACTGCGTGGCGAAACGCGTGACGCGCGGCCGGGCGTCGCTGCTGCTGAAGAGCCGCTAAGTGCCGGTCGGCGCAATGCAAAGCCATCCAGGAGAGGATCCAGCGCGGGCGATGCCTCGCTTGCTTTCCGCCCGGAAGGCGCTGTTGGCCGCCGCAAGCGCCGCGGACTTTTTGCAAGGCTTTTCATATATGTGACGCTTCTCGCCTTCATCGGTTTCGGCGCCTGGTGGGTCTATTCGTCCGGCCTGCTGCTGTCGCCCGCGCAGCGCGATACCAGCGTGCCCAATCCGCCGGCCCAGGTGCAGGCGGAAGACTTCAACGGTGCGGAACCGGCGCCGAGCCTCTCCGCCGGCCGTGGTTTCTCCGATGACTGGGTGGAACTCTTTAATGCCGAGCGCGGCAGCGCCGGAGTTTCGGCAGGCCCGCGCGCCACGGTCGAAAACATCGCCACACCTGCCGGCAAGGCGATAAAGGTGACGTCGAGAAGTGTTTCGCAGGATGGTGCTGTTAGCGTCGAGGTTCCGGTGGAAGTCATGCGTGACATGGCGGGCAAGTCCTCGACCATATCGATCACGCTGCAATCATCCAGCGACCGGCAGACACAGGTTTCCGTCGCCTGCGATTTCGCCACGCTTGGAGATTGCTCACGTCACCGCTTTACGGCCACGGCTGAAAGGGCGGATATGCTGCTGAACGCGACATTCGAGCGCTCGCTCGCTCCTAACGCGCCCGGCAAAATCTTCATCAACAGCGACATTGACGGCAACAGCCGCCCGGTCAATCTTTACTCCGTGCGCATTCTGCCCGGCCAGTAAGACTGACAGGAAGAATGGCAAGCGCCGCCGTGAGGAGGCGCTTGCCTTCGTCTCCCCGTCCTATTTAAGAAACTCCGGACCCGACCCCAGTATCTTGTCGTCGATCTCGCCGATCACCTTCTTGTCCTTGCCGTCATAGTCGAGTGCATTGAGAATATGGCGGATCAGGTTCACACGGGCGCGGCGCTTGTCGTTGGCGCGCACCACCGTCCAGGGGGCATCGTCGGTGTGGGTCTTTTCCAGCATCTCGTCGCGCTTTTGCGTGTAATCGTCCCATTTCGTCAGCGCCGCTATGTCCATATCCGAAAGCTTCCAGCATTTCAGCGGGCTGTGGCGGCGATCGTGGAAGCGTTCGATCTGCGTCTCGCGGCCGATGTCGAGCCAGAACTTGAAAAGATGAATGTCCTCATGCACCAGCATCTTTTCCAGCCGCGGTGTTTCCTTGAGAAAGCGCTTGTGTTCTTCCGGGGTGCAAAATCCCATGACCGGCTCGACACCGGCGCGGTTATACCAGGAACGGTCGAAGAGAACGAATTCGCCGGCAGTCGGAAAATGTGAGATATAGCGCTGGAAATACCATTGGCCGCGTTCTGTTTCCGTCGGTTTGGTCAGCGCCACCACGCGGGCGTAGCGGGGGTTGAGATAGGCCCGGGCCGCAAAGATCGCGCCGCCCTTGCCCGCCGCGTCGCGGCCTTCGAAGACCGCCATCACCCGTTTGCCTGTGGCCTGCAGCCAGAACTGCACCTTCACCAGCTCCACCTGCAGCGCCTCCAGCGCAGCGTCGTAATCTTCCCGTTTCATCTTCTTGTCGTAGGGAAAGTCGCCTGCGGAGAGTTTTTTGTCCTCCACCCAGTCGGGAAGAACCGGATCGTCGATGTCGAAGCTGCGCGGCTTGCCGCCAATGGTAAGCTCCACCGCTCGCTTCTTCGTGTCTTCGGCCATATTTGTTCTCCGGCTATTGTTGTGTAAAGGCAACTCACCGCCAATGAGTTCATATCCACCGGCAGAATTCAAGTGAAAGAGGAGTGGCTGCGCATGGTGCGGCGCCGGGGACGATTGCGGCACAGATTTTGCGCATATACGTTGCGAAAAATGCGCGGTGATGAATCTCTGTCATGAAGCTGGCCTATGAGAATTCGATGCGCCGTCAGGTGAAAGTGGAAAGCAGGCTGAAATGGCAGTCATGGAAGGCGATCGTGGATTAAGGCTTTTGGGACGAAAGCTTGGCCGAAACTGGTTGCCCGTTCTCGTCGTCAGCATGCTGGCCATCGTGGCCGTTTCGGAACTGCACACGCCCTACATGCCGGCCGTTCTTTGGTTCTGCGCCATCATCGCCATTCTGGCGGTTCGGGAACGGCCAATGGCGCCCAAAACCGATGAAACCGCGGTTGCGGAAACGGATGAACCCGAGGTGCCCGCCGAAAGTGTCATTTCCGGTGTCAGGGCCGGCCTTGCAGTGCTGGATACGCCGGTCTTCATCCTCGACAAGAATGCCAGCGTGCTGTTTCAGAACGGTGCGGCCGAACGTGCTTTCGGCCAGCTTCCGCCCGGCGCGCATATTTCCGCCCGCCTGCGATCTCCCGGTCTGCTGGATGTCATCCGCGAAACCATCACCACCGGCCAGCCCAATCAGGTCGAGCATTCGGAGCGTTTTCCATCCGAACGGGTCTTCATCGTTCGCATCGCCCGTGCGGATGCGGGGGAGGTGGCCGGCCCGCCATTTTACATATTGTCGTTCCGTGATGTGTCGGAGCTTCGCCGCATCGACCGGATGCGCAGCGACTTCGTCGCCAATGCCAGCCATGAATTGCGCACGCCGCTCGCCTCGCTGCGCGGCTTCATCGAAACCATGCAGGGTCCGGCTCGCAACGATCCGAAGGCACAGGAACGTTTCCTCGCCATCATGCTGGATCAGGCAACCCGCATGAGCAGGCTGGTGGATGATCTGATGTCGCTTTCACGGCTGGAGCTGCGGGCGAATATCGCGCCTGACCAGAAGGTCGACCTCGTCCCCGTCATCGGACATGTGCGGGACGCGCTGCTGCCGCTCGCCAATGAGCTGGATGTCGAGATCACCCTACATCTGCCCGACCGGCCGGCAGAAGTGCAGGGCGACCGCGACGAACTGGTGCAGGTGTTTCAAAATCTCGTTGAAAATGCTTGCAAATATGGACAGGAAGGCAAGGTCGTGGATGTCTGGCTGCGCGCCGAACCCGGCAAGCCGGTGGAAGTGAGCGTCATCGACAAGGGGCCGGGCATTCCCGCTGAACATGTGCCGCGTCTGACGGAGCGGTTTTATCGCGTCAGTGTCGCCGACAGCCGTTCCAAAAAAGGAACGGGTCTGGGGCTTGCCATTGTCAAGCACATCCTCACCCGCCACCGTGCCCGCCTCATCATCAAATCGGAATTGGGCAACGGTACGGACTTCACGGTCAGATTCTGACATAAAATATCTATCTGCTTTTACTGTCGTAAAATTTTATAAATTAAATCAATAATTTAGGTTGTCACAAATCTTTCACTGAAGTGACATAAAAGGATGTGGCTACGGTGGTTAAGAAAAGGTCGCCGAGCGCATGCTTTGAGCGAGTGCCGCTATCGGCCGCGTCCACAAACAAGCCCACGACGGGAGAGACAAATGAACATCCTTAAATTTTCCGCAGCAGCTCTGGTGGCTTCTGTCGCCTTCGCTGGCGCCGCCGCTGCTCGCGACCAGATCCAGGTTGCCGGTTCTTCCACGGTTCTGCCCTATGCCAAGATCGTTGCTGAAACCTTCGCCGAAACCTTCCCGAACTTCAAGGCTCCGGTTGTTGAGTCCGGCGGCACGGGCGGTGGTCTGAAGGCGTTCTGCTCCGGCGTTGGTGAAGGCACCATCGACATCGCCAACGCTTCGCGCGCAATCAAGAGCGACGAACTGGCCGCCTGTAAGGCTGCCGGCGTTGCCGACGTTCAGGAAGTGAAGATCGGTTACGACGGTATCGTCTTCGCAATGGACGCTTCCAACAAGGACATCAAGCTCGAGCCGAAGGATCTTTACCTCGCTCTCGCCGCTGAAATCGTCAAGGACGGCAAGCTCGTTGCCAACCCCAACAAGAAGTGGTCGGAAGTCAACAAGGAACTGCCTGATGTAGCGATTGCCGCTTACATCCCGGGTTCCAAGCACGGCACCCGCGAAGTCTTCGAAGAGAAGATCATGGCTGACGGCTGCAAGGAAGCCGGCGCTACCGACGCCATCAAGAAGATCGTCACCGATGCCAAGCAGGCAGCTGCAAAGTGCATCGCTGTCCGTAAGGATGGCGCCGCGGTCGACATCGACGGCGACTACACCGAAACGCTGGCCCGCATCGACGCCAACAAGACTGGCCTCGGCGTCTTCGGCCTCGCTTTCTATGAAAACAATGCTGACCGTCTGAAGGTTGCCACTGTTTCTGGCGTTGTTCCGTCCACCGAAACCGTTGCCAGCGGCAAGTACCCGGTTTCCCGTCCGCTGTTCTTCTACGTGAAGAAGGCTCACCTGGGCGTTATCCCGGGCCTCAAGGAATATGTCGAGTTCTTCGTTTCTGACGACATGATCGGCCCTGATTCCCCGCTCGCCAACTACGGCCTGGTTGCCGCTCCGGACAAGGAGCGCGAAGAAATCCGCGCCAAGTTCGCAGCCGGCGCTTCCATGTAATAAAGACGAGGGGCGCGGCTTGCCGCGCCCCTTGTTTCGCCCGGTGCCTCTCCGCTTCGGCGATTGTCTCCGGTTGACAGTTCCGATCCATCGCCATCCACATAATTGTTTATGGATTACAGATGGATAGGTTGTATCAACCTTGACGCTTGCCAGACTTTGATACAGTCAAAAGGCAGGCATCTCTGGATGGTCCAGCGGTCTCGTTTTGATGACTTTTTGATTTGCCCGATATCGCACCGTGCTCTTGAGGCACGCCGAGGGAATTCTAATGAACACATCGATCCTTTTGCTGATACTGGCGCTGATCGGCATCGGCAGTTATCTGCTCGGCAGCCGCCGCGCCATTGCTCTGTCTGGCGGGCGCCCCGCCAGCATGCATTCCCGTGCCGGTTATCACGGCTCCTACGCGGTCGTCTGGGCGGTGTTGCCCGCGGCGTTCATTCTCTGTGTCTGGCTCGTTATCAGCCCGCTGGTCGTCACTTCTGCCGTGCGCGGCAATTTTCCCGAAGATGTGCGCGCCCAGTCCGAGGCGCAGCAAAGCCTGACATATGGCATGGTGAGCTCCATCGCCCGTGGTCTTCAGCGCCTGACGGCGGAAGAAACTGCGCAGGCAGACGCGGATACAGCCGCGGTAAGGCCGCTTCTGGCATCGAAAGGCGTCGCGATCGCCGGCGATCCTGAGCGTTATATGGTCGATGCTGCCCAGACGCTGAACACGATGACCACTACAAGCCGCATCGCGATGATCGTCATCGTGCTGGCGGCCGCGTTCGCCGGCGCCGCTTATGCGCTGCGTTCGATCGCTCCGCGCTTTCGGGCCCGCAACAAGGTTGAAAGGGTCATTCTCGCATCCTTGCTTGTTGCCTCGTCCATCGCGATCTTGACGACCATCGGCATCGTCCTGTCGATGCTGACGGAAGCCATCCAGTTCTTCACCATGGTTCCGGCACACCAGTTCTTTTTCGGAACCGTGTGGGATCCGCGTTTCGCCGCCGCCGGTGCAACGGACTCCTCCGGCCAGTTCGGCCTCATCCCGCTGCTTGCCGGCACGCTCTATATCGGCTTCGTCGCCATGCTGGTCGCGGTCCCGGTCGGTCTGTTTTCGGCGATTTACATGTCGGAATACGCCTCGCCGCGCCTGCGTTCAGTGGCAAAGCCGCTGCTCGAGGTGCTCGCCGGTATTCCCACGATCGTCTATGGCTTCTTCGCGCTGACGACGGTGGGTCCTTTCCTGCGAGACATTTCCACGCAGATCAGCGGTCTCACAACCGGCAACTATGCCAATTTCATCCAGGCGCAGAGCGTCATTACCGCCGGCTTTGTGATGGGCATCATGCTCATTCCCTATGTCTCTTCACTGTCGGACGATATCATCACCGCTGTGCCGCGTTCGTTGCGCGACGGTTCTCTCGGTCTTGGTGCCACGCGCTCTGAAACCATCAAGAAGGTCATCGTTCCTGCCGCTCTTCCCGGCATCGTCGGCGCCGTGCTGATGACGGCGTCGCGTGCGATCGGCGAAACGATGATTGTGGTTCTCGCCGCCGGTGTTGCGGCCCGCCTGCAGATCAACCCGTTCGAACCGATGACCACGGTGACGGTCAAGATCGTCAGCCAGCTGACCGGCGACCTTGAATTCACCTCGCCGCAGACGCTTGTCGCCTTCGCGCTGGGCATCACGCTTTTCGCCATCACGCTTTGCCTGAATATCTACGCGCTTTACATCGTGCGCAAATACCGGGAGCAATATGAATGACCGACATCGTTTCTCCCACAGCCGGTGCTGCCGCCGGAAACAGCGCCACGCGCCGTGATATCGGCATCAAGCGCCGCTATGCCGCCGAACGCCGCTTCCGCGCCTATGGAATGGCAGCGATTTCCTTCGGCCTCATCTTCCTCTTCCTGCTGCTCTGGTCGGTCGTATCCAAGGGGTACACCGCCTTCCAGCAGACGATGATCACGGTTCCGGTCGAGTTTTCCGAACTGATCATCGATCCGAAGAATGAGCGGGCCGCAAACCCCGCAAAGCTGATGACGGCCAATTATCCCGTTCTCGCCCGAGATGCGGTTGCCAAGGTTCTGGGCGTCGCGCCGACGGACCGCGCCGGTCTGCGCGCCGTCAACGTCATGATCTCCGACAGCGTCCGCACCCAGCTGCGCGACATCGTCGTCGCCGATCCTGCCGTTATCGGCACCACGCGCAACGTCACGCTTCTCGCATCGGGCGATGTGGATAGTGCCTTCAAGGGCCAGGTCGATCTGACGGTGGATGAAGCCAACCGCCGTATCTCGAACCAGCAGCTCGGCTGGATGAATCAGCTCGCCGAAGGCGGCCAGCTCGGCAAACATTTCAACACCGGCATCTTCGTCAACGGCAATTCGAGCCGTCCGGAAGCGGCGGGTGTCGGTGTGGCGCTGATCGGCTCCTTCTATATGATGATGATCGTGCTGGTTCTGTCGCTGCCGATCGGTGTCGCAGCCTCCATCTATCTCGAGGAATTCGCGCCGAAGAACCGTTTGACGGACCTTATCGAGGTGAACATCAACAATCTCGCGGCAGTTCCCTCCATCGTTTACGGTCTGCTCGGCCTTTCCGTCTTCATCAACTTCATGGGCTTTCCGCGCTCGGCCTCTCTGGTCGGCGGCCTTGTCCTGACGCTGATGACACTGCCGACAATCATCATTGCCACACGCGCCGCACTGAAGGCCGTGCCGCCGTCGATCCGTGCCGCAGCACTTGGTCTCGGCGCCTCGAAGATGCAGACGATCTTCCATCACGTTCTGCCGCTCGCCATGCCCGGCATTCTCACCGGCACCATCATCGGCCTTGCCCATGCGCTGGGTGAAACGGCGCCGCTGCTCTTGATCGGCATGGTGGCATTCGTTGCAAATTATCCGACAACGCCGATGGATCCGTCCACGGCTCTGCCGGTGCAGATTTACATGTGGGCGAACGAAGCGGAACGTGCCTTTGTCGAAAGGACATCCGGCGCTATCATCATCCTGCTTTTGTTCCTCATCGTCATGAATGTTGGCGCAATCCTGTTGCGTCGCCGCTTCGAACGGCGCTGGTAGAGGGAGATTGAGCAATGAACATGTTGTCGGAAGCAGCAGTTGAAAAGGCGCTGGACAAGAAAATGAATGAAGTTTCGTACAAGATGATCGGCAAGGACGTTTCGGTTTTTTACGGCGAAAAGCGTGCGCTTTACGACGTGAACCTCAATGTCCGCGAAAACACGGTCACTGCGCTCATCGGTCCGTCCGGTTGCGGTAAATCCACATTCCTGCGTACCTTGAATCGCATGAACGATACGATCGATGGCTGCCGGGTCACCGGCAAGATCACCCTCGACAGCGACGATATCTACGATCAGGCGATCGACGTCGTGGAATTGCGCGCCCGCGTCGGCATGGTGTTCCAGAAGCCGAACCCCTTCCCGAAGACGATTTACGAGAACATCTCCTACGGTCCGCGCATCCACGGCCTTGCCCGTAACAAGGCGGATATGGACCAGATCGTTGAACAGAGCCTGCAGAAGGCCGGCCTGTGGAACGAGGTGAAAGACCGTCTGCAGGAATCCGGTACCGGCCTTTCCGGTGGTCAGCAGCAGCGTCTGTGTATTGCGCGCGCGGTTGCCGTCAGCCCGGAAGTGATCCTGATGGATGAACCCTGCTCGGCGCTCGATCCGATCGCAACCGCCAAGGTCGAGGAACTGATCCACGAACTGCGCGCCAACTTTACGATCGTCATCGTCACGCACTCCATGCAGCAGGCAGCGCGTGTTTCCCAGCGTACGGCCATGTTCCATCTTGGTCATCTTGTCGAAGAAAACGAAACGGACAAGATGTTCACCAATCCGGACGACCAGCGTACGCAGGATTACATCATGGGCCGCTTCGGCTGATTTCCGGCCGGCGCTTTATCGAAACCGAACAAGACTGGTGCCTTTGCCGTGCCCCGTTGGCGTGCACGTGCATGAAGGCCAAGCCGGAGGATTAGACCATGACACAGACAACGACCCATTCGCATATTCTGTCCGCTTATGACGAGGAATTGAAGTTCCTGACGCGCCGCATCGCCGAAATGGGCGGTCTGGCCGAGCAGATGTGCGCCGACGCCGTGCGCGCACTGGTCAATTCCGACGCTGCGCTTGCGCAGAAGGTCATTTCCGACGACGCGATCCTCGACCATTCCGAGCGCGAGATCGGCGACAAGGCCATCGTCACCATCGCCAGACGGCAGCCTGTCGCGGCCGATCTTCGCGAAATCATCGGCACGCTGCGTATTGCCGGCGATCTCGAGCGCGTTGGCGATCTCGGCAAGAACACCGCCAAGCGCGTTATCGCGGTTGCCGGCACCGGCGTGCCGCGCAAGCTCGCCCGCGGTCTCGAACATCTGTCGGAACTGGCGCTGGTGCAGCTCAAGGAAGTACTCGACGTCTATTCCACGCGTTCTGCCGAGAAAGCCAACGCCATTCGTGAACGGGACGAAGAAATCGACGCCATGTACACGTCGCTCTTCCGTGAGCTTCTGACCTACATGATGGAAGATCCGCGCAACATCACCACCTGCACACATCTTCTGTTCTGCGCCAAGAACATCGAGCGTATCGGCGATCATGCGACGAATATCGCTGAAACAATCTATTACATGGCCACCGGCAGCCAGCCGGAGGGTGAGCGTCCGAAGGACGATAGTTCCAACACACTCGGTTCGGTGACCGAATAACAGACAGGCAGAAGCTTGCGGAGTTAGTATATGGTGCCCAAGATTGCAGTTGTGGAAGACGAGGAAGCGTTGAGCGTCCTGCTTCGTTACAATCTCGAGGCTGAGGGATACGACGTCGACACGATACCCCGTGGCGACGAGGCGGAAATCAGGCTGCAGGAACGTATTCCGGATCTTCTTATCCTGGACTGGATGTTGCCCGGTGTTTCCGGCATCGAACTGTGCCGGCGCTTGAGAATGCGGCCCGAAACCGAACGCCTGCCCATCATCATGCTGACAGCGCGCGGTGAAGAAAGCGAGCGGGTGCGCGGTCTTGCCACCGGCGCCGACGATTATGTCGTCAAGCCATTCTCGACGCCGGAACTCATGGCCCGCGTCAAGGCGATGCTACGCCGGGCCCGCCCGGAGGTTCTTTCATCGGTGCTGAAATGCGGCGATATCGAACTCGATCGCGAAACCCACCGCGTTCACCGCAAGAGCCGCGAAGTGCGCCTCGGACCGACGGAATTTCGCCTGCTGGAATTCCTGATGACATCTCCGGGTCGGGTGTTCTCCCGCTCGCAGTTGCTGGACGGCGTCTGGGGTCACGATATCTACGTGGATGAGCGCACCGTTGACGTTCACGTAGGGCGCCTGCGCAAGGCGCTCAATTTTTCGCACATGCAGGATGTCATCCGCACCGTTCGCGGTGCTGGATATTCGATGGAAGCCTGAGCTAAGCCGAACAGCAGCTTCAATCAGCACAACATCTGACCAAAATCAAAAGGCCCGACACCATTCCGGTTTCGGGCCTTTCGGTTTTGAACCTTTCCCAAACACGGCACCTTGACCTTTTGAATGGACAATCGGCGGCCTGTTCGCATGCGGATTGTGGGCTAGAGTATTTCCAGTAAAGCGGTTCTACGTCCGGAAAATACGTAAAAACAAAGAGATAGGGCACGTCCAAAGATGCCGTTTAAACCGGACGTGCCTGGCCCGGGCGGCGTGGAGGAAAGGCCGAACATTCCACCGGCGATTGTTTTCCGGAACCGGCCTGAATTTGTCATAAAAAAACGGGCCCGAAGGCCCGTAGTTTTTGAGTGCTGAATGCGTGCCGCAACACTCAAGCCTTGCGGCGCTCACTGACCGGCTGGTAGGCGAGTTTCGCATGGAACTTGCAATAGGGTGAGGATTCCAGCGCTTCGCAACCGCAGAAGTGGAAATCGTCTTTCAAGGGATCACCGACCGGCCACTTGCAGGTGCGCTCGGTCAGTTCCGTCAGCGTCAAGCGACGGGAAATCGGCGTCACTACATTTCTGGAAGGAACGTAATCGAGAACCTGCGCGGTTTCGATATCGATCTCTTCATGAAGAGCCGTTGCTGCGTTCGAACGGCTCATGGTGCGGGCCGGCGCCGCGCTGACGCGTGCCGTGAAATTTGTCGCGCGCGGGGCAGGGGCCGCGGTGCGCTTGGGCGCGGAGCGTGCCGAAGTGACCGGTCCGCCGGCCTTGACGCGTCCCGGTAGATTGAGACGATGGACCTTGCCGATCACGGCATTACGGCTTACACCGCCCAGCTGCGCTGCTATCTGGCTGGCGCTCAGTCCTTCGGCCCACAATTTCTTGAGTTTCTCGACCCGCTCGTCTGTCCAGTTCATGCCGCTTCTCCGCTTGTCGCGTATCTTTCGGCAGAATCCCTCTCCGTCTCGCGGGCGCGCCGCGAGCGTGGTTTCTGCCGGATTTTAGGTGACTAGTTCCGCCGCAATGCAGTCTAGTAATTAGCGATTAACCTAGTGCCAGCCCGACTCCGTGGCAAGAGTCGCGGGAATCATCTGGAATCGATTTTCCGGTTTTCCCCAACTTGCTGGTGCGTTGAGTCTGAAAGGCAACACCTTGGGCCTCCTTCGGTGGCGCCTACTAGTGCTTGAGAAGCCCGGGAAACGCGGACTTTTGTTGACATCGGCAAACGAAGTGACAATAGTGCCCCTGCCGCCGCGAGGCGGCATTTTTGATTTTCAGGCGAGGGATAACCTCGCGAGCCTATTGACAACCTTATGACAGCGCATCCGCGCAAGGAGTGATACAGCCATGGCCGAAGCCGCCGCGCCATTGTTCGATACGTTTGCAAGAGCCCCGCTGCGCTTCGAGCGCGGTGAAGGCGTCTGGCTGTTCACGGAGAGCGGCGAACGATATCTGGATTTTGCAGCCGGTGTTGCGGTTAACTCGCTGGGTCACGCTCATCCGCACCTCGTGGAAGCAATTAAGGCGCAGGCCGAGAAGGTCTGGCACGTCTCGAACCTTTATGAAGTGCCCGGACAGGAAAAGCTCGCTAAACGGCTGACGGAAGCAACCTTCGCGGACAAGGTGTTCTTCACCAATTCCGGTGCTGAAGCGCTGGAATGCGCCATCAAGACCGCGCGCCGTTATCACTATTCAAAGGGCCACCCGGAAAAATTCCGCATCGTCACCTTCGAGGGCGCGTTCCATGGCCGCACGCTGGCAACGATCGCTGCCGGCGGCCAGCAGAAATATCTCGAGGGTTTCGGTCCCAAGGTCGAAGGTTTCGATCAGGTTCCTTTCGCTGATGTCGATGCCTTGAAGGCTGCCATCACGTCTGAGACGGCCGCGCTTTTGATCGAGCCTATCCAGGGCGAGGGCGGTATTCGCGCGCCGAGCAAGGAATTCCTGCAAATCCTGCGTGGATTGTGCGACGAGCACGGCCTTCTCCTGATTTTTGATGAAGTCCAGACGGGCGTCGGCCGCACGGGTAAGCTGTTTGCCTATGAGCAGACCGGCGTTGCGCCTGACATCATGGCGGTTGCCAAGGGTATCGGCGGCGGTTTCCCGCTTGGCGCATGCCTTGCAACAGCGGATGCCGCCTCCGGCATGACGGCCGGTGTGCATGGCACCACCTATGGCGGCAACCCGCTGGCAATGGCGGTCGGCAATGCGGTGCTGGATGTCGTTCTGGCCGACGGTTTTCTGGAAAAGGTTCGTGATGTCGCGCTGGTCTTCCGCCAGGGACTGGCATCGCTCAAGGACCGCTATCCTGATGTAATCGAGGAAATTCGTGGCGAAGGCCTGTTGATGGGCATCAAGGCGAAGGTTCCTTCGGGCGATCTGCTGCAGGCCATGCGCGCGGAGCACCTGCTCGGCGTTCCGGCAGGTGACAACGTCATCCGTCTCCTGCCGCCGCTCGTCACCACGGCGGAAGAGGCCCGCGAAGGGCTGGCGCGAGTGGAAGCGGCTGCCGCCTCCCTGACAGCGAAACAGGCGAAAATCGCCTGAAACCAATCAAGGGCGGGCCTCTTCCCGGAGGCTCGCGAGCATGGGACAGTTTGAAATGGCTTCACCAAAACATTTTCTAGACCTTTCGGCCGTTGGGTCGGAGGATTTGCGGACGATTCTTGATGATGCGCGGGCGCGCAAGATTGCCACCAAGGCCGGCACTGCGGAAAAGCCGCTTGCCGGCAAGATGCTGGCGATGATCTTTGAAAAGCCGTCCACCCGAACCCGCGTTTCCTTCGATGTCGGCATGCGTCAACTCGGCGGTGAGACCCTGTTCCTGTCGGGTACGGAAATGCAGCTCGGTCGTGCGGAAACGATCGGTGATACGGCCAAGGTTCTGTCGCGTTATGTTGACGCCATCATGATCCGCACCACGGATCATTCGCGCCTGCTTGAGCTTGCCGAACATGCAACCGTGCCTGTTATCAACGGCCTGACGGACGACACCCATCCCTGCCAGATCATGGCGGATATATTGACGTTCGAGGAACACCGCGGTCCGGTGAAAGGCAAGACCATTGCCTGGACGGGTGACGGCAATAACGTGTTGCACTCTTTCGTTGAGGGCTCGGCCCGCTTTGGTTATCGCATGAATATGGCGGTGCCCATGGGCTCTGAACCGCATGACAAGTTCCTGAACTGGGCGCGCAATAATGGCGGCGAGATCGCGCTATATCATGATGCCGACAAGGCGGTTGCCGGGGCAGATTGTATCGTTACCGACACCTGGGTATCGATGAACCAGGAACACAAGGCGCGCGGCCACAACATCTTCCAGCCCTATCAGGTGAATGAAGCACTGATGGCCAAGGCCGATAAGGACGCACTGTTCATGCACTGCCTGCCGGCGCATCGCGGCGAGGAAGTAACGGACGGCGTTATCGACGGGCCGCAATCGGTGGTCTTCGATGAGGCGGAAAACCGGCTCCACGCACAGAAGTCCGTCATTGCCTGGTGCATGGGCGTCATCTGACGAATATCGTCGGTTCCGACTGATGCCTGGCCAGGTGCTTGAACTTGGCCGCATACATTACCATCTGTGGGACTTCGAAGAGGCTCGTCGGTTTTTTGCTGGCGGGCCATCATCAAGATTTGCACGATTTTCCCCGGAGGCGGTTTCGCTTCCCGGATCTCTGTGCGACAAGCGGAAAAAGCACATTCAAAAAGCCGGACTTTTGGACGGTAGCGGCGCAACGGCTGCGCCAGGGAGTTATGATATGGCAGATGTAACGGTTGAACTGGACGATCTCGTTCTTGCTGGCGACGACAAGGTCGTGCCCTTTCAGGTCGAAGGTCTGGATGTGCGCGGTCGCGCCGTACAGGTTGGGCCGCTGCTGAACGCCATCCTCGAACGGCACGACTATCCCACGGTTGTTGCCCGCCTGCTGGCGGAAGCGACCGTTCTGACGGCGCTGATCGGCACATCCCTGAAGTTCTCCGGCAAGCTTACGGTGCAGACCAAGGGTGACGGCCCGGTGGACCTTCTGGTCGCGGATTTCACCGCACCCGAGAGCATGCGCGCCTATGCCCGTTTTGACGAAGAACGACTGGCCGAGGCAATCGCAGCCGGCGCCACCTCGCCCGAACAGTTGCTGGGCACCGGTATTCTCGCTTTTACGATCGATCAGGGTATGGGTATGCAGCCCTATCAGGGCATCGTTCCGCTGGATGGCTCGTCGCTGGAAGAAATCGCCGGGGTTTATTTCCGCCAGTCGGAACAGCTTCCCACCCGCGTGCGCCTCGGCGTTGCCGAGTTCTTCGACCGTGACGGCGAAGGCAAGCCACGCCATGGCTGGCGTGCCGGCGGCGTGATCGCCCAGTTCCTGCCGCAGGCGCCGGAGCGTCTGCGCATGCGCGATCTCCACGGTGGTGATGGCGATGAAGGTGGTTACGAAACGGTGGAAGACGATGCCTGGACTGAGGCTGTAACGCTGCTGAATACGGTCGATACCGATGAATTGACCGACCCGCAGGTGCCGGTCGAACGTCTTCTATATCGGCTTTTCCACGAGAATGGTGTGCGCATTTATGATCCGCAGGCCATTTTCGATCGTTGCAGCTGTTCGCGTGACAAGATCAAGGGCGTTCTGTCCGGTTTCACCGCTGAAGAGATCAAGGCGAGTGAGGAAGACGGCGCAATTGCGGTGACGTGCGAATTCTGCTCCACCACCTATCGCTACGACATTAGCGAGTTTGAAAACGTCTGAGTAGAAAGCCGCGCTTTTAAAAGGCGCGGCTTCTCAACCGCCTTGTGAACCTCAGTTCAACACCCGCAAAAGCCCGGGTGAATCCAGCGAGAAGGCGGGTATGGTGACATTGAACACCTCGCCCTTTTCGGTTTCCATTTCATAATGGCCGAACATCAGGCCTGAAGGTGTGTCCAGCGGGCAGCCGGAAGAGTACTCATAGCTGTCTCCGGGGTTCAGGTGCGGTTGCTCGCCAACGACGCCTGGCCCGTAAACCTCATCCACCTGGCCGTTCTGATCGGTGATATGCCAATAGCGGTTGACGAGTGTCACCGTCATATCAGAGTTGTTCGAGATCACGACTTTATAACCCCAGACGTAACGGTCGTCATCCGGGTCGGATTGTTCTTCGAGATAATACGGATCGACCGTTACCTCGATATCCCTTGTCAGAGCACGATACATACGCGCCACACCTCGATATTATGCCTGTTGCCATCATCCTACACTATAGGCTCTGGCTATCGTCAAGAAAATGAACGGCTTGACGGGCGGGCGCCACCTGTTGTCGCGCCGTTTTCCACCGTTAGGGATAACGATAAAGGTAAATATTGGTTGCCCGCCACAGGATTTTGCCCCTTGCGAAGCCGGCTGCGGCGCCACGGCCCAACGCAGGGTAGGGCCATGGCGCTTATGGATTGAATTCTCAGGCGGAAACGGCTGCCAGCCCCTTCGCCAGATCTTCCAGCAGGTCGTCCGTATCCTCGATACCGCAGGAAAGACGCAGAGTTCCGCCGGAAATACCGAGTTCGGCGCGCGCCTCATCGGAAAGGTTCTTATGCGTCGTGGTTCCGGGGTGGGTGATAAGGCTCTTGGCATCGCCCAGATTGTTGGAAATCTTCACGATCTCCAGCGCGTTCTGCAGCGCGAAAGCCGCGTCCTTGCCGCCCTTCAGTTCGAAAGCCACCAGCGTCGAACCGCCTGACATCTGCCGCGCGATAATATCGGCCTGCGGATGATCGGCGCGACCGGGATAGATGACCTTGGCGACCTTGCCGCTATCGGCGAGGAAATCGGCGATCTTGCCGGCATTTTCCGTCTGCTGCTTGACGCGCAGCGGCAGGGTCTCGATGCCCTTCAGCAGCGTCCACGCATTGAACGGCGACATGGCCGGACCGGTGTGGCGGAAATAGTCCTGCAGCTCTTCCTCGATCCATTTCTTGTCGGAAAGGATCACGCCGCCGAGGCAACGGCCCTGGCCATCAATATGTTTGGTCGCCGAATAAACTACGATATGGGCGCCGAGTTCGAGCGGCTTCTGGAAGAGTGGCGTCGCAAATACATTGTCGACGACGACCTTCGCGCCGATCTGGTTGGCAAGCTTTGCCACGCCGGCAATATCCACCACTTCGAGTGTCGGATTGGTCGGGCTTTCAAGGAAGAACAGCTTGGTATTCGGCTGGATCGCCTTTTCCCAGTTGCCGAGATCGCGTCCGTCGATCAGCGTGCATTCGATGCCGTATTTCGGAGCAAGCGTCTCAACCACCCAGCGGCAGGAGCCGAAAAGGGCGCGGGCAGCAACGATATGGTCGCCTGCACGCAGCTGGCACATGATGGCGGCGGTGACGGCCGCCATGCCGGAGGCAAGCGCCCGGGCGTCTTCGGCACCTTCCAGCAGGCACATGCGCTTTTCGAACATGTCATTGGTCGGGCTTGCATAACGGGCGTAGATGAATCCATCCGTTTCGCCCTTGAAGCGCGCTTCGGCGGCTTCGGAGTTTTCGTAGACGAAACCCTGGGTCAGATAGATCGCTTCAGACGTCTCACCATAGGGGGAGCGTAGCGTGCCGCCGTGAACGAGCTGGGTTGCCGGGCGCCATTTATTGCTCATGTGATCACCTTCAAAACAAAAAAACCGGTCGCAAAAGCAGACCGGTTCCAAGCACCCGGTCTTTTTAGCCACTTGTTTAACGTGGCTGCAAGCCGACCGGCCAAATCACCACGGGATAAGCTTGCCATACTGCCGTTATCGGCTTGCGTCAATGCTTTCCTTTTGGTTTTGTCGCCGTAAAAAGGAATGATGACCATGACGAGAACCACGGGCATTTTGGCGGATGGCGCTATCCGGGCGCTGTTTGCAGGCGGCAAGCTGAAGAGCGAGGCCGAGCTCGATGCTGACCAGGTGCAGCCCGCCAGCCTCGATTTGCGGCTGGGCTCAAAAGCCTATCGCGTTCGTGCCAGCTTCATGCCCGGCCCCGGAACCCGCGTCATCGACAAGCTCAATCGCTTCAGCCTGCACGAGGTCGATCTCTCTGAGGGCGCCGTGCTGGAAACCGGTTGCGTTTATATCGTTCCGCTGATGGAAAGCCTGGAACTGCCGGCGGAGATGTCGGCTTCGGCCAATCCCAAAAGCTCGACCGGTCGCCTTGATATTTTCACCCGCGTGATGACCGACAACGCGCAGGAATTCGACAAGATCCCGGCGGGATATACCGGCCCGCTTTATCTGGAAATCAGCCCGCGCACCTTCCCGGTGGTGGTTCGCCGGGGCTCGCGCCTGTCGCAGATCCGCTTCCGCATCGGCCATTCGCTGCTCAACGAAAGCGAGCTTTTGAAGCTGCACGAAACGGAAACGCTGGTTGCCAGCGAAACCCCCAACGTGACGGGCGGCGGCATCGCGCTTTCGATCGACCTCAAAGGTTTCGGCGAGAATGGCCTGATCGGTTATCGCGGCAAACACCACACGGCTGTGGTGGATGTCGACAAGAAGGCCCAGCACGACGTTCTCGATTTCTGGGAGCCGCTTCATGCGCGCGGCCGCGCCGAGCTGATCCTTGATCCCGATGAGTTCTATATTCTCGTCTCACGCGAAGCCGTGCACGTACCGCCGCTTTACGCCGCCGAAATGACGCCTTTCGACCCGCTGGTGGGCGAATTCCGGGTCCACTACGCCGGCTTCTTCGACCCAGGCTTCGGCCATGCGCAGGCCGGCGGAACAGGCAGCCGCGCGGTGCTGGAAGTGCGCAGCCACGAGGTGCCCTTCATCCTAGAACACGGCCAGATCGTTGGCCGCTTGGTATATGAACACATGCTGCAGAAACCGGAAGGCCTCTACGGCACGGGTCTTGGATCCAATTATCAGGCTCAGGGGCTGAAACTCTCCAAGCATTTCCGCGTGGAATAATGAACCCGCCGGGCGCTTGACACCCGCTGCGAACTGTCCGATGTCTTGTTTCACGGTGCGGGTGTAGCTCAATGGTAGAGCAGCAGCTTCCCAAGCTGAATACGAGGGTTCGATTCCCTTCACCCGCTCCAGTTTTCCAACGTAACTGAAATGTTTTCCGGCCCGCGGACATGCCGCGCCTGGCCGCCGTTGAGCGGCAAGCGCATCCCTATAATTTAGCTTGACTACGATTAAATTGCACGTAATAGTTGATGCAGTCGTAACATTATGGGGAAGTGTTATGAGTCGCAAACTTCTTTCGGAATTTTTGGGAACGTTCTGGCTTGTCTTCGGTGGCTGTGGCAGCGCGGTTTTCGCTGCCGGTTTCCCAGAGCTCGGCATTGGGTTTCTCGGCGTTGCTTTTGCTTTCGGCCTGACGGTTCTGACCATGGCCTATGCGGTCGGAGGCATTTCCGGCGGTCATTTTAATCCGGCGGTTTCCGTCGGTCTGACGGTGGCCGGCAAGTTCCCGGTATCGAGCCTCGTTCCTTATATTGTGGCGCAAGTGCTGGGCGCGATTGTCGCCGCAGCTGCGCTTTACGTCATCGTCACCGGCAAGGCGGGGGCCGAACTTGGTGGTTTTGCCGCCAATGGTTATGGCGAATATTCACCGGGCGGATATTCCCTCGTGTCAGCGCTGCTGATCGAAGTGATCCTGACTGCGTTTTTCCTGATCGTCATTCTGGGATCGACACATGGCAGGGCTCCAGCCGGTTTTGCGCCAATCGCCATCGGCCTTGCCCTTACACTTATTCATCTGATTTCCATTCCGGTCACCAATACCTCTGTCAATCCGGCCCGCTCGACGGGACAGGCATTGTTCGTCGGTGGATGGGCATTGCAGCAGCTCTGGCTGTTCTGGCTTGCTCCGATCCTCGGCGGCGTCATCGGTGCTGTGGTCTGGAAACTTTTCGGCGAGAAAGAAGAGTAAGGCGCAAGGCCAGCTCCTTCCTGCCCGCGCAGACATGAATGGGAAGTTTGTTTTCCCGAATGGTCGGGGAAACCATTGAGGAGGATGACATGGATCTTGCTTCGATATTGGCCCAGGTGATCGGTGGTGCGGTTGGCGGCACGGCTGGCGGGAAGATAGTGAAGGATTCCGATCTCGGCTCGCTTGGCAACCTGATTGCAGGCGCCATTGGCGGCATTGGCGGCGGAACCGTACTTGGCTCGCTGCTCGGAGCGGCGGGAAATGCGGCGGCCGGCGGTGTGGATATCGGCGCTCTTGCGGGTCAGCTGGTTGGCGGTGGTGTCGGTGGTCTGATCGTTCAGATCATTGTCGGACTGATCAAGAACAAACTCGTCGCCAAATAGGGTCGTTCAGTCACCGCCGTGGTGGCGTGACAGACCTTGCCGGAGGAGGCACCTCATTCGGCAAGGCATTCTGGTTTATTCCGTATCGATCGTGGCAACGCCGCCGGAAACGGTTTTTTGCGAGATGCAGTAGCACGTCTGCAATGGTGAGACGCGTTCTGCGGTTGCTGAAAAGACGTGTAGGAACTGCATCCACCGATATTGCGGATGCCGCGTCAGGCCGAATTCTTGACGGCAGGCATATGTGGTGTCTTGTTCCAGACGAAGGGTCTGGTTTTCAGTTCCACAACCGCGCGCCATGCCGCAAGAGACAACATCAGCCAGTAAAACGGGATCGCCAGCCAGCGTTGCCCGACCTGCTTCTTTTCATAGGGTATCATTCTGTTTCGGCCCATCAGCACGAAGATGGTGTAACTTCCGAGAATATTCAGCGTATCGATGACGAACAGAATGCCCTGCCAGGAAAACAGCATATCTGTGCCGCTTTCCAGGATCGCCATGGTCATGAAGGTGAAGGAAAGAAACAGCAGGGGGTGGGTCAGTGACGATAAAAGCATGCCGCCGATCAACAGTTGAAAGACAATATAGTCGGTCCATCCCATCTGGCGCGCAGTTGTAACGGGCGCACGGGTCATCACCAGCCAGCTTTGCAGCCAGCCCTTGTACCAGCGCGCGCGCTGGTTCAGCCAGACGGAGAACGAGGTTGGCGCGTCCTCCAGTGTCTGTCGCCGAATGACACCGCAGCGATAACCCAGCCTGTGCAGTCTGAGGCCCATATCGGCGTCCTCAGTCACATTATAGGGGTCCCACGCGCCAACGCGGCGCAATACCGCGGTGCGGAAATGGTTTGAAGTGCCGCCAAGTGGCAGCGGCAGCCTGTGTGCGGCAAGAACGGGTAACATGCAGCGAAAGAGGCCGGAATATTCCAGCGCGAAACAGGCGCTGAGCCAGGACGAGCGTGCATTGCTGACAATAAGCGGCGCCTGCAGGCAGGCCACTTCGTCCGGCTGGCGGCGAAAGGTGGCATGGGCTTCGCGCAATTGCTGCGGATGGGGGCGGTCTTCTGCGTCGTAGACGGCAACCAATGTGCCCCGCGCTCCAGCGAGCGCATAGGTCAGCGCCTTGGGCTTGGTACGCGGCAGGGATGGCGGCACTTTTATCAGCTCGATATGTGGACCGGGATTGACACGCTTGATGGTGGCGATCGTCGCATCATCATCCGCTTCGCAGACGAGTTTGATATCCAGTCGGGACTTGGGCCAATCCAGACGCTCCAGCGCGCCGATGAGTTGCTCGACGACCGCCTCCTCGCGATAGAGCGCCACGAGAACGGTGTAGACCGGCAGGTCGCTGTCGTCTCGGAGGGCCGGGAGGGTTTGTTTTTCGTTTTCCGTCGGCGCGTGCGGAGCGTTAACGAGCGCAAACAGCCTGAAAAGCAGGGTGAAAAAATAGAGCATCGTCAGGCTGACGTGAATGTAAGCCAGAGCCGCTTCCGTATAAAAAAGCAGCGACAGCGTCAGCAGCGTAGCCAGAACGCCAGTGTAGAAACCCTGCTGGCCCTGCAATGTAATCCTGGCGGAATGGCCCGGGGCCGCGTTGAAAAGCCGTTGTTGCGCCTC
This sequence comes from Agrobacterium sp. 22-210-1, assembly GCF_053522525.1. Classification (NCBI taxonomy): domain Bacteria; kingdom Pseudomonadati; phylum Pseudomonadota; class Alphaproteobacteria; order Hyphomicrobiales; family Rhizobiaceae; genus Agrobacterium; species Agrobacterium sp. 22-210-1. The sequence continues at coordinate 2,230,134 of NZ_JBNWCI010000001.1, read as the reverse complement.
ATGGCTGCGGCGCGTTTCACCAGCCTTCCAGATTGCGCTGCGCATGGCCTGAGGCGTAGTGACGGCAAGCTCGTCGAAAAGATGCGGATGCCGATCGAGCATGGTCTTCAGCAATGCAAACCGTCCCAGTTCCGGCACGATCAGAAGGAGCGGTCTGCCGTTCAGTGGCTTCAACCGGAGCAACTGCGGTTCAGCGAGTTGCATATCGAGGTTCTTGATATCCTCGACCCGTTCCGGATCGATTTCCGGGAAAAACGGTAGTCGCAGAAATCTGGCAAAAGCACCGAAGTAAGCTTCCGTCTGGACAAGGCCGCTTGCCAGCAATTCATCTTCCACCGTCGAGCCATTTTTAAGAGCCCGCTGCTCGAATGCGTCGATATAGGGTTTGCCGAAGCCCAGTGAAGCGAGGAACTGCGCCTGTCCGGGTTCAGCCTGTTCAGCTGCGCTCCATTGCCGATCATCGCCCGTGAATGAAAATGCAATTTTCCGTTCCATTGGCGTCGTGTGAAACGATTCTCGTGTATAATGGCTAGATTGATCCATGCATCGCCGCCGCCGTCATGGTAATGTCCCACATCCTGCCACGGACAGTATAGATGAGAATGACGAATGTAACGCGAAATATAGGTATTGGCTTTACTTTAGCTATCGCTTTACAATTTTTTGGTGTTATTGGCGAAACCCATGCCGAAGGTCTTTCAGACGGAAACCGCATGCCGGTGCTGTTTGATGCGCAGGAGCGGTTTCCGGGCGGCGATCTTTCTTCCGTGCCGCGGATCAGGTTTCTGATGTCGGTTGATTTTCCACCGTTCAATTTTACCGACCAGGAGGGCCGGCTCGCGGGTTTCCATGTGGATCTGGTGCGTGAAATCTGCGCCCAGCTGAAGGTGGAAAGCAAGTGCCAGGTGCAGGCATTGCCGTTTGACGAGCTGGAGGCGGCCCTGGAAATGGGCGAAGGCGAAGCGGTGATTTCCGGCATTGCCACCACCGCTGACCTGCGCAAGAGTTTTACCTTCTCGCGCCCTTATCTGCTGTTGCCCGCCCGTCTTGCGGTCAACAAGGCTGCGAAGTTCTCCGGCTCCGGCGCCGATGCATTGTCGGGAAAAAAGGTGGGGGTTGTCGCGGGTTCACGGCATGAACAGATGCTCAAGGCATTTTTCCCGAAAGCCACCCCAGAGGGTTTCGAGGGCCACGAACCCATGTATGCAGCCCTGAAGACAGGCAAAGTGGACGCCATCTTCGCTGACGGCCTGCGCCTGCCTTTCTGGATTTCGGGGAGCGCCTCCGAAGGCTGCTGTTCTCTCTTCGGCGGGCCTTATATGTCCGACAGGTTCCTCGGCGAAGGCCTTTCCATCATGGCCGTCGATCCGGATAACGTGCTTGTGCCGGCCTTTGATCAGGCGCTTGCCGCACTTTCCCGCAACGGCCGGCTGGAAGAAATCTACCGCCGTTATTTTCCCTATGGGCTCTACTAGAACATTCGGAAAAACGGCGTAGCGATTTGACGCTCGGAAAAGGCGCCGAAGGCGATAGTTGGGTGTCGATCCGATTCAGATCGCCTGGGGCGTTCTCATTCTATTTCGCCGGGGCAAAAGCCTCGTCACTGCGGCGCAATCGCAAAAGCGCGATCCATACCGCAGCGGCAATGGCGGTCTCCACCATGAAATAGCTGCCGATCGTTCCTGAAATGCTGAAAGACCAGGTCGCAAGCGCGACGACGACGGAACCGATGAGGTTCCCGCTGTTCCATATCTTGGCGCGAATATCCTGCCGTCCGGATGCGCCGAGCGCTTCAAGCGCCGTTGCCGCAACAGCCATGGGTATCACCGCCCAGCAAAGAACACGGGTGATGACGGGCAGGGAAACATATTCGTCACCGAACAGGAGGGGCAGGAATGGTGCGATGATGAAGATCGCCAATGCGCTGCCGGCTGCGATGACAAGGGCGGCCTTCAGCACATTATAGGCGCGTTCTATCGTCTTGCTGATGCCCTGCAGGGCGGCGGAAGCCGAACCCGGATAGATCAGGCGGTTAAGCGCCTCAACGGAGAGATAGGAACTGTCGAGAATCCGCCGGGCAATGGAATAGCTGCCCAGAACCTCGGCGCTGGCAATGGCGCCGAGAACCAGAATATCGGCATTGCCGCGCACGGCCTTGAACAGGAACTGCGTGGAAAACAGAATGCCGATGCGGATTTCATCGCGCACGATCCGGAACACCGGCCTGCCGAGCCTGCTGATCGCCTTCACGGAAATTACGGCGGCAATGGTGTGGGCGGCGAGGTTCCACAAGGCCCAGGCCTCTACCGTTTCCACCTTGAAGACGAGACAGGCGACCACGGCGGCAATCGTGCGGGCAACGGCAAACATCACTTCCAGCTTGTTGGCCGAGGCGAAGTCGGAATGGGCGATGAAGCTTTGTGTGGAAAGCGAAATAACCTTCAAGAGAACGAGGTTCGTGATGAGGATCAGGAAGGTGGTGATGAGCGTGTGCAGCAATGTTTCCGAGGTCGGGAAAAACACCGGAATCGTTACCATGCCGATGATGGTCAGCACCACGCCTGTCGCGGCACTCAAAAGGTAACTGTGGCCGAGCATGACGGGAAACATGCTGCGATCCTGCGCCACGCGGCGGATGAGCGATTCCTGCGAGCCGATGCCGCAGATCTGCACACCGAGATTGGTCACGGCGGTAATCGAGGCGTAAAGCGCGAATTGTTCGACACCGAGATGGCGGGCGAGCAGGGCAAACGTCAAAAGCTGGGCGGCGCTGGACATCAGCAGTGCCCCGCCGGATGCCATGTAGGTCAATCCCAGTCTGACTAGATGGCCGAACCGCGGCGTATTCAACGACACCTCATTCTCCATGTTTTTTCGACATTGCCGGGCAAGTTCAAGAATGATCGCCCGGCCTTGCAATATTTCGCGAACTGAAAAAGCCGGTAATCGGCCAGTAACCTGAATGCCAATAACCTGAATGAATGGCAGTTTCTCCTGTCTTAGCCTTCTTGAGGTAAGAGAGGGTTAAAGCAATTGCACAATAATGATGATAATGACCGTTTATGGTTATTTGGACATGGCCCGGTTTCATAAGGGTTTTGTTGTTCGTCACAAGGCAGGCCAATGATCCGATTTTCCGCTCCCGATGCAGGCGACCATGCCGCGTTTTGCTGATACGCAGTCCATTTCTGCGGAAAGCAGCGCCATGTCCCTTTCGGGCGGCCGCCGCGACGCGATTTTTTTCGTCGTCACGATGCTCTATATCTGGATTTCTGTGGCGCCTTTCGAGAGCCTTGCGGTGCCGCCGGTCCCGCGCGCCGCCGCAAACCAGCTGACCGGGCTGGTGATTGCGTTGATCCTGCTGGTATTTGCCCTGCGTCACCGGCTGACGGGGCTTTTGCTGCGGCCGCGTCTGCCTATCCTGCTGCTGTTTTCCTGGCTGGTGATTTGCTCGGTGCTCGGCACGCAGCCAGGCACCTCGCTGCAGCGGCTGATCTTTACGGCGCTGCTGTGCTTCATCACCAGTGTCCTCGTCGTCATGCCAAGGGACCGGCGGCAGTTCGACCGGATGATGGCCATCTTCGCCATCATTCTTTTGGCGCTTTGTTATTTCGGGGTGATCTTCCTGCGATCGCGCGCAATCCATCAGCACTTTGATCTCGATGAAAAAGCGCTGGCGGGTGACTGGCGCGGCATCTTCAACCACAAGAACGCCGCCGCGCCCGCCATGATCATTCTTTTCATGGTCGGGCTTTATCTGCGTAACGCCTGGTCAACGGTCGGTGGTATTGCGATCACGCTGCTGGCGGGGTTCTTCCTCTGGAAAACCAACGGGAAAACCGCCGCGATGCTGCTGCCCGTCACCATCGCGCTGATCTGGATCATGGAAAGACATGCCGGCCGGACATTGCTGATGATCGGCGGCCTCCTCACGTTCCTCAACATCCTTGCGGTCGGCTCCACTTATTTTCCAAGCATACAGAATCTGGTCGAAAGCCTGGGCATCGATTCCACCTTCACCGGGCGAACGGACATATGGCGCCTGTCCTTCGACACCTTTGCGCAGTCCCCGATCTTCGGGCAGGGTTTTCAGGCGTTCTGGACGAGCGACCGGCTTCTATCGCAGGCCGATATTGCCGGCACCTGGGCAATCACGGCCTTTCATGCCCATAACGGTTATATCGAAAGTCTGCTGAATGGCGGCCTGCCGGCTTTCATCCTCACAGTCATATGGCTCGTCATCATTCCCGCAAATGATTTTCGCACGGCGGTGGACCGCGGCACGGACCCGGCTTTGACGCGGCTTTTTGGACGAATCTGGGTGTATGCCTTACTTTCTTCGTGTCTTGAGAGTAATTTCTTTACCGGAACCGGGCCTATCTGGTCGTCTCTTCTGATCGCAATTTATTGTTTGAGGCATCAGGCTTACGACATACTTGAACAGGGGCAGTAATTTGTTGACAGGCCGGGGGGCTGTGTATGACGCAAAAAATCGGAACGCTTGCAGACCGGGTCAATAACCGGCTGGTGCGGTATTTTCCGGGACCGGCGGTGCGGATCGAAACATCTCAGCCGATCGTCTCCTTCACATTCGATGATGTTCCGGCGAGTGCCTGGACGAAGGGTGCCCGCATTCTGGAGGATGAAGGCGTTCTCGGGACGTTTTACATTGCGGGCGTTTTTATCGACCGGCACGATGAACAGCAGGAGATGATTTCCGCAAAAGGCTGTTCAGAGCTTGCAGCGGCCGGCCACGAGCTTGCCTGCCACACCTATTCCCACCGCAAACTGTCGAGCTTTTCACGGCGCGGGCTTGAAGAAGATTTCGACCGCAATGATCGCGTGCTCGGATCGTTCGACGAGAAACGGCACAGGCAGAATTTCTCCGTTCCTTTCGGCATGGCGTCGCCAATCATGCAGCCCCTGTTGCGGCGCCGGTTCAGAACCACCCGCGGCATTATGCCCGGCATCAACCGCGGCAGCGTCGATCCGCATAATCTTGCCGCCGTCGAATTACGGTCGGATCAAAATTATCTCGATGCCGCTGACCGCTGGCTGGAGGATGTTTTGCAAAATGGCGGCTGGCTCATCATTTTCACCCATGATGTTTCGACCACGCCAAGCTTTTACGGTTGCCCGGAAGAGAGGCTTCAGAGCCTCGTTCGCCGGGCGACGTCCGGAGGGGCGAAAGTCATGACGGTGGATGCCGCCGCAAATGCGCTTGGTCTCTGAACATATATTGCGTTGGGTATAGCGTCAGCGGCTCTTTACCCGCGCGCTTACTGGCTGGCCCAGATGATGCGAGCGATCCATTCCACATCGGCCATGTCGAAGCTGCGGTTGGGATGTTCGGGGTTCAGCGACAGAAGCTCGATGTTCTTGGGGCTTTGCCGTGCCAGCACCTTGGCCATCACTTCACCGTCGCGACTTTTCAGCACCACACGGTCACCGCGCCGTACCTGCGCGCCCGGTTCCACGATGAGGATATCGCCGTCGCGGTAAAGCGGCATCATGCTTTCGCCCTGCACTTCCAGTGCGTAGACGCCCTGTTTTCGTTCGGGAGAAGAAGGGAATTCCACCACATCCCAACCCTGACCCGCCGGAAAACCGCCATCATCGAAAAAACCGCCGGAACCGGCCTGCGCAAAACCGAGAAGCGGAATGGCGTTGTCGGCACCGGAAGGCTGCATGGTCTGTGCCTTGCCGAAAGCGTAGCCGAAAAACTGATCGACACTCGCCCCCGTTGCCTCCAGCACTTTTGATACGGATTCCGTCGAGGGCCAGCGTTTGCGTCCGTCCGGGCCGAAACGCTTCGACTTGTTGAACGAGGTGGGATCGAGACCGGCACGTTTTGCCAGTGCCGATGGTGTCAGCTCATGACGCTTGGCTAGCGTATCGATGGCGCTCCAGATCGTCTCGTGTGAAAGCATGATAGAAAGCCCGCAGATGGAGCCGGTGGCGGAAAAGCTCCTGTCGTTTACCCATAGGAATCTAGACTATATCCAGCCTGGAGTAAAGAAAGGAAAGGAATAAAATCCTTATCTCATGCCACCATGGCCGACATATTTATCTTGGCGAGCTGGATGACGGCCTGCGTGCGGCTGTCTACCTTGAGCTTTAAGAGGATCGCTGAGACATGTGCCTTGATCGTGGCTTCCGAAACATTCAGCTCATAGGCGATCTGCTTGTTTAGCAACCCTTCGGCAAGCATGCCGAGAACCCGGCTCTGCTGCGGCGTCAGCGTTCTGAGTCGACCGATGAGATCGGCGACGTCCGAATCCTGTTCCTTTTCGCCTTGATGACCCGCCGGTATCCAGACATCGCCTTCCAGCACCGCGCGGATACCATCGCGGATATCATCGATACCGGAGGATTTGGAAATGAAACCGGAAGCGCCAAGCTCGATGGATCGGCGGATGGTGGTGGCATCGTCCGTTGCCGAAACGATGACGATCGGCAGGCTGGAAAATTCTGCCCTGAGCGCCATCAGGCCGGAAAATCCGCTAACTCCCGGCATGGCAAGATCGAGAAGCATCAGATCGGCGTCGTTGCGTGCCGTTGCAGCACTTCGGGCGGCTTCGAAATCTCCCGCTTCCACAATGGTCTGCTGCCCGTCAAGACCGGATACGGCCTGTTTGAGGGCGCCGCGAAAAAGCGGGTGATCATCTGCAATAATAATGACAAGTTCCGACATTCTGGCCCCCTCCCAAGGGCGTTATGCGGTTCTTTCGCGGGTACTGGTGCACTCCCTTGCCGGCGGTCGAAACGCACCCGGCTCCTCCGCTCAAGGTTGCGCCAATCGCTTGCGCATTACAAGAAAAAGCTTGTGGAGAGGTGGCCTTTGAAGCTCTCCGCAATAAAAATGCCGTGGAAACTGTGGACAATCTTCGAGCTTTGCGGCAAATCCCGCTGAGTGGAAAGCCTTGGAGAGCCCTATGCATGAAACGCCCGCGATCATCTATAAAATCGTGCCGGAGACGTTGTGGAGTGCAGCCAGGGCAAAAGGCGTGTTCGAAGGTGCGGCTATCGACCTGACGGACGGCTTTATTCATTTTTCGACGGCAAAACAGGTGGCCGAGACCGCCGCGCGGCATTTTTCCGGCCAGGTCGATCTGCTTCTGATTGCAGTCGACGGCGCAGCGCTGGGCGACAAGCTGGTCTATGAACCCTCCAGAGGCGGTGATCTTTTCCCCCACCTCTATGCCCCGCTTCCCCTGAGTGCCGTGCTTTGGGCAACGCCGCTCTCACTCGATCATGATGGCCAGCACCAGTTTCCGGAGATTTTATGATGAGCGGATTATTTTCCTCGATCGGCCGCAAGGGCCTGTTTCTGGTCGATCCGGAAAAGGCGCATGGACTGTCGATCGCCGCGCTGAAAAGCGGCTTTCTGCCCACCTGCATGGTGCCGCATGATCCGCGCCTGCAACAGACGGTTGCCGGTCTCGTTTTTCCCAATCCGCTCGGCATGGCGGCAGGTTATGACAAGAACGCCGAAGTGCCGGGACCGCTTCTGCGGCTCGGTTTCGGCTTCACGGAAATCGGCACTGTCACGCCGAAAGCGCAATCCGGCAATCCGAAACCCCGTATCTTCCGTCTGGTCGAGGATGAAGGCGTCATCAACCGCCTCGGTTTCAACAATGAAGGCCATGCCGCGGCGCTGGAGCGCCTGAAGCAAGCGAGCTTGCGCGGCATCGTTGGCGTCAATATCGGCGCGAACAAGGATAGCGAAGACCGCATCGCCGATTATGTGCAGGGCATAGAGGCGTTTTATTCGGTCGCATCCTATTTCACCGTCAATATTTCTTCGCCCAATACGCCCGGCCTGCGCGACCTGCAGGCGCGCGAAAGCCTTGCCGCACTTCTCGTTGCGGTGCTGGAGCGCCGCAAGGCGCAGACTGAGCGCTTTGGCAAACGCATTCCTGTCTTTCTCAAGATCGCACCCGATCTGACCGAGGAGGGAATGGATGACGTTGCAGAAGAAGCGCTCGCCCATGATCTCGATGGCTTGATCGTCTCCAACACCACGCTCTCACGCGAAGGCCTGCGGCCCGGCCCGCACAAAGGCGAGACCGGCGGCTTGTCCGGCAAGCCGTTGTTCGAGCTCTCGACCACGGTTCTCGCCAAGATGCGCCGCCGCGTCGGCGGCAACCTGCCGATAATCGGTGTCGGCGGCGTCTCGTCTGCGGAAACCGCGCTGGAAAAGGTAAGGGCAGGGGCCGATCTGGTGCAGCTCTATTCCTGCATGGTCTATGAGGGCCCCGGCCTGCCGTCGACCATCGTCAAGGGCCTGTCGCAGCTGGTCGCCCGTGAGGGTGTGCAGTCTATTCGTGACCTGCGCGACAGCACGGTAGACCGCTGGGCTGACCGCAAGCTCGGCTGAGTGGACGATTTACCGAAAAGGCGCTCAAACCTGTCATCCGTCATCCTCGGCTCCGCGCTGAGGATCTAATCACATCGAATAAAATCAATTGGTTGCAGATTCTCGGGGCAGGTTCGAGAATGACGTCGTGGTTTATGTCGGCGTTTGCTGTTCATCGGATGACGCAGGCGTGTCTGGCAAAAATGAGAAGCCGCTTTCAGTCGGTAAGCGCGCTCAACATCCTTTCTGCGCGAACTAGTTGGTCCTCGTTGAGACGGGAGAGTCTGGTCTGAATCTTCGAAAGGATGCGCGTCCTGTCGCTATCCGTCGTCACGATCAGCCCGACGCCGAAAAAGACGACCTCCGGCACATCCAATATTTCCGATAGCTTCTCTATCGTCATGAAGGATGGCGAGGCGTTGCCACGCTCGATCCTGCTGATCATCTCGGCCGACAGCGATACCTTCTCGGCAAGCTCCGCCTGCGTCAGGTGTTTCGCCTTACGGAGATTACGCAGATTTGTTCCGAATATAACTGCAAGTGGCACGCCATACCTCCGACCTTACATTCGGAGGCGCGTCCTAGTAAAAGAAGGAATTAATATTACGATGTGAAAATAATTCGTAATATAATTACGATTTTTAGGATTTATTCTAAATAATACTTTGTTACTCCTACGGTTTATCTTATCTAAGACTACGGAGTGTTCGATGGTCTATCCGATTTATTGGTCGCGAATTATGGTCGATTTCCTTCTGCTCATTTGGAAATGGCTGGCAATTGCTGCGGCGGCATCGCCAATCTTCTTTGCCGTCTGTTGGATCCTGTGGGAGGCCGTGCTCCTGCCGCGTTTCACTCCCCGTGCAGAAATCGAAGGGATTGCCGAGCAGGTGATGCGGGATCACCCCAATGACCCAGAAGAATGGGCGCTGATGGAAGAATATGCGGCCTGGCACCGCAGCCGGAGCTTCGAACAGGGGAAATGGCGGCGTGTCCGCAAGGCGATCAATCGGAGACTAAGGGCTGGTGACGGGTTGTCCGCTGGCTGAAGAAAACCCGAAGGTTGAGGTGGTAAGCTGGTTAAGAGAAGTGCTTATTGCACTGCGCTCTCCTCATCCCTGTGCTTGTCACAGGGATCCAGCCAGCCCAAGTCCTTGGGCTGAAAGGACTCTATCCGCCGCGCAGACGCGCGTCGGCTGGATTCCTGTGACGAGCACAGGAATGAGGGTCGCGAGGGTAGCCCAAAACTCCACCTGTATCTCAGGCGCAGAGCACCATCGCCCAATAGGGCCGGTTGCGGCTGGCCGCGTCATAGGCCACCGCAACGCCGAGACCATTATAGGGCCCGAGCATGTTTTCGAGGTGATGTTGCGAGCCGATCCAGGCCTTGACCACACGCTCGACGCTGTCCTGCCCGGCGGCCACGTTTTCCGCCGCCGGAAGCGGAACCTTGCCGTCCTTCATGCGGATGAGGAAGCTGTCGGTGAGGCCGATCAGATGCGCCATCTTCTGCGCCTTGACCATGCGGCCGGCTTGATAAGCGGCAGCGCCGCTTGCCGCACCATTAATTGTAAGCGGCGAAAGCCCCTTCGAGCGGCGCAGATCGTTGACCATCGGCAACGCGGCCGCCGTCTCATCGCGGGTGCCTGATGGCATTCCCTTGTTGGTGGGCATGGAAACGCAGGCGGAAAGAACGGAGCTGGCGGAAATCAGCACGAAGCCGCGCCGGGAAAGCGTCTGAAGTGATGATGTATTGGTCATGTCAGCGGCGATAGCTCAGAAGGCGCAGGATGATGAAAACGGGAATGACGATCGTGGCCCCGAGGATCAGATAGTCGCCGATTGCGCCCAGCGCATGGAAACCGCTGCGCCACAGGTCGACGACGAAATCGCGCGCGCTATAGATGATGTTCCACGGCGTCAATCCGAAGATCGCCATCAGAAAACCGACGAGCAGCGAAACCACCAGCAGCTTCACCACGGTGCGGGCCACCGTATCACCCAGCATTTTGTTGACCTCACCGGCCATCAGCAAGTCTCCTGTTTTGTCCTGACATATGAAACGGACCGCTTCGATGCAAGTTTTCACGCATTATATCGCGCCATATCAGTCAATTCCACGCGGGTGCCATGAAATAGGACTTGAGTTTTTTTATGGCTTGATAAATGACAGCCGGCATCTTCTCAGGAATCATTGATGGCCCCAAACCAGTTTTCTTCCGGTGACGTCATTGCCGACCGCCGGGCGGACTATGCCCGCATGTTGGCGGAAGGCGGTGATTATCCCGCCGCCGCCGAACTTATGGAACAGGCGCTTGAACTTGCGCCACGGTGGACGGCGGGATGGTTTCGCTTCGGAGAATATCTCGAAAAGGCGGGCGAGACCGCAAAAGCGGTGGCGGCTTATGAGAAAGTCGCCGAGCTGGATAGGGAAGGGCTGTTTGCAGCCGAACTGAAACTTGCGGTTCTCGGCGCCGCGGAAACACCCGAGCAGCCGCCGAGCCGTTATGTGGAAGGGCTGTTTGACGATTATGCCGACCGCTTCGAAACCTCGCTTGTTGAGAAGCTGGATTACAGCGTGCCGCAAAAACTGGCGGAACTGATCGGCAGGCAAGCGAAAGGCGGCATCTTCGACACCGTTGTCGATATCGGCTGCGGCACCGGTCTCCTTGGCGTCGAAATCCGCTCCCTCGCAAAACGGCTAGAGGGGTTCGATATTTCGCAGAACATGCTGGCCAAGGCCGAGGAAAAGGGTCTTTACGATCATCTCGACCAGGCCGATCTTTCGTTGGACGAAGAGACCTCGGGACTGTTCACCCCGGCACTTGCGCAACATCGCGCCGATCTCGTCGCCGCTGCCGACGTGATGATGTATCTGGGCAGTCTTGAAACCGTCATGCCGCTCGTTTCCGCCCTGCTCAAGCCATCAGGCTTTTTTGCCTTTTCGGTGGAGGATGCGGGAGATGAGCAAGGGTTCGTCCTGCGGGAATCCCTTCGTTACGCCCATTCCAAAAGCTACGTGACCGACCTTCTTGAGCGGACGGGCTTTTCCCTCATCGAAATCCGCAAAACCACCATTCGCAAGGATGCCGGAAAACCCCTTTCCGGCATTCTCTTTCTTGCACGCGCCAGAGGCTGAACATTCCGTTTCTTGCCTTTTTCACGATAGGTCAGCGTTGCTTACATATCCATCTTGATCCGGTATTTTTTGCAGTGCAAAATATGCCGGAAACCTGAGGGAAAAAGCGTGAGCAGAACGAGAAGCGTTTACGGCATGTGGAGTTCAGATCCGGCCAAACATGCGCCGGTGGAAGACGTGCAAGGCATTGTTACCGGTGCCATCGTCTCGGCGCTCGGTTTTTATCTCCTGAACAAGGTCGGCCTTTTGACCGGCGGCACCGCCGGCGTCGCCTTCCTCATTCATTATGCCTTCGGCGTCAGCTTCGGCCTCCTGTTCTTCCTCGTCAACCTGCCCTTTTATTATCTGTCCTTCCGCCGCCTCGGTCTCGCCTTTTCGTTCAAGACCTTCATCGCCATCGGCCTTGTTTCGGTGCTGACGGAAGTGGAGGCGCGCTGGATGGTCATCGACAGCATCAATCCGCTTTGGGCGGCGCTGCTTGGCGGTCTGCTTCTGGGCTATGGGCTGCTGGCGCTTTATCGCCATCGCGCCAGCCTCGGCGGTATCGGCATTCTGGCCATCTATATTCAGGACCGCTTCGGCATCCGCGCCGGTCTTATCCAGCTGGCTTTCGATGCCTTTGTCATGCTCTGCGCTTTTCTCGTCATCGATCCCGCCACCGTGGTCTATTCGATTGTCGGCGCTTTCGTTCTCAACATATTCCTCGCCATCAATCACCGCTCGGACAGATACATCGTCGTGCGTTAAGCTGAGCGCTTGAAATTCGTCGGGCTTGGGCGCAATAGCTGGGCAAGGTGGGGCCAGGTCTGGCAAGTCAGGGGAAAATGCATGGACGATACCAGTGCGCGCAGGCGATTGAATCTTTGGACGTCGGCGCCCGATCGCCATTCGCTGCTGGAAGATGCGCAGGCCATTCTGGCGGGCAGCATGCTGATTTCGCTCGGCGTCACGTTGTTTTCCGCCGCGGGCCTTCTCACCGGCGGTGTGGTGGGTCTCGCATTTCTGGCGCATTATGCCAGTGGCTTCAGCTTCGGCGCTCTGTTTTTTCTCGCCAATTTGCCGTTTTATTATCTCGCCTTCCGCCGTCTCGGCCTCGCCTTCACCATCAAGACATTCTGCGCCATCGCCATGACGGCACTGCTTTCCGAATATATGCCGGGCTTTTTCGCGTTTGAGAGCATCAATCCGATTGCAGCTGCACTTTTCGGCGGACTGACGGTTGCCGCCGGCATGCTGGCTCTGTTTCGCCACCGCACCAGCCTCGGCGGTTTCGGCATATTGGCGCTTTATCTGCAGGATCGTTTAGGCTGGCGTGCCGGCCTCGTGCAGCTCGCCTTTGATGGCATGGTGCTGGCCTGCTCCTTCTTTGTCGCGACGCCTTTTGTCATCCTCTGCTCCATCTTAGGCGCGCTGGTCATGAACCTCACGCTTGCCGTCAATCACAGAAACGACCGCTACATCGCCATGTAGCGGTCGCCCGATTTCGATTGAGTAATTCAGGCCGCCTTGGCTGCCGCATCCACCGGGTGCTGCGAGCGAAAACCCACGGCGATGCGGTTCCATGTATTGATGGCGCCGATGGCAACCGTGATCTTCACGATATCCTCATCGGAGAAATGCGCCTTCAGCGTTTCGAAGGCATCATCCGGCGCACCGGTTTCGGCAATCCTGGTCACCGCATCCACCCAGCCGAGCAGCGCCCGCTCCTGTTCGGTATAAACGGTCGATTCCCGCCAGACGCTCATCAGATTGATCCATTGTTCGGCAAGACCGTCATGGCGGCTTTCCTTGACATGCATGTCCACACAGAAGGCGCAGCCGTTGATGATCGAGGCGCGCAGCTTGATGAGGTGAACGAAGCGGCGCTCAAGGCCGCTGCTCTGGACGTAGTTTTCCAGCGCCATCACGGCCTTGAAGGCTTCGGGGGATGCTTTGGCATAGTTGATACGGGTTTTCATCGGTCTCTCCAGTGATTGGGGTCTATTTAAGGGCATGCAGTATCGGCCCGGAAAGCTGTCAGGCTCACCGGTATTGGCTTGGCAGGTCTGTCGGTGGTTCTGTCTTTTCGGGTCTCAGCGCGTCATCGTCTTGCGCTCGTTCAACTCCAGAAAGGCGCAGCCGCGCGCGGCAATCCCGCCATCGTCATTGGCGGCAAGGTCACCCAGAATGTCGGCGATGCTGGTTTTGGCAAGTTCCGCGCGGTAGACCTTCTCCGCTTTCAGCATCGCGGCATTGATGCCGCAAGGCTTGGTGAAATATCGTCCCGGCAAGGGGTTCGGCCCCCGCTGGCGGATTTCCGCACAGCGAAAGGCTGGCTGCGGTCCTTCGACAGCCAGCACGATATCGAGCAGCGTGATCTTGTCGGTTGCCCGGGCCAGACGGTAACCGCCTTTCGGACCCGGTACGGTGGCGACAATTCCCGCGCTGGACAGTGATTGCAGGTGCTTCAGGAGATAGCTCGTGGAAACGCCGTGGAATTCCGCCAGCGCCGCTGCGGACAGCACGCCGCCTTCGGAAAGTCCCGCCAGCATGCCTACGCTGTGAATGGCCTGTTCTACGCCGTCGCCGAGTTTCATCGGTCTTTCCCATGTCCTGTTGCTTCAGTATCGTGGATATTATTTATCCATGATTATGGTTTCCTGTCAAGCGGCAGTGTTCCGCCCTTCTTTTTTGCAGCTTTTTCACTACCTTGAAGGCGTGAAACACACCGAGTCTCCCACTTCCGGCACGCATGTCGGCACCTTGCCCCTTCCATTCCAGAAATGGTTTGCTGAAAAAGGGTGGTCTCCGCGCGCACATCAATTGGAGTTGATGGCGCGGGCGCGGGGCGGTGAAAACATGTTGCTGATTGCGCCGACAGGTGCCGGCAAGACGCTGGGCGGCTTCATGGCCTCGCTCACCGATCTGGCGGAACGCGGCAAGGTGCCGGCGGGCTCCGGTTTCGTCGGCGTGCACACGCTTTATATCTCGCCGCTGAAGGCGCTGGCGGTGGATATCGAGCGCAACCTCACCAAGCCAGTCTTCGAAATGGGCCTGCCGATTTCCATCGAAACGCGCACGGGTGACACACCGCAGGCCAAACGTCAGCGCCAGAAGGTCAAGCCGCCCGATATTCTGCTGACCACGCCCGAGCAGGTGTCGCTGCTGCTTGCCAACAAAGAGGCTGAACGGTTTTTCCGCGACCTGAAATATGTGGTGCTGGACGAGCTGCATTCACTCGTCACTTCCAAGCGCGGCCATTTGCTGTCGCTGGCACTCGCCCGGGTGCGCAGGCACGCTCCGCACGTGCGCTTTATCGGCCTTTCCGCCACCGTGGCGGAGCCGATGGATCTGCGCCGTTACCTCGCACCGCAGGGCCAAGGCGAACCGCCTGCCGGTCTCATCACGGTCGAAGGCGGGGCAAAACCGGATATCGCCATTCTGCAGACGGAAGAACGCATCCCATGGTCGGGCCATTCGGCAAGCTATGCCATGAAGGATTTGTATCCGGCGCTGAAAGAGCACCAGACAACGCTGATCTTCGTCAACACCCGCTCCCAGGCGGAGAGGATTTTCCAGGAGCTCTGGACCATCAATGACGACAATCTGCCCATCGCGCTGCATCACGGCTCGCTGGATGCCGGCCAGCGCCGCAGGGTGGAAGCGGCCATGGCGGAGAACAAATTGCGCGCCGTCGTCGCCACCTCCACGCTCGATCTCGGCATAGACTGGGGCGATGTTGATCTCGTCGTGCATGTCGGCGCGCCGAAGGGGGCGAGCCGCCTTGCCCAGCGCATCGGCCGTGCCAATCACCGAATGGACGAGCCGTCAAAAGCGATACTCGTTCCCGCCAACCGTTTCGAGGTGATGGAGTGCCGGGCAGCACTTGATGCAAACTACATCGGCGCACAGGATACGCCGCCGATCGCCGAAGGCGCGCTCGATGTTCTCGCCCAGCATGTGCTCGGCATGGCTTGCGCCGAACCTTTCGATGCCGACGAGCTCTATCGTGAAGTAACGAGCGCTTCGCCCTATGCGGATTTGCCGCGCGCCACCTTCGACCGGGTGGTGGATTTTACCGCGACAGGCGGTTATGCGCTGCGCACCTATGAGCGCTACGCCCGTATCCGCCAGATGAAGGATGGCCGCTGGCGCGTCTCCAATCCTGCGGTTGCGCAGCAATATCGCCTGAACCTCGGCACCATCGTCGAGGCGGCGGAACTGAATGTCCGCATGGTCAAGCGCAATGCCAGGGGCACGGTCGGCCGCGGCGGCATGTCACTCGGTAAGGTCGAGGAATATTTCCTCGAACAGCTGGTGCAGGGCGATACATTCCTGTTTGCCGGCAAGGTGCTGCGCTTCGAGGGTATCAGGGAGAGCGAATGTCTGGTGTCGCAGGCCTTCTCCATGGATCCGAAAATTCCCTCCTATGCCGGCGGCAAGTTTCCGCTTTCCACCTACCTCGCGGATCAGGTGCGCTCCATGCTTGCCGATCCTGCCCGCTGGCACGCGCTTCCGGATCAGGTGCGCGACTGGCTGGCGATCCAGAAGGAAAAATCGATCATTCCGAAGCGCGACGAGTTGCTGGTCGAGACGTTCCCCTTTCGCAAGCGCTTCTTCATGGTCATGTATCCCTTCGAGGGACGGCTGGCGCACCAGACGCTCGGCATGCTTTTGACGCGGCGGCTGGAACGGGCCGGCGCAAAACCCATGGGTTTCGTCGCCACCGATTATTCGCTCGCCATCTGGGCCATGGAAGATATCGGCAGACGGCTGAAATCACGCCGCCTGTCGCTGGCAGACCTTCTTGATGAGGATATGCTGGGCGATGATCTGGAGGCGTGGCTGGATGAATCCTTCATGCTGAAGCGCACTTTCCGCAATTGCGCCGTCATTTCCGGCCTTATCGAGCGCCGCCATCCCGGCAAGGAAAAGACCGGCCGGCAGGTTACGGTCTCCGCCGATCTTATTTATGACGTTCTTCGCAGCCATGAGCCGGACCATATCCTGCTGGAAGCGACACGGCGCGATGCGGCGGCGGGGCTTTTGGATATTGGCCGTCTTGGCGATATGCTGAAGCGAATCAAGGGTCACACCACCCACCGCGCGCTGGAGCATGTCTCGCCGCTTGCCGTTCCGGTCATGCTGGAAATCGGTCGCGAGACGGTGGCGGGCGAGGCGATGGACGATGTGCTGGCCGAGGCCGCCGACGAATTGATCGCCGAGGCCATGTCCTGAAACGGCGGACTGGAACAAGGGAACGAAGGTAAGTGTTGAGCCGGCTGACACTGAGCGACCGATTTTCGAACGGCTTCGAATGCCTTGGCAGCGAAACCGCCGTGAATGGTGTCGCCGCCTGGTGCGATCCTTTGGGCGGGCTTTACCTGCCGGACCTGTCGCTGCTCGTGGTCTCCGACCTGCATCTGGAAAAGGGTGCCGCCTTCGCCCGGCGCGGGCGCATGCTGCCGCCCTATGACACCATCGCCACTCTAAAAATCCTGTCCTCCCTCGTCAGCCGCTATGATCCGAAGATCGTCGTCAGCCTCGGCGACAATTTCCACGACCGCGTCGGGTCAGAGCATCTGTCGCCCATGTTGCGCGAACTCATCCGCGAGATGGCGCATGGCCGCGAATGGATATGGATCAATGGCAACCACGATCCTGATGGCACGGTCGATCTGCCGGGCTCTTCGGTGGACGAGATGTTTTACGGCAATCTCACCTTCCGCCACGAGCCGAAGCTGGGTGATGCCGCCGGCGAAATCGCCGGGCATCTGCATCCCTCCGCCACGGTTCGCCGTCGCGAAAAGACGGTCCGGCGGCCCTGCTTCGCCACGGATGGCGCGCGTCTGTTGATGCCGGCTTTCGGGGTGATGAGTGGCGGGCTGGATTTGCGCCACAAGGCCATGCGTGGCCTGTTCGATCATGCGGCGCTCGTCGCGCATCTGATGGGACGGGACCGCATCTATTCGGTACGGTTCTCAAATCTGCTCGGCTGAGCGTATCAGCGCCGTTATCTCTCTGTTTTTACGCATTGTCCGGACGTAAAACCGCTACGCGCTTTTGACGGAAATGCTCTATTGCCGATAAACCAGCACCGGTATCTTCGAATTCTTCAGCACCTTGGCCGTGACGCTGCCGAGCAGCATCTCGAGGAAGCTCCTGCGCCGGTGTGAGGCCATGGCGATGAGGTCGCAGCCGGTCCTGTCGGCAATTTCGATGATCGCCTCGTCCGGTCGTCCCGCCCGCGCCAGCAGCGCCTCGCAATCCAGCCCCATCGACGCCGCATGCGCCTGGGTGTCCCTGAGAAGATGCTCCGCCTCCTCGCAACGGTGGAATTCTTCTTCGGCAATGGCGGCAATGTCTTCGACGTCGCTCGCAATCACGTGAAAGGGTTCCGATACCGTCACGACGGTCACCTTTGCGCCTGCCTCCCTGGCGAGAGCGAACCCTTGGTCGATTGCGATCTGCGCCAGCGGCGAGCCATCGGTGGGAATGAGAATGTGCTTGAACATGACATTTCTCCTTTTCATCCCGGTCACAACCGCGCTGGCCGCCACTGTCTGGGTGCGAGGTTGTAACGTCTTGAATTTTACCGCAAACCGTTAAAGGAAGCGAATGCTATCTTTGCCGCTGCGGGCGGCAAACGCTCTCTTTTTCGCGATGAAAAAGCGGTCAGTCCTTGCGGAAGATGATGCTGGCACCCCAGCCGGTCACGACGGCCAGCAGAACGCAGAGCGCGCCGTAGGCAAGCGGCGTCTGATGCGCGGCATCGGTGATGGCCTGTTCCATGCCCGTCTTGACGACACGCAGTTTCAGCTCGCGCTGGGCGATGAACTTGCCGCTCTTGAACAGATAGGCACGGGCCGTGTGCACGCCGTTCGGCACGTTGGCGGGCAGGCGAAGCGTCGCCCAGAACAGACCGGTGCGCTCAAGTCTCACCCCGGTCGTGTCATTGCGATAGATGCCGCTGGAAAGCTTCAGGCGCCGATAGGCCTCCTGAAAATCGAAGACATTATCGGGTACGCCGGAAAACACCGCGCTTTTGAGCGACAGATGATCGACGCCCAGCCCCATGGCCCGCAAGGTGCCGGGCGAGGCGATATCCGTTATGTCACGCGTGCTGGCCATGGAATAGGATTCCGGCAACGGCGTGAAGGTGATCGCACTGGTATTGATCCAGATGCCCGCAACACGCTGCTTCTTGCGCACAGTCATATAGTCGGTCGGCCCTTCGAGCGTGACGACAATGTCATACTGGCCGATCGCCAGCAGCAGCTGGTCGGTATTGTTCAGCGCGCCGAAGAGGGTGAAATCCGCACCGCGAAAATCGGAGGCGATGGGAATTTCCGTCGTCGATGCGCCGATTTCGATATTTTCCAGCAATGACCGCTGCTGCGTACCGGGAGGCAGGGCAAGCGGCGGCGTCTGTGCGGAGGCCATACTCCCAAAGGCAAGGCAGGGTAAGATCAGAAGGGCGGCGATGAGCAGGCGAGAGGTCAATAGCCCAGCCCTCCCACGGCAACCGAAAACAGGTCTTCCGGACGCACCACCAGCGAGACCGCAAGGCGAAGGGCGACCGCGAGGACAAGAAGGGCAAGAAGCGCGCGCAACTGTTCGCCGCGCAGTTTCTGCCCGACGCGCACGCCATATTGCGCGCCGATGACGCCCGCCACCATCAGGATGAAGGCCAGCACCACATCGACGGAATAGTTGGTCGCCGCCTGAACGATGGTCGTATAGGCGGTCACGAAAATGATCTGGAACAGCGATGTACCGACGACGACATTGGTCGGGATGCGCAGAAGATAGATCATCGCCGGCACCATGATGAAACCGCCGCCGACACCCATGATCGAGGTGAGGATACCGATGCCGAAACCAAGGGTGACGATCGGAATGATGCTGAGATAGATCTTCGATTTCTTGAACCGCATCTTCAGCGGCAGGCGATGCACCCAGTTGTGATGGCCCGGCCGGCGCAGCGTTACCGTTTCGTTGCGGGCGGCGCGGCGCAGCGCTGAAATGCTCTCCTTCAGCATCAGCCCGCCAACGGTGCCGAGCAGGATGACATAGAGCAGCGAAACGATGAGATCGAGCTGGCCGATGCTGCGCAGGAAGGAGAATATCCACACACCGACCGTCGCCCCGACCAGGCCGCCAACAAGCAGCACACTGCCGAGCTTGATATCCAGCGTGCCGCGCCGGAAATGGGTGATCGAGCCGGAGACCGAAGAGGCAACCACCTGGTTAGCACCCGTCGCCACGGCCACCACTGGCGGGATATTGTAGAAAATCAACAGCGGGGTGATCAGAAAGCCACCGCCCACGCCGAACATTCCGGAAAGAAAACCGACGGCCGCGCCCATGCCGAGAATGATGAAAATGTTCACCGACAGTTCTGCGATCGGCAGATAGACAGTCACGGCTCGGACCTCGGGCAAATGGTTCCGGGCGGCAGGGCTTGTCCGGGTGAGGGGGCCGCGCCGCGATTTACACTTTCTGTCTGAAAAGACCGGGCATGGCCCAGCCTTCATCCGTCATGCCCGCGAGGGCCTGACCTGTCAACATTCAACGGTAAATACGTTGATAATTTGGAAAGATAGCGGCTGTGTGTCGATGGCCAGTCACATTCCTGCGCCGAGTGGTGCGAAAGCGGCCAAGGGGGCCGCTTCACGGGTTCCGGAAGGCTTACTTGTTGCGGGCAAGCAGCGCAGTCACCAGTTCGTTGGTGATGCGCCCGTCAGGTGCCTGGCCGACGGATTTCTGGAAATCCTTGATGGCGGTGACAGTGTTCTTGCCGAGCTTGCCATCCGGCTGACCGGCATCGAAACCGTTCTTGTTCAAGATCGCCTGAATGTTGCGGATCGCCTTCTCCATGTCCACGGAGGCGGTCTTCACACCTTCCTTGCCAGCCCATTCTTCAGGCGGGTTGACGCTGTTGGTGTCTTCCGAAAGCGGCTTGACCTTCCATGCGTCCACCTTGGCCTTGGCGCTCTGAAGCTGCTGCGGGTTCATGGCTCCCGCAACTTCGTCACGTTTCTGGGCGGCGTCCGCGTCGCCATCCTTGGCGGCAATCGCGAACCACTTGTAGGACTCCTCGATATCCTGCTTCACGCCGCTGCCGCGGGCATAGAGAATGGCGAGGTTGAACTGGCTGTCGCGCACGCCGAGTTCCGAAGCCTTGATGAACCATTGCGCCGCAGCGGTGAAATCCGGCTGGCCGGCCGCGTCGGACGCGAGCAGGACCGCGAGATTGTGCATGGCGCCGGCATTGCCCTGTTCAGCGGCCAGCGTGTAGTAGCGCTTGGCCTCGGAAAGGTTGCGCTCCACACCGTTCGCCTTCTCGTAAAGATTGGCAAGACGGTATTGCGCAGGCGCCAGGCCACGATCCGCCGCCAGCTTGTACCATTTCGCCGCTTCCGCACGGTCGGCGGTAACGCCACGACCTTCGGTATAACGTGCGGCGATCTCAAACAGCGCCTGCGTTTCGCCCTTGGCGGCCGCATCGGCCAGTGATGCGGGCTCGATGCCGGCGGGAACCACGATTGCGTCCTGCGGTGGAACAACGGTGGTGACAGTTTGCGTCGGAGCCTGCGGTTCGCTCTTTGCGACTGTGTCTGGCGTTGTCGGATCCACCACCGGCGCATCGGCAACCGGCGGCTCGTCTGCGAGCGGTGCGCCGCCAATGGTACGGGTATCGATGCTGTTCTGCGCCGGCGCATTATTCTCGATGCTGTCGGCCGATGCCGCCTGCTCGGGATCGATGGCGAGATCGGAGGGGATGGTCACGGCCTTGTCGCCGGTTTCAGGAAGTGCCGAGACCGGTGCATTGTCGATCTTCTGCTCGATAACAGGTGCCGGGGCTTCCGCGCCGCCGATCAGCGTCTTGACGAGCGGCATGGCCATCATGGCGAGAAGAATGGCGCCGATACCAAGCAGCAGCGGGCGACGATAGCGCGACAGCGCCGAAGCGTCGGCCTTACGGCTCTTCTTGCCGGTTTCGAGTTTCTCCGGCGATGTTTCCATGGCCGCAGCCTGTGCTGCGCGGCGGGCGGCGGCAATGAAATCCGTCCGTCCTTCAGCATCTACGGCCTTGCCGCTGGCAGCCACCTGGCTGGCGCGCACGCGTTCCAGTATCTTCTTGATGTCAGGTGCGCCCGAGCCCGGCTCCAGAAGTTCGTTTTCCTGGCCTGCGGGCAGAACGTCGATCGGGTCGAGCGACGGGGCCGGCTCCACCTGCGTGCGGGCAGAGGAGGCCGAGACCGGCTCTTCAGCGGTTTTGACGGTCTTTGCCGTGCTGGTCTTGAACCGTTTCGTCAGGCCGGCAAGCAGGCTCTTCTTTTCCGCCTTGGCGGGCTTTGCGGCAGCAGGCGGCACAACGGCCATCGCATCCGCTTCGTTTTCGTCGGCGTCGAGAATGGCCTGTTCTTCAGCGATATAACCTTCTTCCGGGAAGATGGCGGCTGGCATCGCCACTTCTTCGCGGGCGGGCGTGACCATAGGCTGCGCGACCCTGCGGGGCGCGGCCTCTTCGCGGTAGGCGGGACCGTTGTCCAGGCTGTCGAGACGGCCGGCAATCTGCACCAGCGTCTCATGCAGCGCCTCAAAAGTGCGATGCGTGCGCTCTTCGGTATTGCGGCTCAAGGCTTCGAGGCTGCGCAGATCGGTTGCGAGATCGGTCAGCATCGTCATGTCGGCGAGGTTGGCGCCCGCTGAGAGATTGTTGCGCGTATAGGCGTCCAGAACCGCTTCGGCAGCCTGCCGTGCAGCTTCGATGATATATTCATCGTTAGACGCCATATAGTCCTCGATCGCCGCCATGCGGGCATCGAGTTCCGGGGACATGCCTGCCGCCTGCATCTGCATCGGCTGGCTGATCAGCGTCGAAAGATGGGCGATCTGGTTTTCGAGGCTCGTGAGCGCGCCGCTATCGGCGGGGGCGGCATGGGCGGTCTCGTCGAGACGCGCCGCGATATTGCCGAGCCGCTCTTCCAGGCGCGAAAAGGCGCTTTCACTGAGGCCCGATGCCGGCTGCGGCTGGCTGTAGCGATAATCCAGGTCTTCAATGCGGCGCGACAGCGTATCGAGCCGTTCTGCCAGACCGTCATTGACGGCGCCATGATCCAGCGCATCGATCTTGCGGGAAATGTCGCTGAGGAAGGATGTCAGTTCCGCCTGCTGCGAGGGGCGCTGCGACCGCTCCAGCAGCAGCGAAAGCTGGTCCAGCCGCTCATGCAGCTGGGCGGCGTCGCGGGCGGTGCTGAGTTCGTCGATCTTGCCGGACAGCGCTTCAAGGCGGGCAGTCAGGTCCATCGCCGGCTCGGGTTTGGCGGCGGCAAGGCGGTTGATGTCGCCGAGCTGTTCGGCAAGGCCGTTCAAACGGGTTTCCAGCCGCTGCGCCAGCGCATTATCCGTCGCCTGCGTGTTGGAGCGGGTATTGGTCGCGGCAATGGCACGGCTGATTTCGTCCAGCCGCTGGTCGAGACCGGAAAACTGTTCGGTAAAGGCGGCCTCATTGGGCTTCATATGCTTACCGAGCTGCTCCACGGCGCTGGCAATCGCAATCAGCTTTTCCTCGAGGACACGCACGGCCGGATTGTTGCTCATGCCGCCAAGCTGGGTCTTGATGTCATCGAGACGATAGGCGAGCGACACGATCTCATCCTGCAATGAGTTCGTATCAAAACCGCGCAACGTGTCTTCCACATTGTTCCAGCGGCTTTCGATCCGGTGCACGCTGTCTTCGCGCGCAAGCTGGTCGATGGTGAGGCGCAGGTCCTCGAACTCGTTGCGCAGCCCGTAGGCGTCAGGAGATGCGAGGTTGCCAAGCTGGTCGATGCTGCCCGCAAGCCGGGCGATGTCGTCGCGCAGATCGCCGATGAACTGCTGATCTTCCGCCACCGCGCGGATATTGCGGATTTCTGCGCGCAGCCCCTGCGCTTCGCGGGCCACGCCCTCGGAAATATCGTGCTTCAGCTCGTGGCGAAGGTTGACGAGCGCCTGCGCGATCTCCTGCAGGGCGGCGTCATTACGCTGCGGTTCCTGATAGGGCGGAATGGAACGTGCGCGCGGACCGGGGTTGGCCGCCGCGTTCTGAACGTTCGGCCGATATTCCGGTGCAAGTGGGCGGGTAATTGTCCGTTCCGGACGCGCAACGGGTTCCTGCGGGCGCTGGAAGCTCGCCTCGAGAAGGCGCTGGCGCTGGCGGATTTCGTTGACGGGGTCAAGTTGCGGCGGGGTAACCGTGGCGCGTGGTTCGCGGGGCGCGGCATAAGCCTCGCCTTTCGGCTCGGGCGCGGGGCTCGGGCGCGGCTCGCGCGGAAACTTCTGGCTCATCAGCCCTTCAATACGGGCTTCAAGGCCTTCAATGGTGCGATTGAGAGCATCAAGAGACGACCTGTCGCTTGGCTGTTGGTTATTCGATCGCAATCCGTTCATCTTCTCGCTCGCTTCGCTTCCGCCCGCTATGCCCGGTTGTTGTCGCGACGTTGCCTGCCTGTGCAAGCTGTCGCTGCAACATGCAGCAATTCCAGAGCCGGTATTCGCCCCCTTGGAGGAAAATGCGCCGATGAACGAAGCAGTTACCTCTTGTCGGAGAATTCACGAAACGTGGTAAAGAAGTGGTTAACTATGGTTGGAATTTTTTAACTTTTGTGGCGCGGGGGTAGGCCGCGCCGGGTTGAGCAGCCATTTGCCAGCAGAGGATCGGCGATATCCATTGAAATTTATTTGACGTTTACGCGCACGTCAAATATTGTCATCCCATATCCGCCGGATTGTCTCCGGCACCACGATGCGGAGGAACATCGGTAATGCCTGTTTACAAGGCCCCAGTCAAAGACACGCTTTTTATCCTGAACGACGTTCTTGGCCTCGAGCGGTATAACAACCTGCCCGGCTTTGAAGATGCAACCCCTGACATGATCGAGGCCATTACCGGCGAGGCTGCAAAGCTCGCCGAAGAACGGCTTTTCCCGCTCAACCTTTCCGGCGATCAACAGGGTTGCAAGCGCGCCGATGACGGTTCGGTTTCGGTGCCTGAAGGTTTCAAGTCCGCTTATGACGCCTATTGCGAGGGCGGCTGGATCGGCCTTGCCGTTCCCCAGGAGTTCGGCGGGCAGGGCCTGCCCTATACGCTGCATGCGGCGATCGGCGAATATATGTCGTCCGCCAACCTGTCGCTGATGATGTATCCCGGCCTGACGCAGGGCGCGATTGCCGCAGTCCTCGTGCACGGCACGCAGGAGCAGAAGGAAACCTATCTGCCGAAGATGGTTGAAGGCACATGGTCCGGCACCATGAACCTGACCGAACCCCATTGCGGCACCGATCTTGGGCTGCTGCGCACCAAGGCGGTGCCACAGGGCGACGGCACTTACAAGATTTCCGGCCAGAAGATATTTATCTCCGCCGGCGAACATTCCATGACTGACAATATCGTGCATCTGGTGATCGCCCGCATCGAAGGCGCGCCGGAAGGCACCAAGGGCATTTCGCTGTTCATCGTGCCGAAGTTCCTCGTCAAGGAGGATGGTACGCTCGGCGAGCGCAACGGCGTCACCTGCGGTGCGATCGAGCACAAGATGGGCATTCACGGCAATGCCACCTGCGTCATGAACTATGACGATGCGACGGGTTATCTCTTGGGCGCGGAGAACAAGGGTCTCTCCGCCATGTTCGTGATGATGAACGAGGCTCGCCTCGGCGTCGGCCTGCAGGGGCTTTCGGTCGGCGAGATCGCCTATCAGAACGCTGTCGAATACGCCCGTGAGCGCATTCAGGGCCGTTCGCTTTCGGGCGCGAAATTCCCCGACAGGAAGGCCGATCCAATCATCGTGCACCCGGATATCCGCCGCACGCTGATGACCATCAAGGCCTATAATGAGGCCGGCCGCGCTTTCCTTTTGTGGACTGCGCTGCAATCCGACATCGCGCACCGTGCCGCCGACGAAAAGCAGCGCCAAGTGGCAGACGATCTGCTCGGTCTTGTGACGCCGATCCTGAAGGGTGTTTTGACCGACAAGGGCTTCGACCACGCCGTGATGGCGCAGCAGGTCTTCGGCGGTCACGGTTACATCGAAGAACATGGCATGAGCCAATATGTCCGCGATGCGCGGATCACCATGATCTATGAGGGTGCCAACGGCATTCAGGCGCTCGATCTGGTTGGTCGCAAGCTCGGCATGAATGGCGGCCGCGCCGTCATGGCGCTGTTCAAAGAAATCGGTGATTTCTGCGAGGAAAACCGCGCCGACGAAAAGCTTGCCCTTTACACCAAGGGCCTGAAGAAGGGCTTGAACGACCTGCAGGCCGCAACCATGTGGTTCATGCAGAACGCCATGGCCAAGCCCGACAATGCCGGTGCCGGTTCGACCGACTACATGCATCTCTTCGGCATCGTGGTGCTGGGTTACATGCAGGCGCGCATGGCGAAAGCCGCCAGCGACGCGCTTGCAGCAGGCAGCGCTTCGGACGAGGATTACCTCAAGACCAAGCTTGTCACGGCAAAGTTTTACATGGAGCGCATCATGCCGGAAACGGCGCTGCGCAAGGCCCGCATCGAAACCGGCGCGGACACCATGATGGAACTGGCTGCGGAAGCATTCTGATAGGGCGTGTTACGCGCCGAGGGAGAGAGTTAATGACCGACGTTTATATTTATGACCATGTCCGCACCCCGCGCGGACGCGGCAAGAAGGATGGCAGCCTGCATGAGGTGCCCTCCGTTCGCCTTGCCGCCAAGACGCTGGAAGCCATCCGCGATCGCAATGGTCTCGACACCTCTGCTGTCGACGACATCATCATGGGCTGCGTCGATCCTGTCATGGATGCCGGTGCCGTGATACCGAAGGCCGCTGCCTTCGAGGCCGGTTATTCCAACAAGGCGCCGGGCATGCAGATCTCGCGCTTCTGCGCCTCGGGTCTCGATGCCATCAACTTCGCAGCTGGCAAGGTCAAGGCCGGTTCGGACGATATCGTCATTGCGGGCGGCGTCGAAAGCATGTCACGCGTCGGCATGGGCATGTCGGGCGGCGCCTGGTACATGGACCCCTCGGTCAACTTCCCGGCCTTCTTCATGCCGCAGGGCGTTTCGGCCGATCTCATTGCCACCAAGTATGGTTTCTCCCGTGACGATGTCGACGCCTATGCCGTCGAAAGCCAGAAGCGTGCGGCGCATGCCTGGGAAAAGGGTTATTTCAACAAGTCGGTCATTCCGGTGAAGGACTCAAACGGCCTGACGATCCTAGACCGTGACGAGCACATGCGCCCCGGCACGGACATGCAGGCGCTGGCCTCGCTCAATCCTTCCTTCCAGATGCCGGGTGAAATGGGCGGTTTCGAAGCCGTCGGCATCATGGCGCATCCGGAAGTGGAGCGGATCAATTACGTGCACCACGCCGGCAATTCGTCCGGTATCGTCGATGGCGCTGCGGCCGTGCTGGTTGGCTCGAAGGCGGGCGGAGAGGCAATGGGCATTAAGCCCCGCGCCCGCATCAAGGCATTCGCCAATATCGGCTCCGATCCGGCACTGATGCTCACCGGCCCGGTGGATGTGACCGAAAAGCTCCTGAAAAAGACCGGAATGTCGCTTGCCGATATCGATCTTTTCGAACTCAACGAGGCCTTCGCCGCCGTGGTCCTGCGTTACATGCAGGCCTTCGACATCGACCACAACCGGATGAACGTCAATGGCGGCGCCATCGCCATGGGCCATCCGCTGGGTGCAACCGGCGCGATGATCCTCGGCACGGTGCTGGATGAGCTGGAGCGGCGCGATCTCAACACCGCGCTCGTCACGCTTTGCATCGGCGCTGGCATGGGCACGGCGACCGTTATCGAGCGGGTTTGAGAGGCTTCGGCTGATACCGCAACGGTTCCTCCGTCATCCTCGGGCTTGACCCGAGGATCTATCCCGGTGCTTGGATCCTCGGGTCAAGCCCGAGGATGACGGAGAAAGCGAAGCGGCCATTAAGATTCAGGGAAGAGGAATCCCAAATGAGCACTTACACCAATTTCACCATCGAGACGGACGCAGACGGCATTGCCCTCGTTACTTGGGACATGCCGGAAAAATCCATGAACGTCTTCACCTCTGAGGTGATGGACGAGCTGAACGCCATTCTTGACGCAACCGTCGCCGACAGCGCCGTCAAGGGCGTCGTCTTCACGTCCGGCAAGAGCACCTTTTCCGGCGGCGCCGATCTTTCGATGATCAAGTCGATGTTCTCCTTCTACAATGATGAGAAGACGAAGAACCCGGATCAGGCCGCTGCAAGGCTGTTCGAACTGGTTGGCCGCATGACGGGCCTGTTCCGCAAGATCGAGACCAATGGCAAGCCCTGGGTTTCCGCCATCAACGGCACCTGCATGGGCGGCGCGTTTGAGCTGTCGCTCGCCTGCCACGGCCGGGTCGCCTCCAGCGCCAAGAACCTCAAGATCGCCCTTCCGGAAGTCAAGGTCGGCATCTTCCCCGGCGCCGGCGGCACCCAGCGCGTGCCGCGCCTGACGGATGCGCAATCGGCACTGCAGATGATGACCACCGGCCAGTCGCTGAGCGGCGCGCGCGCCAAGGCCATGGGTCTGGTGCATCAGGTGGTGGAGCCGGGTGAGCTGGTCGCAACCGCAAAGCAGATGATCAAGGACGGCCTGAAACCGGTCGCACCCTGGGATGAAAAGGGCTTCAAGGCCCCCGGCGGCGGCATCTGGACGCCTGCCGCAGCCCAGCTCTGGCCCGCCGCTCCGGCCATCCTGCGCCGTGAAAGCGCCGGCAATTATCCGGCCGCCCTCGCCATCCTCAAATGCGTCTATGAAGGCCTGCAATTGCCCTTCGACACGGCGCTGAAGGTGGAGCAGCGTTATTTCACCGAAATCCTTCGCTCGAAGGAAGCCTTCGGCATGATCCGCTCGCTGTTCATTTCCATGCAGGAACTGGGCAAGGGCGCGCGCCGCCCGGCCGGCCAGCCGAAGACGGAGTTCAAAAAGGTCGGCGTTGTCGGCGCGGGCTTCATGGGCGCTGCCGTGGCTTATGTCACCGCAGCTGCCGGCATCCCCGTCGTGCTGGTGGATCGCGATCAGGAAGCCGCCGACAAGGGCAAGGGCCATTGCGAGGAAAGCGTCAAGGCCGCCATCGGCAAGGGCAGGCTGACGCAGGATGAGGCCAAGGCCCTGCTCGACCTCGTCACCCCGACATCCGATTACGCCGCACTCGCGGATGCCAATCTCGTCATCGAGGCCGTCTTCGAAGACCGCGATGTCAAGAAGGCCGTCATCGAGGCCGTGGAAGCTGTGCTTCCTGAAGGTGCGATCTTCGCCTCCAACACCTCCACGTTGCCGATCACGGGTCTTGCGAAGAACTCGAAGCGCCCGGCGGATTTCATCGGCATCCACTTCTTCTCGCCGGTCGAGAAGATGATGCTGACGGAAGTGATCCTCGGCAAGGAAACCGGCGACAAGGCGCTCGCCGTCGCGCTGGACTATGTGGCGAAGATCAGGAAGACCCCGATCGTCGTCAACGATACGCGCGGCTTCTTCGTCAATCGCTGCGTGCTGCGTTATATGGCGGAAAGCTACGATATGCTGATCGAAGGCGTACCCGCCGCCATGATCGAAAATGCCGCGAAATTCGCCGGCATGCCGGTCGGCCCGCTGGCGCTGAATGATGAGGTGGCTATCGATCTTTCCTACAAGATCCTGAAAGCCACCGTCGCCGATCTCGGCGAAAAGGCCGTCGATCCGCGCCATATGGAACTGGTGAAGACGCTGGTGGAAGGCGAGGGCCGTTTTGGCCGCAAGAACGCCAAGGGCTTTTACGACTATCCGCAAAAGCCCGCCAAGAAGTCCCTCTGGCCCGGCCTGAAGGACCTCTATCCGCAGCAGAAGCCTGAAGCGGTGGATATGGAGGTGCTGAAACAGCGCTTCCTCGTCACCGTGGCGCTGGAAGCCGCCCGCACAGTGGAAGAAGGCATCGTCACCGATCCACGTGAGGCGGATGTCGGCTCCATCCTCGGTTTCGGTTTCGCACCCTATACCGGCGGCGCGCTGTCCTATATCGACGGCATGGGCGTGAAGAACTTCGTGGCACTCGCCGAGAAACTCAGCGAGACTTATGGCCCGCGCTTCAAGCCGACGCCGCTGCTGAAGGACATGGCCGCCAAGGGCGAGACCTTCTACGGTCGCTTCGATCCCTATGCCAGCGCCGCCAAGGCGGCCTGAGGCTTCAAGTAAGACATTGAACAGGCCCTCCGGGGCCTGTTTTATTATGCCCATCTCCCTACTTTCCGTGCATCCTTTGCCCGGCTGAGGCGTTGAAAAGGCTGACCGGGCAAAAGCGCCCGTCGCCGCCATTCAGCACGCCCCAGGAGACAGCGATGAAAGCACCACTGCGATCCCACGGTTTCGACAAGCCCTCGGACCTTGACGACCATCTGGCCGAACTGGACGAAGATGCCGTGGAGAAGAAGGCTGCAAAACCCGCTGCTGCCCGAAGGGTGCGTGCCTCCGCCCCGCCGGAATCATCCTTGCGGGCGGAACTGGATGATCTGCGCAAACAGCTCGAAAAGATTCGCCGCGACGTCAAACGGCTGGAAGCTGCCGCCAACACGCCGCATCATAAATCCGCCAATGCCCGGCATGAGCGCGACCGTGAGAATTCGCGCCTGATGACGGTGGTGCGCTCCGTTGCCGTCACCTCGCTGGCAAGCCGCATCTTCGCCTCCTCGCCCGTCATGGCGGCGCTGGTGGCCGTTGTGCCCATCGCGCTTGGCCTTGCCGCACGGCGCAATGAGGAGGCGTAAGCCGCCACCTGCCGCGCCACCGCCCGCTGGTCCGGCGGATGCCCAAGCGCTGGTTTTCCGCCGCAATCCGGCCTTCGCCGGGCAGACTTTTCAGCCATCCACAGGCGCCGTGAAAAAACTGTCAAAAAACTTCGCGATGGCGCTTGCCATGTCCGAACAAGATGTTATAACCCCGCTCACTTTCGGGGCACCAAACAGCCCCGCCCGCCAAAAGCGGAGGTTCTTCAAGGACCTGAAGTGCCCGGATAGCTCAGTTGGTAGAGCAGCGGATTGAAAATCCGCGTGTCGGTGGTTCAAATCCGCCTCCGGGCACCATTTATCTCAATAGCATTATTGACGAATTGCGTGCTTGGACGACCTGCGCATTTGCAGGCAAATTTCGATGAGTAGCTACCGCTATCATATGCTTTTGACATGCCCGGTGTAGCTATCGGCCAACCCTGCTTATTGCAGGCAGTTGGAGAGCAACCCGCAAAGGGATCGTGTCATACGCCCACCTCTTCTACCGCCCGGCATTATCTATTTTGATGGCTTTCTCTCTCAAGAGGAGGAGGCCGCCGTCGCCGACAGACTGGATGCGGGTGTGTGGAGCACGGAGTTGAAACGCCGCGTGCAGCATTTCGGTTATCGGTACGACTATAAGGCGCGGGCTATTACCGCGGAAGCGTATCTCGGGCCGTTGCCACCATGGCTTGGCGTGTTCGCTAAGCGATTGGTTGCCGCAGGATATTGTCGGGATTTGCCCGATCAGGTTATCGCGAACGAATATCTTCCGGGGCAGGGCATCAGTGCGCATGTCGATTGTGTGCCCTGTTTTGACGATACCATCGTGTCGATAAGCCTTTTGTCCACATGCGAGATGGTTTTCCGCGAATTGCGTGGACCAGCCGCATGCGGTGTTCTGCTTCAACGCCGGTCAGGCGTCTTGCTGAGAGATTCCGGCCGCTACGGCTGGACCCATGAAATTCCGGCTCGAAAATCGGATATCGTGAATGGAGTCACGACAGCCCGAGGCAGACGAATTTCCCTCACTTTTCGCAAGGTCATTACTTCGAAACAGTCTTGATCAGAAAGGAACACCCGTTCCTCCATTCAGTCTAGAAAAAAACTATTTTCCGGCAAAAGCATCGATCATCTTGGCAAGGCGAAAGAGTTGTTCGTCATTCAGGCTTGAAAGTGACCTACTTATGTTCGCGAGAAGCTTTCCTCTGTTACCCTCGGGCATACCGTCAGATTGATGGCCAAATAGTACGGTGACTTGAATATCTAGGGCCGATGCTAGCCTTTCCGCCGTTGCGAAGGTCGGAGCCGTGCTTCCGCGTTCGATTTTGCCGATCGTTTCCATGGAAACCTCGACGCGCTCCGCGAGGGCTTCCTGAGTCAAGCCTCGTGCTTTGCGATGATTGCGCACGTTAGCGCCAAATATTTTTTGCAATTCCATGACCTGCCCTCTGGCCATAAGAACGCAAAGTTCCGATCTGAATTTTAAGGAACTAAAACACCTTATTTTTATTGAAGAGAACTAAAATATCTTATTTGATGAAATCGGTAGAAAAAACGCGGGTTTGCACATGACCGATTTTATAAGTCAGAATGGCATGTCCTTTCTGGCCTTCGGCATCTTTGTACTGCTGGTGTCTGCTTGGGTCGGATGGGAGAGCCACGTTCGGGCTATGCTTATTCGACGCTCTGACATCACGCGCTTGGCTGATGAACTGGTTCAACAGCATGGCGAACGCGCCGAGGAAATTGCCTTCATTGAGGAAGATAGGTCTTGGCGTTATTCTCGGAATTTCGAGAAAGGCAAATGGCGGCGCGTACGGACGGAGCTTAGCCGCCGAAGAAAGTTCTAGGTAAACGCACGGGATTATTTTCTTCTTTATGCCACCGGAATTGTAATCGAAAACTCCGTGTGCATGGGTATAGTTATGGAGGAGCTAATCGGAGAGTTAATATGTCCAAGCAATATGATGTTGCGTTGTCATTTGCCGGGGAAGATAGGCCGTATGTCGAAAAGGTAGCCGAGATACTAAAAGGGCGTGGCATAGAGCTATTTTATGATGAATATGAAAAGCACGATTTGTGGGGAAAAAATTTATACGATCATCTTTCATCGGTTTATAAGGATCAATGTCAGTATGTAATTATGTTTGTATCCAAATATTATGCCAATAAAGTTTGGACAAACCTTGAGCGCGAAAGTGCGCAGGCGGCAGCATTCAAGGAACGAAAAGAATACATCTTGCCTGTTCGCTTTGATGATACCGAAATACCTGGAGTTTTTGACACCATAGGGTATCTAAAAGCACCCGAGACTTCACCTGCCGATCTGGTAAGGCTCTTTGAGAGAAAGCTGGGAACCAGGGCGCAATACTGGCTTAGACAGGCCGAAGAGGCGGCGAATTTCGCAAAACGTGTCTTGTTTGAAGCTCATCGCGGAGCGTTTTTGTGGAGGGAAAAAGCCGTCGCCATCTTTGCAAATGTGGGGCCTTCTGATCGCAGCCAAGTGTACGCACAAAAGATGATAGACGGTCTTGATCAAAAGAGAATACTATCATCTGCATTGTCAGATGATGGGTATACTTGGGTGGTTATGTATGATGATGGAAACCCAAATTATTTAACTGATTTAATCTGGAAAACATTTTTAGAGGAAAATCCGGACAAGGGTATGTACGTTTCCCTTGAGCACAAAACGGCAAGAGCGACTCTTAGAAACTATTTGTACATAACAGCAATGGAGTAGCATAAAAAATTTACTCAGACCGGAGGCGTCATGGCCAAGTGAGTTCGTCGCCCATACTTTAATTATAGACCCACAATATGTTGCTACAAATGCTCCCGATTATCCGTATTCTGCTCCGCCCGGTCCCGATAAAGCGCGGCCCGCCCGAGCAGCATCAGCGACACCGGTGTCGTCACTGTCATGAAAATGCCGATGAAGATTTCGTGGAAGGCGAAGCGGTCGCCGGAGACGGAGAAATAGATGATCGAGGCCATGACGATGCCGCCGGTGCCCCAGCTGGTGCCGAGTGTGGGCGCGTGCAGGCGCTCGTAGAAGCTGTTCAGCTTGGCAAAGCCGATGGTGCCGATCAGCGTCAGCGAGGCACCCAGCAGCACAAAGAAAGCCACGAGAATGGCGGCCCAGAGCGGAAATTCTGCGGCACTGTTCATTCGATCACCTCGCCGCGCATCATGAATTTGGAAAGGGCGACGGTGGAGACGAAGCCGAGGATGGCGATCAGCAGCGAGGCTTCGAAATAGATGTCGTTGCCGGTGCGCAGGCCGAAGGTCAAAAGAAGCAGCATGGCGTTGACATAGAGCGTATCCACGCCCAGCACGCGGTCCTGCGCGCGCGGGCCGATGGCGATGCGGTAGACCGAAATCGCCATGGCGATGGCAAGCATCAGCTGCGCCAGCGAAAAGGACCAGAAAAGGATAATCGAACTCATTCGAATATCTCCATCAGCAGTTTTTCATAACGGTTCTTGATGAGGCTTATCCACGCAGCCTCATCCACATCGTCGAGAACGTGGAGGAGGAGCGTGCCCTGGCTGGAATTATATTCAAGCCAGGCGCTGCCCGGCGTCGAGGTCAGGATCGTTGCCAGAATGGCGAGCGCCATGGGATCGCGAATATCGAGCGGCACCGCCAGGAAGCCGGATTTACGGTCCCTTTCGCGCTTGAACAGGATGATCTTCACGACCGAGATATTGGACCTGATAATATCGTAAAGCACGATCAGGATCAGCTGCACCAGCCTGTGCCAGTTGCGGATACGCGGTTTGGCTGGCCTGAGCGACGCCATCGCCCAGGAGGCGATGAGTGCTACCGCGGTGCCGAGCAGCAGGTGTCCGGGCGAAAAGCTGTTGATCGTCATCCAGAAGAAGATCAGCGAAACCGTCAGCAGCGGGTAAGGGAGGAGACGGCTCATCATGGCTCCGCCTCCGGGTTGCTGCCCGCTCGCGGTGCGGAAATGACGCCCTGAATATAGCTGGCGGGCAGATCGAGAATACGCGCCGTCTCCTGCATGTAACGCATCACCGGCCCGGCCTGCACGGTCATGGCAAGCGTAAGGCCAAGCAGCAGCATCACGGGGGCGATTTCGATGACGAGAACGCGCGGCACTGTGCCTTCGATGGAGGCCCAGAAGGTGCGGATGCCGGCGCGCGTCATCGAGATCAGCGAGGCGAAACCGGCAAAGACGATCAGGAAAACCAGCCACCAGGAAAGCGTGGAAACGCTGTCATTGGCGCCCAGCCCGGAAGGGTTGAGAATGGCGGTCAGCATCGAGAATTTGGCGATGAAACCCGAGAGCGGCGGCAGACCGGCCAGAAGAATGCCGCAGGCGGCAAAGCAGGCGCCGAGCACCGCCATGGTGGCGGGCATGGTCACGCCGACTTCTTCCTCCTCTTCCTCGTCTTCACCCTCGCCATAGGCTTCCATCGTGACGGCAAGAACGTTCGCGCCCGCATCCTGCCCGCGCTCGACGAGTTCGATCAGCATGAAAAAGGCGCTAATGGTGAGCGTGGAACTGACCATATAATAAAGCGCGCCGGCCGCCACCGTTGGATTGCCGGTGCCCATGGCGGCCAGAAGCGTTCCCGACGATACCAGAACCGAAAACCCGGCCAGCCGCCCGAGCGCCTGCGACGCCAGAACGCCGATGGCCCCGAAGATGATGGTGGCGATGCCGCCGACCAGCAGTGCGTCATGGCCGAAGCCGGCGGATTCGCCGGCCGTCTGCCCGAAAAGCAGGAAGGACAGGCGGGCGATGACATAAATGCCGACCTTGCTCATGATCGCAAACAGACCGCCAACCGGGGCAGACGCTGAGCCATAGGCGGAAGGCAGCCAGAAATTCAGCGGCCACATGCCGGCCTTGACCAGAAACGCAATGCCAAGCACCGCAGCGCCGGTTTCCAGCAGCATGCGCTGGTCTGGGTTGAGCCCCTCGATGCGATGGGCAAGGTCACCCATGTTCAGCGTGCCGGTGACGCCATAGATGAGGCTGACGCCGATCAGGAAGAACAGCGCCGCGACGAGGTTGATGGCGATATAATGCAGCCCGGCCTTCACACGCTGCTGGCCGGAGCCATGCAGCAGCAGGCCGTAGGAGGCAGCCAGCATCACTTCGAAGAACACGAAGAGATTGAAGAGGTCGCCGGTCAGGAACGCGCCGTTGACCCCCATCAGCATCATCTGGAACAGCGAATGGAAATGCGCGCCGGCCTTGTGCCATTTCGCCATCGAATAGATCAGCGACGGAATGGCAAGCAGCGCGGTCAAAAGCACCATGAGCCCGGAGAGGCGATCAGCCACAAGCACGATGCCGAAGGGGGCGGGCCAGTTGCCGAGCAGATAGACGCCACTCGACACCACAGCGGCGATCTCGGTATTGACCGTCGAGTTCACCTCGCGGAACAGCAGGATGGCGACGATCAGCAACAGGACGGTCGAGGTAAGGCTGATCGCGGCTTTCGCCACGCGCTGGCGCTCATCGAAGAACAGCAGAAGTGCTGCTGTTATCAACGGCACCAGGATGGGGGCGATGACGATGTGGAAGGGGAACGACATCATTTCGACTCCCTCCCGTCCACGTGGTCGGTGCCGGTGAGGCCGCGGGCGGCAAGCAGCACCACCAGAAACAGCGCGGTGGTGGCAAAGCCGATGACGATCGCCGTCAGCACCAGAGCCTGCGGCACGGGGTCGGCCAGCGTGGAGCTGTCGACACCATTCACCAGCACCGGCGGCGCATTGGTCTTGATGCCGCCGACGCCGAAGATGAACAGGTTGACGGCGTAGGACAAAAGCGAAAGCCCGACGATGACCTGATAGGTACGTGGGCGCAGGATAAGCCACACGCCGGAGCCGGTCATGATGCCGATGCCGATTGCAAGAATGAGTTCCATTACACGTCCTCCGCTTTTGCGGCGTCAGGCGTGCGAACGCGGTAGTTACGCAACGATTGGTGTGCCAGTGCTATCAGGATAAGAACGGTGGAGCCGACGACCAGCGAGAAGACGCCGAGGTCGAACAGCAGGGCGGATGCCGTCGGCATTTTGCCGATATAGGGTATCTCCGTATACTGGAAATACGAGGTCAGGAACGGGTAGCCGAAATACCAGGAGCCGATACCCGTCGCCGCCGCCATCAGAAGGCCGAAACCCATCCAGCGCAGCGGCAGGATGCGAATGCGGTCTTCCGCCCAGCGCGCCCCGCCGGCGAGATATTGCAGCAGGAAGGCAATCGCCATGGTGATGCCGGCCGCAAAGCCGCCGCCCGGCATGTCGTGGCCGCGCATGAACAGGAAGATCGAAAAGGTGATGATAACAGGGAACATCCACTGCATCACGATCGACGGCACATAGAGATAGTCGCGGACCGTATCGCCCTTGCTACGATCAGGACGTTCAGCATCGAAGGCGTTTTGCATCTGCTGCTGTTCCGGCACCCCGATGCTTTCATGCGCGGGGCGGAAACGGCGAAGAAGGGCGAAGACGGTGAGCGCCACGATGGCCAGCACCGCGATCTCGCCGAATGTGTCAAAGCCACGGAAGTCGACGAGGATGACGTTGACGACATTGGTGCCGCCGCCTTCCGTATAGGCGCGCTCCAGGAAATAGGTGGCGATGGCGTTCGGCACCGGCAGGGTCATGACGGCGTAAGCGATGACGGACATGCCGATACCGCTGGCTGCCGCCAGCAGGAAATCGCGGGCGCGGCGAAGCTGCGCCGGCAGCTCGTCGCTGCTATCGACCTTCTCGAAGCGTTTTGGCAGCCACCTTAGACCAAGCAGGATGAGAACCGTGGTGACGATTTCGACCAGCAGCTGGGTGATCGCCAGATCCGGCGCGGAAAGCCAGATGAAGGTGAGGCAGGTGACGAGCCCGGAGACACCGAGCATGATGAGGGCAGCGAGGCGATGATATTTCGCCTGCCAGGCGGCACCCAGCGCGGCAATCATGCCGATCAGCCAAAGGATGGCGAAGATCGGATCAAAGGTCGTCACGCGCGGCAGCGACAGGGAGAATTCCGAAAGGAATAGTGGCGAGAAACCGGCAAGAAGCGCCACGAGGATGAGAAGTCTAAGCTGCGGCTGCAGACGCCGCGTGCCGAGCGTGCTTTCCAGCCACCGGGCCCACTTCCAGGACACGGTGACGAGAATGCGCTCGAAGATGCGCTGTCCCCGTAAATGCCGGAAGACCGGCGGACCGTCGTCGCAGCGCGAGAAATAACCGCCGAGCAGTGCATAGATCGTCACACCGCCGATAAGTGCCGCGATACTCATGATGAGCGGCAGGTTGAAACCGTGCCAGATCGACAGGCTGTAGACGGGCGTCTGGTCGCCGAGAACGGAAAGCACGGCCGAATGCAGGAACGGGCCGATGGAGAGGCTCGGAACGATGCCGACGATCAGGCAGGCGAAAACCAGGAACTCGATCGGGAAACGCATCCAGCGCGGCGGCTCGTGCGGATTTGGGTTGGGCAGATCGACGGGCTTGGGGCCGAAGAAGACGGTGTGGATGAAGCGCAGCGAATAGGCGACGGCGAATGCGCCTGAAAGCGTCGCGACATAGGGCAGCGCCCGGTCCAGGAGTGAATCGGCATGCGTCTCGACGGCCTCGGCAAAGAACATTTCCTTGGAAAGGAAGCCGTTGAACAGCGGCACGCCGGCCATGGCCGCGCTGGCCGCCATGGCAAGCGTCGCCGTTGCCGGCATATAGGTATAAAGCCCGCTTAAGCGCCGCATGTCGCGGGTGCCGGTTTCATGGTCGATGATGCCGGCCGCCATGAACAGCGAGGCCTTGAAGGTGGCGTGGTTGACCATGTGGAAGATGGCCGCAACTGCCGCAAGCGGGCTGCCGAGGCTCAACAGAGTAGTGATAAGGCCGAGGTGGCTGATGGTCGAATAAGCGAGCAGGCCTTTCAGGTCCTGCTGGAACATGGCGAAATAAGCGCCGAGCAGCAGCGTGATGATGCCGGCCACGCCCACCAGCCAGAACCATTCCGGCGTGCCTGCCAGCACCGGCCAGAACCGCGCGAGCAGGAAAACCCCCGCCTTTACCATGGTCGCCGAATGCAGATAGGCGGAAACCGGTGTGGGCGCTGCCATGGCGTTGGGCAGCCAGAAATGGAAGGGAAACTGCGCGCTTTTGGTCAACGCGCCGCCAAGAATGAGAATAAGTGCCGGCAGATAGAGGGAATGGGCGCGGATCGCGGCCCCGGCCTCGATGATCTTGTCCAGATCGTAGCTTCCCGCCATATGGCCGAGGATGAGAAGTCCGGCCAGGAGGCTGAATCCGCCGATGCCGGTCACGGTCAGCGCCATGCGGGCGCCGTCGCGCGCGCCGGCGTTCTGGTGCCAGTAGCCGATCAGCAAAAACGAGAAGATGCTGGTCATTTCCCAGAAGATCGACAGCAGGATGACGTTGCCGGACAGGACCACGCCGAGCATCGAGCCCATGAAGGCGAGGAAGAAGGCAAAAAACCGCGGGATTGGATCCTTGGCCGACATGTAATAACGGGCGTAGAGCACCACGAGCAGGCCGATGCCGGTAATGAGGATCGCGAAGATCCATGCAAACCCGTCCAGCCGCAGGGTGAAATTCAGCCCGAGCTGCGGCAGCCATTCCACATCGTATTTCAGCGCGCCGCCGTCGCTGACAGTCGAATAAAGAAAGACGCTGCTGATGAGACCGAAAAGGGCGACGCCGCCTGCAACGGAGGCGGGGCCGGCGGCTGCGCCATCGCGCGGCATGAAAGCCGTGAGAATGGCGCCGACAAAGGGCAATGCGACAATAAATGGAAGAATGGTTGCAAGTGTCATATGCAGTGGCGGTTTTTCTCTGGAATTGGAGTCTACGGCGGGTTTCCGACGACTCCGATCCCTCAAGGCTCATGAGAGCCGAATGATGAGGACCGCCGGAATGACTAATAGATAATATGCGGGGGTGCTCTTGGAACCACGCTCGCAAAGTCTCGGAAAGCTTGTGGCGCGACGGCAACAGATGCAACGGCCGGCCCGGCGTCAACGGCGATCCGCAAAGCGGGCGAGGGGAAGTTGCCGGGGCGAAGACCCGAGCTGGTATCCCCGGCCTTGCAGCCGCTATCGCAATCCCTGTCGCGAAGAGTGAGGGAACGGTTGAGATCGACGGTCTGCAATCTCTCCAGACGGCTGGTCTTGGAAAGGGTCTTGATGCCGGATGGTGCCTGAAAGCCGATCATGACGAGCAGGCTTGCGACCATGATGCCGATCAACACTTGCGGATGGCGCCTTGAACGGCGGCATTTCTCCATCCATAACAAGTTGGCATCTCCTTGATCGTAAAGGTCTCTTTAAAGCATCACCGCTCAGCGAATATCCCGTTGATTTGTTTTAGGGGAAGCCGCAGGCGCTTGTCCAGCGCACAGGCCGGAAAAACCGCCCGCAATGGCCGATTCCTTTTCGTTTTTGCCCGTTTGCGGCAAAGTGAGGGCGGCAATGGCTAAAAGCTTTTACAAATTTTACCGTTTGACGCTGGAGCTGATGTTTCTTAACTTTCAAGCAAGGAATTAACCATAAAGATTGATGGTATTTCCACGGCGGAATGGGGTTCTCTCCCCTTCCAGGCATGACGCCGCACTGCCGTACCGGTGCCGATCCGGTATTTTCGTTTCTTGGTTCAAGAAGGTCAGGCAAGCGTCGATGCCGCATCGTCCGCGATGGGTATGTTCGTTCAAAAATCCCCCTTAGGGTGCTGGCGTTCTGAACCTTGGCCAATTGGCCGGGTTTTACCGGCCGTCATGTTGTTGGGGACGTCGGTTGGGGCAGGACTTGCCATCAGATCAAGCGCGCAGATCGGCAGGTGCAAGCCTGGCGGGACGGTTGCGTTTTGCCGGCCTCGATGAGACGCAATCCGATTTCCTGCGCAATTATCGCAGCATGCTGGAGCCTTACGTCAAGGCCGGCCTGCGGGACGTGATGAACCGTTTTCAGTCGATGCCCGACTGTTCTCCGTCTTTCGAAAGCGAAAACCAGCTTGATCGCCTGCACGATCTGCAATCCTCGCACTGGAGTGTGCTGACGGATGCGCGTTTCGATGCGCTTTATGCCGAGCGGGTGAAGGTTCTTTCCGACAATGCCGGCCGCATGGGTCTCGATCCACGCTGGCAGATCGCCAGCCACGCCATCGTTCTGGAACATCTGCTCGGTGGGTTGGTGACTGAGCACGCGCCGCGCTCCATCCTGCCCGGCAGCCGCAAGAAGAGCCGTGAACTGGCCGAAGCCGTGAAGAACATCGTCCGTCTGGTGATGGTCGATACGGAGATCGCCGTCTCGCTGCGCTTTAATGAATTACGCCTGCGTCACGGCCGGGAACTTGCGGAACAGCGCGACAATGACCGTTCGGAAGCAGCGACACTGCTGGGTGCGGCGCTGACGGCCTTTGCCGCCGGCGATCTTAAGGCGCGTATCGGCGGCGATCTGCCGGAAGCCTATCGCGATGTTGCCGCCTCCTTCAACGCGGCGCTGGAAACGATCGGCGCATCGCTGACCTCCGCGCAGCAGGGTATCGGCGACGCCGAGACGCTCAGCGCCCGTTTCGCCGATATCGGTCGCTCCATCGCAGAACGTTCCGGCCAGCAGGCAGAAGCCCTTGCCGAGACCTCCCGCGCGCTTCAGGCTATGATCGGGAACCTGGCCGAAAACGGCACCCGCATATCGGCGACGGAAACGGCGGTTTCCCGCGCCCGCGACGCGGCTGTCGAAAGCGGCAAGGCAATCGGCGAGGCGATCGACGCCATGTCTGACATCGAACAATCCGCCGAGCACATCGGCAGGATCATAGGCACGATCGACGAGATTGCTTTCCAGACCAACCTTCTCGCCCTCAACGCCGGCATCGAGGCGGCGCGTGCGGGTGAAAGCGGCCGCGGTTTCGCCGTCGTCGCACAGGAAGTCCGGGCACTCGCCCAGCGTTCCGCCGACGCCGCAAGGGAAATCAAGAGCCTTGTCGGCACCACCAAGACGCAGGTCGAGGGCGGTGTTCGCATGGTGAACCGCACGCAGGAAGCAATCGGCGGCGTCGTCCGGCAGGTGTCCGGCATCAACGACATGATCGCCGAAGTTTCCCGGCATACGTCTGCACAGGCAGATGACCTGAAAACGGTCGCTGCCGATATTAGCGAACAGCAGCGGCAGGCCGGCCGGATCGCAAACGAGATCGGCGAAGGCTCCTGCGAGGCAGACGCACTTCACACTGTCATTCTGCAGCTGGGCCGCACCATTCGCGAGTTCCGCATCGCCCGTCAGGGTCAGGCCGCGGCAATGGCCGTGGCCGACCGTCAGGACACATCATTTATGGCCCGTGCGGATAACCGTACGGATTACGGCCAGGATTACCAACAATTCAGACGCCAAGGAGTCATGTAATGGCAGCCAGAAAAGCAGCTGAGGCGACGCTGAAACTGTCACCGGTGCTGGATCTCAACGAAGCATCGGCGCTGCAAGGCAAGCTGATGACGCTGAGAGGAGCACCTTTGTCGGTCGATGCGTCCGAGGTGGAGCGCATTGGCGCGCTTTGCGTCCAGGTCCTGATGGCCGGCGCGAAATCCTGGGAGGAAGACGGCAAGCCCTTCGGTTTTGCCAGGGTGTCCGATGCATTCGACAAGACCATGAAACTGATAGGCGTCGATATTGACCATTTGCTCCCCAAGGAGATGCAAAAGTGAAGAAAAAAGTTCTCACCGTGGATGATTCCCGGACGATCAGGAACATGCTCCTGGTCACGCTCAACAATGCCGGTTTTGAGACCATTCAGGCTGAAGATGGCGTTGAAGGCCTCGAGGTGCTGGAACAGAGCAATCCCGATGTCATCGTGACTGACATCAACATGCCCCGTCTTGATGGTTTCGGCTTTATCGAAGGCGTGCGCCGCAACGAGAAATATCGGGCTATCCCGATCCTCGTT
This sequence comes from Agrobacterium sp. 22-210-1, assembly GCF_053522525.1. NCBI lineage: Bacteria > Pseudomonadati > Pseudomonadota > Alphaproteobacteria > Hyphomicrobiales > Rhizobiaceae > Agrobacterium > Agrobacterium sp. 22-210-1. Next base: position 2,187,909 of record NZ_JBNWCI010000001.1, on the reverse strand, counting down.
CTGACGACTGAAAGCGATGCAGAAAAGAAGAACCGCGCCCGCCAGGCCGGTGCGACCGGCTGGATTGTCAAGCCGTTCGACCCTGCAAAACTCATCGATGCCATTGAACGCGTAACCGCCTGATACGGGACATTTCACGATGGATATGAACGAAATCAAGGAAATCTTTTTCCAGGAATGCGAGGAGCAGCTCGCTGAACTGGAATCGGGGCTTCTTAAATTGAATGACGGCGACCGCGATCCGGAAACCGTCAACGCCGTTTTCCGTGCCGTTCATTCCATCAAGGGCGGGGCAGGTGCCTTCGGTCTCGATGATCTCGTGGCCTTCGCCCACGTTTTTGAAACGACCCTCGACTGCGTTCGCTCCAACAAGCTGGAGCCGACACAGGATGTTCTGAAAGTCATGTTGCGCTCCGCCGACGTGCTGGCGGACCTGACCAATGCGGCGAGAGACGGCGGCAGCGTCGATGAAAGCCGCACCCGTGGTCTCGTCAAGGAGCTGGAAGCGCTGGCAAACGGCGAAGCCGTACAGGCCTCCGCGCCGGCAGCAGCGCCAGCTGCCATAAAGGCGCCGGCACCCGCCGCGCCCAAGCCGACGGATGAGAGCGGTTTCCAGCCGGTCCTGTTCTCCTTCTCGGACTTTGCCGACGACACGACACCGTTGATGGAAGCGCCGACCTTCCAGATCACCTTCAAGCCGCATGCATCGCTATATTCAAAGGGCAACGAGGCAGCACTACTCCTGCGCGATCTCTCGCGTATCGGCGAGATGAGCATCAATTGCGACCTGTCGGAGCTGCCTTCGCTCGACAAGCTCGATCCTGAAGCATCTTATCTCTCCTGGACGGTTTCGATCGCCACCGACAAGGGTGAAGAGGGTATCCGCAGCGTCTTCGAATTCGCCGAATGGGATTGCGATCTCGAAATCACGCCGGTTCTCTCGGGTGCCGCTGCGGATGACGAAGAACTTCCGATGATCCCGGTTCCGTTCGATCTCTCGGCGCTTGATGGCGGACCGGAAGCGGACATTGCCGTTGAAGCAGCTATGGTGGAAGAACCTTTTGTTGCCGCAGCCGTTGAAGCGGCCGTCGCAACGACGCAGATCGCCCAGAGCGTCAATGCCGCCATCGAAAAGCGTGAGGCGGCGGCAGCGCCGGCCGCAGCGCAGGCGAATGCCAATGCGGCGGCCAATGCAAGTGCCGGCCAGACCATCCGCGTTGATCTCGACCGCGTTGACCGCCTCATCAACCTCGTTGGCGAGCTTGTCATCAATCAGGCGATGCTGTCGCAGAGCGTCATCGAAAACGATGCGAGCGGCACCTCTGCCGTCAATATGGGCCTGGACGAGCTGCAGCAATTGACGCGCGAGATCCAGGACAGCGTCATGGCCATCCGCGCGCAGCCTGTGAAGCCGGTCTTCCAGCGCATGTCCCGTATCGTCCGCGAAGTCGCCGACATGATCGGCAAGCAGATCCGCCTCATCACCGAAGGTGAGAATACCGAAGTCGACAAGACGGTTATCGACAAGCTGGCCGAGCCTCTGACCCATATGATCCGCAATGCCGTCGACCACGGCATCGAAACACCGGAAAAACGCGAAGCCGCGGGCAAGAACCCGGAAGGCACCATCAAGCTTTCGGCCAAGCACCGCTCGGGCCGCATCCTGATCGAGCTTCAGGACGATGGCGCCGGCATCAACCGCGAACGCGTTCGCCAGAAGGCGATCGACAATGATCTCATTGCCGCCGATGCGAACCTGACCGACGAAGAGATCGACAACCTGATCTTTGCACCGGGCTTCTCGACGGCAGACAAGATTTCCGACATTTCCGGCCGCGGCGTCGGCATGGATGTGGTCAAGCGTTCCATTCAGGCGCTTGGCGGCCGCATCAGCATCTCCTCGCGCCCCGGACATGGTTCCACCTTCACCATGAGCCTGCCGCTGACGCTTGCTGTCCTCGACGGCATGGTGGTGACGGTGGCCGGGCAGACGCTCGTCGTGCCGTTGACCGCAATCGTGGAAACCCTGCAGCCGGAAGCGAAGAACATCCACTCCTTCGGCTCCAACCAGCGACTGATCTCCATCCGCAATTCCTTCTGCCCGTTGGTCGATGTCGGACGCGTCCTGAACTTCCGTCCGACCCAGGCCGATCCGGTCGAAGGTGTGGCGCTTCTGGTGGAATCGGAAGGCGGCGGCCAGCGCGCGCTGATGGTAGATGCCATTCAGGGCCAGCGCCAGGTCGTCATCAAGTCGTTGGAAGCAAACTATACCCATGTTCCGGGCATTGCCGCCGCCACTATCCTCGGTGACGGACGCGTTGCGCTCATTCTGGATGTCGATGCCATCGTCAGCGCTTCGCGCGGACAGCCCCTGAAGCAGGAAATGTCGCTTGCGGCGACAGGTTGAAAGCGGTTCGTTCATGGCAGCACTTAATTTCAGTGACCAGCGCCAGTCTCCGGACGACGTTCTTGCCAGCGGTGAATATCCGCTGACGAGACGCGATCTGTCGGAGATCGCTGCGATGATCTATGCGGATGCGGGTATCTATCTCAACGACACCAAGGCGTCGCTGGTCTATTCCCGCCTGTCGAAGCATATCCGCAATCTCGGCCTTTCCGGTTTCCGCGAATATTGCACGCTGGTCTCCTCAACCGAGGGCGCACCGGCGCGGCGCGAGATGTTGTCGCATCTGACGACGAATTTCACGCGCTTCTTCCGCGAGAACCACCATTTCGAACATCTGCGCGACGAGGTCCTGCCGGGCCTTATCGCAAGGGCCAAAAGCGGTGGACGCGTCCGTATCTGGTCGGCGGCCTGTTCCGACGGGCAAGAGCCCTATTCGATCGCGCTTACCGTGCTCGCCATGTTCCCGAATGCGGCGGACTACGATTTCAAGATTCTGGCGACGGACATCGATCCGAAGATTTTGGCGCAGGCCCGTGCCGGCGTCTATGACGACAACGCGCTCGAAACCGTATCCCCCGCCATGCGCAAGCAATGGTTCACGGAGGTCGATGCCGGTGGTCGCCGCAAATTCCGCATCGATGACAAGGTCAAGCGCCTCATCACCTTCAACGAATTGAACCTGATGACGCAATGGCCCTTCAAGGGCAATTTCGACGTCATCTTCTGCCGGAATGTCGTCATTTATTTCGACGAGCCGACACAGACGCGCATCTGGTCGCGTTTCGCCGGCCTGCTGCCGGAAGGTGGGCATCTCTATATCGGCCATTCCGAACGCGTCGCCGGTGATGCCAAGAACCTGTTCGACAATACCGGCATCACCACCTACCGCTACATTGGTCACGCATCCGGGAGGAAGGCATGAGCGCACTCGCACGGGTACTCGTCGTCGATGATAGTCCAACGATGCGCGGCCTGATTTCGGCTGTCCTCAAGGCAGATCCGGAAGTCGAGGTGGTCGGGCAGGCCGGCAACGCCATGGAAGCGCGCGCCGCCATCAAGCAGCTCAACCCCGATGTCGTGACGCTCGACATCGAGATGCCGGAAATGAACGGCCTCGAATTTCTTGAAAAGATCATGCGTCTGCGGCCCATGCCGGTGATCATGGTCTCGTCGCTCACCCATCGCGGTGCGGACGCGTCGCTTGCGGCTCTTGAAATCGGCGCCTTTGATTGCGTCGGCAAGCCTGCTCCGGGCGATGCGCGTCCCTTTGGCGATCTCGCCGACAAGGTAAAAGCTGCCGCTCGCTCCCAACATGCCGCCTATCGCGCGGCTCGTCCGGAAAGCGCCGCGGCAGTGCAGCCTACCCCGGTCAGCGACTATCGGGCGGGTCGTAAAGTCGTGGCCATCGGTTCATCCACGGGTGGCGTCGAGGCGCTGATCGCCGTGCTGCAGAAGTTTCCGGCCAATTGCCCGCCGACCGTCATCACCCAGCACATGCCGCCGACCTTCACCCGGAGCTTCGCCGAACGGCTGAACCGGATTTGCGCGCCCGTCGTGGAAGAAGCGACGGATGGTGCGCGCCTGCAGACAGGCAAGATCTATCTCGCGCCGGGCGGTGAACGCCACCTGCAGATCGCCAACCGGGCAGCACCCTGCTGCCGGCTCATCGAGCGTGATCCTGTCAACGGCCATCGTCCCTCCGTCGATGTGTTGTTTGATTCGGTGGCCGAGCTTGCTGGTCGCAACGCCGTCGGTGTCATTCTCACCGGCATGGGCCGCGATGGCGCGGCTGGACTGCTGAAAATGCGCCATGCCGGTGCGCGCACCGTCGGCCAGAACGAAAAAACATGTGTCGTCTACGGCATGCCCCGCGTGGCCTATGAGCTCGGTGCCGTCGAACAGCAATTGCCGCTGGCCTCCATCGGCGAAGAAATCCTGAAACTAACCACTGCCCGCAAAGAAGGTGCTGACTAATGTCTCTCGCAGAAAAGATCAAAGTTCTGATCGTTGACGATCAGGTGACCAGCCGGCTGCTTCTCAGCGATGCGCTGACACAGCTGGGCTTCAAGCAGATCACTGCCGCCGGCGATGGCGAGCAGGGATTGAAGATCATGGAGCAGCAGCCCCATCATCTCGTCATCTCCGACTTCAACATGCCGAAGATGGACGGTCTCGGTTTCCTGCACGCCGTGCGGGCCAATCCGACTCTTAAAAAGGCAGCCTTCATCATCCTCACGGCGCAGGGCGACCGCGCGCTGGTGCAGAAGGCGGCGCAGCTCGGTGCAAACAACGTGCTGGCCAAGCCTTTCACCATCGACAAGATGCGCGCAGCCATCGAGGCGGTTTTCGGATCGCTGAAATGATTGAAGCTGCGGCCAAACGCGTACATATCATTCAGGGCGAGTACAAGGTTGTCAGCGATCCCGACGTGGTCATGACGACGATACTCGGTTCGTGCGTGGCCGCCTGTCTGAGAGATCCCGTTGCCGGGCTTGGAGGAATGAACCACTTCCTGCTGCCGGGAACGGGCAATGTGACCGGGGGAGATGCGACGCGTTACGGCGTGCATCTCATGGAACTTCTGATCAACGGCCTTCTGAAGAAGGGCGCCCGCCGCGACCGGCTGGAGGCCAAGGTTTTCGGCGGCGCGAAGACTATCGCCAGCTTCTCGAATGTCGGCGAGCAGAATGCCATCTTCGCCATGCAGTTTCTGAAGGACGAAGGCATTCCGGTCATAAGCTCTTCCACGGGCGGAGAGCATGGCCGCAAGATCGAGTTCTGGCCGGTCTCGGGTCGCGCGCGTCAGCATCCGCTCAGCGGCGCGGAAACCCAGAAGACGGTCGCCATGGAAACGCGTCCGGTGCCGGCTCCCAAGCCCGTCGCCAACGACATCGAATTTTTCTAGTCACGGAGTTTCCAATGCAGATTGCAGACCACGCCGGTACCGCTCCGTTCGAAGAAGCCCTGCCGGATGTCCTCATGCGCGTGGTGTCGGAGCTGCACGATGTCGCCTATCTCATAGAGCGCATCGAGCCGCAGTTGCTGGAAGTGACCAGCGGTCAGTTGTCGGGCGATGGCATCAAGCTGCTGCAGGGCATTGATCTCGCCGTTCAGAAGACCCGCGGTCTTGCCGAATTCATCGATACCATCACCGGTTCCATTCCCGGTGAATGGATCGTGGATGTCTCCACGGCGCTCAGCCTCGTCAAGCTTGCCGAAATGCAGAAGGCGCTGGGCGCTGCCTTCCGGCACGGCCATTCCCAGCCGCTGGACAAGGCTTCCGGCGACTTCGACCTGTTCTAGATCGCATTTCTGCCGACGTTCCTTTCCTCGCTGAATGCGGAGAAAGGCAACGCTCGCGCAAGCTTCGCACCCTATTGTCATTACGGGGCCAAAAGGTCTCGGATTCTATGAATGACGGTGCGGAACAGAATGAATCTGTTAAATCAAATCCCTCAGGTCCTGAAGAATTTCGCGGCGCTGGGTCAGACACGGCTGCTGATGCTGGGCGGCGTGGGCGTTTTGTCCATGGCCGTTATCCTTGCGGCAGCGCTCTACGTGAACCGTCCCGCCTACGAGACCCTTTATGTCGGGCTTGAAAAAAGCGACCTCAACAAGATCAGCATTGCGCTCGCCGAATCGGGGCTGGACTTTCAGGTTGGAACCGACGGTTCGAGCCTTCAGGTTCCCGTTGGGCTGACCAGCAAGGCAAGGCTGCTTCTGGCCGAACGCGGTTTGCCTGATAGCGCCAATGCCGGTTACGAGCTTTTCGACAATGTCGGTTCTCTCGGCCTGACCTCCTTCATGCAGGAAGTGACGCGCGTCCGCGCCCTCGAGGGTGAGATCAGCCGCTCCATCCAGCAGATCGATGGGATTGCGGCCGCACGCGTCCATATCGTCATGCCTGATGTCGGCAATTTCCGCCGTGGCGAACAGAAGCCAACTGCATCGGTCATGATCCGCGCCAGCGCCACCGCAGGTCGCAAGGCGTCCGCCTCCATCCGTCACCTCGTCGCCTCGGCCGTTCCCGGCCTTGAAGTCGATGATGTGACGCTGCTCGATTCCACCGGCCAGCTTCTGGCTTCCGGCGACGACGTCACCAACGCCGCCATGAACCGCTCGCTGACGCTGGCGCAGAACGTCCAGCAGGAAATCACCACCAATATCGACAAGGCGCTGGCGCCTTTCCTCGGCATGGACAATTTCCGCTCGAGCGTCACGGCGCAGCTGAACACCGACAGCCGCCAGATCCAGGAGACCGTGTATGATCCGGAATCGCGCGTCGAGCGTTCTGTCCGCACGGTAAAGGAAGACCAGAAGTCCCAGGAAACGCAGCCGGATACGGCAGCGACCGTGGAACAGAACGTACCGCAGGCAGCCCCGCAGGGCGGCGGCGGTGGCCCGCAGTCCTCCGACCAGTCGGCCAAGAAGGAAGAGCAGACCAATTACGAGATCAACTCGAAGACGGTCGCTACGGTCAAGAACGGCTATACCGTCGAGAAGATTTCGGTCGCCGTGGTCGTCAACAAGGGTCGCATTGCCAAGATGGTCGGTGAACCCGTCGATCAGGCCAAGATCGACGCCTATCTTGCCGAAATGCAGAAGATCGTGACTTCGGCGGCGGGTATCTCTTCCGATCGCGGTGATATCGTGACGCTGACGGCAATGGACTTCCTTGAAACGCAATTGCTCGATGAGGCCGCCAGCGGTCCGGGCATCATGGAAGTGTTAAGCCGCAATTCGGCCGGCATCATCAACTCGCTCGCTTTCGTCGCTGTCGCCTTCCTCGTCATCTGGCTTGGTGTGCGCCCCCTGGTTCGCACGGTCGCCGGCAATGGCGCGGCTGCGGGTCAGCTCAGCCAGGAGACCGCCGGTCTCGAACTGCCGGATTTCTCTCCGGGCATGGATGCAGGTGCTGGTGGTCTTATGGAAGGTTTCGGAGCGGATTTCGGCTTCGACAGCACCGACGATCTTCTGGCGGGTGGCGACAGCGAAGGCACCTTCAACCGCCGGGTTCGCGAAGGACCGGAACGCAGGCTCTCCCGCATGGTGGAAATCAGCGAGGAAAGAGCAGCCAAGATCCTGCGCAAATGGGCGGTGGAAAAGGCAGCGTGATTTTGAAAGGGCCGGGCTTACCCCCGGCCTTTTTCGCATTTTCGGGCTTTTTACTATCCTTGGTCGCCGGGCCGTGGCATTCTCGTTTCAGGACAGTGTTTACAAAAAATTCATCAACGATACAGTTTGCTGGGAATAGGCTGAGAATGACGTTTATGGATTGGCCAGCTTTTCAGTATGTTTTTTTAGCAATAGACGAATGAGGAAATACGTGGAAAGGCTGTTGTCAGGTAATGGCAAATTCCGGTCGGTTCCATAAAATGAAGTGATTCGGTCTCCGGGGGCGTGCCATTCCATTTTGGTAAGCTTCTTGAATGGAATGATTCCATCCCGATGTATAATCTCCCACTGGGAGCAAGAGGGCGTAGGCGATTGAAAGTCGATGTTGATATCCGCAGGCTGTCTGCCAAGCCTATGGAGGGCATGGGTAAGCCCTTGCCGCGCGATCAGCTTGCCAAGAACGTCGCAGCCACGGCCGCTGCCGGTAACGTTGCAGGCGCACTGGATTTGCTCGTAACCTACGCCGGCGCCTCGCATTATCTGCTGGCGCGGGATGACCTTCTCGAAGAAACCGGGCTGAAATTCATCGTCACATCCGACTGGCCTTTCGATCTGGTACGCAGGCTCGGCATTGAACTGACGAACAGCCAGAACAGATCGAGCGAAATGGAAAAATGCCTTTCGCTTCTGCGGCCGCGATTATTGTTTCTTCCCGACGATGTTTCTGTTCCCTACGGTATCGACCGGCAATATTCCGCACTGTCTTTCTGCGTGGGCCGCATCCGCCTTTCCCTTCTGCTGCTGTTTCCCGAACACGCTGTTCCTTCACCGGAGCGTCTGCGCGAAATCGCCCTGTTGACGGGTTATTGCGTCAGTTTCGGCATCGCCAGCGAAGCAAAGGCCGTGCGTGATATCGATCTTACCGAGCGCGAGCTCGAATGCCTGTTCTGGATTGCAGAAGGCAAGACAAGCGACGAAATTGCGATGATCCTTGGCATTTCGCGCAATACGATCAATAATTACATTACAAGCGTGATGCGTAAAACCGCGACAAAAACCCGCTCGGAGGCAATTGCCTACGCCGTGCGCAACAACCTCGTATAATGGTCGGACGGATGGTACAGACGAAAGACAATGAGGGTACAGGTCAAACGGGCATGTTTTACCGCAGCCCTGTCGCAACGAGCCGGTCGGATCTGTTTCCGAAGCTCGTCGCCATGCAGAAGCTGGTCGGCGCACGAAATTTCGTGGTGACGAAGGCTGCCGCTTCCGGTTTCCCCAACAAGAAGAAGCTGACCTGCGAGCTGGAAAACTGGGGCATGAATGCCGCAGAACAGAGCACGCAGTTTATCCGCGCTGTCGGTGATATTCTTCTCGATCATATCGAGACGTCGCTGTTGCCGGTCATCTGGCGCAACAAGAATGCCGGCGGCTTTGCCGATCTTCCCGATGTTCCGGCGTTGCTGCGCCGGATCGAAAACGACACCTTGCCCTATGCCGGGCTGGCCATGCCGGTGCGGCTCGGCACCATCGGCAACGGTTACATCGTTTTCTGCGGCACCAATCTCGTTCTCGACAATGAGGTCGTCATCGAGCAGCACATCAAATGCTGCGAGATCATGGTGGACATGCTGGCGCTCGACGAGCGCAAGGCGGCGCCCTCGGAAGCACTGAGCGAGAGGGAAATCGCCTGCCTGCAACTGGCAGGTGACGGCCGGATCAGTGAAGAGATCGCGGTCAAGCTCGGGCTTTCCGTGCACACGGTCAATGCCTATCTCGGTTCCGCGACGATCAAGCTCGATTCCGTCAACCGCATTCAGGCAATCGCAAAGGCCATCCGGCTCGGCTATATCCACTGATGGTGGGCGGGGGCTCCCCCGCACTGCATCCCCGGGTTTTCAGGGCCGCAGGCCGCGGCAGGCCTGCCGATACGCCATGGTTCCGGCGTCTCATTTCGCGTTTTTTAACAGTTGCCAGCTAGAACTGTCGCAGGTTTGGCTTTGGGGAACTGTTCATGCACAACCGGCTCTTTAAGACCGTCGCGAGCAAAGTCGTCGTGCTGACGATCGGCTTGATCATGCTCAGCGTGGCGGCAGTTGGTTTTTCCACCTACATGCGCTTGAAGGATAATATCATCACCACCGCGCTGCGCGATACCAACAGCGCAATGCGCAACATGGCGATCCTCTACGAGATGAAGGTCGGTGGCGTCGCGCTGGACATGGGCGATGGGCAGCTCAAAAGTGTCAGCCGCGCCAGCATTGGGACGCTGCGCGACAACGACCTCGTTGATCGCACCGCGGCAGGAAACGGCGGCATCGCCACGGTTTTTGAAACCAAGGCCGGTGAATATGTCCGTATGATCACCAATCTGAAAAATGAAAAGGGCGAACGCGCGGCAGGCACCAAGCTTGCCACCGATCATCCTGCTTTCGAAAAAGTCAGCAAGGGCGAAGCATATTTCGGCCCGGCCACGCTTTTCGGCGTCAGTTACATGACCGGTTACATGCCGGTTATCAACAAGTCCGGCGCCACCGTCGGCATTCTTTTTGTCGGCGTTCCCATGGCCGTCTACGAAGCCCAGATATTCGGCCTGCGCGACCTGATGCTGATCTGCGGTACGCTGGCCATGGGCGGAGTCGGGCTTCTCGCCTATTTCGTCATCAGACGAACATTGCAGCCGCTGGGCAAACTGACGGACGCGGTGAAGTCTCTTTCGGACGGCAATCTCGACACACCAATCCCCTATGCCACCAATACCAATGAATTCGGCAACATCGCCCGCGCGCTGGTGATCTTCCGCGAGAATGCGCTTGATAAACTGGCCATCGAGGGAAGAAGCGCCGATGAACGCTCCGTGGCGGAATCCGAACGCCACCGCAACGACGCGGAAAAGCAGGAGCTGGACAGCCAGATCGAATTTGCGGTCGGTGAAATCGCATCCGGTCTCGGCAGGCTTTCGCGTGGCGATCTGAGCCGCACGATCGAGACACCTTTCACCGGCCGTCTGGACCGGCTGCGCACGGATTTCAACGAATCCCTGCTCAATCTGCGCGATGCGCTGGGGCAGATCCGTGAGCGCACGCTCATCATCCAGCATAGCGGCTTTGAAATTGAGCAGTCGTCGGTTGATCTGTCGAAGCGCACCGAAAATCAGGCGGCCTCGCTGGAAGAGACCGCCGCCGCCGTCGAGGAAATCACCGCGACGGTCAGATCGTCGGCCGAGCGGGCGCGGGAGGCCAATGAGGCCGTCCGCATTACCAAGCAGAGCGCCGACAGTTCCGGCTCGGTCGTCAGCAATGCCGTTGATGCCATGGGCCGCATCGAAGGCGCTTCACGCAAGATCGAGCAGATCATCGAGGTCATCGACGATATCGCCTTCCAGACCAATCTCCTTGCGCTCAATGCCGGCATCGAGGCGGCGCGTGCGGGTGAGGCGGGCAAGGGTTTTGCCGTGGTGGCGCAGGAAGTGCGTGAACTGGCGCAACGTTCCGCCGACGCAGCCCGCGAGATCAAGCAGCTCATCAACCAGTCGACGCACGAAGTCAGCACCGGATCGAAGCTGGTGCAGGAGGCGGGCACGGTTCTTTCCGCCATCAGCCAGCAGATCGTCACCGTAAGCCAGCATGTCGAAACCATCGCAACGGCGACGCAGGACCAGTCATCCGCGCTTCACAACGTCAACGGTTCCGTCAACCAGATGGACCAGATGACGCAGCAGAATGCAGCACTTGCCGAGCAATCGAGTGCGGCGAGCCGGGTGCTGTCCGGCGAGGTGGAGGCCTTGCTCGATCTCGTCCAGCGTTTCCAGATGGAGCAGGGATCGGCGGCGGGCAGGGATCGATTGAACCGGGCTGCCTGATACCCCCAATTCGCAAAATCAAAATCTCCCGGATCGCAAGGTCCGGGATTTTTTATTCCGCCGCTGCCCGTGCCATGCTGGATATCTGGTTGATATAGGCGCGCAGCGCCGCCGGTTTGACCGGCTTGTGCTGAACGGAAATCCCGTATTTTTCGGCATCGCTGCGCACTTCGGGACTGCGATCCGCCGTCACCAGCAGGGCAGGGATCGATTTGCCGTAGAATGTGCGGATGAGGCGGATGGCGCTGATGCCGTCACCATCATCGAGATGGTAATCGGCGATGATGATATCAGGCGCCGCCGCCAGTTTCAGGAAGGGTTCTTCCAGCGTCGCCACCGAACCTGCCGGCAGAACCTCGCAACCCCATCCCGTCAGCAACAGCGTCATGCCCTCGAGAATTTTCGGCTCATTGTCGATGCACAGGACGCGCACCCCCTGAAGGCGATCGCTCGCCGCCGCATTGCTGACGGCGCCGCCGGATTTGGCTGGCGCAACGCGGTCTGATTCACGCGGCAGATGAATGCGGAAGGTTGTACCCTTGCCGGGCGTCGAAATCAGCTGCACGGGATGGTGCAGCATGCGCGACAGCCGGTCGACGATGGAAAGGCCGAGCCCAAGGCCGGAGGCCGTTTTTGCGCCCTCGTCCAACCGGGCGAATTCCTTGAAGACGGTGCGGAATTTGGAGGCGGGAATGCCGATGCCGGAATCCGTCACCTGAATGACGACTTCACCGCCCCGGCGGCGGGCACCGACGACGACCTTGCCCCTCAGTGTGTATTTGATGGCGTTCGAGACCAGATTCTGTACGAGCCGCCGCAGGAGATTGGGGTCGGAACGGACCGTGAGTGAGGTGGGCATGACCACGAGATCGAGGTTCTTTTCCTGCGCCATGGGTGCGAAATCGGTTTCGATGCGTTTCAACAGCTCGTTTAGCGGCACCGACGTCATGCGCGCCTTCATCGAACCCGTGTCGAGGCGGGAAATATCGAGAACCGCGCCGAGAATGGTTTCGACCGATTCCAGCGCTGAATCGATATTGTGGACGAGATCGCTTTCTCTGGAGACGCCAAGCCGTTCTACAAGCGAGGAGGAATAGAGGCGCGCTGCATTGAGCGGCTGGAGAATGTCGTGACCGGCGGCGGCGAAGAACCGCGTCTTGCCGATATTCGCCTCGTCGGCGGATGCTCTTGCCTCCGCCAGTTCGCGGTTGACGCGGGTAAGCTCGACGGTTCGTTCCGCCACGCGCTGCTCCAGCGTTTCGTTGGCCTGTTTCAACGCCTGATCGCTCGCCACCCGCTGCGTGATATCGGTGAAGGTGGCGACGATGCCCTTGTCCGGCATGGTGTTGGAACGCACTTCGATAATGCGCTCACCGCCAGCCAGCACCAGCGAGAAGGGCAGGTCCATGGTCAGGAAACTGGTGATCAGCTCGTCCGTATCACCGGCCGGCATGTCGCCGCGCTCCTGCAGCATGGCGACGATATCCGTCAGTGGCACGCCCACCTGGCCGAATTGTTCCGGCAGGTCCAGCAGGGTGCGGAAGCGCCGGTTCCAGATGGTCAGCTGCTGCGAACTGTCGAAAACAGCGATGCCCTGATCCATCTGCGCCAGCGCTGTTTGTAGCATGTCCTGGTTATATTGCAGGGCTTCACTGGCCTGATCGAGCAGCCAGGCGGTGTCTGCGCTGGTATCTTCCGCCTTCTGGAGAATGATCGACAGCACGAGGCGGGCCGAGGAGGAGCCGATGGCGCTGCCAAGCAATTGTTCGGAGAAATGGATCAGCGCCATGTCCGCCGGCTGGTCGTCGTTGAGCTTCCGGCCGGCCGTCTTTTCATAGGTGGCGAGTGAGCGCAGCATGCGCTCTTCCCCGAGATAGCGGGCGATCGCGCTTTTGAGGTCGCCGACGCTCACACGGGTTTTCCAGCCGCGTGTGGCGAATTGCGATTTCGAATGACGCTTGACGAAAATGCCGGACTGGATCCGCTCCACCGGCCGCGGGTTGCGCGATAGCGAGCCGAGCACAAAGGCCATGCTGTTGACGAGCAGGCTGAGGATGACGGCATTCACAAACGGATCGGCTTCCGGTCCGTTGAAGACTGTACTGCCGGAAAACAGGAAACCGAGAATATTCGCCGCCACTTCGGAATTGTCAGGCCCGCCGAAGCTCGGCAGAAACAGCAGATAGGCCCAGACGAAAAAGCCCGAACTCAGGCCGGCAATCGCGCCGCGCGCATTGGCGCGCCGCCAGAACAGGCCGCCGAAAAGGGCAGGGGCCATCTGGGCGATGGCGGCGAATGCCAGGAAGCCGATGGAGGCGAGCCCTGTCGTGCTGTCGGCGGCGCGATAATAAAAGTAACCCAGCAGCATCACCGCGAAGATCGCCGTCCTGCGGATATTGAGCAGCGTTTTGGCGAAATTGTCCCGATGCGGCGAGCGGTTCAACAGCTTCTGCCGCAGAAAGATCGGCATGACGATGTCGTTGGAAATCATGATCGACAGCGCCACCGAAGCAACGATAACCATTGCGGTCGCGGCCGAAAATCCGCCGATGAAAGTGATCAGGGATACGACCGGCATCTGATGCGTAAGCGGCAGTTGCAGGACGTAGAGATCGGCGCTGCCGTTTGCGCCGAGCGTCAGAATGCCGGCGAGCGCGATCGGCAGCACGAAGATGTTGATGGCGATGAGATAAAGCGGCAGGAGGAACCCCGCCATGCGCAATTCTTCCGGCGTGCGGTTTTCCACTACGGTGACGTGGAACTGGCGCGGCAGAAGGATGATGGCGAAGCCGGATAGCAGGGTCATGACAATCCAGCGGCTGACGGGCGTGTGATAGGATATGGCCCGCATGGCCTGTTCATTCTCCGTGGCGAGCCGCCACAGATGCACAGGCCCGTCGAAAAGGACGAACAGCACGTAAAAGCCGACGGTACACATGGCGACCAGCTTGACCAGCGATTCCATCGAAATCGCCAGAATGAGCCCGTCCTGATGTTCTGTGGCGTCGGTGTGGCGGGTCCCGAACATGACGGCGAAACCGGCCATGACGATGGTGACGACCAGCGGCAGATCGAGGAAATAAAGATTGCCGCTGCCAATGCCGTAGTCACCGGGATCGACCATCGTCGCCACCGAATTGGAAACGGCTTTCAGCTGCAGGGCGATATAGGGAATGGCGCCGACAAGCGCGATGACGGCGACGATCATCGCCACGGTGGAGTTCTTGCCGTAACGGGCGGCGATGAAATCCGCAACCGATGTCAGTTTTTCCGTTTTGGCCAGCTCGACGATTCGGCGAATGATCGGCATGCCGATGGTGAAGGCAAGGATCGGCCCGGTATAGATGCCGAGAAACTCCAGCCCCTTGTCCGCCGCAAGCCCGACGCCGCCGAAATAGGTCCAGGAGGTGCAATAGATCGCCAGGCTGAGCGCATAAACGAACGGCCGCCCCTTCTTCGGGGCGTTTCTTTTCCGGCTGTTTCTATCCCCGAAGCTTGCAACCGCAAACAGCAGCAGGACATAAGCGAAGGCCGAACCGAATATGATCCACCCAGGAAGCACGCATCCTCCCCATGCAAGAATTCCCCGATATGAGCATAGGCGAATTCCATGCGGTTGAGAATGAGCGCGGTCTGATCATAAAGTTCAAGACGGGAGCATTTCCAGTAAAAGTGCTTAGCGGTTTTACGCGGGGGAAAATGCGAAGCAAACAGATTGCTGAAGCACGTCCGCCGGTGCCGTTTTCACCCGGCGTGTTATGGCGTGCAAAAAAGCTAATAAATGCAATCTTGACGAATTCCAAATGCGAAGGGGAACCTATATGGTCGAACCTGTAGGGACAGTCACATAGCTTCAGCTTTCGAAGCAGGAGAGAGGGACAATCTGGATGCTAAACGAATTTAAAACCTTCATTGCCCGCGGCAATGTCATGGACCTGGCCGTCGGTGTCATCATCGGTGCGGCTTTCAGCAAGATCGTCGATTCCGTCGTCAACGATCTCATCATGCCGATCGTCGGCGCAATTTTCGGCGGCTTCGATTTCTCGAACTACTTCCTGCCGTTGAGTTCCGGCGTCACCGCCCCGTCGCTTGCCGCTGCCCGTGATCAGGGTGCCGTCTTTGCTTATGGCAACTTTCTGACCGTTCTCATCAACTTCCTCATCCTCGCCTGGATCATTTTCCTGATGGTCAAGGGCGTCAACAAGCTTCGCGCCTCGGTAGAAACCAAGAAGGCCGAAGAAAAGACGGAAGCGGCTCCGCCGCCGGAAGACGTCAAGCTTCTCACCGAAATCCGCGATCTGCTCAAGACGCGCTGAGACCGACATTATCCCCGGCCTGGTTTTGCTGACCTGCGCGGACAGCTCTCTTGCGCCGGGGATCGATCCATAAAGAAAATCCATGTTCGCCTCACGGAATATCATGCATATGACCGGTTCGATGCGATAAGAAGGCACCAAACGGAGTGTCTTTAATGTCCATTTTGAACAGTCTGAGTGCGCGCTCTCTGGCGGCTCCCGAGAGCGGCATCGTTGAGGTCGTGAATTATGCCCGGGGACGGGACAATCTCCTGCCGCTCTGGGTTGGCGAAGGCGATCTGCCGAGCCCTGACTTCATCAATCAGGCTGCGATTGATGGGCTGAACAATGGCGAAACCTTTTACACCTGGCAGCGTGGCATTCCCGAACTGCGCCAGGCGCTCAGCCGCTACTACGAACGGCATTTCGCGGCATCGCTGCCGCCGGAGCATTTTTACGTCACCGGTTCCGGCATGCAGGCGATTGTGCTTGCCGTGCAGGCGCTGACCTCGCCGGGCGACGAGATGGTGTATCTTTCACCAACCTGGCCCAATATCGTTGCCGCCATCGGTGTGGCGGGCGCAAAGGCGGTTCCGGTCGGTATCGATTTCCGCGACGGCCGCTGGGATCTCGATATCGGCAAGCTTGAAAGCGCCATCACCGGCAAAACCAAGGCGCTTTTTATCAACACGCCTTCGAATCCGACCGGCTGGACCGCGACGCGCGACAATCTTCGCGATGTTCTGGCGCTTGCCCGCAAACACGATCTCTGGATCGTCGCGGATGAGATTTACGCGCTTTATCACTATGCCGGCACCCGCGCGCCTTCGTTCCTCGACATCATGGAGCCGGACGACAAGATCGTCTTCGCCAATTCCTTTTCAAAGAACTGGTCCATGACCGGCTGGCGTGTCGGCTGGCTTGTGGCACCGCCGGCCATCGGCCAGGTGATCGAAAATCTCATTCAATATTCCACCTCTGGCGTTGCGCAGTTCATGCAGCGCGGCGCAGTCGCAGCCCTCGACCAGGGCGATGGCTTCATCCGCGAAAACTACGAACGTGCTCTGGCGTCCCGCGATATTCTCTGCGATGCGCTGATCGCAACGAACAGGGTTGAAACGCTGAAGCCGGACGGCGCTCTTTATGCCTTTCTCAAGATAGACGGCGTGACGGACAGCCGCGCCACGGCGCTGGATATCGTCGATAAAACCGGCGTCGGCCTGGCGCCCGGCACGGCATTCGGTCCGGGGGGAGAACTGTTTCTGCGCGCCTGCTTCCTGCGCAACCCCAGGCAGATAGAAGATGCAGCCGATCGGCTGTCATCTTACATCCTCGGCAGGTAGATATCGGTCTTCCTTGCAATGTTTGCCTGTCGCGTTGGTACGTCACCGCGACAGGTGCATTTGCTCAAAAAATCACAGTGAAGCTCCAAAACTGCAACCCCACGGCGTAACCATCGACGTGCGGGCTTTTCTGTGCTATGCGCCTTCTGTTCCTTTTATGAGAACATTTTCATCTAATAAATAAAAAGCACTTCATTGCGCTAACCAATCGTAAGCCACCTTTTCAGAGGGCTGAGGGCTGGGTCGCGTATTTACTGTGCAAGTAATCAATGATGAAGAATTATTGGCTTTGATGGGCTCAAGAAAAGCAAACAGGGAAGTAAAGTCATGGCTGTTCTGGTCACGGGTGGAGCAGGTTACATAGGAAGCCACATGGTGTGGGCTTTGCTCGATGCCGGGGAAGAGGTCGTTGTTGTCGATCGGCTTTCCACGGGGTCGCGTTGGGCTGTCGCGCCGGCTGCGCGCTTCTATCTGGGGGATGCGGCCGATCGCACCTTGCTCGACCAGATTTTCGAAGAAAACCAGATCGAGACCATCTTCCACTTTGCCGGCTCCCTCAGCGTTCCTGAATCGATCAGCCAGCCGCTGGAATATTACGAAAACAACACCGGGACGACCCGCGCCCTTGTCGCGGCAGCGGTCGCCCATGGCATTCGCAATTTCATCTTCTCCTCGACAGCCGCCGTATACGGAAACCAGCCCTTTGATGGCCCGGTGCCGGAAACGGCGATCCTGAGCCCGGAAAATCCCTACGGCCTGTCGAAACTCGCCTCTGAAATCATGCTGCGCGATGTCGTGCAGGCGCATGATTTCAACTATGTGGCGCTGCGTTATTTCAATGTCGCCGGAGCCGATCCGCAGGGCCGCGCCGGTCCTTCTCCGACGGGCGTGGCAAACCTTATCAAGGTCGCCTGCGAGGCCGCGACCGGCCGGCGTGATCGGGTTGAGGTTTACGGAACGGACTATCCGACTGCTGACGGCACGGGCGTTCGCGACTATATCCATGTCAGCGATCTCATAGATGCGCATATGCTGGCCATGGCGCATCTGCGCGCCGGTGGTGGCACCCGAACCTTGAATTGTGGTTATGGCGTCGGTTATTCGGTGCTGGACGTGCTGCACGCGGTGCGGCAGGAATCGGAACACGATTTCCCGGTCATCCATTGTCCGCGTCGGCCGGGCGATATTGCCGCCATGGTAGCGGATTCCACCCGTATTCAGTCGGAGCTGGGTTGGCGCCCGCGTTTCAACGATCTGGCGATCATCGTTCGCACTGCTCTTCAGTGGGAAGCCAAGCGCCAGGCTCAGCAAAGTGACAGGATCCCCCCGGTCCGGCGCAAGCTGGCAGCGATAGGCTGAGCAGGTTTCGCATCAGCGGACACGGTTTTTCTCGACGGAATTATAGACGACCGGCCGATCCGAAGCGCTGGCGGCGGGAAGCCATTGCCCCCTGTCGAAAAAACTGCGCGTCAGCTTCAGCCCCGGCGACTGTTCGTTCGCGAGCAAAATCACGTTCATGCGATGCGGTGCGGTCGGCTCCGGTTTGACGGAGACCGAAATGCCGAAATGTTGCACCTGATAGGCCTGCATCCCGTTTGCTGGCCCAAGCATGGCGGCAAGGTCGGCCCAGCGGGTTTGCCCGATAATCAGGGCCAGTGCATCATTAAGCTTGGCCCTGATGGCGGCACCGTCAGGCGTCTCAGGCGCCACGGCCTTCATTCTGATGGACCTGATCTCGCCCGATGCCTCGCCTCTGATTTCAAGGAAAAGCGATGCCCGTTCGGCAGGCGTTGCTGCATTCTCTTCGACAAGATCGGCGATGCATTCGAAATTTCGGATATTCATCGGGCTGGCATGCCAGCCTTCGAGGTTGGAAAAACCCTCGGTGGTGAAACGGTCACAGAGGTCCTTGCCAGAAAGCACGAAATCGCGTGCGAAAGATGCCCTGTCGCCGGTTTTTTCGAATTTCAATAGATGATGCGGCAGATCGACCTTCTTGGCGGCGAGCTTTTGCCGTTTGACGGGCCTCACCTTGGCCGGCTGCTCGGCGGAATAGATGGCAGGCGCCAGATTGAGGTAGGTCAACAGGCTCTTGAGGTGCTTCTGATCGTTGGCAAGCAGCACCGTCGCCAATATGGTGAGACAGACGGCCAGCACTGCAAACAGCAGCGCGCCATGGCTTACTCTTTTTTGCAGGCTTGCGTCCATCGCAGGACCCTATGGCTGCCGGGGCAGGGCGGAAGCCTTTTTTGATATGGATTTTCGGGCCGTTTTCAGCCCTGTGAATATGGATGTAAGCGGAAGCTCAAAAAATAATATATGCAATCCACCGCCGAAATCTCCGGCGGCGCATGGTGTTATTCGGATGTATTTTTACCCGTGTCCTGCCCGCCGGCGCTGCTTTCATCGTCCGCGACCGGAATGGCGTAAGAGCCATTCAGCCAGCGGGCGAGATCGAGCGAGCGGCAGCGATCCGAACAGAACGGATAATCGTCGCGCGTCGAGGGCCGCCCACATTCCGGGCATGGCTGGGATTTACGCAGCGGCGTGACATTTCCGGCGCTTTCAGTGGAGGGTTTTACCATGGTCTATCCCTCGAGCCAGCCCGACGTCACCTCAAATCCTTCACCGGACAAAAGTGACATCGTCTCGTAAAGCGGCAGGCCGACGACGTTGGTGTAGGAACCGGTCAGTTTCTGCACGAATGCGCCAGCAATGCCCTGAATGCCATAGGCGCCCGCTTTACCGCGCCACTGGCCGGAGGCGATGTAGGCATCGATTTCTCGCGTCGAGAGCCGTTTGAAGCGCACCTTGGTTTCCACCACCTTCTGTCGGATCTTGCCGCCGGGTATTACAAGGCAGATGCCGGTATAGACCCAATGGCTGCGTCCCGAGAGAAGATGCAGCGCCGACGAGGCGTCTTCGGTATATTCCGCCTTGCCGACGATGCGACGGCCCACGGCGACGACGGTGTCGGAGCCGAGAACATAGGCGTCTTTCCACGTCTGCTCGCTCTTGAGCGCGGCATGCGCCGCTTCGGCCTTCTGCAGCGACAGACGACGACACAGCGTGCGCGGATGCTCGAGCTTCGCAGGCGTCTCGTCGATATCCATCGGCATCAGGCGTGCCGGCTCGATGCCGATCTGATGCAACAGTTCCAGACGCCGCGGTGAGCCGGATGCCAGAACGAGCTTTTGTTTTGTGTTTGTCATTGCGCTGCCCGGGCGTCCGATGCCGAACGGATTACTTGAAGCGGTAGGTGATGCGGCCCTTGGTCAGGTCGTAAGGCGTCATTTCAACCAGCACCTTGTCGCCCGCCAGAACGCGGATACGGTTCTTGCGCATGCGGCCTGCAGTGTGGGCGATGATTTCGTGTTCGTTCTCAAGCTTCACGCGGAATGTTGCGTTCGGCAGCAATTCGGTTACGATGCCCGGGAATTCAAGGACTTCTTCTTTTGTCATGTAAGGGTTTTCTTCCTGTTGATAGTGCCGGACATGTCCTGTCCGGGAAAATTGCGCGGAAACTACACAATCCCGGCACATTTGTGAACCTCTAAAGCATCGGCTTGAAAATCAGTACCGATTTTCATGAGGCGAGGTCAGTTTTCAGTCTTTTGACAGCGTATCCGCCACCGGCTGCTGCCGCCCCGGCAGGCGTTCCGAAATCAGTTTCGACAGATGGTCCCGCACTTCGCGATAGGCGTCGAGAATCTGTTCGCGCGTGCCCGTGATCACCGTCGGATCCATGGTCGGCCAATAGACCACATCGAGCGAATTCGAGCGGGTCAGTTCCAACGCGGCGTGATGGGCCTCTGGGGTCAATGTAATGATCAGATCGAAAAAATCATCCTCGATCTCGTCCAGCGTGCGCGGCTTGTGTTTGCCGAGCGAAAATCCCTGTTCCTCAAGCACTGCATCCACGAAGGGATCGCGCTCGCCAGCCCGCACGCCAGCCGACTGGATGTAAATGCCAGGCGCCACCAGCCGTTTGGCGATGACTTCCGCCATGGGGGAACGGATGGAGTTCATGCCGCACATGAAGAGGACCGATTTGGGCGCTCGTCCCTCGTTTGGCGCTGCGGCAGGATCGCTCATCTCTAACCCCGCCAATAAAGCACGCAGACAAGGGTGAAGAGGCGGCGCGCCGTGTCGAAATCCACCTTGATCTTGCCGGAAAGCCGATCCATCAGGGTCTGCGAGCCGTCATTGTGAATGCCGCGCCGGCCCATGTCGATCGCCTCGATCTGACTGGGTGTAGAGGAGCGGATCGCCTCATAATAGCTTTCGCAGATCAGGAAATAATCCTTGATGATGCGGCGGAACGGCGTCAGCGATAGAATATGGGTCGAGACGTCTTTTTCGTCTTCGGTCTTTATCGCGAAAACCAGCTTGGCATCGACCAGCGAAATATGCAGCCGGTATGGCCCGCCTTCGTGGCCCGCCGGCTCAAAGGTATTTTCTTCGATCAGGTCGAAAATGGCGACGGCGCGTTCGTGCTCCACATCAGGCGTGGACCGGCCGATACTATCGTCCAGAACCACGTCGCAGAGCCGGAAATCGCCTGAAGCCATCGCTTAACTTTCCGGATTGAGGCGAATGGAGACCGAGCGCGCATGCGCGTCCAGCCCTTCCGAACGGGCAAGGGTGATCGCTGCCGGCGCAAGCTGGCGCAACTGCTCTGGCCCAAGGCGCAGGATAGAGGTGCGCTTGACGAAATCAAGCACCGAAAGCCCGGAGGAGAAGCGTGCCGAGCGCGCGGTCGGCAGAACATGGTTGGAGCCGCCGACATAATCGCCGATCACCTCAGGCGTATGGCGTCCGACGAAGATGGCACCGGCATTGCGGATGTGGGCCATCAGCGCGTCGGGATCATCGACGGCAAGTTCCAGATGTTCGGCCGCGATGCGGTTGGCAAGCGGAATGGCATCGGTGAGCTTCTCAACCAGAATGACCGCGCCGAAATCGGCCCAGCTCGCCGCCGCCGTCTCGGCGCGCGAAAGGCGCTTCAACTGCCGTTCAACGGCTGCCTCCACCGCCTTGCCGAGTTCGGCATTGTCGGTGATGAGGATGGATTGTGCACCACGATCATGCTCCGCCTGCGCCAGCAGATCGGCGGCCAGCCAGTCCGGATCATTGTCCCTGTCAGCAATGACGAGCACTTCAGAAGGCCCGGCGATCATGTCGATGCCGACCGTGCCGAAGACCTGGCGTTTGGCGGCCGCCACATAGGCGTTGCCGGGGCCGACGATCTTGGCGACCGGCGCGATGGTTTCCGTGCCATAGGCAAGGGCTGCCACAGCCTGCGCGCCACCGATGCGATAGATCTCCTCAACGCCGGCAATACGCGCCGCAGCAAGAACCGCGGGGTTTATCACGCCGCCATTGGCGGGCACGACCATGACGATGCGCTCCACGCCGGCGACCTTTGCCGGTACGGCATTCATCAGCACGGAGCTGGGATAGCTGGCGGTGCCGCCAGGCACATAAAGGCCGACAGCCTCGATGGCCGTCCAGCGCGAGCCGAGCCCCACGCCAATATCGTCTTCGTAGATGTCGTCCTTCGGCATCTGCCGCGCATGGTGTTTTTCAATGCGCCGGGCCGCGAGTTCGAGGGCTTCGATGACGCTTTTGTCGACCGCTGAATAGGCGGCATCGATTTCATCCGCCGTTACCCGCATCGAAACCTTGGTAAAATCGATGCCGTCGAATTTCTGGGAATAATGGGCAAGGGCCGCATCGCCACGCTGGCGGACATCGTTGATGATGTCACGAACCGTCGCATTGACGTCTTCGGAAACTTCCCTCTTGGTCGTCAGGAAGGCTGCGAATTTCTGTTCGAAATCAGCCGATGCCTGCTCCAGCCAGATTGCCACGCCATTACCCTTTCATTGTCCCCGCGGACGATGCCGCGAGGTTCACGAACTCGCCGCGCAATAATCGCGGCTCTGGTATGTGGCATAAATCGAAACGGTCACGAAACGCAACCGTTGCGACGGCGTGAAGCGCTTATTCGCTATCGGGATGATGCGGTTTGGCGGCGGTTTCCCAGGCGCCGCTCACATCGGTCAGCTGCGCCTCGATGCATTCGACGTCGAGCGCAATGGCGCTGCCGCCCGAAAGCGTCAGCTCAACGGCTCCATCGGGTCCTTCGCCATTCTGCACGAAGCGGATGGCGAGAAGCGACAGGACCTGCTCCTTATCGGTGCGGTTGATGCCATATGAGCGCACGGCGGAGACCCGCTTGAGGAAAACGACGCTGCGGCAGCGCTCCGGTGGCAGGTTCTTCTTGTCGGCGCTTTCCCATACGAAACGATTGGCGGAAAGCGTGAACTGGCCATGCTTCGGCTCGAAGGCAACGTCTTTCAGTTTAAAGACGCTGTCCTGCATATGCGTCGAGATGACGGAGAGATCTTCAGTATCCAGCGCGAGCAATTTCAGGCCGCTCATCTTTTTCTTCCTTTTCCGCGGGCCACGGGCCGCAATGTCTATTTCTTGTACTGGAAATAGGCAGTCGAGGCCCGCTCTGCAACGGGTAGGAGCCGGATGAGCGGCAATGAAAGGATCAATCGCTGACGCGTTCGACCAGTGCGCCGCAGCGGGTGAGCTTTTCTTCAAGACGTTCGAAACCGCGATCGAGATGGTAGACGCGCGAAACCATGGTCTCGCCTTCCGCCACCAGACCGGCAATGACCAGCGATACCGAGGCGCGCAGATCGGTCGCCATCACGGGCGCACCCTTCAGGCGGGAGACGCCCTCGATACGGGCCATCTGACCGGAAAGCGAAATCTTCGCGCCGAGACGGGCCAGTTCCTGCACATGCATGAAGCGGTTTTCGAAGATGGTCTCGGTGATGTGGGAGACACCCTGCGAGCGGGTCATCAGCGCCATGAACTGGGCCTGCAGATCGGTGGGGAAGCCGGGGAAGGGCTCGGTGACAACATCGACCGGCTGGATGCCGTTGCCGTTGCGCACGACGCGCAGACCGGTTTCGGTCTCGCTGATCGTCGCACCCGCGAGCCGCAGCGTATCGAGCGCATTGTCGAGCAGCGATGCGCGCGTGCCTTCCAGCACCACGTCGCCGCCGGCCATGGCAACCGCCATGGCATAGGTGCCGGTCTCGATACGATCAGGCAGAACCCGGTGGCGCGCGCCGGAGAGCGAAGTGACGCCCTCGATGGTGATGGTGGAGGTGCCCGCACCTTCGATCTTCGCGCCCATGGCGGTGAGGCACTGCGCCAGATCGACCACTTCCGGCTCGCGGGCGGCGTTGTGAATGACGGTGGTGCCGCGGGCAAGGCTCGCTGCCATTAGCATCACGTGCGTTGCGCCGACGGAGACTTTCGGGAAGGTATAAACCGCGCCGATCAGGCCGCCCTTGGGGGCTGTGGCGTTGATGTAGCCGCCGTCGATTTCCATCGTCGCGCCGAGCGCCTCGAGGCCCTCGATAAACAGATCAACCGGGCGCGTGCCGATGGCGCAGCCGCCGGGCAGGGAAACGCGGGCGCGGCCTTCACGGGCCAGAAGCGGGCCGATGACCCAGAAGCTGGCGCGCATCTTGGAAACCAGCTCATAGGGTGCCGTCGTATCAACCACGGTGCGGCAGGTGAAATGGACGGTGCGGGAATAGGCTTCGCCCTGGCTTTCGCGGCGACCATTGACGGAAATATCGACGCCGTGATTGCCGAGAATACGGATGAGCTGTTCAACATCGGCCAGATGCGGCACGTTTTCGAGCGTCAGCGTGTCGCTGGTCAGAAGCGATGCGATCATCAACGGCAAGGCGGCGTTTTTTGCGCCGGAGATGGGAATGATGCCGTTAAGCTTGTTGCCACCCGTAATTCTGATGCGATCCATGCGTCCCTACGGGCCTGTGCCCGCCTTTCTTATCATGCCTTGCGGAAAGGCGCGTCCTTAGACGAATTTCCGCGGCGTTTCAATTTATGCTGATGAATTCTCTATGAGGATGATTCGTCCGTTTTTGCGGCAGGCAGACCAATCGTCTGGTCCTCATCGCCGGCGCGACGCGCACGAACCTGCTGTTTGCGCTTGAGAAGGTTTTCACGAAGCTTCTTCGCCGCCCGCGCCTTGCGCTCCGCCTCGCGCTGCCGTGCCTTCTCGCCCGGGCCAGCCTGCTGGCCACCGGTCGCCGTCACGGCGGACGGTTCTGTGGCGTCGTCCGCGCAAATCGCTGCATTCGCCTGTTTGTCATGATGTTCGTTCATAAATTCAGCAATATCCGAAAAATGCATTTTTCAACAGGGGGAACGCTTTTTTGCCCCGCTTGATGAAGAATATCGTTTTGCGACTTGCGCTCATCAAAAACCTATGGCAATAGGCCGCCACGCTTGATGCTGAAGCACACGCTTCGGCACCGGATGCTGCTATAGCTCAGGGGTAGAGCACTCCCTTGGTAAGGGAGAGGCCGAGAGTTCAAATCTCTCTAGCAGCACCATTTCTCCCATAAATTCAAAAAATTACGCGATTTCCAGAGATGCCGACATTAGTCTGCCGCGCGCTGCTTGTGCGCTTTCCCAAGCACTCCGTGTAAGCCTTGGAGAACAGAAATCCAGACGAACGGGAAAACCGCGCCTCTTGCGAAGCGCGGTTTCCATATCCGAATATTCTGTTGCTGCCAGAGCGGGACGAAACCGGCCGTAGCCAACGGGCGCCGCTTACTGGCGGAATAGCGACAGGATATTTTCGGAGCTGGTATTGGCGATGGAAAGCGACTGGATCGCCAGCTGCTGCTGCGTCTGGAGAGCCTTGAGCTTGGTGGACTCTTCGTTCATGTCGGCGTCAACCAAGCGGCCGATGCCCTTGTCGATGGAGTCGGTCAGCTTCGAGACGAAGTCTTCCTGCAAATCGAGACGCATCTTGATTGAACCAAGATCGGCGCTTGCGCTGATAAGCGATTCCAGCTGCGTGTTGACGAACTGGATCATGTTGTCGAGACCGTCATTGTCGGTCAGCGGCTGGCCTTTGGCATCCGTCAGCCCGCTGAGGTCCTTGGTGATGTCCAGATCGATCAGCGAGTAATCAAGCTTCTGCGCCATCTGCGACGTTGCCGCAGCGGTTTCGAGATAGATATTGTTGTTGGAGGAGCCACCGGTGCCGATCGCCGTCACAGTGGTGCCAGCGGGCGTCGGTGCCGTATTGTTGGCCTTCACATAGAGGGCTTCGCCAGCTGCGTTTTCACCGATCTTGAAATAGGTGCCGTTGTTTCTTGCGGTTGTTGCCGCAGCAACGGTTACGAGGCCGGTTGTTGCGTCCGCAGCCGAAACCGTGGTTGTCGTACCCGACGGGAAACCAAGAAGCTGAGCCTCGGTAAACACTTTTGCGGTAGAAGGCGTGGTTGTCGCAACACCTGCGGGCGTCGTCGTGGTGATTTCGAAATCACGCAGAACACCGGTGTCGGAGTAATAGGCAGCGCTGTCGAGAATGCCGTTTTTCGTCGCGCCGGTTGACGTATCGAAAAGTGCGGTCTTGTTATCAACCTGAATGTTGATGGTCTTGACGGCGACGTTACCTGCACCATCACGAACGAAGGAACCGACGATCTGTTTGGTGACCGGCGTCAGGTTGCCGGAAGCGTCGCTGATCTTGCCCTTCAGCCAGTTTTCGCCGGAGAAGGAGGCGGATTCGCCGATGCTCTTGAGCTGGTCCTGAAGCTGGCGGATTTCTTCCTGAATCTTTGCCTTGTCGACACCTGCTTCGCGGGCTGCAACCAGCTTCTTGCTGATTTCCTTGACGACATCGACGGTGGTTTCCATGGCGGAATAGGCGGTATCGACCTTTGCGGCGCCGAGGCCGAGGGCGTCCTGCACGGCGGAAAGAGCGCCATTATCGGAACGCATGGTGGTCGCGATCGACCAGTAGGCGGCGTTGTCGGATGCGGTCTTGACGCGCAGGCCGGAGGAGACACGCGACTGCGTTTCTTCCATGTTGCTGCCGATGGCGCGAAGGGTCTGAAGGGCGGCCATTGCCGCGACGTTTGTCAAAATGCTGGTCATAATTATTTGCCCCTTGATTGGCTGAAATGAAAAGGGACATTCCGGATTGCCGCCGGGAACGATCGAGCGGCTTGATGCCTGTTAACCTCTTTTTCGTCTTGGTTAACCAATCGTTTCGATGACTAGGTTTTAGGCGGCGAATGGTTAACAAAGCCTAAATCAATAAAGGGAAAAATTAAGGAACGATAATTTTTCTTAACCATAATAAAAAAAGCCGCGCTCGAGGCGCGGCTTTCCGTTTTTGACGATGTTGCCCGTGATTAACGGAAGAGCGAGAGAATGCTCTGCGAGTCGTTGTTGGCGATCGACAGGGCCTGAACAGCCAGCTGCTGTTGGGTCTGAAGAGCCTTCAGCATCGTGGATTCTTCGTTCATTTCAGCGTCGACCAGGCGACCGATGCCCTTGTCGAGCGAGTCGGTCAGCTTGTTGACGAAGTTTTCCTGCAGTTCGATGCGCATCTTGACCGAGCCGAGGTCGGCGGCGGCGGACGTCATGCTCTGGAGCTGCTTGTCGACGAACGACACCATGGCGTCGAGGTACTGGTTTTCCGAGACTGCCGAGCCGTCGCTGTTCTTGAACGTGCCGGTCAGGTCCTTGGTAATGTCCAGAGACGTCAGCGAGTAGGTCAGCTGCGTTGCAAGCTGGGCGTCAGCGCCTTCTTCCAGGTAGATCTTGGTGGTGCCGTCGAGGCCAACGGCAATGTTGGTCTTGGTTGCCGGCGCAGTCGGCGCAGTCGTGTTGATTTTCACGTACTGGTCGTTGCCAAGATTGAAGTAGGTGCCGTTGACGTTCGGAGTGGTCGTATCGGCATTAGCGATGGTGACGATACCCGTTGCAGCGGCGGTGGTGAAGGTGACGGCGGTGCCGGCTGTTGCTTCCTTCAGGCCCTTAAGCTGAGCTTCAGTGTAAACCTTGGCTGCAGCAACCTTGGTCACCGGCTGGGCGGCGCCTACGCCGTCCGAGTCATTGGTGATTTCGAACAGCTTGTAGCTGCCCGTGGAAGAAAAATAAGCGTAGGAGTCGAGGACGCCCTGCTTGTCCTTTGCAGCGCCCGAAGACGTGTCGAACAGGACCGTGTTACGGCTCAGGTCAACATTAACGGTCTTTACGGATACGTTACCGGCGGCGTCGCGGATGAAGGAGCCCACGATCTGCTTGGTGACGTTCTTCAGTTCGCCAGCGCCGTTGCTGACGGTGGCCTGCAGCCAGTTTTCACCGGAGAAGGAAGAGGAGCTGGAGATCGACTTCAGCTGATCCTGGAGCTGCTTGATTTCTTCCTGGATCTTGGACTTGTCGACGCCGGGTTCGCGGGCGGCAACCAGCTTGTTCTTGATTTCCTTGACGACGTCGATGGACGATTCCATACCGGAATAAGCCGTATCAACCTTGGCAGCGCCGAGGCCGAGAGCGTCCTGGACGGCCGAAAGTGCGCCGTTGTCGGAACGCATCGTGGTCGCGATCGACCAGTAAGCTGCGTTGTCGGAAGCTTCGCCGACGCGCTGGCCGGAGGAAACGCGGTCCTGCGTCGTTTCCATGTTCTGGCCGATAGAGCGCAGGGTCTGAAGTGCAGACATAGCTGCGACGTTAGTAAGAATGCTCGTCATAGTAGATTTGCCCCTTGAATGGCTGATTAGAAAAGGGACATTCCGGTCTCACCGGGAACGGCGCACAGCGTCATGCCTGCTAACCGGCTGATTTTTAAAGGTTAGCTCACCGTTTCGATGGCTCTAGCTAACCTTTATATAGTTAATGAAGACCTAATGGCTTTCTAAAAAAGTGCATTCTGGCGGTTTGTTTTGCAACCCTTGCGCGTGCGCGCGCGTAGCTGGAAATGTTTAAAAAAATAATAAAGCCGCACCCGTTTCCGGATGCGGCTTTGATAGAGGGGCAATACGCTCGGGTCAGCCTCCGTTGCGTCTGCCATTTTCACCCGATTACAAGACGGTCAGCCCCCGCTTGCGATCTTGTGTTTTATGTCATTCCGGCCCGCGGCTATCCGCTTGTCCATGCGCAAAATCTGACAGCCGGTGCTTTCCAATTTCCTAATTTCAGCGGACGCCCGGGCCTTCACTCTAATCGTGGTAAATGCTTTGAAAGCAGGAATGGTAAATGAAACCTTGCGGTTTGCATGCCATGCCCGGAACGCAAAACCGCGCCCTTTCGGGCGCGGCTCGTTTTTCTAGAATTTTCGTTCCGATTAACGGAAGAGCGACAGGATGTTCTGCGAGTCGCTGTTGGCGATCGACAGGGCCTGAATTGCCAGCTGCTGCTGTGTCTGCAGAGCCTTGAGGCGGGTGGACTCTTCGTTCATGTCGGCGTCAACCAGACGGCC
Organism: Agrobacterium sp. 22-210-1; assembly: GCF_053522525.1. NCBI lineage: Bacteria > Pseudomonadati > Pseudomonadota > Alphaproteobacteria > Hyphomicrobiales > Rhizobiaceae > Agrobacterium > Agrobacterium sp. 22-210-1. Next base: position 2,158,544 of record NZ_JBNWCI010000001.1, on the reverse strand, counting down.
GATACCCTTTTCCATGGTCGAGGTCAGCTTGGAGACGAAGTCTTCCTGCATGGAGATGCGGTTGGACACCGAACCCAGATCGGCAGCAGCGCTGTTGAGGGTTTCAAGCTGCTTGTCGACGTGGCTGATGAGCTTGTCGAGGATGTCGTTGTCGGTTGCAGCGGCAGTGCCGAGCATTGTGGCGGCAGCGCCCTTGTAGATCGACAGGTCCGAGATATCGAGGTTCGAAACAGTCTGCTTTACGCCGTCTGCGATCGCTGCCTTGTCGAGAATGCCCGTGCCCTTGCCGTCCGTCACAGCGCCGGTGTCGAACAGGATGTTCGAACCGCTGAGCTGCATGTCAACGCGCTGAACCTTGACGGCGCCAGCGGAGTCACGGGTGAAGGATGCGACAACCTGCTTTTTCAGGTTGGCGATAGCGGCATCGTCCGTACCGACAGCAAATGCGGCGCCATCGTTGGATGCCTTCGTCTTCAGCCAGTTTTCACCGTTGAAGGTTGCGGAGTCTGCGATGGAGGTCAGCTGCTTCTGGAGCTGGCCAATTTCCTTCTGGATCTTCTTCTTGTCGGCGGTCGGGTCCTGAGCAAGGATCAGCTTGTCCTTGATTTCCTGGACGACCTTGATGGTGGCTTCCATACCGGAATAAGCCGTGTCGACCTTGGCAGCGCCGATGCCGAGCGCGTCGGAAACGGTGGAGAGTGCCGAAGCGTCCGAACGCATGGTGGTCGCGATGGACCAGTAAGCGGCGTTGTCGGAGGCGGAACCTACTTTGAGGCCCGACGAAATACGGCCCTGTGTGGTCTCCATGTTGTTGCCGATAGAACGCAGCGTCTGGAGAGCAGCCATAGAGGAGGCGTTGGTGAGAATGCTTGCCATAATATATTGTCCCTTGTTTTTACGAGATACTGGAATTGGGGACATTCCGGACTTCGTATTACCGGTCACAACGTTTCGGCTTCATGCCACTCGGTTCAGAGTTACTTGTCTCTTGAAACCAAACCCGCTGTGTGTAGGGAGAATTTCGCAGCGAAAAATTGCGTAATTATTAATTTGAGCATTAAGAAATACTGGAAAATACTTATGGTTACTGCGAAGTATATTTAAATGGTAAGTTTTTAATTTAAAATTATAGTTATCCGGGCCCTAGCAAAATTGGTAACCAAAGCCTTAAAACGCGAAAACCCCGCTGCCGTGGGGCTGCGGGGTTAACAAACAGGATTAACGAAGTTTATTTCGGCACAAATGCCGTCAGTTGAACGATCTGACGAGGCTGCCGACGAGCAGGTTCCAGCCGTCGATCAGCACGAAAAACAGGATCTTGAACGGCAGGGAAATCGAGGTGGGCGGCAGCATCATCATGCCCATGGCCATGGTGATGGTGGCGACGATGAGGTCGATGACCAGAAACGGCAGGATGATCAGGAAGCCGATCTCGAAACCGCGGCGGATTTCCGACAGCATGAAGGCCGGAACGAGAACGCGGTAATCGACGACATTGTCGGTCATCACTTCCTGTCCGCGCTCACGGGCGATATCGACGAACAGCTTCAGGTCCTTGTCACGCGTATTGGCGTTCATGAAGGTACGGAAGGGTTCGGCGATGCGCCCTATCGCCTGCTGTTCGTTGATCTGGTTCTGCAAAAGCGGCTGCACGCCGTCCGTCCAGGCTTTGTCGAAGGTGGGCGACATGACGTAGAAGGTCATGAACATCGCCATCGACAGCAGGATCATGTTGGATGGCGTCGAGGCAAGGCCCATGCCGGAGCGCAGGATCGAAAAGGCGATCACGAAACGAGGAAAGCTCGTGACCATGATCAGGATGCCCGGCGCGACGGAGAGAACTGTCAGAAGGCCGAAGGTGCGGATGATCCATGCCGCGACGGATCCGTCGATCTGCGTATTGAACAGATCGGACGGAAATTGCTGGGCGTTGGCAAGGCCCGGCAAGGCGAGGAGGACGGCGATGGTTACAAGAAATCGAATCATTCGATGACAAAGGTCCGGAACATGACCTTGGATACGCGCCCTTGCGAGCGCAGGTCAACTCGTTCCTGAATGTCATCCTTAAGATATTGAAAGCCGCGCGGCCCTTCCAGCTGCTGAAGGGAAACGGTGCGTACATAGGCCATGATATCCTGGTGGATATCCTCCGCCAGTCCGACTTCCACCGGCCCCTTGAACATCAGCGCCACTTCCAGCCGCACCCAGTTGGTCGAAGGGTAGGCGAGGTTGGTGGTGATGGGGTCGAGCTGGACGATGCCGTTGGCTTCGGCGGAGATTTTCTCGATGCCCTCGGCGGCCTTGCCCTTTTCACCCGAAGCGGCTGGCGCGTGCGCTGCGGCCTCAGCGCCGGCGATCTTGGGGGCGATCATGCCGCCCACCAGCCAGCCGCCGCCCGCACCGAGCAGCGTCAGGATCACAACGCCAGCGATGGTCATGACCACCGGAGAGGACTTTTTCTTGCTCTCAGCCTGTTCGTTTTCCATGGTCAGTCCCGCTCCCGCAAACCGGCGTCAGAGCGGCGAGAACAGGTCGACGACCTGTTGACCGACCGGGGGCTGCTGCACTTCCGTCAGGCGGCCACGACCGCCGTAGGAGATGCGGGCTTCGGCGATACGCTCATAGGAAATCATGTTCTGCGCATCGACATCCTGCGGCCTGACGATACCGCCGACATTGAGGATACGGATTTCATGGTTGACGCGCACTTCCTGCGAACCGCTGATGATGAGGTTGCCGTTTTCCAGAATGCCGGTCACCACGGCAGCCACCATCAGCGTCAGCTTTTCAGAACGCTTGGTCTTGCCCTTGGCCTGGGTGTCGGTGTCGGATCCGTATTTGATGTTGGAGTCCGCTTCCGGCGTCCAGCCGAAGATTTCCGCCTTGGCCTTCCAGTTCAGACCGCTGGAATTGGTGCGGTTGCGCTCGGTCTCGTTGTCGAAATCGGCCTTGTCGTTGATCTGGATGTTGACGGTCAGGATGTCGCCGATGTTCAGCGCGCGCAGATCCTTGAACAATGCGCCCTGGCTGTCGCTCCATAGCGAATAGCCGCTCGCCATATGTTTCGGCTGCTTGGGATACATGCCCATCTGCGGCGTCTGGCTGAATTGCAGGCCGCTGCCGATCGGGCTCATCGCGGGTGCGTTGCCGATTTCCTTCAGGGTCTGGTTGTTCTGGCAGCCTGCCAGCAGAGCCAGCGGCAGGAGGAGGGCCGGAAGACGACGCGTGCTCATGAAGGATCCTTCGAAGTGTTTTTGTCGGTTGCCTGCGACATGATGCCGGCGACGGTGGCGGCTTTCTGCGCATCCATCTCGCTGAGGATGAGGCCGGATTGGCGCGGCGGCAGCTGCATGATGATGGCGGCCGCGATCTCCACATGCATCTTCTCGAGCTGGGGTGCGGCGGCGTCCGGCTTCATCGTCTTGTAGACATCGACGAGATTGGCTTTCGCCTGGGCGAGGAAATGTTCGCGGCGCGCCAGCCAGTCCTCATATTCTGCCTTGCGGTCTTCCAGCACGGAGATGCGCTCGTTGACGTCGGCCTGAAGCTTTTCAAGCTCCTGCTTCTGCATCAGATACCGCTGATCGCGGGCGGCATCGGCGATGTTGGTGCAGAATTTCTGGATTTCATCCTGCGTGCTCAGTTCCGACACCACGTTCTGCTGGCTTTCGGCGCCGGCGGCCGGCAGCAGGAAAAGCAGGGAGGCAACGGCTGCGAACCGGACAAGACCATTCGGCAGGGCTTGGTTTTTAAGAAGTTCCATCATTGCAGCACAAGCTCCGCCTGAAGGGCGCCGGCGGATTTGATGCCTTGCAGGATGGATATGATGCCATCCGCCTTGAGCCCGATGCTGTTGAGACCGGCAACCAGCGTGCGAAGATCGGGACCTTCGACAATGGCGACCTTGCTGCCTTCCTGCAGCGCCATGATGTCCGTCTGCGGCTGCACGGCGGTCTGGCCGCGCGAGAAGGGCTCCGGCTGGATGACCTGCGGCGATTCCGTCACCTGCACGGTCAGCGTTCCATAGCTGACGGCAACGCGGGAGATGCGCACATCCGCGCCGATGACGATCGTGCCGGTGCGCTCGTTGATCACTACCTTGGCGGGCGTATCCGTCTCCACCGTCAGGTTCTCGATTTCCGCCATCAGCCTGGTGAGGTCAGCGGTGCGGGGTTTCTGCACCGCGATTTCCTGCGAATCGCGCGGCTCGGCGATACCATCGCCGTAACGGGCGCGGGCAAAGGCGTTGACAACGTCCGCAACACGCACCGCAGTCGAGAAATCGGGATTGCGCAACTGAAGGACCAGATTGACCGAATCCTTGAATTTGGACGGCAATTCACGCTCGATGATCGCGCCGTTCGGCACGCGCGCGGATGTGGTGACGCCCTGCGTCAGCGTCGCGGCATCGCCCTGCGCCGAAAAGCCGTTGACGATCAGTGCTCCCTGCGCAACCGCATAGATCTGCCCGTCTGCGCCGGAAAGCGAGGTCATGATCAACGTGCCGCCGCGAAGCGAAGAGGCGTCGCCCAGCGAACTGACCGTCACGTCCACACGGCTGCCGGGGCTGGCGAAGGGCGGCAGATTTGCCGTCACCATCACGGCGGCGATGTTCTTGGCATTCGACTGGCCGCCCTGCGTGGTGATGCCGAGGTTCTGCAGCATCGCGCGCATGGATTGTTCGGTGAATGGCGAGGAGCGCAGGCTGTCGCCCGTGCCCTGGACGCCGACGACGAGACCGTATCCGATCAACTGGTTGTCGCGTCCGGCCTGCAGCGATGCGATATCCTTGATACGGGATGTATCGGCGTGGGCTGCGGCTACGGGAAGGAACGGCTGGGTCGAAAACAGAATGGCCGCGGCCAGGATACGAAGCAATCTCATTTCGCCATCACCTGAATGGTTCCGTCCTTCATGACCGTGCCGCTGACCATCACGCCGGAATCGATGTTGCGCACACGCACCACCTCACCAAGCGAGCCGTCGGTCATCGGCGTTCCCGAAGCCATCAACGTCATGTTGCCGATGGTGAAAACGAGCTTGACGCTGGTACCGCGCACCACCAGCGACGCTTCGCGCAGGGCGGCGACCGGGATTGTGCGGCCGGGAAGCAGGGTCTGCTTGGAAATCATGCCCTCAACTTCGCTGATGTCGGTCGCGTAGCCCGAGGAAATGTTGGGATTGGTCACTTCCACCGGTTTCACCTGGTCGGACGAGATGGTTTCACCCGGATAGATGGTGCGTGTGGGAACCAGCGCCATCGGCGCCTGGGCGAAAGCCGGCGCCATGGCAACAAGTGAAAAGGCAGACGCCAGGCACATACGGACGAGCGCCGTTCTGCAGCTGTTATTTTTTCGGCCAAACCTCATGTCCGCCTGCCTTTCCGTTCTTACTTCAGGTTCTTGCTGACAATCGATGCCATTTCGTCAGCGGTGGTGATGACCTTGGAATTCATCTCATAGGCGCGCTGCGCCGTGATCAGGTCGGTGATTTCCTTGACGGCGTCGACGTTCGAGCCTTCAAGGTAGGATTGCTTGATGTAGCCGTAGCTCGGATCGTCCGGCACGCCGATGACCGCGTCGCCGGAAGCCGGCGTCTGGGCAAAGAGGTTGTCGCCGAGCGGCTTCAGACCGGCTTCGTTTGCGAAGTTGGCGATGGTCAGCTGGCCAAGTTCGGTGAAGTCAGCGGCGTTGCCGATACGGGCCGTCACCTGACCCGTGCGGGTAACGGTGATGTCCTGCGCGTCGGTCGGGATGTTGATGTTGGGAATGACATTATAGCCATCGACCGTCACCAGATTGCCGTCGGCATTCTTGTTGAAGGCGCCGGCGCGGCTGTAGAGCGTCGAACCATCAGCCGCTTCGATCTGGAACCAGCCCTGTCCGATAATCGCCACGTCGAGTTTGTTGCCGGTCTCGATCAGGTTGCCCTGGGTGTGAATGTTGCGGACGGCAGACGTCTGCACGCCGAGACCGATATTGGCGCCTTCCGGCACGATCGCCTGATTGGCGCGGTTCGGCACGCCCTGCATGCGCTCCGTCTGGTAGAGCAGATCGGTGAACTCCGCACGCGCGCGCTTGTAGCCGGTGGTGTTGATGTTGGCGATGTTGTTGGCGATGACTTCCAGATTGGTCTGCTGGGCGTCCATACCGGTGGCGGCGATTGCAAGAGCTCTCATATCAATATTCCCGCTGGGCTAGATCTGCATCTTGGTAATGTCGAGATAGGCCGACACGATCTTGTCGCGCAGCGCGATGGCGGTCTGCAGCGATTGCTCGGCCGAAAGCACGGCATCGACCACTTCACGCGTGTTCGCCTTGCCCTGAATGCCTTCGAAGGAGGCGACTTCCGCCTTCTTCAGGTTGTTCATCGCATCCAGCGATACGTTGCCGAGAACGCTCGCGAAGCTTGCGCCCGTCTGCTGGGCGGGCGTCGTCTGCTGGCTGCCGAAAACGCTTTCGGTCAGCGAGGAGATATCGCTTGCGCCGCGCGTGAGCGAAAGGGAACTGAGTTGCTTGATGCCGTCGATCATTGCGATGCCTTCAGAAGGTCGATGGTGGAAGCGACGAGGTCGCGTGTCTGGCGGATGACCTGAAGGTTGGCGTCATAGCTGCGGTTGGCTTCGCGCATGTCGGCCATTTCGATCAGGATGTTGACGTTCGGCATCTTCACCATGCCGTTTGTGTCGGCGGCCGGGTTGCCGGGGTCGTATTCGTTGACGAAGTCACCACGGTCGACGCCGAGCTTCTTCACCGTCACGCGCTCCACACCGCTGACGCGGTCGAGCTCGGAACCGAAGGTAACGGTCTTGCGGCGATAGGGGTCGGCGCCGGGGGTGTCGCCGGTCGATCTGGCGTTGGCGATGTTTTCGGACACGACGCGCAGTCGGGTGGACTGCACCTCCAGGCCGCTGCCCGCGATCTTGCTCGCCGCACTCAAGGGATCCATGGTTTACCTCTTAACCGTCATCAGCATCATGCGATGGAAGGATTTGACGAGATTGGCGTTCAGGTCGTACTGCCGCTTGATCTCGCCCGTCTTGGTCATTTCCTCAGCAAGCGCGACCGAATTACCGGACTCCTGCATGCCGATCTCGTTATTGACCGGGTTGTCGCGCACGGCGATATTTTCGCTGAGGTTGCTCGCGCCAAAATGGGCGGGATGGGTCTTTGCCATGCCGACCTGCTGGCTGGTGGCCTGCATGACCGCTTCGAAAGGGCTGACATCCTTGGCGTGGAACTTGGGGGTGTTGGCGTTGGCGATGTTGGTCGCCACGACTTCCTGCCTCACGCTCAGCCATTCCGCTTGGCGGGATGCCAGATCGAACAGTTGAATCGGTTGCATAGACTTCTCCATCTCGTATGGCCCGAACCTAAGCACCTAATCTTGCGTCAGACTTGCGGGGAGGGGCAAAGACGCCGAACGGCGGAAGAACGGCCATCCGTGAAACAAAAAAGGCGCGCCGGCAGATGCGGCACGCCTTTTTTTCAAGGAAGAAAAAATCGTCTACTTTTCAGGACGATAGGTTTTACCCGAGGACGTTTCGATCTGCCATTCGCCGCCGCGTTGCTCGATCTTGGTCAGAAGCGCATTGTCTGGCAGGGTGGAGCCGACCCGCACCATATACATGCCCGATCCGTCCTCGATCAGCGCGCGGCCGTTGGAAACATGCAGCAAACGGAAGGAAGTCTGACCGGGGAAGGGCTGGTCTTCCACGCCGACGGCAAGATCGTTCTGCTTTTCCTTGCCGCTGGCGTTGACTGTCGCCGTCGTCAGCATATCAGGCAGTTCGGCCGGTTGCGGCATGTCTTCCTTGTTGCGGTTGGTCATGGCCATCGGCGAAACGCTGAAGACTTCCCGGGGGCCTGTGTGGGGCAGGTCGCGTGTGCGGTCACCGCCCGCAACCTTTATTCCAAACTTGTCTTCATTGAAGAACACATACCAGGGGAAAAAGGCCGCCGCTGCGGCAAGTCCAATTCCCGTCCAGGCCAGAATGCGGTCCAGCGTGAAGAAAGGCGGCTGCGACCGTGTATCCTCGACGTCGCCATTGTCGATCTTTTTCTTTTTCACGGCGTCAGCCTCTCATTCTCGGGTTTACCTGCGGCTGATTGTTCTGCACTCCGCCACGTAGCGCTGTCGCGAGATCAGCATAGGCGTCCTGCGCCGCCGGTTCGTTCGGAAGCTGTTTCAGCGTTTCATAGATGATCGGGACCTGCTTTACCGCCATGTCGAGATCGGGATCGGTGCCGGGGCGATAGCCGCCGATGAGGCGCAGATCCCGCGTTTCCTCGAAGCGATGCACCAGCGCCTTCAGGCGCGAGACCAGCTTTTCCTGATCCGGCGTCCAGGCCTTCTTGGCAAGACGCGAGATCGAGGCGAGCGGATTGATCGGCGGATAACGGCCTTCTTCGGCAAGGCTACGATCCAGCACGATATGGCCGTCGAGAATACCGCGGGTCGAATCGGCAATCGGATCATTGTGGTTGTCGCCATCGACCAGAATAGAGACGATGGCGGTGATGGTGCCGGTGCCTTCGGCGCCGGGGCCGGCCCGCTCCAGAAGCCGCGGTAGTTCGGTAAAGACCGAGGCCGGATAACCGCGCGCAACCGGCGGCTCGCCCGAAGCAACCGCCACTTCGCGGATCGCATGGGCGAAACGGGTGACGCTGTCGATGATAAGAAGAACGTTGTCGCCCTTGTCACGGAAGTGCTCGGCAATGGTGACGGCGGAAAGCGGGGCCATCTTGCGCAGCATCGGGCTTTCATCGCTGGTGGCGACGACGGCGATGGACTTGCTCATGTTTTCGCCCATCGTGTCTTCGATGAATTCGCGCACTTCGCGTCCGCGTTCGCCGACGAGCGCGATCACTACCTTGTCGAAAGCGTCGGCCTTGGCGAGCATCGACAGCAGCGTGGATTTGCCGACGCCTGAGCCGGCGAAAATGCCGAGACGCTGGCCGAGACACAAGGGAGAGAAAATATCGATTGCCCGCACGCCGGTCTTGAAAGGCGTCTCCACGCGCTTGCGCGTCATGGATGGTGGCGCATTGTTGGAGATCGAACGGCGCTCTGTACCGGAGGAAAGCGGCCCCTGGCCGTCGATGGGTTCGCCAAGCGCATTGATGGTGCGCCCGCACCAGCTGTCGTCAGGCGCGACACGGAAAGCGCCCTTGCGGATGACGGTGTCGTGAATACCGATCGGTTCACCGGGTTCGATGGGGCAGACATAGCAGATATCCGGCTCCACGCGCACGACTTCGCCGAGATGGATGCCGGTCGTGCTGCGATGGGCGACGAACTCGCCGAGCCTCACATGCCGCGAAAGGCCGGAAACCGTATAGTGTCCGGCGGCGATGGTGCGGACATGGCCACCCGGCGCCACCGAAAACTCCGGATCGGCATAGTGTCCGGCGAGGCTCGCCAGCTGGGCAAGTTTCGGTGAAATCGCCTCAGCCGAGAGCATGGGTTCCGGCATTGTCATTGCTCAGTTCCTTAACGCGCGCCGCCAAGCGTCTTGATGCCTTCGCCGAAGGTGGATTCGGTATCGCGCATCAGCGAGGAAATGCTCTCAAAGGCCCGGTTGACCTGAATGAGCTGCGTCATCTGGGAAATGCCATTGACGTTCGACTGTTCGAGATAGCCCTGAACGACGCCGACCTCGTGATCGTTGACGACCGGTGTCGGCTGGGCCACGGGCTTCACGCCGCTATTGGGATGGCGCAGGAAACCTTGCGAGAAATCGGCTTTGAAGATGCCGAGCGTGGCGACGATATTCTCGTTCTGCCTGATGGCACCGTCGAGACCGACGGTGATCGGTCCGCCATTCGGATTGAGCTGGATGGGACCGCCGCCGGCGTCGAGGACGGGATAACCGTTCGAAGAGATCAGCGCGCCGTCCGGGCGCATGGTGAAACGGCCGTCGCGGCTGAGAATCTGGCCATCAGGCGTGTCCATCGAGAACCAGGCGTCGCCCTTGATGGCGAAGTCGAAGGAATTGCCGGTCTGCTCGAAAGCGCCCTGGCGGGTGGAGAGATAGTCATTGCCCTGTGAAACGAAGGCCACCTTGGCATTCATGTCATTGTGGTTCTTGGCGACCATTTCGTCGAATTTTACTTCGGAGCCACGGAAGCCGACCGTGTTCACATTCGCCATATTATCGGAAATGGTGGTGAGACGGCGCTCCAGCGCGATCTGTGAGGACAGGGCGACATATAGTCCGGATTGCATATCATTTGCCTCCGAGTTTCAGGGAGTTGATGGAAATCAGCAGGTCCGGGGAAATGCCGTAGCCGCTGGAGGAGCCGAAAACGGCCAAGGGGTCGTAGGTCGTTGAGGGGTTTTGCATTTCCCACATGATGGTGAAACGCTCGAGCAGCTTGCCGACCTTTTCAGGATCCTGCAGATCCTTGATCTTGATGGATTTTTCGATGAGAGCGGCCTGTTTCTCGACACTCGCAGCGGCAAATTCGTCGGGCAGGTTGAAGGCTGTGCGGAACACCTGCGCGAGCGCATCGTCGGCCAGGAAATCCATGCCTGATTTGATCGTCGGCGCCTTGCGCTCGAAATAAAGCGCAAGCCGGACGCCGTTATTGTCATCGCCGGCTGTCTGTTCCAGCGTCTGGCGGGTATATTTCTCGATGGTGCCCGATTGTGCAGCCTCGGTCGCGGTCGCAGCTTTTCCAAGCTCGGCAAAATTCAGTGATTTCGCCAGATCCGCGTAACGATTGTCGGAAAGCTTGTTGGCGAAGGCATCCTTGTCCGAGGTGCCTTCCGTCAGCACCTTGCGGATGAAGGCTTTCGCATAGGCCATGTCCTCAAGGCCATGGGCTTTCAACGCATAATTAAAAAGGCGTGTATCGGCCATGAAGTCGTCGATGGATTTCACATCGCCGATCTTCGCGCGGTAATATTCGGTTTCGCGCGCCACGTCAGGCTGCTTCGACACGCGCTCAAGCGACTTGCCGATGTCCTGACTGATCAGTCTGTAGCTGGTGTAGGTGGAAGTCACTGAACCGCCGCTCTCGTTTGATCCCGATCTCAAGGCGCACGTCCGCCTTTGCCGGCATATTGCCGTAGCTTGCTTGTGCGAAACTGGTTGCCGGAGAAGCATGAAAGAGGCGTAGCGGACAGGTTCACGCAAGCCACATTTTCTAGAGATGGCGGCATGGAACACTGTTCGGGCGTGGTCGATCAATGAATATTGTAATTGGACTTATAATCACCTTCGGCTGCATCATCGGCGGCTACATGGCGATGGGCGGCCATCTGGACGTCCTCATCCAGCCGTTCGAACTGTTGATTATCGGCGGAGCGGGGCTTGGCGGCTTCATCATGGCGAACCCGATGAAGGTCGTGAAAGATTCGGGCAAGGCGCTCGGCGAGGCCTTCAAACATTCGGTTCCGAAGGAGCGCAATTATCTCGACGTGCTCGGCGTGCTTTATTCGCTGATGCGCGATCTGCGCACGAAATCGCGCAACGAGATCGAAGCGCATATCGACAATCCGGAAGAATCCTCGATCTTCCAGTCGGCGCCCTCGGTTCTGAAGAACAAGGAACTGACCTCGTTCATCTGCGACTACGTTCGCCTCATCATCATCGGCAATGCCCGTAGCCACGAAATCGAGGCGCTGATGGATGAAGAAATCGAAACCATCCTCTACGACAAGCTGAAGCCTTACCACGCGATCACCACCATGGGCGATTCCTTCCCCGCCATCGGTATCGTCGCGGCGGTTCTCGGCGTCATCAAGGCCATGGGCAAGATCAACGAATCGCCGGAAGTGCTGGGCGGCCTGATCGGCGCCGCACTCGTCGGCACCATGCTCGGCATCATCCTGTCCTATTCGATCTGCAACCCGCTCGCATCGCAGGTCAAGATCGTCCGCTCCAAGCAGCACCGCCTCTACATCATCGTCAAGCAGACGCTGATCGCCTACATGAACGGTTCGGTGCCGCAGGTCGCGCTTGAATATGGCCGCAAGACCATCTCCAACTACGAGCGGCCGTCCATCGACGCCGTCGAGCAGGAGATGATGAATCCCGGCGGCGAAAACAAGGCGGCATGACCATGGCAAAAGCTGCAGCGCAAAGAGCCCCCGCCATCGACACGGCCCTGCTCGCGCAACTCACCGGTGGGCTTTCCGATCGCAAGACGATCGCCAGGATCGGTTCCGACATCGGCCATCTCTACAGCGAATTCCTGCCTGATATCTTTCACAGCGAGACCGGCATCGCGATCGATGTCGAATATATCGGTTCCGAATCGGGGCTGATGACCGATCTCATCGCCAATGTCGGGCACAACGTCTCGGTTGCCGATTGTTCGCTGCGCAACTGGTGCCCCAATTTCATGATGGCGGTCGGCAACGGCTTTGTCATCGCGCTCATGGAGCGCATGCTGGGTGCTGCACCCGACACCATCGGCGAACCTGACGAGCGCAACCTGTCGCATATCGAACTCGACCTTGCGGCCATGGTTCTCGGCCGCATCGCGGGCGTGCTGCGTTCGGGCGTCAACGCGCCGGGCGGCTTCGAGGCGACAATCGACCCGCCGTTCAGTGCCAATGGAAAGAGCGCCTTCGACGAGATGATTGCCGGCCTTTACGGCGTCAGCATCCGCATGAAGATCGATATCGGCAAGGTTTCGTCGGAGTTTTCTCTCATCGTGCCGCAGCGGCCCCTGCTCAAGACCTCCATCGTCGCGCCCAAGGCTTCGGCCCAGGCGCTGAAGAAGCAGGAGGAATGGATGGAAATGATCTCGCAGCAGGTGAAGAGATCGCAGGTAACGCTCGAGGCGCGTATCAAGCTCGAAACGCTGACCTTGCGGACGATTTCCAAACTGGTGGCCGGCGATGTCATTCCGTTTCAGGATCTGAAGCAGGACGATATCGGCGTCGAGGTCAGCGCCAACGGCTCCAAGCTCTATAATTGCGAATTCGGCAAGTCCGGTGAGCGCTACATGGTTCGGGTGAAGAACAATGTCAGCACGGACGACGAGATTTTGCGACATTTGATGGGTTAAAATCCTGCCCGCCCTTTTTGGGCTCTGGGCAGGCTGACGCAAGTTTCAAAGGGAATAATCAGCGCATGGCTACGAAGAAAACACCTCTGACCGATGATGCGGAGCTGCCGTCGCTGGAAGATGCCGGCGACATCGACCAGGCTATCGGCGATCTGCGTGGCGTCCTCAAGACGGACGCGGAAGGTTCGCTGTCCGATTTTGGCGACTTCGGCGATTTCGGAAGCACGGACGACGCTTCCGATGATACCGACCTTTCCGCCTTCGGTGGCGGAGCGGCCAGTTTTGCGATGGATGATTTCGCCACCACCCCGCAGGTCGCGGGTGTGAAGGCGCCGCTTGGCAGCGGATTGTCCGAGAACATGGAACTGATCATGGACATCCCGATCGATGTCCAGATCGTTCTCGGCACCAGCCGTATGCTGGTTTCGGGACTGATGAGCCTCGAAGAGGGTGCGACGATTGCGCTTGACCGCAAGATTGGCGAGCCCGTCGAGATCATGGTGAATGGCCGCCGTATTGCGCGCGGTGAGATAACGGTACTTGAAGACGACGATACGCGCTTCGGCGTAAAATTGATTGAAGTAATGAGTACCAGAAAAGCCTGATCCCTGTGGGGACGGAGAGGAAAGACCATGATGGACTTCGAGGATTTCGGTAACCCCCTTGCGGGCAAGCCGTTGTCTCAGGCCGACAAGGCGGCCGCGGTGCTGCTTGCCATGGGCAAGGGCGTCGCCGGCAAGCTGCTGAAGTTTTTTACGCAGCACGAATTGCAGATGATCATTTCCTCGGCCCAGACCCTGCGCGTCATTCCTCCCGATGAACTTGCGCAGATCGTGGCGGAGTTCGAAGACCTGTTCACCGAAGGAACGGGTCTCATGGACAATGCCAAGGCAATCGAAAGCATTCTCGAAGAAGGCCTGACCCCTGAAGAGGTGGACAGCCTTCTCGGTCGTCGTGCAGCCTTCCAGGCCTATGAAGCCTCGATCTGGGATCGCCTGCAGGAAGCGGAGCCGGAATTCGTCGGCAAGTTCCTGCTGCGCGAACATCCCCAGACCATCGCCTATATCCTCTCCATGTTGCCCTCATCCTTCGGTGCCAAGGTTCTCCTGACCATTCCCGAAGAGCAGCGCGCCGATATCATGAACCGCACGGTGAACATGAAGGAAGTGAGCCCGACGGCTGCCCAGATCATCGAGAAGCGTGTGATCAATCTGATCAACGAGATCGAAGCGGAACGCAATGCAGGCGGCTCCACGAAGGTTGCCGATCTGATGAACGAGCTGGAAAAGCCGCAGGTCGATACGCTGCTCAGCTCGCTCGAAACTCTGAGCAAGGAAGCCGCAAACAAGGTCAAGCCGAAGATCTTCCTCTTCGACGATCTCATGTTCATGCCGCAGCGCAGCCGCGTCATGCTGCTCAACGATGTTTCGGCCGACGTTCTGACCATGGCGCTGCGTGGCGCCACGATGGAAATCAAGGAATGTGTGCTGTCCAGCATCAGCCCGCGCCAGCGCCGCATGATCGAATCGGATCTTGCCGTACCGCAGGCCTCGGTCAACACCCGCGAAGTGGCGATCGCCCGCCGCGCAGTTGCCCAGGAGGCTATCCGTCTGGCCAATTCCGGCCAGATCCAGCTGAAGGAAGCCGGCGCGGAAGAACAATCGGCCGCCGCTTGAGCGGAAGCCGGTTGATAACCCACCCTTCGGGCAGAACCGGCCATTGCGATGGCCGGCCCCGGACGCTAGTTTCGGGATGACGGCCTGCCGGGATCGGCGGGCCTTTTTTTTTGATCCCGGGAACGTGCCTTGGCAGACGATGAGGACAAGGACAGTAAAACAGAAGCCCCGACGGAGAAAAAGCTCCGCGATGCGGCTGAGAAGGGCAATCTTCCCTTCTCTCGGGAAGTGCCGATCTTTGCCTCGTCGCTCGCTTTTTACTGTTATCTGGTCTTCTTTTTGCCCGATGGCGCCGGCCGTCTTGGCGTCACGCTGAAAGACCTGTTCGGTCAGCCCGAACAATGGGACCTCAGCACCCGGCCTGATGCCCTGTCTCTGCTTTATTTCCTCGGCACGTCCATGGCCTATCTGCTCATGCCGGCCATGATCATGTTCATCGTCTTCGGCCTTGCCTCGTCGTTTCTCCAGAACCTGCCATCGCCAGTGCTTGAGAGGGTGCGCCCGCAATGGTCGCGCATCTCGCCCGCAAAGGGGTTCACGCGCATTTACAGCAAGCAGGGCTTCGTGGAATTCGGCAAGTCGCTGTTCAAGATATTGATCGTCTCGATCATCATGTTCATGTCGCTGCGCGGCGATTTCTACAGCCTCATCGACCTGATGTTTTCCGATCCGCAGGTGATTTTTGTCAGGGTCGTCGAGATCGTCAAGAAAATGATGGTCGTGATCCTGCTTTCGACCGCATTGCTTGCCGCCGTCGATCTTTTGTGGACGCGCCACCATTGGTTCAGCCAGCTGAAAATGACGAAACACGAGGTGAAGGAAGAGTACAAGCAATCGCAGGGCGACCCTGTGGTCAAATCCCGCCAGCGTTCTATCGCCCGCGATCGCGCCCGCCGCCGCATGATCAACAATGTGCCGCGCGCAACACTTGTCATCGCCAACCCGACACACTTTGCGGTGGCGTTGCGTTACGTGCGCGAAGAAGGTGACGCGCCTGTTGTCGTCGCCAAGGGCCAGGACCTTATCGCATTGAAAATCCGCGAGATTGCGGAAGAAAACAATATCCCCGTTTTTGAAGACCCACCGCTCGCACGCTCCATGTTTGCGCAAGTCTCGATCGATAGTGTGATTCCACCAGCCTTTTATAAGGCTGTGGCTGAGCTCGTTCATCGGGTTTACGCCATGAAGTCATCGAAAATACGGGTTCAATAAAACCAATGAAAAAATCCGCCTATTCTGAACAGCGGGAAATGATCGTCGCAGAGGCGATCAACCCGATCGCTACCGAATTACGATTGCTAGACCCGGCAGACCTGATTTCGTTGCTCAGATTCGAGTGCTATGGCAGCATCGCCGACCTCGTCTCTTCCGCCGCGGAGCTTTATTATCATCCCGGCACGATCAATTTCGGTGCGGGTGGCGAATACAAGCTTGAATGGGAAGGCGCCCCGGAGATCGTTCTCGATCTCGAAATCAAACCGAAAGGCGCCACGGTCTATGCGCAGTTGATTCTCGCCAATGAACATGCGGCGGTCGAGATCAATCATGTTTCGTTTCAGAACCCGTCGGAAAATCCGGATGAGAATACCGAGTTCCTGCGCAGAAGCCTGATGGCGGCCCGATTCGTTCCGGCCCATCAGGGCGAGGCGGCCTGAACATCACCACCGGATAATTATCCGTTGCGACTGCCGAAACGGCGGTCGCAGCGGTTTTGTTTGATCGCTTTTTTGCCCGAGCTTGCCTGAAGCCTGCCGCTTTAAGCAAAACCGCTCCGGCGAAGCGAGGAACGCCTTGCAAATCAGCGTTGTTGTTTGGTACCTATCGAATTAACGATTTGTTAACGAACGGCAGGTCGCGGTGGCTCATTTCAACCATCGCCGATGCGCATGATGCTCCTGCTCGTTTTCGGCGCTGCGCCGGATTTCTTCTTACATTTTGAATTGGGTGGAACCCATGACCAGCATTATGACCAATGCGGCGGCAATGGCCGCGCTGCAAACCTTGCGCATGATCGACAAGAGCCTTGAGACAACGCAGGCGCGTGTCTCTTCGGGTTACCGTGTCGAGACGGCGGCGGATAACGCGGCCTATTGGTCTATCTCCACGACCATGCGCTCCGACAACACGGCGCTTTCGGCCGTACAGGATGCGCTGGGTCTGGGAGCGGCCAAGGTCGACACCGCCTTCGAGGCCGTTGAAAGTGCCATCGAGACGGTCAAGTCTTTGAAGGCGAAGCTGGTCGCCGCCTATGGCGTAGGTAGCAACCGGACGAAGATCCAGGAAGAAATCAAGCAGCTTCAGGACCAGCTGAAAAGCATTTCCGAATCGGCCTCCTTCTCCGGCGAAAACTGGCTCCAGGCGAAAATCGGCGATGGCAAGACACCGGCTGCCGAAGAGCCGACCATCAAGAAGATCGTTGCCTCGTTTACCCGCACCGCTGCAGGCTCGGTGGGCGTAACGACTGTCGATTATTCGCTTGATTCGAGCACCGTGCTGTTCGATCTGAGCGGCGGAAAATTCGGCATTCTCGACACCGAGGCCCGCTTCCTCCGGAAGAACGAGACGTCGGTCACGATGCGCACGACGGACACGCCCGCGCTACCTGCACTTCCGACAGTCACCGACAAGAATTACGTGGTTACTACGCTGAAGGACAGCGAGGTCGCTGCTTTGGCCGGCTTCAGTCTCAAGGCAACGGGTATTTATACGAATGCCGCCAGTACCCAGGGATATTTGAAGATCGGTGACGGCGTCTGGGTAAAGCTCACCTCTACGGATCCGGCAAGTGCCGCCGCTCCGGCCACCGACAGCACCACACCGGTCGCAACGACGACATCGCCGAACACCAACTGGTACTACGACATTTCCGCGGCAGTCGATCCCGACACCCGCAAACTCGGAATCTCGGTATCGACGCTCGACATCAACAAGCTGACCGACCTCGCCCAGAAAATGGGAACGATGACGGGAGAGCAATATACCGAAGCCGATGTGCTGGATGCGATGATGTCCTTTGTCGACGGACAGCTTGAAGCGATGACCAGCGCGGCATCCAGCCTTGGTTCGCTGCAGAGCCGCATCGATATGCAGGAAAACTTCGTTTCGAGCCTGATGGACGTGATCGACAAGGGCATCGGTCGTCTCGTCGATGCGGATATGAACGAGGAATCGACCAGGCTGAAGGCGCTGCAGACGCAGCAGCAGCTCGGCATACAGTCGCTTTCGATCGCCAATGCCAACGCGGAGAATATCCTCCAGCTCTTCAAGTAAGGGTTTGGCCCGGCGTGGGCAGGCGCGGAGACAAGACGCGGAGACAAGGCGCGGGCTTCCGGAACAGGCCGCCTTCATCCTCGCACAAGTTTGAACACCTAACGTCGGGGCAATATCGGCTGGATCGCATGGCGTGATCCGGCCGGAGCAATGGAAGAGACGGACAGGGTAGCAAGGATGACGATGGTGCCGCCAAACGGCTTAAATCGCAGGCAAGGAAACATGTCTCGCCTCTCTGGCCAGTTTTGCCGGGGGCGCGCATGAGCGCCTCTATTGCAAGATATCTCAAGGATTTCGGTGACAGCCAGCCCGCCGGGCTGGCGTTTGGCGATCCGCTGGCGGATGCCGAGGGCATGTCCGGGTTCGGTGATGTCGCTGCCGGTTTCGATGAGTTCGAGACTGTCGATGTCGAAAGCGAAAAACAGGCTGCCTATGCCCGTGGCCGCGACGATGCGACCCGGGAAATCACTGAGAAGATGCAGGCCGAGCAGGACGCGTTACTGGCTTCCCATGCGGCCGAACTGGAGGCCCTGCGTTCCGTCTATCTCGAGGAGATTGCGGTTTTCCTGTCCCGGGGTCTGCGTGAGGGCATCGATGCGATCGCGGCCAATCTCAGCGAACAGACGGCCAGTATCCTTGCCCCGGTTCTGACGGAAGAGCTGTCGCTCAAGTCGGTGTCTGCGCTGGCGGATGTGGTGCGCGCTTCCATGCCGGATGGCGAGGCTGTCACAATTGTCGTCAAAGGTCCCAGAGATTTGTTCGAGCATTTGAAGGCCCAACCGGGCTTCGAAGAAGAAACGATGAAATTTACCGAGACCACGGACATCGACCTTTCCGTCGAACTGGGTGAAAGCGTGTTCGTGACCCGCATGTCCGCCTGGGCGTCCAGTCTTCGCAAGGTGATGAAATGAGTGAAGGCGAAAATCACCACCACGGCAAAAACGAGATCATCATCGTCAAACGCCACAAGGGTGGACACGATGGCGCCCATGGCGGTGCTTGGAAAATCGCCTATGCCGACTTCATGACGGCCATGATGGCGTTCTTCCTCGTCATGTGGCTGGTCAATGCCGCCAATGAGGAGACCAAAGCCTCGGTCGCCAGCTATTTCAATCCGATAAAACTGTCCGATGAAAAACCCTCGTCCAAGGGGCTGGAAAAGCCCGTGGACAAGGAAGAGGGTGTCGAGAAAAAGGACCAGTCGAATATCAAGGCGGAAAAGGTAACCCAGGGCTCTGCCGCGGCGACGGGCGAGGACCTGACGTCCCAGACTGGCGAACAGTCGAATTTCTCGGAAGCCGACTTTTTTGAGAACCCCTATTCGGTACTGGCGGAAATCGCCCAACAGGTCGGGCAGCAGGCCAATGTCAGCGCCAAGGGCGAGGGCGGTGCTGCTGATTCCGGCCCGGCGACGGGCGCAAGCGGTGGTGAAGCCTATCGCGATCCCTTCGACCCGGATTTCTGGACCCAGCAGGTGAAGATCACCCGCGCCGACCAGCAGCAGAACCCGACGGAGCCGCAGCAGACGGCGGAGAAGCAACCGGATGCCGCCAAGGATGCTGAAGCGGTGTTAGCCGCAGCCTCTCAAAAGCCCGCGGATCATTCGCAGGACGGCAAGCCGATGGAAGTTGCCGCCGTTGTACCGCAGCAACGCCCGGACGCCACTGAGCAGGCCGCGCTCGCAAAATCTCAGCCAGACGAGCAGCAGGCCACTGATGCCGAATGGCAAAAGGCCGACACGCTGCGCGAAGAAATCGAAAAGCAGATTTCAGGCATTACCGGCAAGCTCGCTGAAGGCCTGGTGGTAACGCCGGCCGAAGGTGGATTGCTGCTCACCATTTCCGACCAGTCTGAGACGCCGATGTTCAATGTCGGATCGGCCGTGCCGCGGGGTGAAATGGTTCTGGCCATGGAGAAGATAGGCAAGTTGCTTCAGGAACGGGGCGGCAGCGTGGTGATCCGCGGCCACACCGACGGACGACAGTTCAAGGGCGAAGCCAATGACAACTGGCGGCTTTCAATGGATCGCGCCCACAGCGCCTATTACATGCTGGTGCGTGGCGGCCTGTCGGAAGAGCGGGTGAAACAGGTCTCGGGCTTTGCGGATCGCAGATTGCAGGTGCCGGCAGACCCTCTGGCGGATGCCAACCGCCGTATCGAAATCCTGCTTGAGGCCGATCGGGGGTGAGTGTGACGAAATCCTCGAAACGCTGGCTTTTTCTCGCGGCGACGCTTTGCGGTCTCGGTGCGGAGCCGATCAAGGCATTCTCGCAATCGCAAGACAGCCTCATGCCCTACGCCATGTTGCGCTCCCTGCAATTCGTGCAGGATTCGGTTGCCATGGGCGACCATTCGGCAACGGAAATGCAGCGGTTCCTGCTCCAGACGATCGACGAGCGGCTTAAAAGTGCACCATCGGCGATCTTCAAGGATCCGCGTAATGTCGATGCGGCGCTTGTCTATGCCATGAGCGGCGGCAATCCGGCGACGCTGGAATTGCTGGTCGCGCGCGATGTGGACGGCAATTTCGACAGTCGCGTCGCCGATATCCTGCGCAAATACCTCTCGGGTAAGGGAACGCTGGTGGCGCAGAGCATTGCAGCCATGGTGCCGGAATATCGCGGCACCCGGATCGGCGCCTACCTGGCACTGATCGGCGGCAACGTGACGATCCCGCGTGATCCGCTGGCGGCCCTCGGTTTCTACGACATAGCCCGGCTCGAAGCGCCAGGCACCATCGTCGAGGAGGCGGCCCTTCGCCGCTCGCTGGCGATTGCGGTTGAAGACGGTGATGCGGCGCGCGGTGTCGATTATGCGCAGCGCTACGCGCGGCGCTTCCTGCATTCGCCCTATGCCAGCCAGTTTGCGGATCTTTTGGTCTCGCTGGTGGTCAAGCGGGCGGATTCCATCAGCGAGGAAGCGATACAGGAAACATTCGCCATGATGGACACGGAAAGGCAGAAGGAAGCCTATCTGCGCCTCTCCCGTCTGGCGGCGATCAGCGGCAAGGACGGGCTGGCACGCATGGCGGCGCTGAAGGCGAAAGCTCTGTCTCCCGCCCTGCCGGACCAGCCGGAAGCACAGGCAAATCTCTATGAAAGCCTTTCCAACATCGGCACGCCCGATGTGGTGAGTGCGATCGAGACGATCGTGCAGATCCCCGAAGGGCAGCTTTCAGATCGCGACAGGGCGCTGCGGGATGCAGCAAGGGCGATCGCCGAGCAGGTGGTCCGCCCACCCTCGTTGCAGCCGGGGCAGCCCGGCGCCGAGGTCGGCGCTGCGACTACCCAGCAGGACGCCAGACAGAACCCATCCTCGAATGGGACAGCTGGCACTGGAGAAAAGAGCATATGGCGGGTTGAAACCCACAAGGCTGACGATGAGGGCGAGAATGTGCGGCAACTCGTAACGAGCGGCCGCAGCAAGCTTGATGAAATCGATAGCCTGTTGAAGAAAGGCGAGGGGGCACCATGATCGACGGAACCATCAACGCGATAGTGAATGCGCCATATAATGATCCGCGTGCCGGCAGCGCCGCAGTCAGGGACGACGCCAAGGGCGGAAGTTTCGGCGAGGCCCTGTCCACCGTTCGCGATGAGCGCCCAACGCAGGCACCGCATTCGCGCCATCAGCAGGAAGCAGGTTCGGCTGAGGAGCAGCATGCACAGCCCGAAGGTGGCGAAGAGGAAACAAAGACGCCGGTGAAGCGGCCTTCGACCTTCCTGAATGTGATCGGCAGCGACCATTCCGCAGAAGGTCGCAGCCATGAGACGGCAGCCGAACTTCAAAACGCGGGGAAACCGGCGCGCACATCGGTCGAAAACGGCAAGACCGGCAAGAAGCTCAAGGACGACGCCGACAAGGATACGAAAACGACGGCGGATGCCATTGAGCCGAAACTGGCGGATATGAATACGATCGCGACCAATGTCGGCGATATCGCGACGGCCAAGACACCGCTTGAGGAGATCGCACAGGCGATCGCCGGCAAGGCTGATCCGGTCAAATCCGACAGGACCGAGACCGTCCGTGGCAAGACAGAGCCTTCGCCCAAGGACATGCCGACACGGGCCGAGCTTGCTGGCAATGAGGCCGAATCCGGCTCGGATAGCGAAAATGGTGCTTCGGCATTCCGCTTCGCCTCCGCGCGTTCCGGCACGTCCCGCGCCCTCGACATGAGCACGGTTCAGCGCGAAGGCCGCGTTGAATTTGATGCCCGGGAAAGCACCGGCAAGGCGGCGGATACGATAACGGTGCTCGATTCACGGCGGTTCATCGGCCTGGCGCCATCGACCAACGCATCCGCATTGACCGGTCTCATCGCCAATGATCCGGAATGGGTCAGCGCGATGCAGCCCGGTTCGTCGCTCTCCAACGCCGCTGCCCAGAGCAGCACAGGCAAGGTTGTCCATACGCTGAAGCTGCATATGACGCCGATCGAGCTTGGATCGGTGACGATGTCGCTGCGTCTGGCCGGCGACGAGCTCGCCGTTCACATGACGGTGGAGAGCGTTGCGGCCTATAAAAAGCTTCAGGAAGACAGCAAGAGCATCCTTGATGGCCTGAAAGCGCAGGGTCTGACGGTCGATAACATCACGATCAGCATCGCTTCTTCCGACAAGAGTGACCAAACGGGCACACAAGGCAACAATCAGCAAAATCAGCAGGCGCAGCAGCAGGGCCAGCAGGCCGCTGCAGGGCGCAACCGTGACGAGTCCGGCGCACGGGATGGCCGGCAAGGCAATGGTGATAATTTGGGGGTGCATAATGAAGGCATGGATGGCGCTCTCGGCTCTGGCCGTTCTTCTGCTGACAATGGCGTCTACCTCTGAAAAAGCCTCGGCTTCGGCAACATCAGGTGTCTGTGAAAGAGAAATCCAGTCCGCCGCCCGCAAATATGGCGTGCCGGAGGGAATTCTCTATTCCGTTGGCCTGACCGAGACGGGCCGCAAGGGGCGGCTTGACCCCAATGCCATGAATATTGAAGGAAAACCGGTATTTGCCGCATCCACGGAGGAGGCATTGACCACTTTCGAGGCGGCGAAGCGCAATGGCGCCAAGCTGATCGACCTCGGATGCATGCAGATAAACCACTATTTTCACGGCGAAAACTTCACATCCGCGCGCGAAATGTTCGATCCGCGCCGCAATGTCGAATATGCCGCCATGTTCCTGCGCAACCTTCACAACAGGCATGAAACCTGGACCATGGCGGTCGCGCGTTATCATGCCGGCCCCAATAACGATCCGGCGCAGAAGAAATATGTCTGCCGGGTCATCGCCAATCTGGTGGCGACGGGCTACGGAAAATGGACTGCCAACGCGAAAAATTTCTGCGACGGTTGACAACCTGAAATTGTCTTTAAGAACCGCAGGACTCGTAATTTGAAATGTGGCGATAGATTGATCGAAAAAAGGCGCTGCAAGCGTTTTTTTGGGAATTTTAAAATTTTTACACAAAAATTTTGTGCCATATATGGTTAACAACCACTATATATAGATCAAATCGGCACAAAATAGTTAATCAATTATTAATATCTATCGATGATTTCCTACAGTTGTCGCTGAATCCCCCGATTCGTACCAATGCCTTATTGGAAAACACCACACTGATTCGGAGGCGGACGAATGATCGTAGTGGTTGATGAGCGCGAGCTCGTTAAAGACGGCTATACATCTCTATTTGGGCGTGAGGGCATTCCCTCGACCGGGTTCGATCCGGTCGAATTCGGGGAGTGGGTCTCGACGGCAGCGGAAAGCGATCTTGCGGCCGTGGAGGCCTTCTTGATCGGCCAGGGCGACCGGAGCTTCTCTTTGCCGAAGGCGATCAGGGATCGCACGACGGCGCCGGTTATCGCGGTCAGCGACCAGCCCTCGCTGGAATCGACGCTGGCACTGTTCGACAGCGGCGTCGACGATGTCGTGCGCAAGCCGGTTCACCCCCGTGAAATCCTGGCGCGTGCGGCGGCGATCCGTCGCCGGCTGCAGGTCATTTCGAACTTTACCGATGCCGGACCTATCCGGGTTTTCTCCGATGGCCGTGATCCGGAAGTCGGTGGCGAAGTATTTCCCTTGCCGCGCCGCGAGCGCCGCATCCTTGAATATTTGATCGCCAATCGCGGACGCCGCGTCTCCAAGACGCAGATTTTCAATGCCATCTACGGCATCTTCGATGATGACGTCGAAGAGAATGTCGTCGAAAGCCACATCAGCAAGCTGCGCAAGAAGCTGCGCAAGAAGCTCGGCTACGATCCGGTCGATTCCAAGCGGTTCCTCGGCTACAGCATTGATTGGCAATGATCTTCATTGACCCGCGTGGTCTTTTTCAAACGCGGTATTTCAGACAGCTTCACGCAAGCCAAACGCTTTACCTTCTCCCTGAAAGATGACCACGAGGGTTTTTGAATGAGTATTTTCGGCACTATGCGAACCGGTGTGTCCGGCATGAATGCGCAGGCGAACAAGCTGGGCACCGTGGGCGACAACATCGCCAACGCAAGCACCACCGGCTACAAGCGCGCATCGACGTCGTTCTCCTCGCTCGTTCTGCCCTCCTCGTCGGGCAGCTATGCCTCCGGCGGCGTGCAGTCCAATGTACGCTACAGCATTTCCGAGCAGGGCAACCTCTCCTACACCACCTCGAGCACCGATCTTGCCATTCAGGGCAACGGTTTCTTCGTGGTTCAGGATGGTGCAGGCACGCCTTACCTCACGCGCGCCGGTTCCTTCGTGAAGAATGCCGAAGGTTATCTGGAAAACGCAGCGGGCTTCCAGCTGATGGGTTACCCCTACGGCTCCAACCCGCCGGCTGCCGTCGTCAACGGCTTTACCGGTCTCGAGGCCATCAACGTCAACAATTTTGGTCTGACGGCGTCGCCCTCGACGCAGGGTAGCTTCCCGGCCAACCTGAACCGTGACGAAGCAATCGTACCGGGAGGTTCGCGCCCCAGTGACAACGTCGCAACCGCAAAGATCGGCGCAAAAACATCGCTGACGGCATTCGACAGCGGTGGTGCCAAAGTCCTTTACGATTTCTATTATACGCGCATCGACAATGACACGTCCGGCAACCCGCAATGGGAAGTGTCGGTCTATCGTCAGGATCAGTCGACGAATGGCGGCTTCCCTTACACGGCAACACCGGCTGCAAATCTGGTGCAGGAGAAGGTAACGCTGGTCTTCGATCCGGCGACCAACAAGCTGAAAACCGGAACCCCTGCATCTCCGACATCCATCACCATCGACGATCAGGTCAGCGGCGTAGCGCAGTCGATCAAGATCGATCTGTCCGAAATGACGCAGTTCTCCTCGAAGTTCACGCCCGGCACCGCAATCCTGAACGGTAACGGTCCGAGCCAGATCAAGGATGTCGAAATCGGCAAGGACGGTGTGGTGACGGCAGTCTATCAGGATGGTGGCCGCCGCAACATCTACCAGCTGGCGCTGGCAACCGTGCCGAGCGTCGACAACCTCAGCCCGCAGAACGGCAACGTCTATCTGCCCAGCAACGAGTCGGGCGTCGTTACCATCGGTTTCGCGCAGACGGGCAGCTTCGGTTACATCCAGAAGGGTGCACTGGAAGGCTCAAACGTCGATATCGCCAGTGAACTCACCGACATGATTGAATCCCAGCGTATCTATACCGCGAATTCGAAGGTCTTCCAGACTGGATCGGATTTGATGGACGTCCTGATCAATCTGAAGAGATAGTAATTCCTACGAGGACAGATGAATGTCGCTCACGTCAGCAATGAATACTGCGCAGTCGATTTTCAATAATACAGGTAAGCAGACAGACGTTACTTCGAAGAATATTGCCAATGTCGGCAATGCGAATTACGTCAAGCGAACCGCCATTCTCGGCACGACCATGGCCGGAGCGAGTATCGTCTCCAATGGCCGTGCCCAGAATGAAAGTCTTCTCAGGCAGACGATCTCCAGCGCCTCGCTGGCCACCGGTCAGAACACCGTTCTGACCGGCCTTGAGGAGATGAAGAGCATTTTCGGCGGCAACAATTATGAAAGCTCGCCGTCTACCTACATGAAGGAATTGCTGAAGAGCCTGAGCGGTTACGCCGCCAAGCCGAGCAATGCTGCCCTTGCGGCGACGGCTGTGACCTCGGCTGCGGATGTCGCCAGTTCCCTGAACAAGGCGTCTTCCGAATTGCAGGCGATGCGTCTGCGTGCCGACAAGGAAATCTCCCTTCAGGTCGACAAGCTGAACGGCCTGCTTGCAAAATTCGAGGAAGCCAATAACGAGGTCAAGGCGCAGACGGCGATCGGCGGTGATCCGAGCGACGCCCTTGACCAGCGCGAGACCTTGTTGAAGGACATTTCGTCCATCATGGGCATCAATGTCGTCAATCGTCCAAACAACGATGTGGCGCTTTACACCACGGAAGGTGCGACCCTCTTCGAAGTCGTGCCGCGCAAGGTCACCTTCAAGGCGCAGCCGGGCTACGATGCGACGACCACGGGCAATGCGATCTATGTCGATGGCGTGGCGCTCAAGGCCGGCAACGGCAGCAACACGACAGCGGAAGGGTCGCTGCAGGGTCTGATGCAGGTTCGTGACGATCTGGCACCGACCATGCAGAGCCAGCTCGACGAAATCGCTCGCGGCCTGATCACCATGTTTGCGGAAAAGCCGATCACGCAGCCGGCACCGCCCGCGACGCCCCTGACGGCGAAACCTGGCCTGTTCACATGGGCGGGAGCAACGGCCACAAGCGAGATTCCTGCCGCTGGCGTTATCGTTCCGGGACTCGCTGCCAGCATTAACGTCAACTCCGCGTTAATTATTTCGAAAGGTGGAAACCCGGAATTGTTGCGCGACGGCGGCATCAACGGTACCGCTTATATTGTCAATACCACAGCTACGGGCGGCACTGGCTTTTCCGCCCTGATCGACAGCTATGTGACCGCATTCGACGCGCCCATGAATTTTGCCGCGTCGACACGTATCGATACGAATACCAGCATCTTGAAATACGGCACCAACTCGATGGGTTGGCTCGAACAGGAACGATCCGGTGCGACTTCGGCGAACGAAGCGAAAAGCGCGCTCTATGAGCGCTCCGCCGCCTCCTATTCGAACAATACGGCGGTGAGCCTGGATGAGGAGCTGTCGCTGCTCATGGATATCGAGCAGTCTTACAAGGCAGCCACCAAGCTGGTGACCACCGTCGATGAAATGCTCAAGTCCTTGATGGACATGGTGAGGTAAAAGATGAAAACGTCATTCATTTCATCGCTGGCGATGCAGAACAGCATGCGCAGCACCATCCTCAAGGCCCAGCTTGAGATGACCAAGCTCAATACCGAACTGACGACAGGCAAGCACGCGGATCTAGGCGTCACTCTCGGTGCCAATACGGCCCGCAGCCTCGATCTCAATCGGGATGTGGAGCGGATTTCTTCGCTTGTCACGGTCAATTCCTTTGCCACGCAACGTCTTGAATCGTCGCAGACGGCATTGGACGGCATGGCAAAGGCCGCCCAGGAAATCCTCGGCGTTCTGGTGCCGAATACGAGCAGCGCGCAGCCCACGCTTGCCACCGTCAACCAGAAAATTACCAATGCGCTCAACAATTTCACCAGCTTCGCGAACACTGCTGTCGATGGCGAATATCTGTTTTCCGGTACGAATACGGATGTGAAGCCGGTCGATGACTATTTCGCCGATGGTTCGACGCTGAAGACCGCTTATAATGATGAGCTGAACCATTTCATGGCGACGCAGACGCCGCCGGTGGGAAGCATCGCCAACCTGTCCAAGGATCAGGTCAACGCCTTCATGACCCATATGGAAGGCGTATTCAACGGCACGACGACGGTCACCAACCCGCCGCATAGCAGTCTCACCACCGGTCAGAACGTTGATTTCTGGACGACGTTCGGCTCCAAGGCCAGCGACACCAATATGACGAGCCGGATCAGCCAGAACGAAGTGATCGAGACATCGACCAACAGTAATTCGCAGGGCATGCGTTATTTCGCGATGACGGCAATGACGGCGATGACCTTCCTCGACGACAAGGTTCCGAGCGATGTCCGTGAAGCTGTCGCCACCCGCGCGGTTACGACAATCGGTACCGCGATCGACGGTTTGAACCAGCAGGCCAGCGGCCTCGGCCTCTCGCAGGAACGCGTCAAAAAGTCGAACGACTCCTTGGCCGCGCAGAAGAAGATCATCGAGACGCATCTGCTGGATATCGAAGGTATCGATACCTACGAAGCGAAGACCCGTCTCGACCTGCTGCAGCAGCAGATCGAAATCGCCTACAGCCTGACGTCGCGTCTGCAAAAAATGAGTCTGGTGAACTACCTCTGATGAACAGGGGTGGCGGCAGATAAAGGATACATGAATGTACCAGTTTTCCTACGCCGAAATCATGGAGGATGGTGTCGCAGACGCGAAGGATCGCGAGCGGCAGGCGTTGACCAAATCGATCGAACTGCTTGTGGAGGCAAAGGATTCGTCTTCCCAACGCCATACGATCGAAGCACTTTTTTACACTCGGCGGGTCTGGATCCGCTTCATTGAGGACCTCAAGCAGCCGGATAACCAGCTGGCTATGGAACTGAGGGCCAATCTGATCTCGATTGCGATCTGGATTTTGAAAGAGTGCGAACTGATCCGGAAACGTCAGTCGACGAATTTCCAGGGCATAATTGACGTGACAACCATCATCAGGGATGGACTGAAATGAAAAGTACACTTCGAATCTCGCTGAAATCGGGCGAAAAGATTTTCATCAACGGTGCAGTTTTGCGGGTGGATCGCAAGGTGGCGCTCGAATTCCTGAACGATGTCACGTTCCTGCTTGAAAACCACGTTTTGCAGCCGGAGCAGGCGACGACGCCGCTGAGGCAGCTTTATTTCATCGCGCAGATGATCCTCATCAACCCGGAAGGGCGCGAACAGTCTACGAACATGTTCCGCAAGTCCGTGAGCATGCTGCTGAACTGCTTCCAGCATG
Source organism: Agrobacterium sp. 22-210-1 (assembly GCF_053522525.1). Classification (NCBI taxonomy): domain Bacteria; kingdom Pseudomonadati; phylum Pseudomonadota; class Alphaproteobacteria; order Hyphomicrobiales; family Rhizobiaceae; genus Agrobacterium; species Agrobacterium sp. 22-210-1. Next base: position 2,129,594 of record NZ_JBNWCI010000001.1, on the reverse strand, counting down.
ATGAGATATTGGCCGAACTCAAGCGGATCGACGGGCTGGTTGCCTCGGGCAAGGCCTTCGAAGCGCTGAAGGCCATTCGCGGTCTTTATCCGACCGAGGAAAAAATCCTCAACAATCAGGAAATGACCCCCGCAACGATCGAACAGATTCGCAAGGAGATCGCACCATGGCGGTAGATGCAGTCAACTCGGCAGCCTCTAACCCCTGGGCCAATGCCGGGGCGAGCAGCAATGACAAGAACGCAGCTTCGCTGAACTACGACAGCTTTCTGAAGCTCCTCATCGCCCAGATGAAGAATCAGGATCCGACCAGCCCGATGGATGCCGGTCAGCAGATGTCGCAGCTGGCAAGCTTCTCGCAGGTTGAGCAGACGATCAAGACAAACACCCATCTGAAGAGCATGCTGCAGGCCGAAGCCCTGACACGCGCTTCCGATCTGGTCGGCAAGACGGTCAAGAGCGCCGACGACAAGGTCACCGGCGTGGTTAAGGAAGTCGAAGTCTATTCGGACGGCGTTGTCGCCATTACCGAAGCTGGTGACAAAGTGTTGCTGCAGGCCGGTGTGAGCTTCTCGAACGGTCCGATCGCGACTACACCTGATAGCGATACCGATTCGGATAAGCCTGCCGATTCGTGATAGTGTAGGGGCGGTATGATGCCGCCCTTCTGAAATAAAGGATGCGACGATGAACGAGGCCGATGCGCTTGATATCATGCAGGCAGCAGTCTGGACTGTTCTCGTCGCCGCCGGTCCGGCCGTTCTGGCCGCCATGATCGTCGGTGTCGCCATTGCCTTCATACAGGCCCTGACCCAGGTTCAGGAAATGACGCTGACGTTTGTTCCTAAAATCGTGACGATCATGCTCGTCCTTGGCATTGCCGCCCCCTTTGTGGGTGCGCAGATCGGCCTTTTTTCCAATCTCGTATTTTCGCGCATCCAGTCCGGCTTCTGACATCTGAGCGCTGCGGATGCCACCCTCGCGCAAGCTTCAGCGACTAGGGATAGGCTGAAGCATCGGACCGAATTGCGCGCGCAATTTCGAAAAGCCGGTGTCGCGAACCGTGCGGCGGCTTTTCCGTCGCCCTTCTCATGAAGAGACAGGACGATTTTATGGCGCAACCACCAGTCATCTCCTTGCCCAAGGTAAGTCCGAGCATGCGGGACGTCGGTTTCGCGCTGGGCATCGTGGCAATCCTTTGCGTTCTGTTTCTGCCCATTCCAGTCGTTATGGTGGATATCGGGCTTGCGTTTTCGATAGCGCTTTCGGTTCTCATCCTCATGGTGGCGCTCTGGATCCAGCGTCCGCTGGATTTCTCGTCGTTTCCGACCGTGCTGCTGATCGCGACCATGATCCGCCTGTCGCTGAACATTGCGACAACGCGTGTCATCCTTTCGCACGGTAATGAGGGGCCGACGGCGGCGGGCGGCGTGATTGCGGGCTTCTCCAGCCTCGTCATGTCCGGCGACTTCGTCATCGGTCTGATCGTCTTTCTGATCTTGATCACGGTCAACTTCATCGTCATCACCAAGGGCGCCACTCGTATCGCTGAAGTCGGCGCCCGCTTCACGCTGGATGCCATTCCCGGCAAACAGATGTCGATCGACGCGGATTTGTCCGCCGGCATTATCGATGAAAAGGAAGCACAGCGCCGTCGCCGCGAACTGGAAGAGGAAAGCTCGTTCTTCGGTTCGATGGACGGTGCCTCGAAATTCGTCCGCGGCGATGCGATCGCCGGTCTTATCATCACCGCAATCAATGTCTTTGGCGGCATCATCATCGGTTATTTCCGCCACGGCATGCCGATCGGCGAGGCGGCGGATGTTTTCGTCAAGCTTTCGGTCGGCGACGGTATCGTTTCGCAGATCCCGGCGCTTATCGTGTCGCTGGCGGCCGGCCTTCTGGTGTCGCGCGGCGGCACCGCCGGCTCGACGGATCAGGCGGTCGTCAATCAGCTGAGCGGCTATCCTCGCGCTTTGATGGTTTCAGCCATGCTGATGGGCTTGCTGGCGGTTATGCCGGGTCTTCCCTTCCTGCCCTTCATCTTCCTTGGCGGCATCATGGCCTTCGGCAGCTGGTATATTCCGCGCCAGGCCGAAGCTGAAAACGCTCTCCGCCGTCAGGAGGAGGAGAACAAGGTTCTCCAGACCACCGAAGCGGAAAAGGATTCGGTCAAGCAGGTGCTGAAAACCGCCGAGATCGAACTGGCGCTCGGCAAGCAGGTGTCAACCCGCCTTCTCGGCGCGCATCAGGAACTGGCCTTCCGCGTCGGCAAGATGCGCAAGAAATTTGCGACCCAATACGGCTTCGTCGTGCCGGAGATCAAGGTCTCCGACGACATCATGATCCCGGAAAAGGCCTATCAGATTCGCGTCCATGGCACGACCATCGCGTCGAGCAACCTGCGTGTCGGCGATGTTCTCGTGGTGACCGGGGCAGGGCGCAAGCCGAGCATTCCCGGCGACGAAATCCGCGAACCCGCCTTCGGCATGCCTGCCGTCTCGATCCTCGAAACCTTCACCGAAGATTTGAAACGCGAAGGCTTCCACCCGATCGACAATGTCTCTGTCGTGCTGACGCATCTGAGCGAAGTTATCCGCAACAACCTGCCGCAGCTCCTGTCGTATAAGGACGTCAAAATCCTGATCGACAGGCTTGATCCGGAATATAAGAAGCTGGCCGACGAAATCTGCTCGTCGCACATGTCCTATTCCGGCCTGCAAGCGGTTCTGAAACTGCTGCTTGCCGAACGCGTATCGATCCGCAACCTGCATCTCATTCTGGAAGCGGTCGCCGAACTCGCACCGCATGTGCGCAAGACGGAACAGATCGTCGAACATGTGCGGGTGCGCATGTCGCAGCAGCTCTGCGGCGATCTCGCCGACAACGGCGTGCTGCGCGTCCTGCGCCTCGGCAACAAGTGGGACATGGTCTTCCATCAGGCGCTCAAGCGCGATCAGAAGGGCGAAATCGTCGAATTCGATATTGATCCGCGCCATCTCGAAGAGTTTTCCGAGCAGGCTTCGAAAGTTATCCGTGAATTCATGGATCGCGGACTGCCCTTTGTCCTTGTAACCTCGCCGGAAACGCGGTCCTATGTGCGCATGATTATCGAGCGACTCTTTGCGACCCTGCCGGTTCTTTCACATGTGGAACTGGCCAAGGGTCTGGAGATCAAGATCCTAGGCGCTATTTCATGATAACCGACCCGCAAGGGACAATTATCGCATTGTTCCTTGCCATTTGCCGTATCGGCGCCTGTTTCATGACAATGCCGGGCTTTTCCAGCTCGCGCATTTCACCGCAAATCCGCATGCTGCTCTGCGTCGCGGTGTCCATGGCGCTTCTGCCGGTGCTGTGGGATACGATCTATCCGAAAGTCTCCGGCGCAAGCCAGGGCACGGTCGTCGGCCTCATCTTCACCGAGATCGTCATCGGTTCGATGTATGGCCTGATCGCACGCTTTTATACGCTCGGTTTCCAGTTTACCGGTGCGCTCATCGGCGCTTCCATCGGTCTCAGTGCGCCCGGCGGTGCTGACGTCATCGAAGAGGTGCAGGAAAACCAGATATCCAACTTCATCACCTTCGGCGGTCTGCTGGTGCTGTTCATGCTGGATTTCCACCATATCGTTTTGAAAGCGCTGGTTGATTCCTATACCGCAACGCCGGTCGGGGCGCTTATCAGCGGCCAGAAGATGCTGATCACACTCACCGATACGCTGCGGGCATCGTTCTCCATCATGCTGCGGCTTGCCAGCCCCTTTGTGATTTACGGCCTGATGTTCAACGTTGCCGTCGGTCTCATCAATAAGCTGGCACCGCAGATTCCGGTTTATTTCATCTCGACGCCCTTCGTTCTGGCGGGTGGTCTTTTCATGCTTTACCTTTCGGTCGCGGCCCTCATCCGTCAGTTCGTGGATGGTTTTGGCCCGGTCTTCATCGGTTTTTGATCTGGAGAAACCCATGGCTTCGGACAAGCGATCGGCAAAACTCAAGCGTCTGGTAACGGTCCAGCGCCACATGGAAAAAATGGCCGAGGTGGAGCTGGCCGATACCACCCGCGTGCGTACCGAAGTGGCGCAATCCATGGACAACGTGCTGGAAGCCATGAGTTCCATGGAGCCGGTGCATCAGACGTTTTCCAGACATTATTCCGATCGTTACGGCCGCCTTGTGGTCAAGGATCGCCAGCTTGCCGGCGTGCAGCAATTGCAGGAAAACAAGGTGCTGAAGGAAAAGACCAAGGCCGACCGCCTTGAGGACAGAATGCACCTTGCCCGCGATCTCGAGGATCGCGAGGCCGACGACAATGCAATCTATGATCTGCTTGAAATGACAAACGCATCCCGGACACCAGCCTCCAGCAAGGTTGGCGATCCATAGTCCGTTCCATTGTTGCATCGCGGGCGTTCGAAAGACGTCTCCGGCGATGTTTCTTGATTGAACGGACGCGTCGGCTTTCCATGCCACACGTTCGTCAGCTCGGGAGATCGGGACGTGGCGATATCGGTTATAAGTGATCTGGTGATGGATGTGGTGCGCGCTGCGGACCCCCAGGAAGTACAGATCGCCCAGGAAAAGCTGAAGGCGAACAAGGCGGCTTTTGCCGCAACCAGCCTTGCAGATGCGGGCAAGGGCTTTGGCGCCGCCGTCGATATGCTGGATGGCGCCTCCTCGAAGGCGGGCCTTGGCGACACCAATATTCGCTCGGCGCGCACGGAGATTCCCGAAACCTACCGCAAATATGAAGCCTCGGTTCTCCAGACCTTCGTTGCCAACATGCTGCCGAAAGACAGCGAGGAAGTTTATGGCAAGGGTAATGCCGGCGAAATCTGGAAAAGCATGATGGCGGAACAGTTCGCCGACACGATCTCCAGAAATGGCGGCGTCGGCATTGCGGAACAGGCCTACAAGGATGCGTTGAGGAAAGCCGAAAGCAAAGGCATTACCGACGTATCGATGAATGAAAAAGACCATAATGCTGCAATTCGGATGGTGGCGGAGTTCGAGCGGCAGGTCCTCGGCGTTTCAAATGATAAAACGGACGAGGCTTGAGAATGAAAAACCTTAACGAGGAGACAAGCATGGACCTTATGTCGAACGACCACCGTATCCAATCCGTTCTCGGCCGCCTTGAGATGATCATTGACAATGAGAACGACAATATCGGTAAGGATCCGCAATTCGACTTCAAGGTTTCCAACGCCCATAAAAGCCGTTGCCTCTATGAACTCACCATGCTGTTTCGCGACACACCGCGCGAAGACATCGCCGGTGGTTATCTGGAGCAGGTGAAGGGCATCAAGTCCAAGCTCGCGACCAATGCCAGCCGCGTTGAGGCGCATCTGAACGCGGTTCGCGCTGTTGCGGACCTGCTGAAAAACGCGATCCAGGAAGCCGATACGGACGGCACCTATTCGCAGGAACAGTTCATGTACGGTGCCGCCTCCTGATGTTGAAGCTTCTTCTCACCGGCGTCTGGGTTTGCGCCGTCACGCTCGGCGCGGTGTATTTCTCCGTCCAGATGGCGACGGCGCCGGGAGATGAGGCGGGCGAGAAAAAGACCAATCTGCAACTGGTCAAGGGTGAAAGCATCACCATTCCCGTCATTAATGATGGCGGGGTGAACGGCTATTTCCTCAGCCGTATTTCGCTGCGTGTCGACAAGGACAAGATGGCGAAGATCGAGTTGCCGGCAACGCAGCTGATGACCGACGAATTGTTCACGCTTCTGGCTGGCTCTTCCATGGTCAACATCGCCAATATTTCCACCTTCGATCCCGAGGCTTTCAAGCAGCGCATCCGCGAGGGGCTGAACAAGAGGCTCGATGACGAGGTGGTCGAGGATGTGCTGATCGAGCAGCTGGATTATCTGTCGAAGGCAGATATTCGCGAGCAGAATGGCAATGGCACACCCCGGTCGGTCAAGATCGTCGAGGGCGAGAAGGCCGAGGCTGGCAAAGAAGCGGCCGCTGCGCCCAGCCACTGATGTCGCAGGGCGCGGCTCACGGGCCCGCCAACACGCGGTTCGCCGGTCTGGTTAACCGTTCCTTTGCGCGAGCCCGAATATTCGATCGATTGCTTTCAGCATAACTTCAACCTGCACCTGTATAAACAAATCCATGAGCCGCCGTGCCGCAACCATGCGCCGGATCGGCGGCGGTGAATTTGGCATTCGGGGGTTGGCAATGAATTTCGCGGCAGGTTTTGCGCGGCCGGGATCGCAACGGAATATCCACGGACTGCGTGTCTGTGATCTGGACTGGAGTGGGGCACTGGAGCTGGTCAGCGGCCGGGCTTCGGCTTGCGAAGGGCACACGATGCTCTCCTTTCTGACCATCGATAAAGCCCGCCTGTCGCTCAAGGATATCGCTTACCGCGAGATTCTGGAAAGCTGCCTGCTTCTGCCGCAGGGCAAGGCGATGAATGCAGCCGCCCGTGTGGAAAATGGCAAGCCTCTGTCCGCTGCCATCGATGGCGTGGCTTTCGTCATGGCGCTTCTGACCTATATGGCGGTGCCGAAACGGATTGGTGTTGCCGGCGACGATGCGGCGCAGGTTGGTGAAGTGCTGGCAAAGCTGCGTGCCCACGCGCCATGGCATGATTTCGTGATGCTGGGTCGGGATGCGTCCGGGGTGAAGGTTGATGTTCTGCTTGCCGGCATGAGCGGTGAAAATCAGGAGAGATGGTTGCACAGAACTGTCAGCCGTCAGGATGTGCGTGTCGCAATCGCGGTCGGCCCGCTGTTCAAGGTGTTGTCGTCCGAAGTGGCGGGCATGCCGGAAATCTTCCGCAAGCTGCATATGAGCTGGCTTTACAGCCTCTGCGCCGAACCCTGGCACATTGCACTCGGCAAAGCTGAGACGGGTTCGCGCAGCCCGCGTTAACCATTTGTTTGCCACGATCCTTTAACCTCTCGTAAGGTTTTGACAGTCGCCCGTCGCGGGCGGCACCGAGGGTGGCAGACGGCTTCAGATGGTTGATAACAGTCCGGACATGATGGCGACCCGTCCCGACGAGGACGATTTTGCCGTGCCCCCGTCGCAATGGCGCAGGCATTGGCTGCGGCTTCTGACGGCAGGTTGCGTCTTTGCCGCTACCGTTACCGCCGCGGCTCTTCCGTTACTGCTGATCGATTCCGGTTTTCGCGGATATGTTTCGCAGGCCCGGATCGAGATCACCCAGACGTCCTATGACGCACCCGATGCCGCCCGTTTTCTGGCGATGGCGCGACGTACCCTGTTATCTCCCGCCGGGCTTGACCGGGTCAGCGGCGATCTGAAGCTGAAATCCGCCGATATGGTGGGCGTTCGCAATCAGGGTGAGCTTGGCCTGCTTGTCGATCTTTTGACAGGGGCGGACGCACGCCCGCTTTCCCCGCGAGAAGCACTGAATGGCGCAGTGGGTGATGCGATCCGGCTGGAACTGACGCCGGATGAAAATACGCTGATCGTGACCGCAAAGGCCGCGACGCCGGAAAGCGCGATGCGTCTGACCGATTATCTGTCGATGCGGGTCATGGCGGATGGCAAGGCCGGCACCATGACGCCCGCCATGCGTGAGACGGAGCGAGCGCGCAAAAGACTGGACGAGGCGGAAGCGGCGTTGAACGGTTTCCAGATGCGCCATGGCGATGCCGTTCTCTCTGATGTGCAGCAGCTCGAACAGCAATTGCGCGACGTAAACGACAGCCTTGCGGGCAGCACGCAACACCAGCAGTCGCTTCAGGCGGATTTGACGGCGGCCTCCGCCCTCAAGCCGAATGATATTTTGTCGAAGCCTTTGCCGACCGGCGCGGCTTTCGCAGCGCTCGAGGATATCAGGCAGAAACAGGCGACCGCCAATATGGCGCTTGCCAGTGTCTCGGTTGATTATGGTCCCAAGCATCCGCGCCGCATCGCCGCCCAGAATGCGGCGGATGCCGTGCAGGCGCTGGCAGCTCCCGCATTGCGCCAACTGGTTGAAGGTTTGCGGGTGGATGAAAAGCGCATCGCCCAGGAGATTGCGACCGCGAATGGCGAGCGCAAGAAACATCTTGATCGCCTGGATGGGCTCGGCGTCGCCCCCGGTGAGCTTTCGCGATTGCAGGCTGAACTTGAGACGGCGAGAAATGCCTATCTGGAAGCGAGCGAGCGCCGCGATCTGTCCTCTTCCACCACGCCAGCCATCGAGACCCGCCTTGCAAGGAAGGCCGGACCGGGTGAACTGTCGCGTGATCTGACACAGGCGGCGATGATGGCAGGCGGCGGCGGCCTTATCGGCCTGCTGGGCAGTCTTTATCTCCTGAGCTATCGTCGTCATGACGAGGAACAAGATGGCGAGCTGGTCGTCGAAAATGGAGTGCAACTTCCCGCCTCCCTGGATGGGCCGGAGCAATCGCTGCAATTTTCCGAATTTGAGCAAATTGAGCCGGCGGTTTTCGATGATCTGGAAGACCTTGCCGCAGCAGATTATGTCCAGCCGGAAGACGCCTTCGCTGACTATTATGCCGAGGCTGCAAATGATGCCGACGATATGCCTCTGGACGAGCGCGTGCGGCAGGTGCTGATGGGTAACCGAACGGTCAGAAACGCCACTCAAATGTCACCGGAGCTTCCGCCATTGCTTGGTGAAGCCCTTGCCGGGCACTTCGATCATGAGCAGGCCGAAGCCGAGGAGTTGGCGGAATTGAGACGCGAGCTGGCGCTTCTGAGGGAGCGTCTCGCCGATTACGCCGATCACCAGGACGACTACCGCAAAACTGCCTGACGAGGCTGTATTTTTGCTTGCATTCCTGCAAAGGGGGCACCATACGGGGCCAACGTAATCCAGCAGGAGCAAGACGCATGGCAGTTGTGATTGACGGGAAGGCGAAGGCGGCTTCGGTAACGGAGGCGGTCCGCAAATCGGCAGAAGCGCTTGAGGCGGAAAAGGGCGTAAAGCCCGGTCTCGCAGTCGTCATCGTCGGCAATGATCCGGCCAGCCACGCTTACGTGAACTCCAAGAGCAAGATGGCCAAGCAATGCGGCTTCAACTCCATCCAGCACACGCTGCCGGAAGAGACGACGCAAGGTGAGCTTTTGAAGTTGGTCGGCGAATTGAACGCCGACGCCTCCATTCACGGCATTCTGGTGCAGCTGCCTTTGCCGAAGCATTTCAATTCCGATGAGATCATCCAGTCGATCCTGCCCGAGAAGGACGTCGATGGCCTGAGCGTGTTGAATGCGGGCAAGCTGGCGACCGGCGATCTCGCCACCGGGCTTATTTCCTGCACGCCAGCTGGCGCCATGCTTCTGGTGCGCGGCATTCACGGCGATGATCTTTCCGGCCTGAACGCCGTGGTCATCGGCCGCTCGAACCTGTTCGGCAAGCCCATGGGCCAGCTTCTCCTGAATGCCAACGCCACGGTGACCATGGCGCATTCGCGCACCAGTGACCTCGCGACCGTCTGCAAAACGGCCGATATTCTCGTGGCGGCCGTCGGTCGCGCGGCGATGGTGAAGGGCGACTGGGTAAAAGCGGGCGCAACCGTCATCGATGTCGGCATCAACCGTATTCCTGCTCCCGAAAAGGGCGAAGGCAAATCGAAGCTTGTTGGCGATGTCGCCTTCGACGAGGCAAGTGCCGTTGCTGCCGCCATCACCCCCGTGCCCGGCGGCGTTGGCCCGATGACGATCGCCATGCTGATGGCGAATACCGTCATCGCCGCTCATCGCGCGCTGGGTGAGACCGCGCCGAAATTCTGATTGAATTGACTGGCCGGCTATTCTTTCGGAGCCGGCCCCGTCGAAGCGCGCACCACAAGCTCCGCCTTCCAGAGTTCCTGATGCGGTTCCGTCTGGTTCAGCTTGATGCGGTTGATCAGGCGCTGCCCGACGCGCACGCCCGCCGCCCGCAGCGACGAGCGGGTGGTCGTCAGCGGCACGGAAAAATTATCCGGTTTCAGCAGCGGCAGCACGTCGTCATGGGCGATCAGCGAAATATCCTTGCCGGGTTTTAACCCTCGCTGGTTCATCGAGCGGATAGCGCCCAGCGCAAGCGCGGTACTGGCGCAGAGGATGGCGGTCGGTTTTTCCGGCTGGGACAACAGCGCCTCCATGCCGAGATAACCTTCCTCGTCCGTCATGCTGCTGTGCCGTTTATTGGCCGGGTGCAGGGCGAGGCCGCTTGCTTCGAGCGCCTTCTCCACCCCGAGACAGCGCCGATAGGTAAAATCGTAGCCCTCCGGCCCGTTCAAAAGCCCGATGCGCTTATGGCCGAGCTGGAGGAGAAGCTGGGCCGCATCACGAAACGCGCCTTCATTGTCCACATCGAGATAGGGATAATTCTCCTCCACGCCGACGGACCTGCCGTGCACGAGGAAGGGCAGGGAGAGCGACTGCATCATGGCGATGCGCGCATCGTTCTTCTTCATATAGGCGAGATAGATGCCATCGACGCTGCCGCTTGCCGCCAGCCCACGCAGGGCTTCGCGCTCCTTTTCCGGCTCCGTCGGCATGATGACGAGGTGAAAACCGCTGCGCGACGCTTCTTCGCCGAGACCGCTTAAGAATTCGCCGAAATGCACATCGGACCGGTGGTGTTCGCCAATCGGCATGACGAGCCCGATGGAGCCGACCTTGCCGGTCGCCAGCCGCTGCGCCGCTGCGTTCGGGCGATAGCCCGTCTTCTCGGCGGCTTCCATGACGCGGCGGCGGGTTTCGGCGCTAACCTCAGGGTAGCCGTTGAGCGCCCTGCTGATGGTCGTCTGCGAAATGCCCAGCAGTTGCGACAACTGTTTCAGGTTCATCTATTGTCCTCCATGCGTGCGCTCGAGAACACGGCAAAGCCTCTCCTCAATTCCAAAGCGCTTTAGATTTTTACCAGCCTCCACCCCATTTCTCAATCGAAAAGCATAGCCGCCTTCCTAATTAAATATGACTATTCATAAGGCACTGCAACGTTTCCGAACAAAGAGCCTCTTGACTCCGTCTTGATGACAATGAGATGAATAGACAGCCAAAGCGCTTTGATTGGAGAGGACGCTTTGAGCCTTTTATGTGATGGGAGGTAAATCACATGCAGAAGACTCTTTTGGCGACGGCGGCTTCGATCATGCTGCTGTCCGGTGCGGCCTTTGCCGCCGACCTGAAATTTGCACCCGGCGGAGACGCCAAGTTCAACTGGAAAAGCTACGAGGACTTCAAGGCGGCCCATGCCGACCTGAAGGGCCAGACGCTGACGATTTTCGGGCCCTGGCGCGGTGAAGATGAGGCCCTGTTCCAGTCGGTGCTCGCCTATTTCGCCGATGCGACCGGCGTGAATGTCCGTTATTCCTCGTCGGAAAATTACGAGCAGCAGATCGTCATCGATACGCAGGCGGGCTCGCCGCCCAATATCGCCATCCTGCCGCAGCCCGGTCTTCTGGCCGATCTCGCCGCCAAGGGCTTCCTTGTGCCGCTCGGCGACAAGACCGCTGACTGGGTCAAGGAAAATTACGGCGCGGGCCAGTCCTGGGTCGATCTCGGCAGCTACAAGGGCAAGGACGGCAACAAGGCCTATTTCGCTTTCCCCTTCAAGGCGGATGTGAAGTCGCTTGTCTGGTACGTGCCTGAGAACTTCGAGGAAGCGGGCTATAAAGTGCCCGAGAGCATGGAAGACCTGTTCAAGCTGACGGATCAGATCGTTGCCGATGGCGGCACGCCCTGGTGCATCGGTCTCGGCTCCGGCGGCGCCACCGGCTGGCCGGCAACCGACTGGGTGGAAGACCTGATGCTGCGCACGCAGCCGCTCGACGTTTACCAGAAATGGACGACCAACGAGGTCAAGTTCACCGATCCGGCCGTGGTCGAGGCGATCAACGAGTTCGGCAAATTCGCCAAGAATGAAAAATATGTGAGCGGCGGCGTCGCGGCCGTGGCCTCCACCGACTTCCGCGATAGCCCGAAGGGCCTCTTCGACATTCCGCCGAAGTGCTACCTGCACCATCAGGCGTCGTTCATTCCATCCTTCTTCCCTGAAGGCACCAAGGTGGGGACGGATGCGGATTTCTTCTACATGCCGACCTATGCTTCCAAGCCTGACCTCGGCAAGCCGGTTCTCGGCGCTGGCACGCTCGTCACCATCACCAAGGAAGCACCAGCGGCCAAGGCATTCGTCGAATTCCTGCAAACGCCGATCGCTCATGAAGTCTGGATGGCGCAATCCAGCTTCCTGACGCCCTATAAGGGTGTGAACGTCGACACCTATGCCAATGAGCAGATGAAGCGGCAGGGCGAAATCCTGACGACCGCGACAAGCTTCGGCTTCGATGGTTCCGACCTGATGCCCGGCAAGATTGGTGCCGGCGCATTCTGGACCGGCATGATCGATTTCGTCGGCGGCAAGTCCGCCGATCAGGTCGCCGCCGATATCCAGAAGGCCTGGGACGGCCTGAAGTAACAATCGGCCGAGCAGATTCCGGAAAAATGTTCTGCGGTTTTCCGGTCAGAATCTGCGGTAAAACAAAAAGTCCCGGTGGTTTGCTGCCGGGCCTTTACCAATGGAACGGCCCGACGACCGCATAAAATCAGCGCGGCGCGGAGAGGATCAAGGGAGGGAACATGGCTCAACAACTCGTGTCTGCCATCGGCGTCATGGTGGCGGGGGTCTTTGCCTGCGCTGCCTATTACTGGCTATCCGACAAGGCGCTGCAGGTGATCTTCCCCGTCCGCTCGGGAGACGTCATTCATGCATCCCGCAACCTCAATCGCCGCGCCGCCGTCCGGCCCTGGCTGTTCATCGGCCCGGCTTTGATCCTCCTGCTGGTCTATCTGGTGTACCCTGTCATCGCCACGCTGATCCTGTCCTTCTATGACCGGACCGGCAGCGAATTCGTCGGTCTCGCCAATTATCGCTGGGCGTTTTTCGATGCCGGTTTCCGCCAATCGATCTTCAACAATATTCTCTGGCTCGCCGTCGTGCCGGCCGCCTGCACCTTCTTTGGCCTCGTCATCGCCGTCATGACCGACCGTATCTGGTGGGGCAACATCGCCAAATCCATCGTCTTCATGCCGATGGCGATTTCTTTCGTCGGTGCCTCCGTCATCTGGAAATTCATCTACGAATACCGCGCCGAAGGCCAGGTGCAGATCGGCCTCCTGAACGCCATCGTCGAGTTTTTCGGCGGTAGCCCGGAGGTGTGGATTTCCATGCCCTTCTGGAACAATTTCTTCCTGATGGTCATCCTCATCTGGATCCAGACCGGTTTTGCCATGGTCATCCTGTCGGCGGCGCTGCGCGGCATTCCTGAAGAAACCATCGAGGCGGCCGTCATCGATGGCGCCAATGGCTGGCAGATCTTCTGGAAGATCATGGTTCCGCAGATCTGGGGCACCATCGCCGTGGTCTGGACGACGATCACCATCCTCGTGCTCAAGGTCTTCGATATCGTGCTGACCATGACCAACGGCCAATGGAACACCATGGTTCTCGCCAATCTCATGTTCGACTGGATGTTCCGCGGCGGTGGCGACAGCGGCCGAAGTGCGGTCATCGCGCTTATCATCATGGCGGCCGTCACCCCCATCATGGTCTGGAACATCCGCCAGGCGAACCGCGAGATGGAGGGCCGCTGAGATGAATATCGTCAAACGCCTTCGCCGCGTCGGCCTGCCGCGCCTCATCGTCCACGCCAGCGTCCTCGTCGTCGTGCTGCTCTGGCTTTTGCCCACGCTCGGCATTCTCGTCAGCTCGCTGCGCGACAAGGACCAGATCACCGTTTCAGGCTGGTGGACGGCCTTCTCCAGTTCCGAACAGACCTCGGCGGTTCGCCTTGCGGATGCTTCCGTGCAGAAGCAGGATGGCAGCCGCTACGTCATATCAGGCAATGTTTTCGAGAACGGGCAGGGTGGCCAGGTCGCCGCCTTCGGTGTTCGCGTCCAGGAGCCGACGGCCTTCAAAGCCGGGGAGGCTGCCGATATCGGTGACGGCGAGACACTTCTCGTCAATTCGGACGGCACCTACGAATACAGCAAGGCTGCAAGCTTTGAGGGTTCGCGCGGAAAACGCGTCTATATTTCCGTCGCGACACCGCCGGTCTTCACGCTGGACAACTATCGGACCGTGTTGACCTCGGAAGGCATCGGCCAGTCCTTCGTCAATTCGCTGACCGTGGCCGTGCCGGCAACCGTCATTCCCATTCTCATCGCCGCCTTCGCCGCCTATGCGCTGTCATGGATGAGCTTTTCCGGCCGCAATCTGCTGATTGCCATGGTGGTGGGCCTGATCGTCGTGCCGCTGCAAATGTCGCTGATCCCGCTGCTGCGGCTTTATAATGAGATTGGCACCATTTTCGGCGTGCCGTCCAAGACCTATGCCGGCATCTGGCTGGCGCACACCGCCTTCGGCCTGCCGCTCGCCATTTATCTGCTGCGCAACTATATTTCCGGCCTGCCGAAAGAGATCATTGAAAGCGCCCGTGTGGATGGCGCGAGCGATTTCGAAATCTTCGTCAAGATCATCCTGCCGCTCTCCTTCCCGGCGCTGGCCTCCTTCGCCATCTTCCAGTTCCTGTGGACCTGGAACGACCTGCTCGTCGCCATGGTCTTCCTCGGCACGCAGAAGGACGAGCTGGTGCTGACCGGTGCGTTGAACGCGCTGCTCGGCTCGCGCGGCGGCAACTGGGAAATCCTCACCGCCTCGGCCTTTGTCACCATCATCGTGCCGCTCTGCGTCTTCTTCGCCCTTCAACGTTATCTCGTGCGTGGCCTGCTCGCGGGCTCCGTCAAGGGAGGCTGATCATTCCATGAACGCCCATACCAGACAGGACACTTCCATGACCGCTTCGGTGACTTCCGCTTTGACGCCCAACAAGGACTGGTGGCGTGGTGCTGTGATCTATCAGATCTATCCGCGCTCCTATCAGGACTCCAATGGCGACGGCATTGGCGATCTCAAGGGCATCACCGACCGTCTGGCGCATATTGCCGGCCTCGGTGCCGACGCCATCTGGATTTCGCCCTTCTTCACCTCGCCGATGAAGGATTTCGGCTACGACGTCTCGAACTATGTCGATGTCGATCCGATGTTCGGCACGCTCGCCGATTTCGACGGGCTGATCGCGGAAGCCCACCGTCTCGGCATCCGCGTCATGATCGACCTCGTCATGTCGCACACGTCGGACCAGCATCCATGGTTCGTGGAAAGCCGCGCCAGCCGCAATAACCCCAAATCAGATTGGTATGTCTGGTCGGACAGCAAGCCGGATGGCACGCCGCCCAATAACTGGCTGTCGATCTTCGGCGGTTCGGGCTGGCAGTGGGACCCGACCCGCATGCAATATTACATGCACAACTTCCTGACATCGCAGCCGGACCTCAACCTGCATAATCCGGAAGTTCAGGAAGAGCTGCTGAACATCACCCGTTTCTGGCTGAAGCGCGGCGTCGATGGTTTCCGCCTCGACACCATCAATTTCTATTTTCACGACCTTGAGCTGCGCGACAACCCGGCGCTGGCGCCGGAGCGCCGCAACGCCTCCACCGCGCCTGCGGTCAATCCCTATAACTTCCAGGAACATCTCTACGACAAGAACCGCCCGGAAAACATCGCCTTCCTGAAGCGCTTCCGCGCGGTGCTGGACGAGTTTCCGGATATCGCCGCCGTGGGCGAAGTGGGTGATAGCCAGCGCGGTCTCGAAATCGTCGGTGAATATACCTCCGGCGATGACAAGATGCAGATGTGCTACGCCTTCGAATTCCTGGCGCCGGATGCGCTGACCCCGCAGCGCGTTGCCGATGTGCAGGCGGATTTTGCGAGAGCCGCTCCTGAGGGCTGGGCCTGCTGGGCCTTCTCCAACCACGATGTCGTGCGCCATGTCAGCCGCTGGGGCGAGCATGTCGAAGATAAGGATGCCTTCGCCAAGGTACTTTCGGCGCTCTTGATGACGCAGCGCGGTTCTGTCTGCATCTATGAGGGTGAAGAACTCGGCCTCACCGAAGCGGATATTGCTTTCGAAGATTTGCAGGATCCCTACGGCATCCAGTTCTGGCCGGAGTTCAAGGGCCGCGACGGTTGCCGCACGCCAATGGTGTGGGATGCCGGTCATGCGCAGGCGGGTTTCTCGACCGCCGACAAGACCTGGCTGCCCATTCCTGCCGAGCACAAGCAGCGCGCCGTCAGCGCCCAGCAGGGCAACGAGGCCTCGGTGCTGGAACATTATCGCCGCTTCCTGAGCTTCCGCAAAAAGCATCCCGCTTTTGCCAAAGGCGGCATCGAATTCCAGCCGGTTGAGGGCGAAGTGCTGAGCTACACCCGCACGCTGGGCAACGAAACCGTTCTTTGCCTCTTCAATCTCGCCGCCACGCCGGCAAAGGCCACGCTGCCGGAAGGGAACTGGGAGGTTCTCGAAGGTCACGGCTTTGCAGGCGGTCTTGAAGGCAGAAGCGTAGAACTTCCGGCATGGGGCGCTTTCTTCGCCCGTTACGCCTGACAGATGAGGGAGGAACACCCATGACAAGTCTCGTTCTCAAGGATATCCGCAAATCATACGGGCAGGTGAAAGTCCTGCACGGCATCGATCTGGAGATCGAACAGGGCGAATTCATCGTTTTCGTCGGCCCCTCGGGCTGCGGAAAATCGACGCTGCTGCGCATGATCGCCGGTCTTGAGGAAATCACCGGCGGCGAGATGTATATTGACGGTCAGCTCGTCAATGAAATCCCGCCTTCGCGCCGGGGCATCGCCATGGTGTTCCAGTCCTATGCGCTTTATCCGCATATGACGGTCTATGACAACATGGCCTTCGGCATGAAGATCGCCAAGGAAAACAAGCAGGAGATCGACCGCCGGGTTCGCGCCGCCGCCGAAATCCTGCAATTGACGCAATATCTGGAACGTCTGCCCAAGGCGCTCTCCGGTGGTCAGCGTCAGCGCGTCGCCATCGGCCGCGCCATCTGCCGCAATCCCAAGGTCTTCCTGTTCGATGAGCCTTTGTCGAACCTCGATGCCGCCCTGCGTGTCGCCACCCGCATCGAGATCGCCAAGCTTAACGAGCAGATGGCCGATACGACGATGATCTACGTCACCCACGACCAGGTGGAGGCGATGACGCTGGCGGATCGAATCGTCGTGTTGAATGCGGGCCGTGTGGAGCAGGTCGGCCCGCCGCTCGAACTTTACGAAAGGCCGGCCAACCTCTTCGTGGCGAAGTTCATCGGCTCGCCCGCCATGAACATCATTTCGGCGAAGATCGTCGGAACCGGTGAACGGACCTCGATCGAACTCGTCGGTGGCAAGACACTTGCCGTTAATGTTCCTACACCCGCAACCGAGCAAGGCAAGGCCGCAAGCTTCGGTGTCCGGCCGGAAGATCTGAGCATCGTCACCGGCGATGACTATCTTTTCGAAGGCAAAGTCTCGATTGTCGAGGCTCTGGGCGAAGTGACGCTGCTCTATCTCGAGGCTCCGAACGGGCAGGAGCCGATCATCGTCAAGATACCGGGCATCCTTTCCGTCTCCAAGGGGGAAACCCTGCGGTTTGCAGCACCGCAGGAAAAGCTCCATCTCTTCGACGCTGACGGCAAGACCTATCGTCCATAATTGCTGGCAGTACCTTAAAACACGCCCCGGAACCTCGCCGTTCCGGGGTTTTTTCGTGACTTTTTGCCACTGTGGAAAAACAACGGAAATGTCCCGCTTCCGGTCCGTTTGAGGCAAGTCTGATATGAATTGTTAAAGACTATGGCCTAGTCTCGATCTGTTAAGAGAGCATGGGAGTCCGGGCGTGCAGAGCAGTGCGGGTGTCATCAGGAACAATTACCTGAGTAAAGAAGAATCCTTCATGTACGACCGCGAAGGCCGGTTTCGCATGGAAGACACCATGAATGCCGCGCGCATCGAATATACCGAGAAGGCCGTCATGCATATGGCGGCGCGGCGCTGCGACGTCATCCGCATCTCCCAGACCGAAGCGGTGCTGGCGCTGCTGACCAAATACAGCCTGCCAAACCAGTTCTATCTTGATATTCCCGACGCCCGCATCACCAAGATCGGCTGCGTGATGTTGCGCGTCAACGCCAACAACACCATCCACGTCCGTTTCCTGCGGATATTGACGCAGAAAGAACTGGACCGCGTTTTTGTATTCAGCACGCACCCGGCGCACAGGGACCGGAAGCTCGATATCCGGTCTTTCTGAGCAACCTTCCAGCTATGGGCAGAACGGCCGGATCGACCGATCTGCTGCTCACGGACCTCTCCTGTCATTGCTAACTATTATCACTGGATGGTATAAGCAAAGGATAGAGAGGATATCAGCATGGCGAGCAGTGCGAATCTCGGTCATCACCTTGAAAACTATGTTTCCGATCTTGTGAGGTCGGGGCGATATAACTCCCGCAGCGAAGTACTGCGCGAAGGCGTTCGGCTGGTGGAAGAGCGTGAAAAGAAACTGGCCGCTCTGGATGCCGCCATTGCGCGTGGCGTCGCCGATGCCGATGCGGGCCGCGTCACACCGATTGGGGACGTCGCATCGGAACTGAGCGCCAAGTATGCTAAAATGGCGAGAGAACGCGGCTTGTGATCGTCGTTCTGACCGATGAAGCCAAAACAGACCTTGAACGTATCGGCGATTTCATCGCATCCGATAATCCACGGCGGGCTGAAACATTCGTGAGTGAACTGCTTGATCAATGTTTAAGATTGGCAGAAATGCCTCGCGCATTTCCGCTTGTGCCCCGTTACGAGCAAACTGGTATCCGCCGTCGTCCTTATGAAAACTATCTTGTTTTTTATCGTATTGCCGAGACACGCGTGGAAATTCTACACATTCTGAACGGCGCCCAGGACTACGAATCCATTCTTTTCCCGCAAGATTAGCGGCGCAAGCTCGCAATGTTTGTCTCGGCGTTTTGCCAGGGTGAGGAAGCGGGCTTAAGAAAGCCCGCCCAGAACCGTCTGCTTCAGCTTCACTTCAGGCACTTCCATGAAGGCAAGATCGCTGCGGCCGAAATAGGATTTCTGGTTGGTGGCCGACCAGTCGTTGCAGACCAGCTTGTAACGTTGTTTCGTTTCCGGTTTTTCCGGCATGGCGTAGAGATAATCGCCGGTGCGCGCAGCAAGCGGAATGTCGCCGTCCTGGTTGCAACGTTCAAGGATCTGGGCAAGCACCTCACCATCCACTTCCGTCATCATCAGCTTGCCGTCGAAACGCAGCGAGGCGTTGAAATCATAGCGGCGAATATCGCCCTGCGGCAGACCGGCGCCGAGCGACGTATGGCCGATGAAACCGACATCCGCGCCGGTTTTCGCAGCGATAAGCTGCGCCACATGGCGTCCGGCCTCATCGACAGTCATTGCCTTGGCGGATTTGCCGACAACCGCCCGTTCTTCCGCCGTCAGGTGCTTTTCGAGCGTCTGCTCGATCAGGCTCTTGAGGGCCGGGGAGGCGGGAGCGCCGCTATCAATGGCGATCGTTTCGATGGCCGGCGCCTTGCCGGGGGCGGAGATCGTTGCCACCGTCATGGATGTGCACCATGAGCCGGTATGGACATAACGCGTGGCGCCCTGTTCATGCACGAAGTTCAGGTGATCGTGACCGCCGACCAGCAGCGTGCCATCCGGTAGCAGCGGCAGGATATCGCGGTCGGCAACGACGCCGGCATGGCTCAAGACGATGTTGATAGCGCCCGACTTAACGATGCCAGACAGATTGGCCTTGGCCCATTCGACCGGCTGCGGAATGTCGAGCATCCCGCGCGTCGCCTTCGGATAGGTATTGATCGCATTGGTGGCGAGACCCACCACGATGACCTGCCGCCCACCGACGCTCACCTCGGCACGATCAGGCGCATAGGGCTTTCCACTGCGCTTATCGTTGATGTTGGACAGCACGGTGATGCCGAGTGCCTGGGCGCGGCTGACGAAATTGGCAAGATCATTGTCGATATCGGGCTCATGATTGCCGATATTGATGACGGTGGGGGCGAGCTTGGCGAGTGCAGCGAGGAACGTCCACTCGATTTCGCCGGCCGAACGTGTGGCCACCGCGTTACCGAGTTCGAACAGGTCGCCATTCAGCAGGATGATATGAGGCGTCTTGTCGGCAGCGATGCGCATTTCGATGGCCGCGAGAAGCTGGCCGATGCGCTCATAGGCCGAATGCAGGTCGGAGATCACGATTGCACGCAGCGCGACATCCTGCGCCGTCGCTGGCGTGGCCAAGGCAATCAGCGGCAGCACGGCTGTGCCAGCCATAAGCTTCAGCACATCGCGGCGTTTGCTTGAGAAAATCGTCATGTCCTGGCCCCATCATCCGAAACTGCACCGTCGTCCCACGGTTGCTCGAGAAGGCCCTATAGGGCGATCATCACAGCCGCATGACAAGTGTGACTTTTAAGAAATGGGAAATAAAGCTGTTTCTGTGCCGGATTATCAGAGGCGGGAAAGCGCAGTCAAACGATACCGCAAAGCAGGGTTGAAAGGCGAAAACCGCATCGGCCTTCGCCCTCCAAAAATCAATGGAACAGAACGCTGGCGCCCTGATCGGCCGGGCCGGCATTGCGGCGGAAGGGGGCGAACAGTTCGCGGCCCATGCCCCATTCATTACCGGACAGATCGGCGCGCGCCGGTTCGCGTTTGGCCAGTTCGGCGGCGGACACCAGCACTTCCAGCGTTCCCGAAATGGCGTCGAGACGGATGATGTCGCCATCGCGGATAAGCGAGATCGGGCCGCAGTCGGAAGCTTCCGGCGTGACATGGATGGCGGCCGGTACCTTGCCGGATGCGCCAGACATGCGCCCGTCCGTCACCAGCGCCACCTTGAAGCCGCGATCCTGCAGCACGCCGAGCGGCGGCGTCAGGCGGTGCAGTTCCGGCATGCCGTTGGCCTTCGGTCCCTGGAAGCGCACGACGGCGACGAAGTCTCGGTTGAGCTTGCCGTCCTTGAAGGCATCCTGAAGCTCCTGCTGGTCGTTGAAGACGATCGCCGGCGCTTCGATGATGTGGCGTTCCGGCTTGACGGCGGAAATCTTGATGACCGATTTGCCGAGATTGCCCGTCAGCATCTTCAGACCGCCGGTCGGCTGGAACGGGGTCTCGATGCTGGAAAGCACCTTCGGGTCGTGGCTCTGCTCGGGCGAAGGCTGGCGGACGACCGCACCCTTCTCGTCAAGCTTGGCATCCACGGTGTAAGCCTCAAGGCCATGTCCGAAGACGGTGCGGACATCGTCATGCACGAAGCCCTGTTTCAGAAGCTGCTTGATGAGGAAGCCCATGCCGCCGGCGGCGTGGAAGTGGTTCACATCCGCAAGTCCGTTGGGATAGACGCGGGCCAATAGCGGCACGATGTCGGAAAGATCGGAAATATCCTGCCAGGTGAGGATGATGCCGGCGGCGCGCGCCATGGCGATCAGATGCATGGTGTGGTTGGTGGAACCACCCGTCGCATGCAGGCCGACGACGCCGTTGACGACCGATCTCTCGTCGATCATCTCGCCCGCCGGCGTGAATTCATTACCCTGCGCGGTAATCGCCAGCGCGCGCTTGGCGGCCTCGCGCGTCAACGCATCGCGCAGCGGCGTGCCGGGGTTGATGAAGGAGGAACCGGGCATATGGAAGCCCATGATCTCCATCAGCATCTGGTTCGAATTGGCGGTGCCGTAGAAGGTGCAGGTGCCCGGGCCGTGATAGGATTTCGATTCCGCCTCCAGTAGCTCCTCGCGGCCAACCTTGCCTTCGGCGTAAAGCTGGCGGATGCGCGACTTCTCGTCATTCGGCAGGCCTGACGTCATCGGGCCGGCGGGAACGAAGACGGCGGGCAGGTGACCGAAGGCGAGTGCCGCGATCACGAGGCCGGGTACGATCTTGTCGCAGACGCCGAGATAGACGGCGGCGTCGAACATGTTGTGCGACAGGCCGATGCCGGCCGCCATGGCGATGGCATCGCGGGAAAACAGCGAAAGCTCCATGCCCGGCTGGCCTTGCGTCACACCGTCACACATGGCGGGGACGGCGCCCGCCACCTGCGCGATGCCACCCGCTTCCTTGGCCGCATCGCGGATGATCGTCGGGAAGGTCTCATAGGGCTGGTGCGCCGACAGCATGTCGTTATAGGCGGTGATGATGCCGAGATTGGGAACCCGGTCGCCGGCAAGGATGTCCTTGTCGGCGGGGGAACAGACCGCAAAACCGTGCGCAAGGTTGCCGCAGGAAAGCACGGAACGGTGAACGCCTTTTGAGACCTGCAGCCGCAACCGCTCGAGATAGGTCTCGCGGTAAGGCTTGGAACGTTCGACGATGCGGGCGGTGATGGCCTGAATGCGGGAATCGGCGGACATGGGCGTTCATCCTGTTCGTTGGTCGGCAACCGGCGTTCCGGGAGGTGAACGGCCGGTTGTCGTGTTTCTGTCTTCATGTCTTCGGGGCGCTTGTCGCCGGGCCGCGCGTGCGGCGGTACTTTCGGCTTACGGCGCCCAGTATATATCCACGGGCGTTTCTGCCCGGTTCAGCACGGCGCGAACAGGCATTTCGTCCTCATCCTCACCCGATTGGGCTTTTTCAAGCGTCGCCTTCTTGGCTGCGCCTTCAATGTGCAGCACCAGAAAATCGGCGTCATGCAGGCTGGAGAAATTGAAGGTCAACCGCTCCTCTCCCGCATTCTCCGCCGCCATGGTCAAGACGCCGCGTGGCTCATCAAGGTCCAGCGCCTCATAGAGATTGTCGCCACCGGGGAAGAACGATGCCGTATGGCCATCCGTTCCCATGCCCAGAATGACGACATCGAAAGGATCGCAGATCGCTTCGGTCTTGACGGTTGCGAGCGTCGCCGCATCCTCCGGCGAGGCCGCCGACTGGAAAAGCGGCACGAAATAGGCCGCTTTCGCCTTGTCCTGCAACAGGTTCTCGGCAACCAGGCGATGGTTCGAGCGGTCGCTTTCCGGCGGCACGAAGCGTTCGTCCACCAGCGTCACGCTGATATTGGGCCAGTCGAGATCGTGTTTGGAAAGCGCCTGGAAAAATAGCTTGGGCGTCGAGCCGCCGGAAACGGCGATGCTCGCCGTGCCGCGCTCCTGCGTTGCGGCCGAAAGGCGGCTGGCAACTTCTGTCGCCAGCGTGGAGGCCAGGTCGGCGGCGCTGTCGAAGACATGCAATGTCTCACTCATCTCCGTCATCCTCAATCTCCATCGTGCCAGGTGCGGCCATCGCGCTCGATCAGCGCGATCGAGCCGCTCGGACCCCAGGTGCCGGCGGTATAACCCTGCACGCCCTGCGCCAGATCTTCCCAGCTCTTGAGAATGGGGTCGATCCAGTCCCATGCGGCCTCGACCTCGTCGCGGCGCATGAACAGCGTCTGGTTGGAGCGGATGGTGTCCATCAGAAGCCGCTCATAGGCATCGGGGCTGCGCACGTTGAAGGCTTCGGCAAAGCTCATGTCCAGCGACACCTGACGCAGGCGCATGCCGCCCGGGCCGGGGTCCTTGATGAGCAGCGACTGCTTGACGCCTTCATCGGGCTGCAGGCGAATGACCAGCTTGTTGGCCTCGATCTTGCCGGCCGCATCGTCGAAGATCGAATGCGGGATCTGCTTGAAGGTGACGACGATTTCCGAAACGCGGGTCGCGAGGCGCTTGCCGGTGCGGATGTAGAAGGGAACGCCAGCCCAGCGCCAGTTGGCGATTTCAGCCTTGATGGCGACGAAGGTTTCGGTGTTGGAAACGCCGCCTTCCAGCTCTTCCAGATAACCCTTGACCGGGCCGCCGGCGGAAGCGCCGGCGCGGTACTGGCCGCGAACCGTCTGCTTTTCGACATTGCTGGTGTTGATCGGCTTCAGAGAGCGCAGAACCTTGAGTTTTTCGTCACGCACGGCTTCCGCATTCATGGATGCGGGTGGCTCCATGGCCACGAGGCAAAGCAGCTGAAGGATATGGTTCTGCACCATGTCGCGCAGCGCACCGGCCTTGTCGTAATAACCGGCGCGGCCTTCAAGGCCAACCGCTTCGGCAACCGTGATCTGCACGTGGTCGATATGGGCGGAATTCCACAGCGGCTCGTAAAGCGCGTTGGCGAAACGCAGCGCCATCAGGTTCTGCACCGTCTCCTTGCCGAGATAGTGGTCGATACGGAAGATCTGCTCTTCCTTGAAGACGTGGCCGATGGTGTCGTTCAGTTCCTGCGCGGAAGCGAGGTCACGGCCGATCGGCTTTTCAACGACGATGCGGGTCGAGCGGGTGATGAGCTTGTGCTCACGAATCTTGTCGGCGATATCGCCGAAAATGCCCGGCGCGACGGCCAGATAAAAGGCGCGTATGCGCTCCTTGCCCTCATCGAGCAGCTTCTTCAGCACGTCCCAGCCATTGCTGCCCTTGGCATCAACAGGCACGTAGAAAAGCCGGTTGAGGAAGAGCGTGACCTGCGCGTCGTCATATTCGCCGGCCTTCAGGTGCTCCTTCAGCGCGTCCTGCGCGAATTTGCGATATTCCTCATGGGTCATGACCGAACGCGACGCGCCGATGATGCGGGTCGGCTCCGTGAACTGGCCTTCGACCTGCCGGTGATAAAGGGCCGGCAGAAGCTTGCGCTCGGCAAGATCGCCCGTGCCGCCAAAAACGACACAATCAAAAGGTTCAACAGGAATGATCTGACTGCTCATATCGATTCTCTCGATCTTCAAGGGTTGGGGCATCAATAATCTAATCGATTTAAAAATGCCAGACTCAGTTATGTGAAATTATGAATTTTGGCTTTGTTCGCCCGTTCTGTTTCGGTAACTGGCTGTAAACATTATCCTAAAACCTGTCTCGCAACGCGTACCAAGATAGCGCCAGGAAAAGCAGCGGCGCGCGCATTGAAGTTCCGCCGGGGAATGCGGGCACCTTCAGCCGCGCAAATGGTTCCAGCATGTCCTTTTTGCCGAGTATGAGATCGGCATAGAGCTTGCCGCAATAATTCGACAGCATCACCCCATGACCGGAATAACCGCCGATGGAGGTGACATCAGGCATGACTTCGCGCACGAACACCTGTCGCGGCAGGGTGATGCCGACGGAGCCGCCCCAGGAATGGGTGATGTCGATATTTTTCAGTGCGGGATAGATTTCCGCTATCTGCCGGCGGATATGGCTGGAAATGTCGCGCGGCGTATCGGCCGTATAGGCTTCACGTCCACCGAAAAGCAGCCGGTTGTCGGCCGTCTTGCGGAAATAGCGCACCACGAAACGCGAATCCGCCACGGCTTCCCGGCCTGGAATGATGTCGGGAAACGCATCGAGAGGTGCCGTCGCGCCGATAAAGGAGCGGATCGGCATGATATGGGCGGCCGTTATCGGCTCCAGATTGCCGATATAGGCATTGGTCGCGATCAGCACCTTTGTCGCCGTCAGATTGCCGGAGGGCGTGTTTATGATTGTCTTGCCGCCGGACTGGCGAATGGATCTGGCAGGCGTCATTTCGTGAATGCTGGCACCCGCAGCTTTCGCCGCCTTTGCCAGCCCGACCAAAAGCTTCAGCGGATGGATATGGCCGGTGCCGGTGTCGCGCGTGCCGCCGAAATAATGGGTGGAGCCGACGCGTTGACGCGCTTCGCCGCGTTCCATGTAGGAAATATGCGGATAGCCGTAGCGACTGTTCATCGCATCGACGCTTTTGCGATAGTCGTCCTCGTAGGTCGCCTTGTGCGCCACATAAAGCTGTCCCGGCAGGTACTCCATGTCTATGCCGCGATTGACGGCGAAGCTGCGCACGTAATTCTTGGCATCCTCGGCAATGTCGAACAGCAGCTTTGATTGCTCGAAGCCGATCTCATCTTCCATTTCGTCGGGGAACGAACGCTGGCCGGTGCCGAACTGGCCGCCATTGCGGCCGGAAGCGCCATCGCCGAAACGATGCGCTTCGATGAGGGCGACCGAGACGCCGTTTTCGGCAAGGTTACAGGCAGCCTGAAGGCCGGTATAACCGCCGCCGATAATCGCGACATCCACTTCTCTCGACCCATCGAGAGCGGGATAGTCCGGCCGCTCACCGACGGTTGCCTGATACCAGGAAATCCCCGGCGCAATCGGGCTTTGCCATGTCATGCTCGGGGTTCCTCACACGTTGAGAAGCAGGAATTCCCGCTCCCAGGGGCTGATGACCTGCATGAAGGTCTCGAATTCCCCACGTTTCAGGCCGGCATAAAGGCCGACGAATTCATGGCCGAAAACCCGGTCGAACTGCTCTTCACCTTCCAGCAGCGCCACGGCTTCCAGAAGGCCACGCGGCAGGTCGATGGAGCCTTCATTGGCCGTCTCGGCGGTCGGTTCGGTCGGCTCGATATTGTTGACGATGCCGAGCCAGCCGCAGCCGAGCGAAGCGGCAAGCGCGAGATAGGGATTGGCGTCGGAACTCGGCAGGCGGTTTTCGACGCGGCGCGCCTGCGGGCTGGAAATCGGCACCCGGAAGGCGGTCGTGCGGTTGTCGTAACCCCAGGCATTGTTGACCGGGCAGGCCATATCAGGCGTCAGGCGGCGATAGGAATTCACATAGGGCGCCAGCATGACCAGCGCATTGGGCACATAACGCTGCATGCCGCCCACGAAGGAGAAGAACTCCTTGGAGGGGCCGCCATCCTTGTTCGAGAAAATATTGCGGCCGCTGTCGATCTCTACCACCGACTGGTGGATATGCATGGCCGAACCCGGCTGGCCCTGCATGGGCTTCGCCATGAAGGTGGCGTAGATGCCGTGCTTCAGCGCCGCCTCGCGGATGGTGCGCTTGAACAGGAACACCTGGTCGGCGAGCTGGATAGGGTCGCCATGCCGCAGGTTGATTTCCAGCTGCGCCGGGCCTTCCTCATGGATCAGCGTGTCGATCTCGAGGCCCTGTTTTTCCGAGAAGTGATAGATGTCGTCGATCAGCTCGTCGAACTCGTTGATGCCGGCAATCGAATAGCTCTGTCCGCCGACGATCGACCGGCCGGAACGGCCTTTCGGCGGATGCAGCGGATAATCCGGATCGTCATTCATGGCGACGAGATAAAATTCGATTTCCGGCGCAACGACCGGTTTCCAGCCCTTTTCGGTGTAGAGCGAAAGCACGTTCTTCAAAACGTTGCGCGGCGTATAGGGAACGAAATTGCCCTCGGCATCCACGACGTCGCAGATCACCTGCGCGGTCGGGTCGCTCTCCCACGGCACGACGGACAAGGTGGAAAGATCAGGCACCAGCTTCAGGTCGCTGTCGCGTGGCTCATAGCGGAAATTCGCCGTCTCGTCAGGATATTCGCCTGATATTGTATGGCGATAGAGCGCGGATGGCAGGGCAAGCGATGTGTCGCCCGTGAACTTTGCCGTCGGCATCATCTTGCCGCGCGCAACGCCGGCAAGATCGGGCGTGATGCATTCTATGTCCTCGATCCCGCGCGCCCGCAGCCATTGCGCGGCTTCGCGCCAGGAGGAAACGCCACGGGTGGAGGAGAGGTCGAGGGGAGGTGTCTTTGCCATGGTTGCCTGTTTCTTCGGGCGGAGCATGGTTTTCTTCGGGGGCATGTATCACCGGGTCTGTGTTTCGACTGGCGCCATCATAACCGTAGTTTGGCAATTGGCGAGGGGGAAAGCGCCATTGACAAGCGCCAGTACTTCGAAAAGAGGAGAGGAAACGGATCGGATGGAATGATGACAGAGAAATGTGACGTGCTGATTTTAGGGGCGGGCGCCGCCGGCATGATGTGCGCTATCCGCGCCGGCCAGCGCGGCCGCTCCGTTGTCATTCTCGACCATGCCAAGGCGCCGGGCGAGAAAATCCGCATTTCCGGTGGCGGCCGCTGCAATTTCACCAATATCCATGCAGGGCCGAAGAACTATCTCTCCGCGAACACGCATTTCGCCAAATCCGCGCTCGCCCGCTACACGCCGCGCGATTTCATTGCTCTGGTGGAAAAACATCGCATCGGCTGGCATGAAAAAACGCTCGGCCAGCTCTTTTGCGATGACAGCGCCAAGGACATCATCCGCATGCTGCTTGGCGAAATGCAGGCGGTGAATGCGAAGCTGCGGCTCGAAACGTCAGTCTCGGCGGTCGCTCACGATGGCGGGCGTTTTCGCGTGACGACGTCGGGTGGCGTCATCGAGGCGGAAAGCCTTGTCGTGGCGACAGGGGCTAAGTCGATCCCGAAAATGGGCGCGACCGGTTTTGCCTACCAGATCGCCGAGCAATTCGGCCTGCCGCTCATCGAGACGCGCCCGGGACTCGTGCCACTGACGCTCGATCCTGCCGCGCTGGAAAAGCTGAGCCCGCTTGCCGGTGTCGCGGTTCCAGCCGAGGTTTCTCACGGCAAGACCTCGTTTGAAGAGGCGCTGCTCTTCACGCATCGCGGTTTGAGCGGTCCCTCCATCCTGCAAATCTCCTCCTACTGGCGCGAAGGCGACGCCATCCGCCTGAAGCTCGAACCGGGTCGCGATATTGCCGCGCTGCTGAAACAGGCGAAACAGAAGAACGGCCGCCAGTCGCCCCAGACCGCTTTGTCGGAAATCCTGCCGAAACGGCTCGCCCAGCACGTCGTCGAACAATCCGGCCTCACCGGCCATCTGGCCGATATGTCCGACAAGGCTTTGGCAAAGCTGGCGGGCGAGGTGCAGGACTGGCAGATCAAGCCCGCCGGTTCGGAAGGTTATCGCACGGCGGAAGTCACGCTTGGCGGTGTGGATACGACGGGCCTCGATTCCCGCAGCATGGCGGCGAAATCCGTGCCCGGGCTTTATTTCATCGGCGAATGCGTGGATGTCACCGGCTGGCTCGGCGGTTATAACTTCCAGTGGGCCTGGGCCTCAGGGCAGGCGGCAGGCGAATTTGCGTGAAACCGCCTGTCTTAACACCTTGTTAACGGGCGCGGAGTCATCCTGACCGAATGCCAGCAAAGCCGGATCGCATTGCGCTCCCGCTGCACATGATGTCCTGCTGGAGGCTCTTAACAGGGCATGGGTCGGTTGAGTTTTTCGTCAGGAACCCGCGCATGAACAGATCTGCACATCGCACCCCTCGCGCCATTGCCATCGCCCGCACTGACAACGAGAGCCGGCGGCTGGCCTTTCGCCTGAGCCTTATCGCAGCCGGTGCTCTCGCGACCCTGATCGCTCTCTTTTACTGATCGACGGCTCTTCGCCTTTATCAAGCCAATGAGCGCGCTGAAAAGCCGCCACGGGCGCGATGCCTGCGCCATATCGGTATAAAATTTCTCTTCCTGCAGAATGGCCTCGCGCCGGGTGCGCGGCTGCTGGTTTTCGATGATGATCCGGGCTGCAAAAATCGCGTGCATGTCACTCTCCTCGTGATGCGGAGGGCCATAGTGCACGCCGTTTTTTGATTTATCTGCGCAAGAAAATGCGCTACGTTTTTCACCCATGAAAAACGTCACCTGGGATTCCTATCAGCTTTTCCTCGATGTGTCACGCAGCGGCGGCCTGACGGGCGCCGCTGCGCTGACGGGTTTGAGCCCGGCAACCGTCGGGCGGCGCATGGTCGAACTGGAGGAGCGCATTGGCAAGGCCCTGTTCCAGCGCAGCCAGACGGGATACGCGCTGACGGCGGATGGCCGCGCTTTGTTCGACCGGCTTCAGGCGATGGAAAATGCGGCAAAGGATGTTGAAGGATGGCAGAAGGCGTCATCGGCCTCTTCGGTTGTACGCATTGCCGTCGGCACCTGGAACGCCTGGCTGCTGACCGGGAATTTTTCCGCCATCTGTACCGACCGCGATGATTTCCGCATCGATCTTTTCATCGCCGAACAGAGGGCGTCTCTTGCCCATCGCGAAAACGACATCGGTATCCGCGCTTTCGAGCCGCAGGAAAAGAACCTTGCCGCCATCAAGACGGGGGAGGTGGCCTATGCGCCCTACAGGTTGCGCAATGCTGCTGCATCGGTTGCCGACCGCTGGCTGGCGGTGGCGGAGGAAAACGCCATTTCAACCTATCTGCGCTGGCCGCATGAGAACCGCCGCAATGATATCGCGGTAACCGTGAACCGGCCGACGGCGCTTCTCGACCTTGTGCTGGCGGGGGCAGGCGTTGCCGTGCTTCCATGCTTCGTGGGCGATGCGGATGCCCGGCTTGCTCGGGAAGGTGACGAGATGGAAACCCTTCGCCACAATCAATGGATCGTCATGAACAATGACGATCGCCACCGCCGCGATATACGGACGGTGGCGGACCGGATGACCCGTCTGATCAAGGGACATTCCGATTTATATGCCGGGCGCAAGAGCCGTCCGGCGTGAGAGAGCATTTCCAGTAAAAGTGTGTCGCGGTTTTACGTCCGGAAATGCGGAAAAACTCTAACCGTTTCAGGCCGCAGCGCCCTGCGCGACGATAACAGGGATCAGTAGATCGCCCCAGTTGCCGCCGCCGCCATGGTGGCGGGCCGAGCGGACCAGCTCGACGGAAACGCCGGCCTCAACGGCTTTCATGACAGCCTGGTTGAGGCGGTGCAGATCGTTGGCCAGCATGCGGATGGCGGCCTGCTGATCCTGCGTCATGGCGGAGGACTGCTCCTCGGCGCGTTCCTTTACGTGGGTCTTGATGGGGTTATGGGCATTCATGGCATTTCTCCTCTCATTATTGGTTGGGGTTCTTGATTGGAGCATCGGACCGAAAAGTGTTACGCGGTTTTCGGAAAATCCGATGCTTGAACAAAAACTTAGAGCGGATTACGCTCTAAGTTTGCAAGCCCTTCCCGTCACCGGGAAGGGCAGTTTTTCGATTTATTCGGCCGCCGGGCGGAACTGGTCGTGCTCGGTGGATTCCTTCATGGCTGTCGTGGACGAAGTGCCGCCCGAGATCGCCAGAGACACGGCGTCGAAATAGCCGGTGCCGACTTCGCGCTGGTGCTTGGTGGCGGTGTAGCCATTGGCCTCGGCTGCGAATTCCGCTTCCTGAAGCTCGGAATAGGCCGCCATCTGCCGGTCCCTGTAGCCGCGCGCCAGTTCGAACATGCCGAAATTCAGCTGGTGGAAACCGGCAAGCGTGATGAACTGGAACTTGTAGCCCATCGCACCCAGCTCGCGCTGGAACTTGGCAATCGTCGCGTCGTCGAGGTTCTTTTTCCAGTTGAACGACGGCGAGCAATTGTAGGCGAGCTTCTTGCCGGGATGCACCTTGTGCACGCCTTCGGCAAATCTGCGCGCCTGGTCGAGATCCGGCTTTGATGTCTCGCACCAGATGAGGTCGCAATAGGGCGCATAGGCCACGGCGCGGGCAATGCAGGGTTCGAGACCGTTCTTGACCTGATAGAAGCCCTCGACGGTGCGGCCGGCATCGTAATCCACGAAGGGCTGGTCGCGCTCGTCGATATCCGAGGTCAGGAGCTTGGCGGCCTCCGCATCCGTGCGGGCGATGACCAGCGTCGGCACACCCATGACATCAGCTGCGAGACGCGCCGCCGTCAGGTTGCGTATATGCGCCGCCGTCGGGATCAGGACCTTGCCGCCGAGATGGCCGCATTTCTTTTCCGATGCCAGCTGGTCTTCATAATGAACACCCGCAGCACCCGCCTCGATAAAGGCCTTCATGATCTCGAAGGCATTGAGCGGCCCGCCGAAACCGGCCTCCGCATCGGCAACGATCGGCGCGAACCAGGTGTCGACCGAAAGGCCCTTGCCCTCCGCCGTCTCGATCTGGTCGGCGCGCTGCAAGGTGCGGTTGATGCGCTTTGCAAGCTCCGGTGCGGCATTGGCGGGATAAAGCGACTGGTCCGGATACATGGCCGATGCCGTATTGGCATCCGCAGCAACCTGCCAGCCGGAAAGATAGATCGCCTTCAGCCCGGCACGAACCATCTGCATGGCCTGGTTGCCGGAAAGCGCACCGAGCGCATTGACGAAATTTTCCTCGTTGATCAGCTTCCACAGCCGGTTGGCGCCCATTTCGGCCAGCGAATGGCGGATTTCGACGGAGCCGCGCAGCCGCTCGACATCGGCGGCAGTGTAAGTGCGCTCAATGCCGTCGAAACGTCCCTGCGGTGCACCCGGAACAAGTTTGTAAAAATCCGTCATACTTCTCTCTCCCATGATAAATGCGGTTTCCGTAACGGGCCGAATTCAACATCATATGGCGCCGTTTGATGTGACTACATTTACATTTTTCGAGATTTGAGCGCCAGAACAAACACAAAAACAGTGACTTGAAAGAGGTTATCCTGTAGTGTGCGTGACAGGGTGGAGATGTAAAATTGTAAATTTTGTAAAAGTCCTTCGCCCCAAGAATTTGTAACAGATTTGTATGAGTCGCAGGCACAGGGGGTGAGGCGGTGTCGGAAAACAAGATTTTTGCAGGCCCGCGCGTGCGCCGCATTCGCAATGGTCTGGGGCTGACGCAGACGGCCATGGCCGAGGCGCTGGCGATTTCGCCGTCCTATCTTAATCTCATCGAGCGCAACCAGCGACCGCTCACAGTGCAGCTGCTTTTGAAGCTTGCCTCGGTCTATAAGGTCGATCTGGATGATCTGCAGGGCGAAAGCGCCGGTTCCGCCGGGCAGCTGCGCGAGGTCTTCGCCGATCCGCTGCTGGTGGGCGAGGTGCCGTCACCGCAGGAGTTGATCGAGGTTGCCGATGCCGCGCCCAATGCGGCAAGCGGTGTCCTCAAGCTTTACCGGGCCTATCGGGAGCAGGCGCAGCGCCTTTCGGATCTTTCCGATCTTCTGGCGCGCGAGGGGCATGAAACGGCGCTTTCCTCCACCCGTCTGCCGATCGACGAGGTGCGGCACGTCTTTGAAAACCGCCCGGCATATTTTCATTCCATCGATGCGGCGGCTGAAGAACTCCATAAACAATTGTCGACCGGCGATGATCTCGCCTCCGGTCTGCGCGCATGGCTACAGAAAAACCACGGCATCGTCGTCAGAACCCTGCCAGTGCATGCCATGCCCAATCTGCGGCGACGTTATGACCGCCATTCCATGCGGCTGTTTTTGTCCGAGCGCCTGTCGCAGCCGGATCAGCTGCGGGAAATGGCGATGGAGACCTGTCTTCTGGCCCTTCGCGAAGAGATCGGTGCAGAACTGGAAGCGCTTGGCCTGAAGGGCGAGGAAGCCCGGCGCATCGCCCGTTTCGAACTGGCGCGATATGCCGCCCATGCGTTGATGATGCCCTATGGCGCGTTCCTGAGCGCCGCCCAGCGGGCGAAATACGATCTCGAGGTTTTGCGGTCGCGCTTCAACGTTTCTTTTGAACAGGCAGCCAACCGCCTCGTCAGCCTGCAACGGCCGTCAGCCGCGGCGATCCCGTTTTTCCTGATGGAGATCGACAATGCCGGCAACCGTTTCCGCCTTGCAGGGGCCAGCGGTTTTCCAAGGGCGCGTTTCGGCGGCCTCTGTCCGCGGCTCAATATCCATGCCGCTTTTGCCCAGCCGGGACAGGTGCTGGTGGAAGCGGTGGAAATGCCTGACGGTGACGCTTTCCTCTCTGTTTCGCGCACGCTGGAAGGTCCGCAGGCGGGCTTCGGTGAAAGGGTAAGGCGCACGGCGGTGCTTCTTGGCTGCGATCTCGCCCAGGCCGGAGACACCGTCTATGGCCCCGCCGCATCGGGTGCCGCGCCCGTCGCTGTCGGCCCCTCGTGCCGTCTGTGCGAAAGGCAGGGCTGTCTGTCGCGGGCAGAAGCGCCGCTCACAAGGCCGCTCGGCCTCGATGAAATGGTCACCGGTCTCAGTGTTTTCGACTTCCAGTAGGTGTTTCCATTCGCTTTTTTGTGGCCGGAAAACATTCGGTTGAAAATGCTGTGCTGCACATTTCCCGCTTGCTCCCTTTTGTTTTCCTTTCTAGTCTCTCCCAAAAAAGGGGATCACGCTCCCACCGTGAGGATGCGTTAACAGGAGACATCATGAAAAACCGTTCTCTCCGCCTGACCTTGGCTCTCACCACCGCGCTCGTTGCAGCAGGCTCGGCAATGGCCCAGGAAAAGGTCGTCCACGTCTATAACTGGTCGGATTATATTGACGAATCAGTGCTTGCCGATTTCACCAAGGAAACCGGCATCAAGGTCGTTTACGACGTGTTCGACAGCAACGAGCTTGTGGAAACCAAGCTTCTGGCCGGCAGCTCCGGTTATGATGTCGTGGTGCCGACCGGCCCCTTCCTCGCCCGCCAGATCAATGCCGGGGTGTTCCAGAAGCTCGACAAGTCCAAGTTGCCGAATCTGAAGAACATGTGGCCTGAAGTCTCCGAGCGCCTGGCGAAATACGACCCCGGCAACGAATATGCCGTGAACTACATGTGGGGCACCACAGGCATCGGTTATAACGTCGCCAAGGTGAAGGCGGCGCTCGGCGATGTTCCGGTCGACAGCTGGGATATTCTCTTCAAGCCGGAAAATGCCGAAAAGCTGAAATCCTGCGGCGTCAATATTCTCGATGCTTCGGACGAAACCTTCGCCATTGCGATGAATTATCTCGGCAAGAACCCCGACAGCAAGGAAACCGCCGATCTGGAAGCGGGCGGCGAGGTCTATTCGAAGATTCGCCCCTA
This sequence comes from Agrobacterium sp. 22-210-1, assembly GCF_053522525.1. Taxonomy (NCBI): domain Bacteria; kingdom Pseudomonadati; phylum Pseudomonadota; class Alphaproteobacteria; order Hyphomicrobiales; family Rhizobiaceae; genus Agrobacterium; species Agrobacterium sp. 22-210-1. Next base: position 2,095,172 of record NZ_JBNWCI010000001.1, on the reverse strand, counting down.
TGTGAAGACGTTTAATTCCTCCGCCTATATCGACGAACTCGCGAATGGCGACAGCTGCATCACCATCGGCTGGTCGGGCGATATCCTGCAGGCGAAAAGCCGCGCCGAGGAAGCCAAGAACGGCGTCGAAGTGAACTATGTCATCCCGAAGGAAGGCACGTATATGTGGTTCGACAACCTTGCCATCCCGGCGGATGCCAAGAATGTCGAGGAAGCACATGCCTTCATCAATTATCTGATGCGGCCGGAAGTTATCGCCAAGGCGTCGAACTACGTTCAATACGCCAACGGCAACCTTGCCTCGCAGGCGCTGATGGATGAGTCGGTTTCGAAAAATCCTGCGGTCTATCCCGATGCCGAGACCATGAAGAAGCTCTTCACCATCTCGCCTTACGGACCGAAGGAACAGCGCGTGCTGAACCGCGTCTGGACGCAGATAAAGACCGGCAGCTGACATCTCCGTCCGCTGGCTGAGGAACGGCCGGCGGGCCTGTTTCTCTGATAGCTTTGCCGGCAGGTCACCCTGCCGGCGCTGCCCGCCCCGAAGCATCGATCGAAAGACCAACGGGATTTGAGGGTAGGGTGAATGGCGAAAACTCTGGGGCCGGTCAAACGCAAATTCAGCCCGTGGGACAACCCCGATGCGGTTCCCTTCATCCGCTTTGAAAACGTCACCAAGCGTTTCGGCGATTTCGTCGCCGTCAACAATCTGACGCTCGATATCTATGAACGCGAGTTCTTCTCGCTGCTCGGTCCGTCGGGCTGCGGCAAGACCACGCTGATGCGCATGCTGGCTGGTTTCGAGGAGCCGACGGATGGACGCATCCTGCTGCAGGGCAAGGATATTTCCGGCGTACCGCCCTATAAGCGCCCGACCAATATGATGTTCCAGTCCTATGCACTTTTCCCGCATATGTCGGTGGAGAAGAACATCGCCTTCGGTCTCGAACAGGACGGCTTGCCGAAAGCGGAAATCGCCGCCCGCGTCGAGGAAATGCTGCGGCTCGTCAAACTCACGGAATTCGCCAAACGCAAGCCGAGCCAGCTGTCGGGCGGCCAGCGGCAGCGCGTGGCGCTCGCCCGTTCGCTTGCCAAGCGGCCGAAGGTGTTGTTGCTCGACGAACCGCTCGGCGCGCTCGACAAGAAGTTGCGCGAGGAAACCCAATTCGAGCTGATGGACATCCAGACCAATCTCGGCCTCACCTTCCTGATCGTCACCCATGATCAGGAAGAGGCGATGACGGTGTCGGATCGCATCGCCGTCATGGACAAGGGCAATGTCGTGCAGGTGGCGACGCCGGCCGAGATTTACGAGGCGCCGAACAGCCGCTACGTGGCTGACTTCATTGGCGACATCAATATTTTCGACGCCAATGTCGTCGCCAATGCCTCCGATATCGGCAAGCCGGGTCTGGTGACGCTCGATTGCGACGGGCTGAAAGTGGCGGTGGAGCAGGAATGCGCTGCGGCGACCGGCAGTCAGGTGGCTTACGCCATCCGCCCGGAAAAGGTCCGCATCTCGCTCGACCAACCGGCTGACAGCAGCGTCAATTCCGCCTATGGCGAGGTCTGGGATATTGGTTATCTCGGTGACTTCTCGGTCTTCATCGTCAAGCTCGCCGATGGCCGTGTCCTCCGCGCGGCGCAGGCGAATGTGTCACGTCTCGTTGATCGCCCGATCACCTTCGGCGATATGGTGTGGCTGAACTGGAAACCGGATTCAGGTCTTGTCCTGACGCGCTGAGGGAGGCTTTCATGGCGGTCACCACTCCCGAAAACCGGCAAAGCCCCTGGCGCTGGCTGGTCGTTGCGGTTCCCTATTTCTGGCTGCTGTTGTTTTTCGCAGCGCCGTTTTTCATCATCTTCAAGATCTCGCTGTCGGATACGGCCATATCCATGCCGCCCTACACGCCGGTCTTCGAAGGCTTTTCGAAGCTCGGCGCGTTCTTCTCGCAGCTGGATTTCGAAAATTATCTGTTCCTGACGGAAGACCCGCTCTACATCGACGCCTATCTGTCGTCGTTGCGCATCGCCTTCATCTCCACTTGCCTGCTTCTGCTGATCGGTTATCCCATGGCGCTGGCCATGGCGCGCGCGCCGTCATCGGTGCGGCCGACGCTGGTGATGCTGGTGATCCTGCCGTTCTGGACGTCGTTCCTGATCCGCGTTTACGCCTGGATCGGCATTCTGAAGCCGGAAGGCCTGCTGACGGTGCTGTTTCAGTGGCTCGGTTTTCTCGGACCCGACCAACAGGTCAATATTTTCCGCACCGAGACGGCGATCTTCATCGGCATCGTTTATTCCTATCTGCCTTTCATGGTGCTGCCGCTTTATTCAGCGCTGGAAAAGCTCGACAATACGCTATTGGAAGCGGCGGCCGATCTTGGCTGCCCGCCATGGAAAGCCTTCTGGAAGATCACTTTCCCGCTGTCGCTGCCGGGTGTTGTCGCCGGGTCGATGATCTGCTTCATCCCGATAACAGGCGAATTCGTTATTCCCGATCTGCTCGGCGGCGCGCAGACATTGATGATCGGCAAGACGCTCTGGACGGAATTCTTCGGCAACCGCGACTGGCCTTTGGCATCGGCCGTGGCCGTGCTGCTCCTGTTGTTGCTGGTGGTGCCGATTGCCATCTTCCAGAACCAGCAGAAGAAGGTGGGGTGAGGCCATGAAGCGCGGAAAATTCGACATCACCGTTCTCACACTCGGTTTTGCCTTTCTTTATATCCCGATCATCATCCTGATCGTTTATTCCTTCAATGCCTCCAAACTGGTGACGGTCTGGGGCGGCTTCTCGCTGCAATGGTACAGGTCCATGTGGTCGAACCAGGGGCTGATGGATGCCGCCTGGGTGACGCTGCGTGTCGGTATCTTAAGCGCCACCATCGGCACCATCCTCGGAACACTGGCGGCCCTGTCGCTCACCCGTTTTGCGCGCTTCCCGGGGCGCGTGCTGTTTTCCGGCATGATCTATGCGCCGCTCGTCATGCCGGAGGTTATTACCGGCCTGTCGTTGCTGCTGCTGTTCGTGGCTGTCGGGGTGGATCGTGGTTTCTGGACGGTGGTCATCGCTCACACCACCTTCACCATGTGTTATGTGGCGATCGTTGTGCAGTCGCGCCTGCTCACCTTCGACCGCAGCCTTGAGGAAGCCGCACTTGATCTCGGCTGCCCACCGGTGAAGACCTTCTTCCGCATCACCCTGCCATTGATCTTCCCAGCCGTCATCGCCGGCTGGATGCTGGCGTTTACGCTGTCGCTCGACGATCTGGTGATCGCCAGCTTCGCCACAGGCCCCGGCGCAACCACGCTGCCGATCAAGATTTACTCGCAGGTACGTCTTGGGGTGACGCCGGAAATCAATGCCATCTGCACGATCCTCATCGGTCTTGTGACGATCGGCGTCATTGTCACCTCCATCACGTCCAAACGCACCGAACTGCAGCGGATGCGGGACGAGCACGCCGCCGCCCGCAACTGATTATCGGCTCTGCTTCGATTTCCTCACGTTACTGTTGAAATCGCAATAAAATTAGAAACCTGTAATTTAGTTTTGGGACTCTACGGTCTCAAAATAGGAATTATCGTCGGTAATTGCTCGATTTTGGTTTTAACCGCTTGTTAATAGGAGTTGGCGGAAAGTAAACCTAACGCAGGGTTGTCAAATTCTGACGGCCGGGATTGATAATTTCCATATGGCGAGGTTGTCCCCCTTTCTCTCGTTAAAAAAAGCACAACTAATACAGGCGGCCGAAAGGCCGCCTTTCTTTTTGCCGCGATACCGGGCGCTGCTCAGCTGTTTTCCGGATGATCCATGGATTTCGAGACGAGAAGCACGGGAATAAGCCCGGCGATGATGATGATGATCGCCGGAACGGCGGCATCCTGCACCCTGGAGCGGGATGCATCCTCATAGACCAGCGTGGCAAGCGTGTTGAAACCGAAAGGCCTGAGCAGGATGGTCGCCGGCAGTTCCTTCATGGATTCGATCAGCACCAGCAGAAAAGCAGTCAGCGCCGCCGGCCGCATATTCGGCAACAGCACCTTGAACAGCGTCTGCAAACGATTGCGCCCAAGCGTGCGCGAGGCCATGTCGATATGCGGCGAAAGCTTCTGGAAACCGGCATCGAGCGTGCCTTCCGCCATGGTCATGAAGCGCACGCTATGCGCATAGATGATGGCGAAGGCGGTGCCGGAAAGCAGCAGCCCGCTGGAAAAGCCGAAATGCGTGCGGATGAAGCCATCGACGCCATTGTCGAGACTGGCCAGCGGAATGAGCACCCCGATGGCGAGCACGGTTCCCGGCACGCCATATCCCATGGAACCGAAGCGGGCGGCCACCTTCGAGGTGCGCGAGCGCTCGGTGCGGATGGCATAGGAAAACACGAAGGCGGCTATCAGCGTCACCAAGGCGGCGGAAAACGAGACTTCGAGACTGTGTCCGAGCGCTTTCAGAAGCTTCGGCGCAAACAGTGCGTCGAGCCTCCTGGTGGCGTAACCGCCGAGCACGATGACGGGAATGAAAAAGCCGCTCGCGACAGGAACGAAGCAGAACAGGCTCGCGCACCAGCGCCGCCAGCCGGTGAGCGCCTTCAGCCGGTGACGCTGCGCCATGCTTGTCGCCTTCGGCGCGCCGAAGCGCTGTTTTTCGCGGGCATTGCGTTCGATGACGATCAGCGCGCCGACGATGATGAGGATGACGGCGGCGATCTGCGTCGCATTGGCGAGATTGCCGCGATTGAGCCAGGTCTCGTAAATGGTGAAGGTCAGCGTCTGGACACCGAGATATTCAACCGCACCGATATCGTTCAGCGTCTCCATCAAGACGAGCGAAAGCCCGATGGCAATCGCTGGCCGTGCCATCGGCAATTGCACGGAAAAGAACACGCTGAGCGGCTTTGCGCCAAGCGTGCGGGCCGCTTCCGCCGCAAACCGGCCCTGCATGGAAAAGGCGGCGCGGGCCGACAGATAGACATAGGGGTAAAGCACCGAACTCAGGACGATCACCGCGCCGCCAAGCGAGCGTATGTCGGGAAACCAGTAATCGCGGATGCTGTGATAATCGAAGGCGGCGCGAATTGCGCTCTGCACCGGGCCGGTGAAATCAAGGAACTCGCCGAAGGCATAGGCAGCCAGATAGGAAGGAATGGCAAGTGGCAGCACGAGTGCCGCAGACAACAGACGCCGCAGCGGAAATTCGAATGTCGTGACGAGCCATGCGCAGGCTATGCCGAAAAAGGCCGTCGTCGCGGCTGTCATTCCTAGCAATAGGAAGGTGCGAAACCCCGCGCGCGGCAGGACATTGGCGAGAAGATGTTGCCATCCTTCCGTACTGCCGGTCAGCGCCAGCCAGAAGATCGCCAGAATGGGCATGGCGGCAATGGCCGCGACGATGATCGCCGCGACAGGCAGTATCGAAACGCGTTTTGTGGCTGGAAGGGAAACCGTCATGGGCATGCGGGCCTGTCTTGCGAAAGCCTCGAGCGGCGATCATTCCGCCGGTGGCTTTCGCATTGCTACGCCCGCATGACCTCAGTTGGCAAGAACCCGTTGCGACGGAAAGGTGATTTCCACCAGCGTGCCTTCATTCGGCGTCGAGGTGATGGAGAAATTTGCCCGGTTGGCATCCACCATCGCCTTCGTCAGTGGCAGGCCAAGCCCGGTGCCGTCGCCGCGCACGCGCTTGCTGGATGAGGCCACCTGCCGGAATGGCTTCATGGCCTGTTCCAGTTCCGCCCGCGTCATGCCGATGCCGGTGTCGCGGATGCGCAGCGAGACGCTGCCATTCGCCTCGTAGGCCGTAGACACCACGATCTGGCCGCCGGAGGGCGTGAAGCGGATGGCGTTGGACAGAATGTTCAGCACGATCTGCTTGATCGAGCGCAGGTCGGCAACGATCTGCGGCACGGATTGCGACAGTGCGGTGCGGATGATGACACGCTGATTGTTGGCCTGCGGCTGCACCAGCGAGACCGCTTCGGCCACCGTCTCGTTCAGCGGCACGGCGATGAAATCCACATCCATCTGCCCGGCCTCGATCTTGGAAATGTCGAGCAGATCATTGACGATATCGAGCACGTGCCGGCCGGAGCGGCCGATATCATTGGAATATTCCGCATAACGCGGATGGCCGATCGGCCCGAATCGCTCGGTCGCCATCATGTCGGCAAAGCCGATAATGGCGTTGAGCGGTGTGCGTATTTCATGGCTGACGCGGGCCAGGAAATCGGTCTTGTGGGCATTGGCGGTTTCCGCCGCGCGCTTGGCGTTGCGGAGTTCTTCTTCCGTGCGCTTCCATTGGGTAATGTCGCGGATGACGGCGCAATAGCCATGCGAGGATTTAAGCCGCCCGATGGTCATGAACAGCGGCAGGAACCCGCCGGATGCTTCGCGGCCGATCACCTCACGGCCATCATTCAGCACGCTGGCCACACCATTATTGGCAAGGCCGGAGAGATAATCCAGCACGGCGCGCTGGCTCTCATGCGCAAACAGGGTGACGAAGGGCTTGCCGGCGATTTCGCCATTGTCATAGTTGAACAGCGCGCTGGCGGAACGGTTGAGCGAGCGGATTTCGCCGTTGTCTCCCAGTAAAACCACGCCGTCGGTGGCGGTCTCCAGAATGGAATGCAGTTCCTCGACTTCGCCCTGCAGCACGGAAACACTGCCGGCTTCTTCACCCGCTGTTGCTGCCGTATTTTCGTTCGCCGCTGCAACCGGCGTCTGCTTTTCTTCCAGCGGAACCAGCGACAGCATCAGTGCCTTGGCTTCTTCCCAGCGGATGGACTGCAGCCGCGCTTTGACCGGAATGATGTCGTTTTCGGCGCTGACCACGACCATGCCGCCCTCATTGTCGGGCATCTCGTCCAGCTCCTGCCGCTGCAGCAGCGCTTCCAGCCCGCCCACATCCTGGAGTTCCTCAAGCGAGGTGTAGCCCGTCAGCCGCAGGAAATCCGGATTGGCGTGGATCAGCCTGTCGCCGGCATGGACAAGAAGCGCCACCGGCATCTGATCCAGTGTCTCGGCCGTCAGTATACCGGCGGGGCGAGGGGGAGGGCTAACCATCGCGGCGGCAATATCGGCCGTCGGCTGCAGGTCCGTTGCGGTGTCTTCCTTCTCGCCGGTATCGATTTCAGTCGTCGGCGTTGGGGCGGCAGCCGGCCGCTCACCGCGAACATAATCGGCGAAAAGGTCGTCCTCTTCCGCCATTTCGGTTGCCTTGGCAGCCTCTTGAGCGTTCTGCGTTTCGTCCACAGGCGTTTCCGGGGCGATATCTTCGCGGCTATCCTGCGGAACCGGCCCGGCGGAATAAGCCTCTTCGTCCGCTTTGCGGTTCTCGTCCGCAAGGGCATCGATGGGCGCTAGTGTCCGGCCGATTTCCCGGAAGGCGGCCTGTTCGCCTGCGGTCAGACCCTCTCTCGAGCGTGAGCGGCGCTCTTCCAGATGAACGACCTTGTCGGAATAGGAGGGCTCGGCTTCTGGAGCGGGTGCCAGCGTCGGCGCTTCGAATTCCGCCGGGCTGTCATCGTGATGCTGGTCTTCGTCTGAAATCTCGCCCGTGGTGCCGTCAGATTCGACCGGGGTCTCATCGCCACCGGCAGAAACAGCATCGTCTTCGGCGGCGTCATCCTCTTCGAGAAAAGCCAGCAATTCGTGGCTTTCATTCTCGGTGTCCGGTTGCGGCGAAGCCTCGGTCGGAAAAATCTCTTCACCTTCCAGGAAGGTCAGGCCGGTGGCATGCGGATCTTGCGCGGCGTCGGCAAGCCGCACGATGCCGAAACCACGGAATCCGTCGAATTCGCGCGAGCGTGTGTAGGTGGGCAGGGCGGCGAGGTCGATAGGCACCATCAGTGAGGTGCCTTCCACCGGCCAATAGATCGTCTTGCCCGACCATGTGTCGCGACGGCTAAGAAGTTCGCGAATCTTGCCATCCGGATCGAGGTTGAAAAGCGCGGCCACATCGGCAAAGCCCATGCCTTCGACAGCCGCCGCCTTTGTGCCGACCGCTTCTGCGAATTCATGCGAAATCGAGCTGAAGCGCCCCTCTGCATCGATTTTCCAGACGAAACGGGATGCGCGTGCACCGGCATTAAACACAAAAGCTGGTGCTTCTTCTGCGGCTTCCGTTTCCACAGGGATATCCCCTTCCGCCTGCGCAGCGGCCTGAGCAGTCACGGTTTCGGTGATCTCTTCCGCTGCTGCGCTCTCAGCTTCTTCGAATGCCTCTTCAGCATGGTCGTGACCGGCAGCACGCTCGATTGCCGGTGCCTCTTCATCATCCGCATCGAGTTCGAAGAGATCGGCAATATCGTCCGTCATGGCCTCCTGCGCGGCGGCATCGGCATCTTCGACGGGAATATCCAGCAGGGCCTCGGCCTGTTCTTCTGCCGGCAGGGGAACGGCGTCCAGTTCCTGTTCCGCCACAATCTCGTCTTCGATATCGGCAGGCAGTTCCGGCACGTCCTCCACATCCTCGATACCGGCAACGGCATCAAGCACGGAATCAAAGGATGCCGCGGCTGCGGCAACAGGTGCGGCCTCTGCGGCCGGCAAAACTGGCTGAACGGCAGCCGGGGCTTCCTGCGGCTTGTCTTCGGCAAAACCGTTGACGGGATCGAGCGTACCAAGCGCGGTCTCGACCACGAACATCAGGTTGAGTTCGGGTGACGCCGTGATCTGGCCGGTAGCCGCCGGCAGATAACCCTTGCCGGTCGGCACGGGACGTTTGACGAGATGGCCGGACTGGCCTGCGGCCATGCGCACCAGCGTCCTTGCCGTATGCGGCGTAATACCGAGTGACGAGAAGCGCGGCGAAGCAGCGATAATCTCGTTTTCGCCGTTCAGAACCGCCATATGAATATCGGGGTCGTCAAAACCTTCGATCATGCGCCGGGCGCATTCCCCCGTGTCAGGCGCGGCCTGATCGGTAAGGGCGGAAAACAGTATTGCGGGCTGGCCCGGTTCCGCTTCAATGATTTCCGCCTTGGCGGTCACGGCAATGCTGCGGAACCCGGCATTGATGCGAATGGTAAACGGCAGGCTGTCGCCCGCCTGGGAAAGCCGTGCCGCCGTTGCCGCCAGCTGCCGGAAGGTCACATCCTGCCGCTTCGGGCCCTGTTCCAGAAAATCGTAGACCATCGGCGTGCCGAACAAAGCCGCACCCCGGCCGTTGGCCCAAAGGGCGCTCTGAAGGTCGAGCGAAAACAAAGCCATCGCCTCGCCGCGCCCGAAACCTTCACGCACCCGTTCATGCACTGCTATATCGATAAAGGGATACTGGACGGCGGGCATGTCGAAACCTATTCTGGCACTACCGGACCTCGAGGGCTTTTCAGCCTCCTCATGAAGCTGAAAGGTAAACCCGCTATGGCACCACGTTAACAGAATTTTAAATAACTTCACAGGCCGGCGGGGTCCACCATCCGGCGGATGAATCGCCAAATAGAGTTAACATGAACAGGCCTCGGCTCCGCCCCTTATCCGTCTGGGCGCAATGAAAGCGCTTGCCTTTCGACGCCTTTTTTCGCAAAATTCACAGAGGCACTTGCAAATGGGGGAAACACCTTTTATGTCACCCCCCGTGACGCCGCTTCGGCGTTTCATGTGCGGTTGTAGCTCAGTTGGTTAGAGCGCAGGTTTGTGGCACCTGAGGTCGGTGGTTCGACCCCACTCAACCGTACCATTCCCTTCTCCCGATAAGTCTATATGTCACAACGACTTACCGGGAGATGGGAGTAATTTTTCTCCCTGTCTGATATGCCGGTTTTCAAAAATTCGCGAAAATGATCACAGCGATTGTGGCAGTCCGCGCCTGCCTTTCTCATCGCATGTGAACCTTTGCCGTTTTCGGTACGGGAAAAACCATTTGGCTAAAATCTCTTGCGCTGGTATTGTCTGCCCAACGAAACCTTATGAAAGCCAGCAGCATAGCGTCTTCGCTTGTGCGCGGCGAAATGGACAAGACAGTGATCGACCCCGGAAACGGCCCAAAGCCGTCGGACCAAGGGGCATCGGTGGCGAACAAAGGGAAAGCGAAGCGATCCCGTCGTGGCAAGAAACACAAGCGTGACGGGAAGCCCCGTGACGCCGCTGTGCTGTCGCATGATGTTGCCGCGGATGTTCCGGCCGGTTCTCCCTACGTGTCGGCTCTCGAGCCGGATGCCGAACCACGCAAGAGAAAGCGCCGGCGGCGTTCTCGCGGCAAAGGCGCGTCCACCCAGCAGAGTGTGTCTGCATCCGGTGAACAGGCGCAGGATCCAGTTGCAGCGGACGCGACAAATCCATCCTCCGCACCGGCTGGCGGTGTTCGCAAATCGCGCAACCGCAAGCGTGCTCACCGCGATCCGCGTGGACGGGATCCGCAGGGGCGCCCGCTGGTTCCCTCCCAGGCACCAAGACATGTCGGCAAGCAGAACGGTCGCGCCAGCGGGGCTTCTCAGGATCCGCACCGGCAGCAATCGGATTCCGCACGTCAGGCGGGTCGCCATCACGAGCATGGCCAGGACACGCCGGCGGATATGTATGCGGCGCTCGATCTCGGCACCAATAATTGCCGCCTGCTGATTGCGCAGCCGACACGTCCCGGCCAGTTCCGGGTCGTCGACGCCTTTTCGCGCATCGTCCGGCTGGGCGAGGGGCTGGTGTCCACCGGCCGGCTTTCCGACGACGCGATGGATCGCGCCGTCGAAGCCCTGAAGGTCTGCTCGGCGAAACTTTCCGGTCGCCCGATAAGGCGCATGCGGCTGATCGCCACCGAAGCCTGCCGTGCGGCTACCAATGGTGAAGAGTTTCTGTCGCGCGTCACCCGCGAAACCGGCTTGAGACTCGAAATCATCAGCCGCGAGACGGAAGCCCGGCTTGCGGTCTCGGGTTGCGCCTCGCTTGTCGGGCGTGAAGCACGCTCCGTTGTGCTGTTCGATATTGGCGGCGGATCGTCGGAAATCGCGGTCATCAAGGTCGGTGAAAACCGGTCGAACCGGCTCGCCAACCACATCACCCACTGGACCTCGCTTCCGGTCGGCGTCGTCACGCTCTCGGAACGCCATGGCGGCCGTGATGTGACGCCTGATGTCTTTGCCGCCATGGTGCGGGAAGTTGAAGGGCTGCTGGATGCTTTCCATTGCCCGCCACTGGCGCCGCATTTGCATCACGAGGATTTCCATCTGATCGGAACATCCGGCACGGTGACGACGCTTGCGGGTGTCCATCTCGATCTGCCGCGCTATGATCGCCGCAAGGTGGATGGCCTCTGGCTTTCCGATGCCGAGGTGACCGCGATGCAGGACAAGCTTCTGGCATGGGATTTCGCCGGCCGCGCCGCCAATGCCTGCATCGGTCCTGACAGGGCCGATCTGGTTCTGGCGGGTTGCGCCATTCTTGAGGCCATTCGCCGCCGCTGGCCGTCACGCCGCATGCGGGTGGCCGATCGTGGCCTGCGCGAAGGGCTTTTGACGGATATGATGGCGGATGACGGCGCTTGGCGGCGCAACCGCATAAGGCGCATGCAGATGGTACGGCAGGACAGAACGGAAGGTTTGACATGAGCAAGGCGCCGACAAGCACCAATCGTACCGGCCGCAAGATCGGCCAGAAGGTCAAGAAGACCAAGCTCAAGGCCTCATCGCGCCGTTGGCTGGAGCGTCATATCAATGACCCCTATGTGCAGCGCGCCAAGCTGGAAGGCTATCGCGCCCGCGCCGCCTTCAAGCTATTGGAAATCAACGACAAGCATCAGATTCTGAAGGGTGCGACCCGCATCATCGACCTTGGCGCCGCACCCGGAAGCTGGTCGCAGATCGCCTCCAAGGTCACGGATTCCACCGAGGATGATATCCGCGTTGCGGCCATCGATTTTCTTGAAATCGATCCGATCCCCGGCGTGAAGATCCTGCAGCTCGACTTCCTCGACCCGACCGCGCCGGACCAGCTGATGGAAGCTGTCGGCGGCACGCCCGATCTTGTCTTGTCGGATATGGCGGCGCCAACCACGGGCCACCAGAAGACCGACCACATCCGCACCATGCATCTATGCGAAGTCGCAGCCGATTTTGCGGTTCAGGTGTTGGCGGAAGGCGGCCATTTCCTGGCCAAGACCTTCCAGGGCGGCACCGAAAAGGCGCTGCTGGACATGCTGAAGAAGAACTTCAAGCAGGTGCTGCACATCAAGCCGGCGTCGTCACGCTCGGAATCGGTCGAGATGTTCCTGCTTGCCAAGCACTTCAAGGGCCGCAAGAACGAGCCCGCTATCGATGCCGACGCTGAAGAAGCGGCTGAAGACTGATCAATACGCCGGTTGCGAAACCTTGTCACTCCGCCGGTTGCGAAACCTTGCCGCGGTGGCCGGAGACGGCCGCCCCGGCCTGTGCATCCATGCGGATAATCGGCACGACGGCGAATAGCGAAACCAGCGCCACGATGGTGAAGGCGATGTGGAAATCGGCAAGCTGAAGATGCGTACCCGACATCATGCTGCTGACTTCCAGAATGGAAGCGGCGAATGCCACGCCAAGTGCCAGGCTGATCTGTTGCAGCACCGAGGCCATCGAGGTTGCCTGGCTGGCCTGACTGTCCTCGATATCGGAATAGCTGAGCGCGTTTGATCCGGTGAAGAAGAACGACCGGGCAAATCCGGCCGTGACCAGAAAGATCATGATCAGCGGGTAAGGCGTATCCGGCGTGAAGAAGCTGTTGGCGAGTGTCGTGCAGGCGCCGACGATGCCGGCCCCGATCAGCGTTGACTTGAACCCGGTTGCCGCAAACACCCGCTTGGCCATGAATTTTGTGGTGATCGCGCCAATCGCACCGGCAAAGGTGATCATGCCTGACTGGAACGGGTTGAGCCCGAAGCCGATCTGCAACATCAGCGGCATCAGGAAGGGAATGGCGCCCGTTGAAATGCGGAAGATCGTGCCGCCAACGGAGGCCGCCCGGAACGTCGCATTCTGAAAAATCCGGAAATCCAGAATGGGGGCGGGATGGCGCGCGGCGTGGCGCATGTAAAGAAATCCGCAGATGAAACCGATGATCGTCGAGGCGATGCCGATGGCGGGTGGCAGAGCCGGAAGACTGACCACCGACACACCGAATACCACGCCCGAAGCGGCGATGCCTGAGAGCACGAACCCCTTGCCATCCATCGGCGGGGGATTGGTGGTTTCGATTTCCGGCAGGAAGATGGTCGAGAGCCAGATGCCGATGATACCGATGGGCACGTTGATCAGGAAAATCCAGTGCCATGAAAAATAGGTGGTGATGAAGCCGCCAATCGGCGGACCGGTGAGCGGCCCGACAAGTCCCGGTATCGTCAGCAACGCCATGGCGGAAACGAGTTCACTACGCTTGGTCGTTCGCAGGAGAACGAGGCGACCAACGGGCGTCATCATCGCACCGCCCATGCCCTGCAGGAAACGCGAGAGCACGAATTCAAACACCGACGATGAGACCGCGCAACAGATCGACCCGACCACAAAGACGCCGATGGCGAAACGGAAGATTTTCTTCGCGCCATATTTGTCGGCCATCCAGCCGCTGATGGGAATGAAGATCGCCAGCGCCACCATATAGGCGGTCAGCGCGAGCTTCAGGGTGATCGGTCCGACATTGAGGTCTGCTGCAATCGCCGGAAGCGAGGTGGCGATGACGGTGGAGTCCATCTGCTCCATAAAGAGAGCGACTGCCAGGATCAGGGGAATGATGCGGTTCATGAGGCTGCCTGCGGCTTTCCGCTGCGACAAGGATATCGCCGTTCCTCCTACGCCTGATAGGCCGGCTTGCCAACACGTTAATTATCAATTTCGGAAGTTCCGATCAAACCTGCGTGAGGCCGGTTTTCTTGCAACTTTCTCGCTCTATTGTCCGTTGGGTGAGTTCAGTTGGTGATAACGGCCAGTTGGCGAAATCGGAGACAAGATGATGACCCAATCCTTGAGCATGAGCAGACGCGGCCTCATCGGTGCGGCCGGCGCAACCGTCCTCGGCGCGCCGCTGTTGATGGCGCGCAGCGCAACGGCCCAGACCAACCAGCCACAAACCTCCATGGAGATCAAACACGCCATGCCGCCGGAAACCAACCGCTTCAAGCTCGGCAATTTCGAAGTGCTTGTCGTGAAGGACGGCGCGCGCGCCGCGCCCAATCCGGGCGAGACCTTCGGCACTGACCAATCGGCGGAGACGGTCGGTAAACTGCTGGAAGACAATTTTTTGCCGAAGGACCAATTCGTCAATTCCTTCTCGCCGGTTCTCGTCAATACCGGCTCAGACCTCGTGCTGTTCGACACCGGCTTCGGCGAGGCCGGCCGTGGCGCCGGCAACGGCCGCCTGATCGAAGGCATGGCGGCGGCCGGTTACACGCCGGAGGATGTGACCGTTGTCGTGCTGACCCACATGCACGGCGACCATATTGGCGGACTGATGGAAAAGGGTGCACCAGCCTTTTCAAAGGCGCGTTACGTGGTCGGTCAGGCGGAATATGATTTCTGGACGGATGAGAAGCGGGTCGGAACTCCTGCCGAGGGTGGGCACAAGGGCGTTATCGCCAACGTCAAGCCACTGGCGGAAAAGGCAACCTTCATCGGTGACGGCGACAATGTGGTGTCCGGCATCACCGGCATCGCGGCTTTCGGCCATTCGCCGGGACACATGATTTTCCGTGTCGAATCGGAAGGCAGGCAGCTGATCCTGACGGCGGATACTGCCAACCATTTCGTCCTGTCGCTGCAAAGGCCGGATTGGGAAGTGAAGTTCGACATGGACAAGGCAGCGGCCGCCGCCACCCGCAAGAAGGTCTATGACATGATCGCCACCGACCGTCTGCCCTTCCTCGGCTATCACATGCCTTTCCCTTCCGTCGGTTATGCGGAAAAGCTGGATACGGGTTATCGTTTCGTGCCGAAATCCTACCAGTTCGATATCTAATATCTGCTGCAATGCAGCAACAGAGGAAACCCGGAAGGTTATTCCGGGTTTTTTCTATTCCCTTCCTGTCATGAACGTGTTACCAGCCCTCGCCAACTTCCAAGCAATCCTTGCAGGGCGCCGGGGTGAACTTTTCGTTCCGGAACGGCCACGCATTTTCAGTATGAAGGAATTTGGTCATGGCACGCATCATTCAAACACCCACTGGTTTGGACGCTCTCACATTTGACGATGTGTTGCTGCAGCCCGGGCATTCCGAAGTCATGCCGGGGCAGACGAATATCGCCACCCGCATCGCCCGCGATATCGATCTCAACCTGCCGATCCTGTCTTCCGCCATGGATACGGTCACCGAAGGCCGTCTTGCCATCGCCATGGCCCAGGCCGGCGGCATCGGCGTCATCCACCGTAACCTGACCCCCATCGAGCAGGCCGAAGAAGTGCGGCAGGTGAAGAAGTTCGAAAGCGGCATGGTCGTCAACCCGGTCACAATCGGCCCGGATGCGACGCTTGCCGAAGCACAGGCCTTGATGAAGGCGCACGGCATTTCCGGCATTCCGGTGGTTGAAAACGGCGGTGCCGGTGGCCACAAGAACGGCCGGCTCGTCGGCATCCTGACGAACCGCGACGTGCGTTTTGCCTCCGATCCGCAGCAGAAGATCTACGAACTGATGACCCGCGAAAACCTGGTCACGGTCAAGGAAAGCAGCGTCGACCAGCAGGAAGCCCGCCATCTCTTGCACAAGCACCGCATTGAAAAGCTGCTGGTGGTGGATGGAAAAGGCAATTGCGTCGGCCTCATCACCGTCAAGGATATCGAGAAGTCGCAGCTGAACCCCAACGCCACCAAGGATGCGCAGGGCCGCCTTCGCGCCGCTGCCGCCATCAGCGTCGGTGCTGACGCCATCGAGCGCGCCGAGCGCCTCATCGATGCCGGCGTCGACCTTCTGGTCGTTGATACCGCACACGGCCATTCGCAGCGCGTGCTGGATGCTGTTTCCGTGGTCAAGAAGATGTCGAACTCGGTTCGCATCATCGCCGGCAATGTCGCCACCGCTGACGGCACCAAGGCGCTGATCGATGCTGGCGCCGATGGCGTCAAGGTCGGTATCGGCCCCGGTTCCATCTGCACCACCCGCATCGTCGCCGGTGTCGGCGTTCCGCAGCTTGCCGCGATCATGGCCTCGGTCGAAGTGGCCAATGCGGCCGACATCCCCGTCATTGCCGATGGCGGCATCAAATTCTCGGGCGATCTGGCCAAGGCAATCGCTGCCGGCGCGTCCGCCGTCATGATCGGCTCGCTTTTGGCCGGCACGGATGAAAGCCCGGGTGAAGTGTTCCTCTATCAGGGCCGTTCCTTCAAGGCCTATCGCGGCATGGGTTCCGTTGGCGCCATGGCGCGCGGTTCCGCCGACCGTTATTTCCAGGCCGAAGTGCGTGACACGCTGAAGCTCGTGCCGGAAGGTATCGAAGGTCAGGTTCCCTACAAGGGACCGGTCTCCGGCGTCCTGCACCAGCTGGCCGGCGGCCTGAAGGCTGCCATGGGTTATGTCGGCGGCAGCAACATCAAGGAATTCCAGGAGCGCGCCACCTTCGTTCGCATCTCCAGCGCCGGCCTGCGTGAAAGCCACGCCCATGACGTGACGATCACCCGCGAAAGCCCGAACTATCCCGGCGCGGTTTGATCTTTCGAACCGAATCCGTAAGAAGATAGACTGAGTATTTGGCGCTTCCCGATTCCAGCCGGATCGGGAAGCGTATTCATGATTGGGGGAGAAAACATGTCACCGACGACCGCAATGTTCTGGCCGATGATCGCCCATGTCTTTCTCGTTTTCTGGCTTTACGGGCTGCTGCTCTACCGTCGCAAGAAATATACCTTCACGGATCGCGAATCAGCCATTCGCCTTCGCGACAAGAGTGAAGAAGCGCGGGAAAGCTATCTGGTGAACCGCAATATCGCCAACCAGTTCGAACTTCCCGTCCTGTTTCATATCGCCTGCCTGCTGCTCTACATCACCGATGCGGACAACATCGTCACCATCGTGCTCGCCTGGCTGTTCGTGCTCTCGCGTTATGCCCATTCCTATGTCCACGTTACCACTAACCGGCTGCGTCACCGCGGGGCACTGTTCGGCATCGGCTTTGCCCTAATCGTGTGCCTGTGGGCATGGCTCGCCATCTGGTTGGCGCTGGAATGAAACAGCACCGTCAGGTTGCCTCATAAGTGAGACAATCGCGCCTTTAAAATCACCCGATTTGCGATGGGTCAATTCCATGACGTCCCATCCCCGTTAATCTCTGCCTGCCGTCGAGGATTTCAGGCGAGCAGAGATTGAGGAGTATGTCATGGCGAAAACAATGAAGGCAGCCGTCGTCCGCGCGTTTGGAAAACCGCTGACCATCGAGGAAGTGGCGATACCGGATCCCGGCCCCGGTGAAATTCTCATCAACTACAAGGCGACGGGCGTTTGCCACACCGACCTGCACGCCGCAACGGGCGATTGGCCGGTCAAACCCAACCCACCCTTCATTCCCGGCCATGAAGGTGCGGGTTATGTCGCGAAAATCGGCGCTGGCGTCACCGGCATCAAGGAAGGCGACCGCGCCGGCACGCCCTGGCTCTATACCGCCTGCGGATGCTGCATTCCCTGCCGCACCGGCTGGGAAACCCTTTGCCCGAGCCAGAAGAATTCCGGCTATTCCGTCAATGGCAGCTTTGCCGAATATGGCCTTGCCGATCCGAAATTCGTCGGCCGCCTGCCGGACAATCTGGACTTCGGCCCGGCGGCCCCGGTGCTCTGCGCCGGTGTCACCGTCTATAAGGGCCTCAAGGAAACCGAGGTCAGGCCCGGTGAATGGGTGGTCATTTCAGGCATTGGCGGCCTGGGTCACATGGCCGTGCAATACGCCAAGGCCATGGGCATGCATGTGGTTGCCGCCGATATTTTCGATGACAAGCTGGCGCTTGCGAAAAAACTCGGTGCAGATGTCGTCGTCAATGGTCGTGCGCCTGACGCGGTGGAGCAGGTGCAGAAGGCGACCGGCGGCGTCCATGGCGCGCTGGTGACGGCAGTGTCGCCCAAGGCCATGGAGCAGGCCTACGGCTTCCTGCGCTCCAAGGGCACCATGGCGCTTGTCGGCCTGCCGCCGGGCTTCATCTCCATTCCGGTGTTCGACACGGTGCTGAAGCGCATCACGGTGCGCGGCTCCATCGTCGGCACGCGGCAGGATCTGGAGGAAGCGCTGACCTTTGCCGGTGAAGGCAAGGTGGCGGCCCACTTCTCCTGGGATAAGCTCGAAAACATCAATGATATCTTCCACCGCATGGAAGAGGGCAAGATCGACGGCCGTATCGTCGTCGACCTCGCCGCCTGAGACAAATGACATGGGTTGCGGCGCTCACGCAAAAGTGTGGCGCCGCTTCCGCCCACCCCGTTCCCCGCGGGGCGATCTGCGTTATCCTCCCTGCCGCATCCGCGCGCTCAAGGAGGACAGGGTGATGGACAAGCCGAAGATTACGCAGGCCATGATCGACGCTTACGATGAATATACCCATCTCAGCCTCGACCGCCGCAAATTCATGGAAAAACTCACAGTACTTGCCGGTTCCGGCGCTGCTGCGGCGGCGATCGCGCCGCTTCTTTCGGCCAATAGCGCCCGTGCGGCCATCGTCGCGCCTGACGATGCGGGGATCGTGGCGGAAGACGTGACCTATCCCGCTCCCGGTGGCGAGATGAAAGGTTACCTCGTCACGCCGAAATCGGTGTCGGGACCGATCGGCTCCGTCATCGTCATCCACGAGAACCGTGGCCTGAACGACCATATCCGCGATGTGGCAAGACGTGTGGCGCTTGCCGGTTTCAGGGCGCTTGCGGTCGATTTCCTCTCCCCGCAGGGCGGTACGCCTGCCGATGAGGACAAGGCGCGGGAAATGTTCAGCGGCCTCGACATGGACGCAACGGTCGCCAATGCCGAAGCGGGCCGGGTGTGGCTCGCGGCCCGGCAGGGTGCGAACGGCAAGGTCGGCGCGGTCGGCTTCTGCTGGGGTGGTGGGCTGGTCAACCGTTTCGCCACCAAATCGGCCGGCCTGAATGCTGGCGTCGCCTATTACGGTCAGCAAGCCCCGGCGGCCGATGTGCCTGATATCAAGGCGCCGCTGCTCTTGCACTATGCGGGTCTCGATGAGCGCATCAATGCCGGCATCGATGCCTATAAGAAGGCGTTGGAAGACAACGGCAAGACCTTCGAAATCTTCGTCTATGACGGCGTCAACCACGCCTTCAACAATGATACGTCCTCGGCGCGATATGATAAGGCGGCCGCCGATCTCGCCTGGGGCCGGACGACGGAGTTCTTCAAGAAATATCTGGCGTGATAGGTTTTCGAGGTGGCCGCTTGTTCCTTCTTCCCGTCGGGGAAGGAGGAAAGGCTCTAGATCTTGTCCACTTATAATGGGCCAAAGGTGCGTGGGGCTTACCCCCTCTGCCCTGCCGGGCATCTCCCCTCAAGGGGGAGATCGATACGCGGGTAGGTTTCGCCCATCTCATAGTCTGAGAATGAAGTGGAGGTAGCCCCTCCTGCTGATCTCCCCCCTTGAGGGGGAGATGCCCGGCAGGGCAGAGGGGGGTAAAGCCCCACGCACCTTTGGTCCAATCTCGGGGGATGCTCTAAACCCCACCACTCCCACGCTTCAAATGCTCATCCAGCCTTGGCATGATCTCCACGAAATTGCAGGGCAGGTGGCGATAATCCAGCTGGGCCTTGAGGATACCGTCCCAGGCATCCTTGCACGCACCCGGCGAGCCGGGCAGCACGAAGATGAAGGTGGCGTTGGCGACCCCGCCGGTTGCCCGCGACTGGATGGTGGCAGTGCCGATCTTGTCATAGGAAATGCGATGGAAGACGGCGGAAAACCCGTCCATGCGCTTTTCGAACAGCGGTTCCAGCGCGTCGGGCGTCACGTCGCGGCCAGTAAAACCGGTGCCGCCGGTGGTGATGACCACATCCACGCCCGGGGCCAGCGTCCAGTCACGCACGGTGTTGAAAATGGCGGCCCTGTCATCCGGTACAATGGCGCGCGCGGCGAGACGGTGTCCCGCCTCCTCCAGCCTAGCGACGAGCGTATCGCCGGATTTGTCGTTCTCCAGCGTGCGGCTGTCCGACACGGTCAAAACCGCAATGCCAAGGGGAATGAAGGGTCTTTCGCCTGCCATGGCCTTATCCTCGAATTATATGGTCCTCAAATGGTCCGCGTCGCCTGAAAATACCAGCCGGGGCGTTTTTTCCGAAGCGATGATTCCGCGTTTCGGGCGGCATCGAAGGAATGGAAAACCCCGAAGCAGGTCGCACCCGAACCGGACATGCGGACAAGCGCGGCATCTTCCTGCGACAGCATGTCGATGATCTCGCCGATCTCCGGCAGCAACGTCTGCGCGGGTGGTTGCAGATCGTTGCGGCTTTGCGCCAGAAAATCCACCCAGCCAATTGTCGCACGTGCCGGCAGGCGAGGATTGGTCTTGTTTTGCAGGCGTCGGAATATATCCGGCGTCGAGACGGCGTTCAGCGGATTGGCGAGCACCAGAAACAGGCAGGGCAGATCGGAGACCGGTTCGATCTCCTCGCCAATGCCGCGTGCGATGAGGGACCGGCTTTCAAGGCACATCGGCACATCCGCACCGAGTGTGAGCGCAAGCGATGCCAGTCTTTCCGGCTCTATCGTAACCTGCCAGTGCCGCAGAAGCGCCCGAAAGGTAGCCGCCGCATCCGCCGAACCGCCGCCAATGCCGGAGGCGACCGGAAGGTTCTTCTCGAGGTGAATGGCAACCGGAGGGCCTGACTGACCCGTGGCCGCAAGCGCATCACGCAGTCTGTCCCGGGCGCGGGTGACGAGATTGTCGCCGCCATCGTCGGTACGCAGGAGATCGCCGAAAGGGCCGGAGATAGAGAAGGCATCGGCATCCGCATCGCGAATACGGATCACGTCGCCGGCCTCGGTGAATGTCACCAGCGTTTCGAGCAGATGATAACCATCCGCCCGCTGGCCGGTCACATGCAGTGCCAGATTGATTTTTGCCGGGGCCGCCTCGATGGTCTCGGTGGCCCCGGAAACCTCATGCACACGCATGCGGCGTCAGGATTTCTTGTCCGGGGTAGGAGCGGTCGGTGCCGGAGGAGCCGGCGGCTGCGGCGCGGCATCCTTCTTGGCGGTGTTTTCGGCATCTTTTTCCACCGGCGGCAAGCCGTTGGCGATCTTTTCCTTCACCTTCGCCTTGTCCACGTCATCGCTGTCGCCGATCATGGCACGGTTCCACTGGTAGACGGCCTCGATCTTGCGGCCCACGCGCCAATAGGCGTCGCCCAGATGGTCGTTGATGGTCGGGTCGCCGGCCTTGAGTTCGATTGCCCGCTCCAGCTCCGTCACGGCGTCATCGAAAGCGCCGAGGCGATAATGCGCCCAGCCAAGCGAATCGACGATGTAACCATCATTGGGGCGAAGCTCGACGGCGCGGCTGATCATCTTCATGCCTTCGTCGAGATTGATGCCCTTATCCACCCAGGAATAACCAAGATAGTTCAGCACCTGCGGCTGCTCCGGGTTCAACTCCAGCGCCCGCTTGAAATTCGGTTCGGCCTTGTCCCATTCCTTCAGCCGCTCATAGGCGATGCCGCGCTGGAAGAACACCGACCAGTCGGATTTCTGCGGCACGGCGCCGATAACCTCGATGGCCTTGTCGTAATTTTCGGCCATGGCGCGATAGTCCTTGGCGTCCGAAAGCACGCTGCCATAAGCGAGGTAGGAGCGGACGTCCTTCGGGTCGGATTCGAGCAGGGATTTAAGGTGTTGGCGCGCCTCATCCACCTTGCCGGTCTGCGCGAGCGTCAGTCCGAGCTGCAGCTCGGAGATGCGATACATCGGCGAATCCTTCGGCACATCGCGGTAAAACACGATGGCGCGTTCAGGCTGCTTCATGGCTTCAGCAAGCCCGCCGAGAAGAATAAGCGTATCGGGGCTTTTCTGATCGAGCGCGCGTGACGTCTGCAGATAAAGCGTAACGATTTCCTCGGCGCCTTCGCGGTTCAAGGCCCCGGCAATGGAGAACATGACGCTGGCGGCGCCTTCCACGGCATTGGTGATCTGCTGTTCCGGCTTCTCACCCTTTTCGATCGCTTCGCGCAGCGCTTTCAGCGGCGCATAATTGGGCGCGAAAGTATCGCCGACCGCAATCGCATCCAGCGCCTTCTGCCTGTTGCCGGCGGAAGCCTCCAGGCGTGCAAGCGCCATCACCGCGCGCATATAGGTATCGGACGCCGTTGCGCCGCCTTCGCGATCCGTCACCGCTTCGTTGAGGCTTTTCCGGGCGGCATCGATATTACCGCTGACAAGGGCGATCGCGGCCGCATTGTATTTCTGGAAGATCGAAATCCAGCCTGGGCCCTTCATGTTGTTGACGAGCGCCAGCGCTTCCTTCGGCTTGCCGGAACCGGCACGCGCCCAAGCGGTCAAAAGCGTGTTGACCATGCGGTCGAGATCGTTCGGACCGGTATATTTCAGGATTTTCTCGGCCTTGGTGAATTCCTTGTCCTTGATGGCGTCAAGGCCGCGCACGATGGTCGTCACCCGTTCGACGGACGTATCGTCCTTCATCGAATCGGCGATCTTGGCGCCAGCCTCGAAATTGCCGCTCAGAAGTTCGGCGATCATCAGCCGCTGGCGGATTTCCGTATTGGCCGGATCGAATTCCAGCGCCTTCTTGTAGAGCGAAATCGCCGTCGGATAATCCTGGTCGACATCGGCATTCCGACCGGCAAGGAAAGCGCCGGAGAAGGTGTTTACCTTGCCGGGATCGAAGGTGACGGCCTTGTCTTCCGTTTTCGCCTTTGTCTCAGCAAAGCCGGGGCTTGCACCCGCACCAATCGTGAGAGCGGCGGCAAGAGCCGCGCTGCAGAGAAGACGAAGTGCTGGTTTACGCCGCATGAGGGAACCTTTGCCTTTGTGCGAATGCACGGAAAAATCAGTTTCCATTGTTTGGTCACGATAGAATGGCTTTTTTGAAGCAACCCCGCAAGAAATTATGGCCCGGCCACAATTGCGCCTTGCGAAAAATCCGGCCCGAAACATCGGGCGGATGGTCCTGTCCATCCGCCGTTCGCGTGGGCCTTCAGCCTCAGTTCAGACGCTCGATGCAGAAGTCGATCACTTCCAGAAGCGCATTTTTCCACGGGCTCTGCGGCAGCGGGGCCAGCGCATCGCGGGCAATGGTGCCATAATGTGTGGCGCGGCCGATCGTATCGCCAAGACCATTATATTTGGTAATCAGGCCCAGCGCCTTTTCGAGGTTCTCGTCGCTGCTTTCGCCCTTTTCAATGGCGTTACGCCAGAAGGCGCGCTCGTCCTGCGTGCCGCGACGATAGGAAAGGATGACCGGCAGCGTAATCTTGCCCTCACGGAAATCGTCGCCGGTATTCTTGCCGAGATCGGCGGACTTGCCGCCGTAATCCAGCACGTCGTCGACGAGCTGGAAGGCGAGGCCGAGATTCATGCCGTAGGATTTCAGCGCGCTGCGGGTCGCCTTGTCGGTCTTCGCAACGATCGGGCCGACTTCCGCCGCAGCCGCAAACAGGGCCGCCGTCTTGGCGCGAATCACCTGCAGATAATCGTCTTCGGTGGTTTCCATGTTCTTGGCGACCGAAAGCTGCAGCACCTCGCCCTCGGCGATAACAGAAGCGGCGGTGGACAGCACGTCGAGCGCATCGAGAGAGCCGACATCCACCATCATGCGGAAGGCCTGGCCGAGCAGGAAGTCGCCGACGAGAACGCTCGCCTGGTTGCCCCAGATGGTGCGGGCGGTGGATTTGCCGCGGCGCAGGTCGCTTTCATCCACCACGTCGTCATGCAGAAGCGTCGCGGTGTGCATGAATTCCACGCTGGTGGCGAGCTTGATGTGGTGGTCGCCCTCGTAACCGAACATCGAGGCCGAAGCGAGCGTCAGCATCGGCCGCAGGCGCTTGCCGCCGGATGAGATCAGATGGTTGGCCACCTCGGGTATCATCTGGACATCGGAACCGGCCTTGGAGAGGATAAGCTGGTTCACCCGTTCCATGTCGGGGCGGGTCAGGTCGACAAGCGGCTTGACGGATGCGAGTTTGTTTTTGCTTTCTTCAAGCGGTATGACGACGCCCAAGGGACAGGACTCCTGTTCGAATTTGAATTCGACAATAAAAACTGGCGCCTTGCGCGGCAAGGGGCGAATTGCCGCTAGCCATTCAAAAAGATGGGAATTTAGGGCTTATCCATGCGTGAATTGATCCGTACCAACGATGCCGTGCTGCTCTCCTTCGCTGAAAGCCTGATGAAGGACGCCGGCATCCACTGCCTTGTTGCCGATCAGGCGATGAGCATTCTGGAAGGTTCGCTCGGCCTTTTGCCCCGAAGGTTCCTTGTGGAAGAGGAGCGTGCCGATGAGGGGCGGCGCATCCTCGTCGATGCCGGGCTGGGCGACGAGTTGCGGGGCGAAGAGGCTTAAGGCGACGTGGGCGACGATATTTCCGAAACGATTGACGCCTTTCACCGGGGCCGGTTTCACATCCTTCAGCCGAAGGGCAGGGGGCACCGCGCCGGCATGGACGCCATGCTTCTGGCCTCGCTGGTGGCCGATGACCGCCCCTGCCGGATTGCCGATCTCGGTGCGGGCGCAGGTGCGGCGGGTTTTGCGGTTGCCGCCCGGCTGGAGACGGCCGAGGTAACGCTCTACGAACGTTCGCCGGAAATGGCGGATTTTGCCCGCCGCAGCCTGCTATTGCCGGAAAATGCTGGCTTTTCCGCTCGGCTAAGCGTGCGCGAGGCCGACGTGACGCTGCGGGCGAAAGCGCGTATCGAGGCGGGCTTGCCAGATGATTATTTCCATCACGTCATCATGAACCCGCCCTATAATGATGCGGGTGATCGCCGCACGCCGGATGCCCTGAAGGCCGAAGCCCACGCCATGACGCAGGGCCTGTTCGAGGACTGGATCAGAACCGCAGGTGCGATCATGGTTTCGGGCGGTCAGCTGTCGCTGATTGCACGGCCACAATCGGTGGCGGACATCATTGCCGCCTGCGGCAGCCGCTTCGGCGGCATGGAGATTACCCTCATTCATCCACGTCCCGGCGAGGACGCGGTGCGCATGCTGGTTACCGCCATAAAGGGCTCGCGGGCGAGGCTGTCTTTTCGGGCCCCGCTCATCATGCATGCGACTGACAGCCACGCCTTTACCCCCTTCGTGGACGACCTGAACAATGGCCGTATCGCCTATCGCCGCAATGTAAAGGCAATCAAACCCGGCTTATAAATATCGCCGTTCCGCCGGCCGCACCATTGTGTTTTCCCGGGCGATACATACATGCCTGACGAACAGGCAAATGCTGCGAGGATTGAGTTGTGGGTTTTTTGAAGTATCTGGTGCCGAAACGCTTTCGCAAAAAAGAACTCGTCATCCCTGTCGTGCGCATGCATGGTGCGATCATGGCGGGCGGCAGCCAGTTTCGCCCCGCGCTTAATCTAGCCTCCTATGCGCCGCTGCTTGAAAAGGCCTTCGCCATCAAGGACGCGCCGGCCGTCGCCATCTCGCTCAACTCTCCCGGCGGCTCTCCGGTGCAGGCGCGGATGATCTATAATCGCATCCGCCAGCTTGCCGAGGAAAACGAAAAGAAAGTCCTGATCTTCGTTGAGGATGTGGCGGCCTCCGGCGGCTACATGATCGCGCTTGCCGGTGATGAGATCATTGCCGACCCCACCTCCATCGTCGGCTCGATCGGCGTCGTCTCCGGCGGTTTCGGTTTCCCCGAAATGCTGCGGAAGATCGGCGTGGAGCGTCGCGTCTACACGGCCGGCGAAAACAAGGTCATCCTCGATCCCTTCCAGCCGGAAAAGGAAGGCGATATCGACTACCTGAAGTCGCTTCAGGTCGAAATCCACAATGTTTTCATCGATATGGTGAAGATGCGCCGCGGCGCAAAACTGGTGGACGATGAGACGATCTTCTCCGGTCTGTTCTGGACCGGCATGCGCGGTCTCGATATCGGCCTGATCGACGGGCTGGGCGATATGCGCGAGGTGTTGCGCCGCCGTTACGGCGAAAAGGTCAAGCTCCAGCTCGTCAGCGGTGGGCGCACCCTGTTCGGCAAAAAAGTGCCGGGCGTGAATGCGGCACTCGGGCTGAATGGCGAAAGGCTCGCTGCAGGGGCAGTCTCGGGACTTGCGGAGGTTGCCGAAGAAAAGGCATTGTGGTCGCGTTTCGGTCTTTGATGTCGCGGGAATAGAGCCTTATGGCGCAGCTGATTACAATCATCCTTCTGGTGGTGGGATCCATCATCCTTTACCGCCGCTTTGTGCGCGATGCGCAAAAGCTGTCTGCAAAATCGAAACAGCGCGAAAAGGAACGCGAAACCGGCGCCATCGGCACGCTGATCAAGGACCCCGAGACGGGCGAATATCGCGTCAAGCGCGAGGATGATGCGTAACCGCGGGCGCGAAGCGACGCGTTGCGCGGGCATCGGGGCTTAAGTCACAGGTTAACCCAAAAAGCAGCTTGTTCAGATATACCCCAATTTCTGCAAGTATTTTTGCAGGATTTATGCAACTACTGGTCCACGATATTTGAGATCGATCTGCAGCGCTTCGCCCAAAACCGGTTGAAGCCTCGCACGAGGTTGCTGGACGGGGTATTTTTTGCAGAAAGTTCATTCCATTCAGTTTTTGCGAGCAGTCGCAGCGCTGGCCGTCATGTTTTTCCACATTGCCGGCACGCCTTTCACGATCGGCGCAGCCGGAGTGGATGTTTTCTTCGTCATATCGGGATTTGTCATGGGGCTGGTCGCTGACAAGTCGCCGCCCGGCAAGTTCCTGCGCCATCGTCTCTTCCGCATCGTGCCGCTTTACTGGGCCGTCACATTCGTCATGTGCCTTGGCGCACTGGCTGGGGTGTTTTCCACCTTCACCTTCACGATGGAACATCTCTGGAAATCACTGCTCTTTGTCCCCTATGTCAACGCTGCGGGCCAGGTGACGCCGCTGGTGCTGGTGGGCTGGACGCTGAATATGGAGATATTCTTCTATCTCGTGTTCGCGTTGGGTCTTGCATTGCGCGCGCCGATCGCCGTAACCGTCGTCATCCTGTCGGCAATGGTGGCCGTGGGGCAAATGGCGGACTGGCAATCGCCGTTCATGCAGATTTGGGCATCGCCCCTGCTGCTGGAATTCCTCGCCGGGCTTATCCTGTCCCGGATTGCCTTTGCGGGCATGCGCAGTGGCATCGCCGCTCTGGCCCTGTCTTTTGTCGGTTTTGTTTTCGCGGCCGGTATCGGTGAGCAATTTGGCCTTTTGCGCATAGTGAGCTGGGGTTTGCCTGCCTTTCTGCTCGTCGCGGGTTGTGTCTGGATAGAAAGAGCCGGGGGCTGGCCGGAATCGTGGCTGAAGCCTTTCGAAATTGTCGGCGACGCCTCCTATGCGCTTTATCTCCTGCATGGTCTGGTCATTTCGATAGTCCTGAAGGTCATTGCGCCGGGCTTTGCGGCGAGCATCGTGATCGTTGTTGTTGCACTGGCTGTGTCTATTGCGGCGCATATTCTGTTCGAAAAGCCCGTCATCAGGCTTTTCAGAAAGTTCGCCGATCGCGGTGTCGCAAGTTCACGCGCAGAAGCTGCGGGCTGATCAGCCGAGGGCCGGAGGCGGCTTTATGCATAAAACCTTGACCCCCACGCCATGCCGTGGCACGTGTCCGCATCCGAAGTAAGTCAGTGCTTACTTGTCCTCCTAACGCCGCGATGACTGCAATGACCGATATTCCAGACCATATGAACCCGAAGCGTTCCTTTCAGGCGCTGATCCTGACGCTGCACAATTACTGGGCCGACAAGGGCTGCGCGGTGTTGCAGCCTTACGATATGGAAGTGGGCGCGGGTACATTTCATCCGGCGACGACGCTGCGCGCACTCGGGCCGAAGCCGTGGAAGGCCGCCTATGTGCAGCCGTCGCGTCGTCCTTCCGACGGTCGTTACGGCGAAAACCCCAACCGTTTGCAGCACTATTACCAGTACCAGGTCATTCTGAAGCCCAACCCGTCGAACCTGCAGGAACTCTATCTCGGTTCGCTGAAGGCGATCGGTCTCGATCCGTTGCTGCATGACGTACGCTTCGTTGAAGACGACTGGGAAAGCCCGACGCTCGGCGCCTGGGGTCTTGGCTGGGAATGCTGGTGCGACGGCATGGAAGTCTCGCAATTCACCTACTTCCAGCAGGTCTGCGGCATCGAATGCTCGCCGGTTGCCGGCGAGTTGACCTATGGTCTGGAGCGTCTGGCCATGTATGTTCAGGGCGTCGACAATGTCTACGACCTGAACTTCAACGGCCGCGAGGGTGAAGAGAAGATTTCCTATGGCGACGTCTTTTTGCAGGCCGAGCAGGAATATTCCCGCCACAACTTCGAATTTGCCGATACCGGCATGCTGCATCGCCATTTCATCGACGCCGAAAAAGAATGCCAGGCGCTGCTCGCCGCCGGCGCACCTGATGACAACGACAACCAGCGCCTGCACAAATGCGTTTTCCCGGCCTATGACCAGTGCATCAAGGCAAGCCATGTGTTCAACCTTCTGGATGCGCGCGGCGTGATCTCGGTGACGGAGCGCCAGAGCTATATCCTGCGCGTGCGCACGCTGGCGAAAGCCTGCGGCGAGGCCTTCCTGCTGACGGATGCGGGCGGGCTGAACTGGAACAGGGCCGCCTGATTTTTGAAGGCGGGTTCAAGCCGAACTTTTAATGAAAATGGAAGGCCGTTCTTGACGGCCTTTTATTTTGTGTGGATTGGTATCCTTAATATAGCAGTGGGTTTAACAGTGAATAATATTAGAAATTTCTGTTTTTTATTTGTGCTTACACTCGGATGCATTTTCGGCAATGGCGCGGCTGCGGAAACGACAGACTGGATGAGCGGCAAGGATGCCTTTGCCCGTGCCGACAAACTGCGTTCTTTCGGAATGATCGTCACCCGCATGGAATGCAAGGATAGCGGCCAGCGCTCTCTCGATGTGGGCAGCGCGCTCGTTCGCATGCACTACACGCGTAATACGAAAATGCTCGACTGGGTCATTGACGGCTGGAATCATCTGGAAGGAAACAAGGAATATTGGGCCGAGCGCGGCTACAGGCTTGCCTCCTATACTCTTTTTGTACGCAAGGTATCCGGTCTGAAATTATATTGTACCGTCTTTTATAAATAACGGGTGTTTGCTTCCCGCAGCGTCTCTCTTCCGGCAAAAACACAGAGAATGACCGAAGCCTCATGACTTTGCGGGAATGAGCGGCTATCGTGCGCGCATCGAAGCTGGGAATCGCAATTCATGTTCATCACGCTGGCAATCATCGCGGCAATCGCGCTTTATGTCGTCTTCATCTATAACGGGCTGGTCAAGGCGCGGCAGATGAAGGAAGAGGCGTGGTCGGGCATCGACGTGCAGCTGAAGCGCCGCGCCGATCTCATTCCCAACCTCATCGAGACCGTGAAGGGTTACGCGGCACATGAAAAGAGCACCTTCGAGGAGGTGATCGCCATGCGCAACCGGGCGCAGGCCGTGCCGGCAGGGGATGTCGAAGGCCGCGCCCAGGCGGAAGGGCTGCTGTCGCAGGCGCTCGGCAAACTCTTCGCGCTCGCCGAAGCCTATCCCGATCTCAAGGCCAATACGAACTTCCTGGAATTGCAGCGTTCGCTTGAAACCATCGAAGGCGAGCTCCAGATGTCGCGCCGTTATTACAATGGCGCCGCCCGCGATCTCAACGTCAAGGTGGAAAGCTTCCCGTCCAATCTGGTTGCAGGCCAGTTCGGATTTGCCAAGGCGCCCTATTTCGAGATCGACAATCCGGCTGACCGCGCCGTGCCGACAGTGAAGTTCTAAGGGTACCGCCCCCGCGGCTTAAAACCTCCCGCTCAAATTCCGATAATCCGGCTCTTCGCCGCATTCATTGACAAGACGACAATCATGATCGAATTGACCATCACCCCGCCCGACCACCCGCTTTCCGGCAAGGTCGAACCGCCCGGCTCCAAATCCATCACCAACCGTGCGCTTCTCTTGGCTGGTCTTGCCAAGGGCAAAAGCCGTTTGACCGGCGCACTGAAAAGCGATGACACGCTTTATATGGCCGAAGCCCTGCGCGAGATGGGTGTCAAGGTCACCGAGCCTGATGCCACGACCTTCGTGGTGGAAGGCACGGGCGTTTTGCAACAGCCGGAAAAGCCGCTTTTCCTCGGCAATGCCGGCACCGCCACGCGCTTCCTCACTGCCGCTGCCGCACTTGTGGATGGCGCCGTCATCATCGATGGCGACGAGCATATGCGCAAACGCCCGATCATGCCGCTGGTGGAGGCGCTGCGTTCGCTCGGCGTCGAAGCGGAAGCGCCGACCGGTTGCCCGCCCGTCACGGTCTGCGGCAAGGGCACGGGTTTCCCGAAGGGCAGCGTCACCATCGATGCCAACCTGTCCAGCCAATATGTGTCGGCACTTCTGATGGCCGCCGCCTGCGGCGACAAGCCTGTCGATATCATCCTCAAGGGCGAGGAAATCGGCGCGAAAGGCTATATCGACCTCACCACATCAGCCATGGAAGCCTTCGGTGCCAAGATTGAGCGGGTCAGCAACGCCATCTGGCGCGTGCATCCGACCGGCTATACCGCGACGGATTTCCACATCGAGCCGGATGCCTCCGCCGCCACCTATCTCTGGGGCGCGGAACTTCTGACCGGTGGTGCGATCGATATCGGCACGCCCGCCGACAAGTTCACCCAGCCGGATGCCAAGGCCTACGACGTCATGGCCAAGTTCCCGCATCTGCCCGCCGAAATCGACGGTTCGCAGATGCAGGACGCCATTCCCACCATCGCGGTTCTCGCGGCCTTCAACGAAACGCCGGTGCGCTTCGTCGGCATCGCCAACCTGCGCGTCAAGGAGTGCGATCGCATCCGTGCCGTTTCGCTCGGCCTCAACGAAATCCGCGATGGTCTGGCACATGAAGAAGGCGACGACCTGATCGTTCATGCCGATCCCGCACTTGCAGGCCAGACGGTCGATGCTTCCATCGACACCTTCGCCGATCATCGCATCGCCATGAGCTTTGCGCTGGCGGCGCTGAAGATCGGCGGCATCGCCATCCAGAACCCGGCCTGCGTGGCCAAGACCTATCCCGGTTACTGGAAGGCGCTCGCCTCGCTCGGCGTCGATTACACGGAAAAGGAAAGCGCTGCCGAGCCGCAGCACTGAAGCCAATGAGGAAGGATTGCCCCGTGAAGACCATCGCCGCAAGACTTCTCGCGCTGTTCGTCTTCGTGGGCGTCGCCTTTCCGGCCCTAGCGGAGGAATTCATCCGCTCCTACCATTCCGTCGTCGAGGTGGCGGCGGATGGCAAGCTGGCGGTGACGGAAACCATCACCGCCCGCGCCGAAGGCCAGAACATCAAGCGCGGCATCTTCCGCGATTTTCCGCTTTATGCGCTGGACGCGAATAACCGCCGCACGAAGGTGGATTTCAACGTCGTTTCGGTCGAGCGCGATGGCACGCCGGAAAGCTGGCGCACCGAAAATATCGATGGCGGCATCCGCATCTATACCGGCAGCGCCGACCGTTTTCTGCCGACCGGCGAACATGTCTTCCAGATCACCTACACCACCGCCCGGCAAATCCGTTATTTCAGCGATTATGACGAGCTGACCTGGAACGTCACCGGTAATGGCTGGCAATTCCCGATGGGCGAGATTTCCGCGACCATCACTCTGCCGCAGGGCGTCAAGGCCACCGATACCGCCGTCTTCACCGGCCCGCTTGGCGCGAAGGGCAAGGATGCGCGCATTCTGAACGAAGGTAACGAGGTGTTCTTCGCCTCCACCCGCCCGTTTACGGTGGGCGAGGGCATGACGGTTGCAGTCAAGCTGCCCAAGGGTGCGATTGCCGCCCCCGATACCTCGCAGGAGGCGGGCTGGTGGCTGCGGGATAATCTCGCCATCCTGCTTTCGGGCGGCGGGCTTCTGGCTGTGCTGTTTTATTACCTGCGGGCATGGTTCGCCGTTGGCCGCGATCCGGCGAAGGGGGTGGTCGTGCCGCGCTGGGATGCGCCGGAGGGCCTTTCTCCGGCTCTCGTCAATTATGTCGACAACAGGGGTTTTTCCGGCGCTGGCTGGACGGCACTCTCTGCCTCCGCCCTTGATCTGGCGGTCAAAGGCTATGTCGTTCTGGAAGATCTGAAGAATTCCATCGTCATCCGCCGCACGGAAAAGGCAGCCGCCGCCGATCTGCCGACTGGGCAGAAGACGCTGCTTTCCTCCATCGGCGGTCCGGGCGAGACGCTCACCATCGACAAGGCCCATGGTGCGGAGGTCGAAAAGGTCGGCAAGCAGTTCCGCGCGGCGATTGAAAAAGAGCATAGCGGCAAATATTACCACAGCAATTCCGGTTATATTTTCTTCGGCATCTTCTTCAGCATCGCTCTCATCGTTGCAACACTGGTCTTCGGCGATCTGGATGAGTTTGCCATTGCCGCCGTGCTGGTCTTCGGCTTTTTCGCCTTCTTCTTCAGCATTCTGTCGATCGGCATCGGCCGGCAGTTCTCGCGCGGCGCATCTCTGAGGAAACGCATCGGCGGTATCGTCATGCTGGCCTTTGCCGGTTTCGTGGCTTTTTCCGCGATAGGCGGCATCGCCACGCAAATATTGCTGGATGTGACGCATGACACGAAGTCGCTGGCGCTGGCGGCTATCGGTGGCATCGTGCTCACCAATGCGCTTTTCCTGTTTCTGATGGGGGCGCCCACACCGCTCGGCCGCAAGCTGATGGACGGCATCGAAGGGCTTAGAACCTATCTGACGCTGGCGGAAAAAGACCGGATGAACATGGCGACCGCTCCCGCCATGTCGCCGCAGCATTTCGAGACGCTGTTGCCCTATGCCGTGGCGCTCGGCGTTGAAAAACCGTGGAGCCGCACCTTCGAGACCTGGCTCGCAACAGCTGCCGCAGGTGCCGCCGTGGCAAGTTATGCGCCCGGTTGGTATTTGGGCAGCAATTACGGCAGCTTCGGCGACAGGATCGGCGGCTTTTCCACCTCCATGGCAAGCACCATCGCCTCCACCATCCCCCAACCCGTCAGTTCGTCCAACTCCAGCTTTTCGGGCGGTGGCGGCGGCGGCGGTTTTTCCGGCTCCGGTGGTGGCGGCGGTGGCGGCGGCGGCTGGTGAAGCCTGCCGGCGGTAATTTAACCGAATGCCTTGGTGACTTTTGCCGCGTTGCTTGCTAAGCCGACCGCAATCGTCCGACAACAGATAAAGTCCTGATCCCATGCCCGATCTTCTGCTTGAACTCCGCTCCGAGGAAATCCCCGCCCGCATGCAGCGCAAGGCGGCGGGCGATCTGAAGAAACTCGTCACCGATGCGCTTGTGGAGAGAGGGCTGACCTATGAGGGCGCGCGCGAATATTGGACGCCGCGCCGCCTGACGCTGGATATTCGCGGCCTCAACGCCCGCTCCGCCGATGTGCGCGAGGAAAAGAAAGGCCCGCGCACCGACGCCAATGAAAAGGCCATCGAAGGCTTTTTGCGCGGCGCCGGCCTCAACGATATTTCCGAGGCTCAGGTCGTTTCCGATCCGAAGAAGGGCGATTTCTACATCGCCATCATCAACAAGCCCGGCCGCCCGGCGGAAGAGATCATCGCCGAGGTGATGCCCGGCATCATCCGCTCCTTCCCCTGGCCGAAATCCATGCGCTCCGGCCCGGCCTCCATGCCGAAGGGTTCCAGCTATGCCGGCATCGAAGGCAAGGGCTCGGAAAGCCTGCGTTGGGTGCGGCCGCTGCAATCCATCGTCTGCCTGTTCGGCCCCGAACATGACGAAACCCAGGTCATTCCTTTCGCCATCGACGGCATCGTCGCCGGCAACGTCACCTATGGCCATCGTTTCCATGCGCCCGGCCCGATCACCGTGCGCCGTTTCGAGGATTATGTTTCGAGCCTCGAGAAGGCGAAGGTCATTCTCGATGCAGAGCGCCGCAAGGATATCATCCTGCACGACGCCAAGGATCTGGCTTTCGCCAACGGCCTCGATCTGGTGGAAGACGAAGGCCTGCTGGAAGAAGTCTCCGGCCTCGTCGAATGGCCGCAGGTGCTGATGGGCACCTTCGAGGAAGACTACCTGCAGATCCCTGCGGAAATCATCCGCCTCACCATCAAGACCAACCAGAAGTGTTTCGTCACCCGCAATCAGGGTGCGGAAGAAGGCCTTTCCAACCGCTTCATCCTGATCTCGAATATCGAGGCAAGCGATGGCGGCAAGGAAATCATCCACGGCAATGGCAAAGTCGTGCGCGCCCGCCTGTCGGACGCCCGCCATTTCTGGAACCGCGACCAGGGCGACCTGCCCGATCTGGAAACGCTGAAAGATTCGGCTGCGAAATTCGGCCTCGATCTCAAGAAGCCGCTCGATCAGCGCATGGCGAAGCTCGATGCGCTGAACGTCACCTTCCATGCCAAACTCGGCACGCAGGGTGAGCGCGTCGCCCGCATCCGCGAACTGGCGAAGGCGCTGGCCCCGGTTGTCGGCGCCGATGCCGATCTGGTGGACCGCGCCGTGGTACTGGCGAAAGCCGACCTGCGCACCGAAGCCGTCGGTGAATTCCCCGAGCTTCAGGGCCTGATGGGCCGCAAATATGCGGCGCTGCAGGAAGAGAATGAAAGCGTCGCGGCTGCGATAGAAGAACATTGGAAGCCACAAGGTCCGACTGATGCCGTTCCGCGTGACAAGGTTTCGCTAACAGTGGCTCTGGCAGACAAGCTTGATACGCTAGTCGGGTTTTGGGCAATCGATGAGAAGCCGACCGGCTCCAAGGACCCGTTTGCGCTGCGTCGCGCTGCATTGGGTGTTGTTCGCATTCTGCTCGAGCGGAATGTGCAGATAAATTTTGGCGCACTTATTTCCTTGGCAGTAAATCTTCTCGCTGCCCAGATAGCAGATAGCGGGCGGGGCTATGTCCTCAAAGGTGAGGCAGGCGGATCCTTTACTGCAACTTATGCCAAAGATCTTGAGGCCCTTTCTGAATTCTATTCTAAGAATCAGTTTAAACGCGACCTTCTAGAACCTGCGATCGCCGAGGGACGAGTTGCGTTCGAAACCCCTGCACGTTCCGGCAATAGGACGGTCATTGCAGCGTCAGGTGAGATAGTTACAGACCTTCTGTCCTTCTTCCATGACCGCCTGAAAGTCTATCTCCGCGATCTCGGCGCGCGTTACGATCTGATCGACGCGGTTCTGACGCCCGAATCCGATGATCTCCTGATGATCGCCCGCCGTGTCGAGGCGCTCACCGCCTTCATCACGGGTGAGGAAGGCCGAAACCTTCTGGCGGGCGCCAAGCGCGCCACCCAGCTTCTGGCTGCCGAGGAAAAGAAGGGCACCGTGGTTGCCGATGGCGTCTCTGAAGAGCTGCTGAAGCTCGACGCCGAAAAGGCGCTTTATGCGGCGATCAAGACTGCCTCTGCCGATGCCGCGAAGGCCGTCGAAGGTGAGGATTTCCGCTCGGCCATGCAGGCGCTTTCGACGCTGCGCGTCCCTGTCGACAAGTTCTTCGAGGATGTGCTCGTCAATGACGAGGATGCGGCCATCCGCGCCAACCGTCTGGCGCTGCTGAAGGCCATCCGCGAGGCGACCGGAACGGTTGCGGATTTCTCGAAGATTACGGGGTGATGGGTTCGAGGTAGCCAGGTATGTCAGCGTGCTTGGTTCACCCCCTCTGTCCTGCCGGACATCTCCCCCTCAAGGGGGGAGAACGACCCGTGGCAACCTCCCAGCCACATTGAACGTTTCGGGAAGAGCGAGGAGCATGCCTCTTGCCGATCTCCCCCCTTGAGGGGGAGATGCCCGGCAGGGCAGAGGGGGGTAAGCCGCAGCCTCCACTCCCGCAGGATGACTCCCCATTGACCCACACGCCTCCCAAAATCCTCATCAGCGCCTGCCTCCTCGGCCAGCCCGTCCGCTACGATGGCAGGGGCAAACCTCTATCTCACCCTGCAATAGAGCGCTGGCGAAGCGAGGGCAGGCTGGTGACGATCTGTCCGGAGATGGCGGGTGGTATGCCCGTTCCGCGTCCACCGGCGGAAATCGAGAGGGGCGCGTCCGGTCTCGATGTGCTGGAGGGCCGCGCCCGCGTGCTGGAGGTGACCGGTGGCGATGTCACCGCGCAATTCATCGCCGGTGCGCAAAAGGCGCTGGCCTTCGCCAAGGCCAATGGCTGCACCCATGCGCTGCTGATCGATGGCAGCCCGTCCTGCGGGTCGGTTGCGATCTATGACGGTTCGTTCTCCGGCCTCAAACATCCGGGCAATGGCGTGACGGCGGCGCTGCTCGGAAAAGCCGGTATTACCGTATTTTCACCTGCCGATATCGATCGTCTCGATACACTGACCCGCTGAAATGAGGCGCTGCCAACACGGCATTGCCTGCTTCTCGACGTTGCAAATACTCTCTGCCGTCATCCTTCCCCTTAAGGCGAGAATCCAGAAGGCAGTCTGGCATGAATCCTGGGGTCGAGCCCGAGGACGCCGCCGAATATGTAGGGAACGGTTGGAAAACCACATAAAAATGCCGGGTCTGTGCCCGGCATTTTGTTTCAATCGCATGAGACCGTTAGTGGTCACCCCGCCATACGCATCTGCTCTGCCATGCCGTGAAGCTGGTGGCCGGCGGAAACGCGGAAGCCGCGGATGAGGTTCAGCAATTCTTCGGTATCCACGGCCAGCGCTTCGGCCGAAGCCGTGGTTTCTTCCGCCATCGCCGCATTGTGCTGGGTGGCGACATCGAGCTGGTTGAGCGACGAGGAGATCGAGCGCAATGTCGTGTCCTGTTCGGCAGCCGAATGGGCGATCTTGCTGACGATCTCGTTAGCGGATTTGATCTGGTCCGAAATGCGTTTCAGCGCGTCACCGGCCTCACCGACAAGGCGCACGCCGTTTTCGACCTGGCTGGAAGAACGGGCGATCTGGTCCTTGATCTCCTTGGCAGCGGCGGCGGATTTCTGCGCCAGTTCGCGCACTTCCTGCGCCACCACGGCAAAGCCCTTGCCAGCCTCACCCGCACGCGCTGCCTCCACACCCGCATTCAACGCCAGCAGATTGGTCTGGAAGGCAATGTCGTCGATCACGCCGATGATGTTGGAAATCTGGTCGGAAGACTGTTCGATGCCGCTCATCGCTGATATCGCCTCTTCCACCACCCGGTCGCTGCGCATGGCCTCCGAGCTGACGGTGGTGACGCGCTTGGCGGCGTCGGCTGCACCCTCCGCCGTCTGGCGCACCGCAACGGTCAGTTCATCCAGAGCGGCCGAGGTTTCTTCGAGGTTCGCGGCCTGCCGTTCGGTGCGCTGCGAAAGCTCGTTGGAGGCCTTGCGGATTTCCTCCTTGGAACCGCCAATATCGATGCTCTTGGAGTTCACCTTGGCCATGGCGGCGTCGAGATGGGTCAGGGCCTCGTTGAAATTGTCGCGCAGCGCGGCATAACGGTTGCCGAGATCGCCGCAGCGTACGGTCAGATCGCCGCCGGCGAGCTTCTCCAGCGCCTCGCCGATGGTGGTGACGACACGCGCCTGCAATGCGGCTTCGTCGCGCTGCATGTCGAGATTGTTCTGGCGTTCCGTGTCGAGCTGTTCCTGCTGTTCTTCCTGCCGGCGCTGCATGGCGTGGCGCTCGCGCACCTTGTCCTGCAGCGAGGCGGTGGCCTTCGCCATCATGCCTACCTCGTTGGTGAGACCGGTATGGGGGATTTTGAGCGAGACATTCTCATTGGCCACTTCGCCAAGCGCACGGTGGATATCGCCGAGCGGTTTGGAAATGCCGCGGATGACGTAGAAGGCGGCGGCAAGCGCCAGGATGAAGATGGCGGCGCCGATGGACAGCGCCTTCATCACTTCGCCGCGCACCTGCGCGTTCAGATCGTCGATATAGACGCCGGTCACGACCACCACCTGCCAAGGCTCGAAGGCAAGTGCGTAAGAGCTTTTGGCGTAATCATTGCCTTCCATGCCGGGCTTCGGACCGTAGAAATCCGTCTGGCCGCCGCCGTTGCGGCCAAGCCGCACCAGCTCGTCACGATAAGCGAACCCCTTGCTATCAGGCTTGCCCTTGAAGTTTTCGCCGACCCGCTTGGCATCGGGATGGAACTTCATCGTCACGTCATAGTCGTACCCGAACAGATAGCCATCAGGGGTGAACCTGATGGCGCTGACGGTGGCGTAAGCCTGTTTCATGGCTTCTTCCCGCGACAGCGTTCCGGCGGTTTCCTTGTCATGGAAGGATTGCAGAATGGAAATGGCCGATTGCACCTGCGTCCGCAGCATGCCGTAGCGTTCCTCATAGATCGCATCGGTGGCGGATTTCAGCTGGTAAAACGTCGCCACGGAGAAGGCGGCCATAAGGGCCACAACGAGTACGATCAGCTGGCGGGAAATGGAGAGGTTCTTCATGGGCGCTCACAAGCGTTTGGCGTCGCGGCCTTAAAAGGTCGCGCGCTGCCGAAGTTTCGGAAATGGAAAGGGCGCCTGATGCGCGGTGAAGGGCCTGAAAAGCGAGCGTCCGCCCAGGCCTCATATTGTGCTGCATTGCACCATGAAGTCACTTAGCGGCCAAAAATTTGAATAAATATTTAATTGGCGAAAGCTTTATCAGCTTGTCTGACAGAATAACGGCCGGAAAACCTATTATTCCCCGAATGGTTGCCGAGGGCTACAATAAGTACAGCGATAACGCGATTATTTGATATTTGTCAGGAAACGCGCCGAGTGCCGACCGTCAGTTGCCACGCAATTTGAAATCCGGGAATACGGGTGCGGCGGCTGAGGCGCTGGTTGGAGCTGCGGCATTATCGCCAGAGATTTCCTTGACCCCTGCGGTCGTCGTCGTCACGTCAATACCGGCAGGTGTCGAAACCGCTTCTTGAGGATGCGCCACGGGTTCGGCATCGTCATAGGTTGCGATTGCGGTACTGGAGGTTTCCGACATCCATGCGGGATTGGTGCTGACGAAGGTAACCGGCGCACCGCCGAGCCAGGCCTCGGTGCGGATGAGTGTGCGTTTGCCATCGACTTCGCGCATTTCGGTATGTTGTGTGCCCGGCTCGATGGATGGAATGGCATAACCTTGCGCTGCCGTTTTGTCTTGTACTGGTTCGCAGCCCGTGCAGTCACGGCGAACAAAGCTGCCATTGCTGGCATGTACGCCATTGATATATTCGATGGAAGACGCCATGGCCGAACCGCCGGTCAGCGCGATAATGGCTGTCAAAAGAAGACGACGCATCGAAAAACCCCCGAAATAACCGCAAAATCCGTGGCTCAGGCACGGTGCGTCATTCAATATTCGGGCAAATATTACTGGTCTTTCGTTTCCATCGGGTCAGCAAACTTGGTAAAAATTGAACGAAATATTCGCTCCATCACCGTTTGCTGCAAGTATCAGGCCTTTTCGCGGGCCACGGCCTGCCAGCCGATATCGCGGCGGCAGAAGCCATTTTCCCATTCGACCTTGTCCGTCAAAGCATAGGCGCGTGCCTGGGCCTCCGTCACGTCTTTTCCAGAAGCGGTGACGTTCAGCACACGCCCACCGGTTGCGACGAGTTTGCCGTCCTTCAATGCTGTTCCGGCATGGAAGACCTTCGCCTCTGCGCTGGCATCGGGAATATGGGCGATCGGCGTGTTCTTGTCGTAAGTGCCGGGATAACCCTTGGAAGCGAGTACGACAGTCAGCGCCGCATCATCACGCCATTCCGCCTGCGCCTTGTCCAGCGTGCCGGTGGCGGTGGCGTAGAGGAGCGGCAGGAGGTCGCTCTTGAGGCGCATCATCAGCACCTGGCACTCGGGATCGCCGAAGCGCACATTATATTCGATCAGCTCCGGGCCTTTGGCGGTGATCATCAGGCCGGCGAAGAACACGCCCGAGAAGGGATTGCCGTCCTTGGCCATGCCTGAAATCGTCGGCTCGATGATCTCCTTCATGGTGCGTTCCACCATGGCGGATGTCATGACGGGGGCAGGGGAATAGGCGCCCATGCCGCCGGTATTCGGGCCGGTGTCGCCGTCGCCGACGCGCTTGTGATCCTGCGCGGTGGCCAGCGCCAGCGCCGCTTTGCCATCCGAAAGGCAGAAGAAGCTGGCTTCTTCGCCATCGAGGAAGGCCTCCACCACCACTTCGGCGCCGGCCGCACCGAAAGCACCGTCGAAACATTCGTCGATGGCGGCAAGCGCTTCCGCTTCCGTCATCGCCACGGTCACGCCCTTGCCGGCGGCAAGCCCGTCCGCCTTGATGACGATGGGCGCACCCTGTTCACAGACATAATCCCTGGCCGGCTCGGCGGCTTTGAAACGCTGGTAAGCGCCGGTCGGAATATCGTAGCGCGCGCAGAGATCCTTGGTGAAACCCTTGGAACCTTCAAGCTGGGCAGCGGCTTTCGATGGGCCGAAAGTGGCGATGCCAGCGGCACGCAGATCATCCGCCAGACCCGCCACCAGCGGCGCTTCCGGGCCGACAACGACGAAGTCGATCGCTTTTTCCTTTGCAAAGGCAATGACGGCGGCGTGGTCTTCCACATCAAGCACAACCAGCTTTGCGTGGTCGGCGATGCCGGGATTGCCGGGTGCAGCATAGAGCTCATCGAGCAGGGGAGACTGGGCGATTTTCCACGCCAGTGCATGTTCGCGTCCGCCGGAACCGATCAACAGAACTTTCATGGTCAACACCCCTGCAAATTCGCCAGTAACCTTGTGTCAGCGGCGTTAAGGGCAGGGGGGCGAAAGGTCAAGGAGAAAGCGCCGCAAAGGCCTGTCTTTCCCTTGAACTCAGCCTTTCCTGTGGAATCGTTGCCGCCTCTTGTTGTCACGCCACAATCAGACATTATGTTCGCCGCTCCAGACGCCACATCAGAGAACCTCATGACCGCAGATAATGCCCGCCTCGCCACGCTCATCGCCTCCGAAATCAACGCCCGCCCCGATCAGGTGAAGGCGGCGGTGGGCTTGCTGGACGAGGGCGCGACCGTTCCCTTCATCGCCCGTTACCGCAAGGAGGTGACCGGCGGCCTCGATGACACCCAGCTTCGAACGCTGGCGGAACGCCTTGTCTATCTGCGCGAACTCAATGCGCGTCGCGCCTCCATCGTCGAGACCATCAACGGTCAGGGCAAGATGACCGACGCGCTGATGATCAAGATCATGCAGGCGGGCACCAAGGCGGAACTGGAAGACCTTTATCTGCCCTATAAGCCCAAGCGCCGCACCCGCGCGGAAATCGCCCGCGAACGCGGCCTTGGTCCGCTTGCCGAAGCCATCTGGGATAACCGCGCTGGCGATCCGGCAAAGCTTGCAGAGGCCTATATCAAGGGCGAAGTAGCGGATGTGAAGGCAGCGCTTGAAGGCGCGCGTGATATCGTGGCCGAGACCATGACGGAAAACGCCGATCTTCTCGGCCGGCTGCGCGACTATATGCGCCAGAACGCTATTTTCCGCGCCAAGGTCGTGGACGGCAAACAGGCGACCGGCGAGAAGTTCTCCGATTACTTTGACCACTTCGAGCGCTGGGCAACCGTGCCGGGCCACCGCGCGCTCGCCATGCTGCGCGGCTGGAACGAGGAAGTGCTGACACTGACGATCGATGTCGATGCTGACGATCCGTCGCCGGTCAAGCCGGCCCAGCGCACCGTCGCTGCCGCCTTTGATATCCGCAATGCCGGCCCCGCCGATCAGTGGCTGATGGAAGTGGCGGGCTGGACCTGGCGCGTGAAGCTCTCAATGTCGCTGTCGCTCGATCTCTTGCGTGAAGTGCGTGAGCGGGCCGAAGAAGAGGCGATCAATGTTTTCGCCCGCAATCTGAAAGATTTGCTGCTGGCTGCACCGGCGGGTTCCCGCGCCACCATGGGTCTCGATCCGGGCATCCGCACCGGCGTCAAGGTGGCCGTGGTGGATGGCACCGGCAAGCTCCTGGAGACCACGACGGTCTATCCTTTCCCGCCAAAGAACGATGTGCGCGGCACGCAGGCGGAACTCGCCTTGCTCATCCGTAAGCACAATGTCGAGCTGATCGCTATCGGCAATGGCACCGGCAGCCGCGAGACGGAAAAGCTGGTGGCCGATCTTCTGGCGCAGATGCCCGCTTCGGCTTCCGGCACAAAACCCACCAAGGTCATCGTTTCGGAAGCGGGCGCTTCGGTCTATTCCGCTTCGGAACGGGCGGCGGCGGAATTCCCCAATCTCGACGTTTCGCTGCGCGGGGCCGTCTCCATCGCCCGCCGCCTTCAGGACCCATTGGCGGAACTGGTGAAGATCGAACCGAAATCCATCGGTGTTGGCCAATATCAGCACGATGTCGATCAGGGTCGCCTCAGCCGCTCGCTTGATGCCGTCGTGGAAGATGCGGTGAATGCCGTCGGCGTTGATCTCAATACGGCCTCGTCGCCGCTTCTGGCGCGGGTGTCCGGTCTTGGCAGCTCGATTGCCGACGCCATCGTCGCCCATCGCGATCAGACCGGCCCCTTTGCCAGCCGCAAGGAGCTGCTGAAAGTGCCGCGCCTTGGCCAGCGTACCTTCGAACAATGCGCTGGCTTCCTGCGCATTCCCAATGGCAAGGAGCCGCTGGATGCGTCTTCGGTGCACCCGGAAGCCTATGGTGTGGCGAAGAAGATCGTTGCCGCCTGCGGCCGCGACCTGCGCACGCTGATGGGCGACAGCGCCACGCTGAAGGGTCTCGACCCGAAGCGCTTCATCGATGAGCAATTCGGCCTGCCGACTGTCAAAGACATCATCGCTGAACTGGAAAAACCCGGCCGCGACCCGCGCCCGAGCTTCAAGACCGCGACTTTTGCCGAAGGCGTGGACGAGATCACCGATCTGAAACCGGGCATGCTTTTGGAAGGCACGGTCACCAATGTTGCCGCCTTTGGCGCTTTCGTGGATATCGGCGTGCATCAGGATGGGCTGGTGCATGTCTCGCAGCTTGCCGACCGTTTCGTGAAGGATCCGCATGAGGTCGTCAAAGCGGGCGATGTCGTCAAGGTGCGAGTCGTTGAAGTGGATGTGAAACGCAAGCGCATCGGTCTTACCATGCGCAAGGATGGCGGTGAGGCAGCACCTCAGCCGATGCGCGAGAAGGGCAATGCCAGCGCCATGCGCCACGCGACATCCAAGCCGAAAGATCGCAACGAGGGGTCGCAATCTGGTGGTGCTCTTGCCGCGGCTTTGGCTGAGGCAATGAAGCGACGCTGACCTAGGGTTGAAATGATTTTTTGCCGAAAAGCCCTGCCGGATACCCCGGCGGGGCTTTTTATTTGATGAAATCGTTCAATTTTTTTGAAATAAGACTATCTTGAAACTTGTGCCGAAAGGAATACGGTCAGCAAAATTGATAAGTGAGACTTAGCAATTGGGGGTGCCATGGCGTCGTCTCTGCATGTTCTTC
This sequence comes from Agrobacterium sp. 22-210-1, assembly GCF_053522525.1. NCBI lineage: Bacteria > Pseudomonadati > Pseudomonadota > Alphaproteobacteria > Hyphomicrobiales > Rhizobiaceae > Agrobacterium > Agrobacterium sp. 22-210-1. Next base: position 2,051,754 of record NZ_JBNWCI010000001.1, on the reverse strand, counting down.
TCGAAAAGATAATCAAGATCGGTGATCTTGCCGTTCACAGCCCGCAGGGCAGCCGCACATTTGGTGACGGCACTGGAAAACGGGTTGTTCTGAATTTCACCGACGAAGCTGCCATGCAGGAGATCGCCGCCGATCCTGCATTGAAACTTGCCGAAATTTATATGGAAGGCCGTATGACCATCGCCGAGGGCGATATTTACGACTTTCTGGCGCTGGTCAAAGGTAATACGTTGAGCGAGGCGTTGTCCTTTGGCATGGTCTGGCGCGGCATGGCGCGCATCATCGCCGCCCGCATCAAGATGCATCTGCCGGTCAATCACAACAAGAGCAACGTCGCCCACCACTATGATCTGAGCGCCAAGCTGTTCGACCTCTTCCTCGATGAGGACTGGCAATATTCCTGCGCCTATTTCAACCCGCCTGGTATCAGCCTTTATGAGGCGCAGGTTGCCAAAAAACGGCATATTGCTGCCAAGCTGATGACCGAGCCGGGCCAGAGCGTGCTGGAGATTGGCTCCGGTTGGGGCGGCATGGCGATGTATATCGCCGAAAGCGCCGGTGCCGATGTGACGGGCATCACGCTCAGCGAAGAGCAACTGCGTGTTTCCCGCGACCGGGCGGCAAAACGCGGTATTGCCGGCAATGTCCGTTTCGAATTGCAGGATTACCGCTACCTTCCGGCCTCAAAGAAATATGATCGCATCGTCTCCGTCGGCATGTTCGAACATGTCGGGCCGACGCATTATCGCGATTATTTCGACAAGGTAGCGGAGGTGCTGGACGATAAGGGCGTGATGGTGCTGCATTCCATCGGCCAGCCCTATCCGGCACTGGCGACCAATCCCTTCATCGAAAAATATATTTTCCCCGGCGGATATATTCCCTCGCTTGCCGAGGTGCTGCCGGCGATCCAGAAGTCCGGGCTGCTGGTGAAGGATATCGAAATCCTGCCCATGCATTACGCCCATACGCTCCGGCACTGGCGTGAACGTTTCGTGGCGCGCAAGGCCGAAGCGATCGCACTTTACGACGAGCGCTTCTTCCGCATGTGGGAATTTTATCTGGCGGGGTCCGAAATGGCCTTCACCCATGAAAATTTCCATATCTTCCAGATCCAGCTCGCCAAGGATCGCGATGCCGTTCCGCATAATCGCGATTACATTGCGCAGAACGAGGCGAAGCTGCTGGAGTTTGAAAAGACCCGCCCACCGCTGGAGAAGGTGACGTTCTGACCACGGCGTGGGTGACGGGTGACCGAATTGCGGAGAGTGTTGACAAACGTCTCCGCAATCTCGGCGTCATCCTCGGGCTCGTCCCGAGGATCTATCCACGTTGCGTAAAGTCCTTCGGTTGCAGATGCTCGGGATAGGCGCGAGCATGACGGAGGTGGGGTTTTGAGGCCTTGTCACCACCCTCCGCAGGAGTCGAATTTCATCCCGCGCTGGTTAATGGAATGGAAAGACAATCCCTCTAATTCTACGGGCACCTGTCTGTATTGCGTTTCTGGGGTTCTTTCATGTTCAAGCCATCAGCGGCAGTCGCCGCCTGTGTCCTGTCGCTTTTTGCCGTGGGCAATGCCCATGCCGAAGGCTGGTTTTCCGGCGACTGGTATCTGAAGCTCGGCGGCGCGGGTTTCACTGCGCCGAAATATCAGGGCGACAACAAGAACGAATTCGGCTTCTCGCCCATCATTTCGCTCGGACGTCAGGGGCAGGGCGCGCGTTTCACCTCGCGCAATGACAGCGCCTCGATCTCGCTTCTGGATAACGGTCCGATCAGCATGGGTCTGGCCGGCAAGCTCGTATCCCCGCGTGACGAAGGCGATTCTTCCGATCTGAAGGGCATGACCCGCATCAAGCGCGGTGGCGAGCTTGGTGGTTTCGCCGAGGCCTATCCGACCGACTGGCTGCGCGTGCGCGGCGAAGTTCGTCAGGGCATCCGCAGCCACAGCGGCGTGGTTGGTGACGTCTCCGTCGATGCCTTTACCGATATCGCCCCCGGCATCCAGATTTCCGCTGGCCCGCGCGCCACATGGGTCAGCAGCAAATACAATGAGCGCTATTACGGCGTGAGCGCGGCGCAGACAGCCGCCGGCGCGCCTTCGCCCTATAGCCCGGGCGGCGGCCTGCATTCCGCCGGTATCGGCGCCGCCATCACCTGGAAAGTCACCGAAAACGCCGAAGTCGGTTCCTTCGCGGAATATCGCCGTCTGACGGGCGACGCCGCCGACAGTTCGCTGGTGCGCGAGCGTGGTTCGAAGAACCAGTTCATCATCGGTGTTCAGGCAAGCTACAAATTCAATTTCTCGCTGCCCTGAGGCGACGCGAATAAGGTGATGCAAAGCCTCGCCGCGAAAGCGCTGCGGGGCTTTTTTGTGGGCGCGGCCAATGCTGAAATCCATTCCGATTCGCCCGCCAATGCTGTAGAACCATCCCATGGTTCACCACAGCGATTTATCAGGCCGCGTTTCCGACGCGCCATCCAACAACTGGGTCTATCGGATTTTGCCGAGGTCCCTCTGGCCCTATGCGCAATTGGCACGGTGGGATCGCCCCATCGGCTGGCAATTGTTGATGTGGCCGTGTTTCTGGTCCGCCGCCCTTGCGGCCAATGCCGCGACGGTGAGTGGCGGCTTTTCCTGGGGCACGCTGATCTGGCATCTGGCGCTGTTTTTCATCGGATCGGTGGCGATGCGCGGTGCCGGTTGCACCTATAATGATCTGGCCGACCACAAGATCGACATGGCCGTGGCGCGCACCCGCTCCCGTCCGTTGCCATCCGGCCGCGTAACCCGGCTGCAGGCCAAGATATTCATCGTGTTGCAGGCGCTTGCCGGATTTGTGGTGCTTTTGCAGTTCAACAGCTTCGCAATCGCGACAGGCATCTTCTCGCTGATCTTCGTAGCGATCTATCCTTTTGCCAAGCGCTTCACCAACTGGCCGCAATTTTTTCTCGGCCTTGCCTTTTCCTGGGGCGCGCTGATGGGCTGGGCCGGGCAGTTCGGCTCCATCGCCTGGCCGGCTGTCCTGCTTTATGTCGCCTCCATCGCCTGGACGATCGGTTATGATACAATCTACGCCCATCAGGACAAGGAAGACGACACGGCGGTAGGCATCGGTTCCACCGCCCTGCTGTTTGGAGAAAACACACATCGCTGGCTGGTTTTTCTTTATGGCACAGCCCTTGTCATGATTGCTCTCTCTTTCTGGGGTGCGGGTGTTAACGTCATTGCCTATAGCGGCCTTGCTGCCGCAGCCATCATGCTGTTCCGGCAGGTCTGGGTTCTGGATATCGACGACGTCGAACAATGCCTCGTATTGTTCAAATCCAACAACCGCGTCGGTGTGATGATTTTCGCGGGCCTCATTCTGCCGCTTCTGCTGGTGTGAAGCAGCTGGAAAGCAAGATACAAAAAAGCCCGGCCGCATTACGCGCGCCGGGCTTTTGGTTTGTTTTCGCTGAAGATTATCAGCTGCGGGCGATGATTTCCTTGCCCTCGATCTTCATGCTCATGCCGAGAGAACCGGTGGAGCGGCGAACGAGGAAGCGCGGGCGGCGATCCGCGAAATAGGAATGGCGGCGGCGCGGGCGGGTATTCTGGGTGCGCACCTTGCCGAGATGTTCTTCCAGCGGGCGGGCAACGCCATCGGCTTCCACCATCAGCATGGGAATGCGGTAGGCTTCGGACCAGCTGCGCCAGTCGGCGGCGATATCGCAGAGATCGTGGGCGACCAGCAGCGGAACGCAGAGATCCGGATCATCATGGTGAAGTTCCAGCGTCACGGTCACCTGGCCGTCGCCATGGTCGATGGCGCGGGCGGCGACACCCTTGAAGGCGCGGGCTGGCAGGGCGAAAGACAAAGGCAGGCCGGAAGAGGAAAGAACCTTTCTCAGAACGGCGCCCCGTTCATCGAGCGTTACGGCGACGTCGGTCGCGCCGTTGCCTTTTCCATAGGTGACCTGTTGCGGAAAACGTGCCGGGTCGAGTCTGAGTGTGGCAACGGCCCAGTCGGGCTTCAGAACGGTCTTGGTCATGTTTAATCTACCCTTGTTTTACCTGAGAGCCGGTTTCCGGTCTTCTCATCGGGACTTTTCGTCCTCTGATGTCAGGAGATTATCCGCCGCATGTTCGAGACTGCTTAAAAATCGCGGTTAAGAAAACTTTGCATTCCCAAATGGTTAGCAAAACCCACTGTGGCATGGTTTCGATTGCGTAAAGCGGATTGAGACAATGCGGTTTTTATCACTCCCGAAAATGTGCTCTTTCAAGCTCCGGGCAAGGAGCGTCATGCATAGTCCTGCCAAGGCTTGCCGTGCGTCCGGATGGGGCGTGTTGGGTGGATTTAATAACCGGAACCTCGATGCTCCCGAAGGGATGCGCGATGTTTCAGAGGGCATTCAGATGGTATCGACGTATCTCAGCTACGACCTCATCAACCGCGATATGAAGACGAGCATCTCTCGCGTGGCGCAGCAGGGTCTCATCGAGCGACAGACGAAATATTACAAGGAAAACATCGGCAATGTGAAAAGTGTCGATGAGTTCCTGAATAATTATCAGCTCTATTCCTACGCCATGGATGCCTTCGGTCTCGGTGAGATGACCTATGCCAAGGCCTTTATGAAGAAAGTTCTGGAAAGCGATCTGAACGACCAGAACAGCTTTGCCAACAAGCTGACGGATGAGCGCTACCGCGAATTCGCCGCATCCTTCAACTTCACGGCGTCAACGAAGACCGTCCAGACGGAGGCCCAGCTCGACAAGATGATCGGGCTTTACGGTACGTCGATATCCGATCTTGATAACAGCCTTTCGGAAGAAACGCGTTATTACAAGGCGATCATCGGCTCGGTCACCAATGTGGATCAGCTGCTGCAGAATGACAGGACCCGTGCCTATATTTTCCAGGTCTTCAGCATCGATGAGAAGACCTATACCTATGCCCATATCCGCGGATTGATGACGAGCGATATCGCCGATCCCGATAGCTACCTCAACCAGAAATTTGGTGCCGCCTATAATGACGCGGTCGAAAAGCTGGCGATGAAGGGCAATATCGAACTTCACGGGCAGGTCACGGCCCGCATCACCGCCATCGACACCTCGCTTGCGGGGACGGACCTGACGGCCGAGCAGCGCACGGCACTCGAGGCGGAAAAGGTGACGAGGCAGGATCAGCTGACGCAGCTTGAAGCCGTGTTGCCGCCGAAGAGCGAGTGGGAAGCAAAGCTCGCCGCAATCACGGCGGAGCAGACGACGCTGTCCAACACCGTCACGCAATATAACAAGATGGCACAGCTTGCGGCCGCCTTCGAGTTCAAGAACGACGGCACGGTGGCCGCCGGCGGAGCGCAGAAGGCTGACAATGTCAAAGTGATGACGGATGCCTATATCGCCAGCGCGCCGCGCGTGACGCCGACGGTCGCCACCCTGAACCGGGATTATTTCGAATCGAAGATCGGCTCGATCAAGACCGTGGACGAACTGACCTCGGATGCGCGCCTTCTCAACTATATAAAGGTTGCTTTCGACCTGAACGACGTGACGATCGTGACGGCGACAATCGAGAATATTCTGACCAGCGATCTGAGCGACCCGAACAACTACATCGCGACCTTCGGCAAGAACGACAAACGCTACATCGCCATGAGAAATGCGTTCAACTTCCAGGCGGACGGAACGCTTGCCGCCGGCACGACGCCCCAGACGACGTTGCAGACCGCGACCACCACCAACGGCTACATGACCCATTATAACGACAAGGATGACGCGGCCGACGCGAATGCGCTCAAACTGTTCAAGAGCGACATAAGAAGCGTCACATCCGTCAAGGATTTTCTCGACAGCAGCGCGGTCTATAACTACGCGCTGAAGGCGGTCGGTCTCGATCCGGCCAAGGTGAATGTTGCCGATATCCGCAAGGTCCTTACCAGCGACCTGCAGGACAAGAAGAGTTACGTCTATACGCTGAAGGACGAGCGCTACGTCAAGCTGGCGGATCTTTTCAACTTCAAGTCCGACGGAAGTCTGGGGTCTCCCGTTCTGGCTCAGTCGGAAATCGAAATGCAGACCATGTCGGCCGATTATATCAAGAAGAAGTCTGCTTTCGGCACGGAGAAGGACAAGGAAGCGGCCAAGAAAGAGGCGGAGTATTTCACCGCCGAGATGCAGAAGATCAAGACGTTCAAGGAATTCCTGGCCAATGATCGCCTGACGAAATTTGCGATGGAATCGCTGGGCATCGATCCGAAAAGCGTGACAAAGGAACAGTTGGAAAAGATATTCTCCTCCAAGCTGGATGATAGCGAAAGCTACGTCAACAAGGAGATGGACCCGGTCTTCCGTCGTCTCGTCACAGCCTTCAACTTCGATACGGACGGCAATATCCTTCGCGAAGACCGCAGTTTAATCCAGACGCGGCGTGGTCTTTACGAGACGCTGGACAATTACCTGACGCAGACGCTGGAAACGCAGGCGGGTGAAGAGAATGCCGGTGTGCGCCTGGCGCTCTATTTCAAGCGCATGGCGGCAGGAACGACGTCCTATTATTCCATCCTTGCCGACACCGCGATCCAGAATTTCATCAACACTACCTTTGGTATTCCCGATGAACTCGGCAACGCCCCGGTCGATACACAGGTGGCGATGATGAAGAAATATTTCGACATCGAGGATTTTCAGGACCCGGAAAAGGTCAAGAAACTCGTCTCCCGCTTCACCATCATGTACGACAACGCGCAGAACACCACCGATCCGATCATGATGCTGTTTAATGGCAGCGGCTCAGCGGGTATCAGCGGCGAGACGCTGCTGGCGGTCGCGTCGCTGCGGGCGCGGTAAACGGCAGCGCGCAAACGCGTAACAGAAAGGCCGGAGCTTGCCCCGGCCTTCGTATTTGTACTATCCGCTCACCACCCCGGCAGCATATGCCCGGCGCGCAGGCGCGGCATCTTCGGGTAGGTCTTCACGTCACTGTCCATCTCATCGGCAACGTTCATCGGCGAGATGTTGTCGAGGCAGGCGGTGATATGGTCGGTAATCGCATTCACCAGCGAGGGGGAGAGGCCCGGCCGCTTCATCAGGCCGATTTGCACCGGTGGCAGCGGTGGGAAACCGTCGGCAGCGCTCAGAACCTTCATACCGGTACGCAGCGCCGATTCCGGCAGCACCGAGACGGCCATGCCGGCCAGCACGGCGGCGGCCACCACGGTGGAAGACCAACTGGTGAACAGAACCTGATAATCCCGCCCGTCGGCATCGAGCGCCGAACAGGCAAGCTGCCGCCAGTGGCAGTCGCGACGGCCGACGGCGAGCGGCACCGGCGCATCATCCTTCAGCGGATGGTTGGCGGAAGCGACCCAGCACAGCGGTTCGGTGCGAACCACATCCGAAGAGCGGGCGCGGGGATTGTGGGTGACGAGCGCAATATCCAGCTCGCCGCGCGCCATTTTTTCGGCAAGGCTGACCGAAGGTTCGCAGACGATGTAAAGCTCGACATTCGGATGGGTCTTGGCGAAACGGCCGATGATTTCAGGCATATAGCGGTCGGCATAGTCATCAGGCGTGCCGATGCGCAATGTACCTTCGAGCCGGTTGTCGTCAAAGGCGGCGATCGCCTCATTGTTGAGGCGTATGATACGGCGGGCGTAATTCATCAGCTTTTCGCCCTCCGCCGTCAGGCGGTTGCCACGCCCGTCTTTGGCGAAAAGCTGTTTGCCGATCCGCTCCTCAAGCCGCCGCATCTGCATGGAGACGGCGGATTGCGTTTTGAAAACGCGGTCGGCTGCTTTGGTGAAGCTGCCCGTATCGATGATGGCGATGAAGGTGTGCAGCTGATCTATATCGAGAGGTGCGGACATGGATGGTCATCCATCAGAATGATTGATGTCTTACATTAGAAACATTCGTTGGACTGATCAATAGTCTTGCGACATTTTGACATTCAACAAATCAACCTCAACCACGGGCCGGCGAAACGTCAGGCCCCAACCCAAGGCAGCTTCTCGCGCGTGGTGCGTCGGGGGCGGTGCCGCATCGTGCCGTTACGGAAGGATAAGTGTCATGCGCACGGCAGAACGGAGAATGGAACTGGAACTCGCAACCACAAGGCAGAGCGACACCCTGCGTCGCATCGTCTTCGGTGGTGCTTCGGCCGTGAAAACGTTTTTGCAGCGCATCTACAACCGCATCGTCGCCAATGGGCTGACCGAGCTTGACGACCGCCTTCTTGCCGATATCGGGCTGGCACACTCGGATGTGCGGGACGCGCTTAATACCGGCCTGTTCGAAGATCCGACCGCTCATCTGACCCGCGCCGCGCGCAAGCGGGCAGTGACACGGTTCAAGACGCTGTAAGCATTGCAGCAAAAGCGGCTTCGTTCGCGCAGTTCCAGCGGGCCTCCAGCGGCTGGAACTGCTTCGAACCTAAAAGTTTTCCCCGCAGGGTGATTTGCCAATAGCCCTGCCTTTGCCCGGTGTCAGGCCCCTCGGCCGCGCCGGGCTTTTTTATGGCTTTTCTTCGCTTGCTGTTACGCGGGCTCCTGACCCCACAGCGGGGTTCGGCGGGATATCTTAATACTGATATTCCTCGAACACCGGCAGCACCGAGCCGCCCCAGCGTCCGTTATAGAGCGCCAGCAGGTCGTCGGCGAGCGTGGTCTTCTTGGCCAGCACCTCGTCCAGCGATGACAGGAACACGGTCTCGTCCTGGCCTTCGCCGTTCAGCCTGTTGCGGTTTTTAAGGCCGGTGCGGGAAATATCGACAACCTCGCGGGCGATACCCAGAAGCGGCTTGCCGGCTATCTCGGCACCCAGTCCCTTGACCGGCACGGCGTCGCGAAGTGCGATCACCTCGTCGAAGCTCCAGCCGGCCGTCAGTGCATCGGCAGCGTCAAGCGCTTCCTGATTATACAGAAGGCCAACCCAGAAAGCCGGCAGGGCGCAGATGCGCCTCCAGGGGCCGCCATCGGCGCCGCGCATTTCAAGGAAACGCTTCAGGCGCACATCCGGGAAAAGGGTAGAGAGATGGTTCGTCCAGTCACCCATGGTCGGCTGCCAATCGGCGATTTCGCCCTTCAGCGCGCCGTTCATGAACTGCCGGAAGGTGACATGGGTGCAATCGTGATATTTGCTGTCGCGCACGATGAAATACATCGGCACATCCAGCGCCCATTCGACATAGTCCTTGAAGCCGAAATCGTCGTTGAAGGTGAAGGGCAGCACGCCGGACCGCTGATTGTCGGTGTCGCGCCAGATATCGCCACGCCAGGAAAGAAGGCCGTTCGGCTTGCCTTCGGTGAAGGGCGAAGAGGCAAACAGTGCGGTTGCCAGCGATTGTAGCTTCATGGAAACGCGCATCTTCTGGCGCATATCCGCTTCGGAGGAAAAGTCGAGGTTCACCTGGATCGTACAGGTACGGTACATCATGTCGAGACCCTTGGTCCCGACCTTCGGCATATAACGCGTCATGATCGCATAGCGTGATTTCGGCATATGCGGTGTTTCGTCGTAACTCCACAGCGGGCTGCCGCCGATGCCGAGGAAACGGATGCCCATCGGCTCCGCCACTTCGCGAAGGGTCGCCAGATGCTGGTTGGATTCCTTGCAGGTCTGGTGCAGGTTTTCGAGCGGCGCGCCGGAAAGTTCGAACTGGCCGCCCGGCTCGATGGAGATGGCCCCTATGCCGTGCTGTTCACCAAGCCCGATGATGTTCTCACCGTCCATGATCGGTTCCCAGCCGAGCTTTGCCTGCATGCCCTTCAGGAGGGCGGAAATGCTGGCCTCGCCGAAATAGGGAACGGGGCTATTATCCTCACGGAAGAATGCAAATTTCTCGTGCTCGGTGCCGATGCGGAAATCGGCTTCAGCTTTGCAACCGCCCGCCAGATAGTCTGTAAGCTCCGTGACGGAGGAGAGGGGTGTCTGGTCGGTTGTGTCGCGTGCCATGGCTTACCTTGTTATGACGTCTCTGTTGCGGCGAGGCATATGATTGGCAGATAGAGCCGGATCGCATCCGGAGGCAAATGAATTTCTTTTAAAGATGCATGAAGCGTAATATTCCACCTCAGTTCCAGTCGCCGATGGTCGCCTGAATGACCGCCAATGCTGCGACGGCGGCCGTATCGGCCCTCAGGATACGCGGCCCGAGCGGAATGGGAGTAACGAAAGCAAGACTGCGCAGAAGGTCCCGTTCGTCCTCTGAAAACCCGCCTTCCGGGCCAACCAGCAGGGCGATTTTGTGTTCCTTGACGGATTGCAGAACCGGCAGCGGATTTTGCCCCGCATCGCCTTCGTCGCAATAGATGATGCGCCGGTCCTGTGGCCAGCTCTCCAGCATGTCTTTCAGCTTCACCGGCTCGGCGACCTCAGGCAGAGACAGTATGCCGCATTGTTCGGCGGCCTCGACGGCGTTGGCGCGCAGCTTGTCGGTGTTGTGTATTTTGCCCTGAACATGCTGCGTCATCACCGGCTGCAACAGGCCGGCACCCATCTCAACCGCCTTCTGCACCAGATAATCCATGCGGCCGACCTTCAGCGGCGCAAAGAGATAATGCAGATCCGGCGCGTCCGGCTGCGGCCGCGTCTGCTCCAGAGGGATGAGAACGATCTTCTTGCGGCTCGGAAAGGAAAGTTTCGCCTTCCATTCGCCGTCGCGGCCGTTGAACAGCAGGATTTCCGCGCCATCCGCCATACGCAGCACATTGGCGAGGTAGTTGAACTGTTCGCCCGTCGCCTCCAGTGCGATGTCCGCAGCAAGCGGGGCTTCGATAAACAGGCGTTGCATCCGGAAATTTGCGCGCATGGGATTTGGTTTCAGGTTTACAGAAAGAGGAAAGACATCAGCCAGTAGAGCAGCGCCGCAAGCGTAGCACTTGCGGGAACGGTGACCAGCCAGGCAGCGATGATCGTCATGAAGTGGGAACGCCGGACAAGGTAGCGGCGGCGCACCTCGGAAGGATTGTCGGCAAATCGTGCAGCCCGGCGGATATCCCCGGTGCCCGCATTGACGAGTTCCTGCCGTCGGCGCGATGACTGCGTGTACCATTCACGGAAGAAACCGACGCCGAATACGGCGCCGATTGCCGTATGGGTGGTGCTGACCGGCAGGCCGAAGCGTGAGGCGACAAGAACGGTGAGCGCGGTCGCCACGGAAACGCAAAACGCGCGCATTGGATTGAGCTTGGTGATCTGTTCACCGACCAGGCGGATGAGGCGCGGGCCATAAAGCAGAATACCGCAGGAAAGGCCGAACGCGCCGACCAGCATTACCCAGAGCGGTGCGCGGGCGGACGTCTCCACCGCTTCGTTGTGCAATGCCCGCACGATGGCCACCACCGGGCCAATGGCGTTGGACACGTCATTTGCCCCGTGCGCGAAGGACATCAATCCGGCGGCGAGCACGAGCGGCCATTGGAACAGCGTTCGCAGCGACTGGTTACGGTTCTCCAGCCCTTCGGATTGTTTGCGGATGATCGGCACGCAGAGACGCCAGGCAACGAGGCCGGTCATAAGCCCGATGAGGCTGGCGTGGCCCAATGACACATGCATGAGCTGCCGCAACCCGACCCAGATGAGATAGGCGGTAAAAACCCCCGCCATCAGGCCGATGAGAACAGGCACCCACAGCCGCGCGGATTCGATCTTGTCCTCGCGATAGATGATGCATTCCTTGATGAAGGCAAGGATGAGGACGGCGATAACCGCACTGATGAAGGGCGCAAGCACCCATGCAAAGGCAATGCTGCCGAGCGACAGCCAGTCGACTGCGCCGATGCCATAGGCCGCCATGCCGGCACCCGCAACGCCACCGACCACCGTATGGGTGGTGGAAATCGGCGCTTTGGTCCAGGTCGAGAGATTGACGAGAAGGCCGGCAGCGAGAAGCGCCGACAGCATCGCCCAGGAAAATGCGGTCCTGTCTGGAATGGTCTGGACGTTGATGATGCCGCTGGAAATGGTTTCGACCACATTGCCGCCGGTGATCAGTGCACCGGCGATCTCGCAGATGGCGGCAATGATGAGTGCTGCGGCAAGTGGCAAGGCCTTGGCGCCAACCGCGGGGCCCACATTGTTCGTTACGTCGTTCGCGCCGATATTGATCGCCATATAGGCGCCGATGGCAACGGCGGCGATGATGATGACCGAGCCGTCGGTGCCTGTGACGAAGGCACCGGCAAATATCGCCGCCAGAACAACGAACATGAACCCCGCGCCAAGGCCTGCAAGCTGCTGCGTGACGTGCAGCGTCGCCTCTTCGACACGGGTGATCTTGTCGAGATCCTTGTCGAGCGTCGGTTTCATGTTCGATGGTGGCTTTATTGCCAATTCAGACCTCGTTTGCCAGCATTCCCTCTCGTCCGGCAGTGTCGCAGGTTGAAGGCAATTTTACAGAAAGACTGTTACATCTCGCACATCTTTCCAAAATGAAAGACGATAAAAGCCATGTTGGAAAAACAAACTGCACATTGCCACGCTTCGGGCGGCGGCGCTATTTCGAATGCGCCATCCGCTTGTCGAAAGCCAGCATCAGCGCCTTCAGCTCCGGCTCATTGACCCGCCTGTTCGCTTCCTTGGGGGTGACCCATTCCAGCCTTCTGGAGTCTCTTTCGGGAAAGCTCTCCTGCATTTCCGAGACTTCGAGCAGATGCACCTGAACCCTGCACGGCACGTTGATGCCGCTGTTCAGTTTTTTCTCATATTCATAAAAGCCGAAGGGAGCCTTCTCCACCGTGCCTTTGACGCCAGCTTCCTCATAGGCTTCCTGCTCGGCCACCGCATGGGCCTTCTTGCCGCCCATCGGCCAGCCTTTGGGAATGACCCATCGTCCCGTATCCCGGCTGGTCAGCAGCAGGACTTCCGGCTCCGGATTTTTTTTGGACAATCGATAGCACAGCGCCGCATATTGCTGTCGCGGCGGTCTGCGCAACATCAAGCCAACGTCTGTCGCCAATCGATTCAAAATCTTCAATCCGTATAAATCCTTGTTTGCCGGGTAGTGATAATTGCTAATATAGATATGCTGGATGTTCCGCCAATCCCCCTTCATCCATAACCCACTATTGTCTTCACGCTGATGAAGATCAGGGGGGCAGATGGAGGCGAACGGAAGCTCGCCGGGGTGTTCCCGGTTCAACAGCCGATTGCGGAATTCCGTATCTGTCTGCTTTCAGGTCATTCGGAACGCAAACCGTTCAAGGGCTACGGCCGGAATTGCGCTGGCCCCATATCCAGTCCCCAATGTCGGAGACCTTCAATCACACCATCCGCTTCAGTCGCGCCCGAGAGGTAAAACCGGCCATTGCTGTTTGCCATGGAAACAAGTTCCGGCAAGGCATTGCCAACGATCACGCCGCGAACGTCATTTAACTCGAACATCGCCCGATCATTGCCAGTATCGCCCGCGACGACCGATTCGTCGAGGCCGATATGCAGTTGTCCACATAACCATGCCAATGCGGCACCCTTGTCGGCGGCCTTTGGCAATATGTCGAGGTCACGACCACTGGAATAGATGATGCGGGCATCGATCTTAGCCGCCAGCAGCGCTGCTTCGATATCGGCAAGCGCTTTCTCATCGGCATCATGCAGGAACCAGCTGGATTTGAGGCCGTGCTGATATTGCTCATCCTGCATCGTCACATCAGGCAGGCGTCCCATGACATCGGCAATCCTCCTCGGGTCGAAGCCGGTGCCGAGTGAGTGCCTGTAGGCGCTTTCCAGCTCGCCGCGCTCCTTCGCGTGTAGCATGGTTCCGACGCCGCCGATGATATAATCGGGCCGCGGCAGTGGCACCTCTTCCAACAGCGCAAGCTGGTCATCGACCAGCCTGCCGCTATTAAAGACCAGAACCGGACGGTGCTCGTCCGGCAGTGATTGCCAGAAATCGCGGAACCGACGCGTGGCATCGTTGTTGCCGACGACAGTTCCGTCGAGATCGGTGGAAAAAAGGCGAAGCGGTCTCAATCGCCGTCATTCCACGGTTCGGCCCAGTCCGCCTCTTCCAGAACCGGCATCATGGTCCTGCCTTCTACAAGCGCCAGCAATTGCTGCGCGATGCCCGTCCATGTGAACAGGCTGCGCGCCTTGTGCGCGCCCATACGCGAAAGCCGCCCGTAAAGCCGCTCATGCTTGAACGGTTTCATCATGGTTATGCCGAGGTCCTCCTTGTCGAAAGGATCGGCAAACAGCGCATGGCGGCCATAACTGACGGCCCGGAACAACCCGCCATGGATGGTAACGACGGTGGGTGTGCCGCTCGCCATCGCTTCAATCGCCGTCATGCCGAAAGGTTCGTAACGGCTGGAAAGCACGAAGAGATCGGCGGCGCGATATATATCCGGCAGATCCTCATCCGCGACGTAACCGGAAAATGCGACCTTGTCTTCCAGTCCGAGCGTTTTTACCCGGTCCTTCAACTGGTTGAGAATGGTGGTCTCCTGCTCGTCCATATTCTCGCCGCCGACGGCCAGATGCAGGCGGGCTTCCGGCTCGCGCTCCGCCAAAACGGAGAAACCATCGATCAGCAGATCATAACCCTTGTTGGTGGCAAGCCGCCCCAGCGCCAGCACCACCTTGCCTTCGAAACCGAAACGCTGACGGATCATCTGCCGCGTTGCATCCGAAACCGGGAAGAAGCGATTATCGTCATAACCCGGCGGGATCATGTGGATGTGTTTGCGCTTTTGCCCGTAATCTTCGATCAGCACGTCAAGCTGCACCGGCGTCGTGGCAATCACCATGTCGCAGCTGCGATAGATGATCAGCTCGTGCTGGATACGCTCCTTGAAATTGAATTCCAGTTCGAACGTATCGGCCTTTTCCGGATAGTCGGTCTCCATCTGGCGTTTTTTCCAGATGCCGAGCGAATGCGGCGTGTGCAGATGCGGGATTTTCAACGCTTCGGACAGCCGCTGTCCGGCCACGCCAGCATCCCAGTAATGGCTGTTGATGAAAGAATAATTCAGGTCGTTCTTCTTGATGAAACGCAGTGCATTTTCGCACCACTCCATCAGGTGGCGATGCAGATATTCCTTGGGAATGAAATCGCGCCCGCCACAGGGAATGCGCACCACACGGACGCGCTCGTCAACCTCGTCAAATTCCGGCTGGTCTTCGAAGCGGCGGGTATAGAGATCGACAGTATAACCGAGCTGGCCGAGTTTGCGTGCAAGCTCAAGCACATAAACCACCTGTCCACCGGTGTCGGCAGCACCCAGTGGCGGATGCGCGGCGACATAGCCATGCGTCGATATGAGAGCTATCCGCGGATAGCGTTCAGTTTCGCTCGTGGTCGTCATGGGTCCCATCTTGGTAAATTTTTCCAATTAACCCGATTAAAAGACCAAAGAGCACAAAAGGTTCCATAAAAACCTGAATAAAATAGGTGCCGTATTTCGCCGGATGGCGTTTTCAGGTGCTGCGCTGCTGTTGTCTCAGGCGGGAAATCCGGTCCCATTCGCGCGCCTGATGCGCCCGGAATGTCGTTTCCACGATGAAGTCGATATGAGCCTCGGCCGCAGCCCTTGCCGCCGCCGGATCCCCGCTCGCGATGGCGTCATGGATCGCGATATGCTGTCTCAGCACCTCGTCATGGGCGCCCGCGACGGTGAAGATGAGATGGCGGTTATAAAAGATGTCATCGCTCAAAAGCCGGTAACATGACCGCAATGTGTGCATCAGCACGATATTATGCGCCGCTTCGCCAATGGCATTGTGAAATTCCACATCGCCGGAAAGCTCGTCATCGAAGCGGCCGGCCTCATGGGCTTCCCTCATCCTGTCGACGATAGCTGTCAGATTGCGCCTGTCCGGTTCCGTCGCCCGCTGCGCCGCAAGTTCGGCGGTCATGCCTTCGATATAACGGCGATATTCGAGAAAATCCCGCGTCGCCCGGCTGTGGCGGGTAATCAGCGCGCTCAAGGGGTCGGAAAACACCGGCCCGACAATATCCGCGACATAGGTGCCGCCGCCATGCCGGCTGATGAGAAGGCCACGGGTCTCAAGCTCCTTCAGCGCTTCCCGAAGGATCGGCCGCGAGACATCCAGCTTTTGCGCCAGTTCGCGCTCGCCGGGCAGCCGGTCGCCATCCCGCAATATGCCGTCGAGGATCAATTCCTCGAAGCGTAAGATCACCTCCTGTGATGTGCGGCTGTGCTCGATGCGCGCAAAAAGCGTTTCGTCCATCGCAGAAGTCTCCGGCGAAATCCCGCCCCGTATTTGATGTGGAGCAAACTATCAGCGAAGCGTCGCACTGGTCAAATATTCTATCCAGTTCTCCGCCAGGCTGTGCCATGCCTGCGGCAACACGACATCTGCCTTTTGAAACTGGCTTTTGTTAAAGCAGCAGCGGCAGGACAGGGTGACGATGGTGGATTTTTCCGCAGGTTGGATCAAAACAATGACAGCCGCTTCGATTGTGGTGTTTTCATTGCGATGGATGCTTTAGAAAACCGGCGGAAACAGGCGGGGACGGTATCGCATGGCCAAGGGTAGATTTGCTTTCGCAAGCGCGCCGGAAAGGTCGCTGGCGCTCGGGGAGGTTCATGCGCGGCCGACGGTGCTTCTCGCCCCGTCGCGCATCATCGTCCAGCTTGCCTTCATGATGGATGGTGGCTCGGCCGTGCATCACTCGGTCATCGCGGAAATGTCGCGCGGTCGCGGTGTTACGCCGCCGGAACGCGACGCCCGCCACCACGCCATGCCCTGGGGGCAGGGGACCTTGCGCTGGGAGCGGCACACGGAATTCTCGACCTGGTTCTGGGATGGCCCCGCGCCGGAAAAATTCGGCGGCGAGATTGCCGGCGACCCCTTCGGCGACGGCTTTTCGCCGCCCGGCTCGCTGATCTCGGGCGTGCGGCTTGAAATCCGCCCGGAGAATGGTGTGGCGTCTCAGGCGGAGGCGATCTTCGAACCGACCAGCCTCTGTCACAGCGACGTGCGCGACGGGCAGGCGGCGATCCTCACCGATTTCCGGCAGGATCGCGACGGGCTGACGCAGATATTGGTAATCGATCGCGGCTTGAGCGATTACAGCCGCGGCGCGCTGGTGCAGCGGCTTCTCGATATCGAGACCTATCGCACCCTTGCCATGCTCGGCCTGCCGATGGCGCAGACGCTCTCGCCGGAAATCCGCCGCATCGAAGATGGTTTGACGGGCATCACCCAGCGCATGAAAAACGGCGCACGCGACGAGGCCGATGCGCTTCTGGCCGAGATGACCCGGCTCGCGGCGGAGCTGGAAGCCAATGCCGCGCTCAGCCTCTATCGCTTCGGCGCCAGCCGCGCCTATGACGGCATCGTGCGCGAACGCATCCGGGCGCTTGCGGAAACCCCGGTGCAGGGCCATGAGACCATGGGCAGCTTTCTGGAGCGGCGCATGGCGCCCGCCATGCGCACCTGCCAGTCGGTTGAGGAGCGGCAGGCCAACCTGTCGCGCAAGCTCTACCGCGCCACGGCGCTCGTCAGAAGCTGGATCGATGTGGAACTGGAACGGCAGAATACGGTGCTGCTCAATACCATGAACAAGCGCGCCGCCATGCAGCTTCGCCTGCAGCAGACGGTCGAAGGCCTCTCGGTCGCCGCCATTTCCTATTATGTCGTTGGTCTGATCGGTTATCTCACCAAGGCGATCAGCCATGATGTGCTGCCGCTCGACCCCGCCATGGTCACCGGCATCTCCGTTCCCTTCGCGGTCCTCGGCGTCTGGTGGGTGGTACGCCGCATCCGCCGCTCCCACGCGGAGGGCGGGCACTAAGGGCCAAGTTTCCCTCATTCCTGTGCTTGTCACAGGAATCCAGCCGACGCGCGTCTGCGCGGCGAAAAGAGTCCTTTCAGCCCAAGGACTTGGGCTGGCTGAATCCCTGTGACAAGCACAGGGATGAGGGAGGCGGCGGCCCCTTCAGCCCTGCTCCCAATAGGGTGAAGGGCCATAGAGCCTTGCCAGATAATCGATGAACAGCCGCACTTTCGCGGGCAGGAACTGCCGGCTCGGATAAACCGCTGATAGCGTGACGTTGCGCGACCCCTCGTAGCCGGGCAGAACCTGCACCAGTTTGCCGGCGCGCAATTCATGGCCGATATCCCAGGTGGAACGCAGCGCTATGCCAAGCCCTGAAATCACCGCCTCGCGGATCACCTCACTGGAATTGGTGATAAGCATGCCTTCCGGGCGGATGCTCATCGCACCGCCCGGTCCTTCCAGCCGCCAGACATCATTATTATGGGCCGGCAGGCAGCGGTGCTTTTTCAGATCCTCGATTGTATCAGGCATACCATGGGCCGCGACGTATTCCGCCGAAGCGCAAAGCACGCGGCGCACCGGCGCCAGCCTTCGGGCCACGAGGCTGGAGGAATTGAGATCGGCAATGCGGATGGCCAGATCGTAACCGCCCTCAATGATATCGATGAATTCGTCGCTCAGCACCAGATTGACTGAAAGGTCCGGGTGTCGCTCCATGAAAGCCTTGAGATGCGGCGCGATATGCATGCGCCCGAAGGAGGTGGGGGCGGAAATCTTCAGCGTGCCGTTGACGGTGTTGGCCCGGCCGGACACGAAATCCTCGGCCTCTTCCAGCCCTTCCAGCACGGCAAGCACCCGCTCGTAAAATCCCTGTCCGGCCTCAGTCAGCGAAATTTGCCGCGTGGTGCGCTGGAAAAGCCGCGCGCCGAGCTTTTCTTCCAGCCGCTTGATGCGCTTGGAAATGACGGCGGGCGAATAACCAAGCTCCTTGGCCGCCATCGACATGCTGCCGGAGGCGACAACGCTTGCAAAGACTTCCAGATCACCCAGATTTGTCACAGTTGCCCTCGATTATTTCCGGAATGGAAAAAATCCATAACATTTGATTGCGCTGTTTCAAAGTGGTAAAGAAAGAATACCAGTTGGCAGGATATGCATGGAGGAGGGGGCGGTGACGCAGCCGATCAAGTTTCTGGAGCCGCGTGCGAAGGTCGTCGCAAGCCGTGACCGCATCATATCCGATCTGAAGGATATCTTGCCGGAAGATTGTCTTGTGCACGAACCGCGCGAACTCGTGCCTTTCGAAACCGATGCATTCGTGTCCTACCGCCGTCTGCCGCTGGCCGTCGCACTGCCGAAGACGACGGAGCAGGTGGCAGCAGTGATGAAACATTGTCATCGCTACGGCATTCCGGTCGTACCGCGCGGCGCCGGCACCTCGCTGTCTGGTGGCGCGATCCCGCAGGAGGATGCGGTGGTGATCGGCCTTTCGAAAATGGCCTCGATCCTCGAACTCGATTTTTACAATCGTACCGCGCGGGTGCAGGCGGGCGTCACCAATCTCTCCATCTCAGATGCGGCCGGTGCGGAAGGTTTCTTTTATGCGCCGGACCCAAGCTCGCAGCTTGCCTGCACAATCGGCGGCAATATCGGCATGAATTCCGGCGGCGCGCATTGCCTGAAATATGGCGTCACCACCAATAATCTGCTCGGCGTGAAAATGGTGCTGGTGGATGGCACGGTGCTGGAACTGGGCGGCAAGCACCTCGACGCCGCCGGTTATGATCTGCTCGCTCTCGTCTGCGGCTCGGAAGGTCAGCTCGGCATCGTCACCGAAGCGACGGTGCGACTGATCGCCAAGCCGGAAGGCGCACGACCGGTGTTGTTCGGCTTCGAGACATCCGAGGAGGCTGGCTCCTGCGTCGCCGATATCATCGGGGCCGGCATTATCCCTGTTGCCATCGAATTCATGGACAAACCGGCCATCGAGATCTGCGAGGCCTTCGCCAAGGCGGGATATCCGCTGGATGTCGGCGCGCTTTTGATTGTCGAGGTCGAAGGCTCCGAGGCGGAAATGGACGCCATGCTGGCTGATATCGTCACCATCGCCAAAAAACATGGCGTGAAGACTGTGAAGGAATGCCAGTCGGCCATGGAGGCGGCGGCGATCTGGAAAGGCCGCAAATCCGCCTTCGGCGCGACGGGACGTATTGCGGATTATATCTGTATGGATGGCACGGTGCCGCTTTCGCAGCTTTCTTACGTGCTGAAAAAGACGAGCGAGATTACCGACCGGCTCGGCCTGCGCGTCGCCAATGTCTTCCATGCCGGCGATGGCAACATGCACCCGCTCATCCTGTTCAACGCCAACGATCCAGACGATGCCGCCCGCGCGGAAGAGGCAGGCAATGAAATCCTGAAGCTCTGCGTCGATGCCGGTGGCTGCCTGACCGGCGAACATGGTGTGGGCATCGAAAAACGGGATTTGATGCGCCACCAGTATGGCGAGGCCGATCTTGCCCAGCAGATGGCGGTGAGAGCGGCTTTTGACGAGGGGTGGTTGATGAACCCGTCGAAAGTATTTCCGTTGGAGGGGAGGGGATGATGGGTTTGAGCTTTGTGATCTCTGTGGGTGTGGCTTACCCCCCTCTGCCCTGCCGGGCATCTCCCCCACAGGTGGGGAGATTGGCAAGACGCACCTGCGTCGCTCCATCTCTACCGAAGAAAAATGCGGGGCCTTGCCGCGAGTCGATCTCCCCCCTTGTGGGGGAGATGCCCGGCAGGGCAGAGGGGGGTATCCCTCGCGCAAACGTCGCTGTCCGATGCCCGGAGTTCGCCGCCCCATGCTGACCCCATACGCAGAAACACAGGCCGCCGATATCATCCGCGACCACGCAACCCGAAAAGCCGCGCTGAAAATCATCGGCGGCAACACCCGCTCCGGTTTCGGCAACGTGGTGGCGGCAGACTCCACGCTCTCTTCCCGTGCGATGAACGGTATCGTCTCTTACGTTTCCGCCGAAATGGTCATGACCGTAAAGGCCGGCACTCCGCTCGCCACCGTCGAAGCCGCCCTTGCCGAAAACCGCCAGATGATGGCCTTCGAGCCGATGGACCATCGCCCGATCATGGGTACCAAAGGCGAGCCGACCATCGGCGGCGTCTTTGCCGCCAATGTTTCCGGGCCGCGGCGGTATGTAGCGGGCGCGGCGCGCGATAGCCTGCTCGGCATCCGCTTCGTCAACGGCAATGGCGAGATCATCAAGGCTGGCGGCCGGGTGATGAAGAATGTCACTGGTCTCGATCTGTCGAAGTTTCTCGCGGGTTCTTTCGGCACGCTTGGTTTCCTCACCGAAGTGACCTTCCGCGTGCTGCCGAAACCGCCGGCTGAAAAAACAGTGGTCGTGTCCGGTCTGGATGACGAGGCGGCGACACGCATCATGGCGGCGGCGATGGCGATGAGCGTCGAGGTATCCGGCGCGGCGCATCTGCCGGAAAGCGTTCGCTCGCGCTTTATCGAAGATAGCCTGCCGGAAGGCCCAGCGACGATCCTGCGGCTGGAAGGGCTTGCCGCATCGGTGGAAGCGCGCGTCCGCAAGCTTCTGTCGGTAATGGACCGGGTCGGGCCATGGGCGCTGCTGGAGAAAGAAGAGAGCGGCCTTCTATGGCGACAGGTGCGTGATGTCGCGCCCTATGCCGGGCAGAATACCAAGCCGCTCTGGAAAGTTTCCGTCGCGCCCGCCGCGGGCCACCGGCTTGTCGCGGCGCTGCGCATGGAAGCAGGCATTGACGCCTTTTACGACTGGCAGGGCGGCCTTGTCTGGATGCAGATGGAGGCCGACCCCGAGGCGGATTTGCTGCGCGGCGCGATCCGGGCACTCGGCGGCGGCCACGCAACTTTGGTGAGGGCAAGTGATGCGGCGCGCGCCACTGTCGCTGCCTTCGAACCGCGCCCGGCGGCGGAAGCGCTGCTTTCTGCGCGTATCAGGGAGAAGCTGGATCCGGCGGGCATCTTCAATCCCGGCAAGATGGCCGCAGCGATGGAAAGGGCCGTCTGAACCATGCAAACATCCTTCACGCCCGAGCAGCTGGCCGATCCGCATGTGGCGGAATCCGAAAAAATCCTGCGCAAATGTGTGCATTGCGGTTTCTGCACCGCCACCTGTCCCACCTATGTCACGCTTGGCAACGAGCTGGACAGCCCGCGTGGCCGCATCTACCTCATCAAGGACATGCTGGAAAACAGTCGCCCGGCTGACCGTGAGGTCGTCACCCATATCGACCGCTGTCTCTCCTGCCTTGCCTGCACCACCACCTGTCCCTCCGGCGTGGATTACATGCATCTGGTCGATCATGCCCGCGCCCATATCGAACAAACCTATAAACGCCCCTTCATGGATCGGCTGTTCCGCAATCTTCTGGTTGCCGTCCTGCCCCATCCCGCCCGTTTCCGGCTGGCCCTGCATCTGGCCCGGCTGGCACGGCCCTTCTCAGGCCTGCTTGCCAGGGTTCCGGCGCTGAAACCGCTGCAATCCATGCTCGCTCTTGCGCCCGCCGCCGTGCCTGCAGCCTCCGCTTCCGCCCGTCCGGGTGACCGGCCGGCCGAAGGCAAAAAACGCGGGCGTGTCGCCATTCTCACCGGCTGCGCTCAGCCAGTGCTCGACCCTGGTATCAACGAGGCGACGCTGCGCCTGCTTGCGCGGCTCGGCATCGAGGTCGTGGTGCCGAAGGGGGAGGGTTGCTGTGGTTCTCTGGTGCATCACATGGGTCGGGAGGAAGCGGCGCTCGCCTCGGCACGGCGCAATGTCGATGTCTGGACACGGGAGATGGAGAATGACGGCCTCGACGCCATCATCATCACCGCTTCCGGCTGCGGCACCACCATCAAGGATTATGGTCATATGCTGCGGCTTGATCCGGCCTATGCGGAAAAAGCCGCGCGGGTCTCGGCGCTTGCAAAGGATATCACCGAATATCTCGCCACCCTCGATCTGCCGCAAAAGCCAAGCCAGGGCCTGACGGTCGCTTATCATTCCGCCTGCTCCATGCAGCACGGCCAGAAAATCACGCTCGCCCCGAAACAGCTGCTGAAGGCGGCGGGTTTTACCGTGCGCGATCCGGCGGAAGGGCACCTCTGCTGCGGCTCAGCCGGAACCTACAATATTCTGCAGCCGGAAATTTCCGCCAAGCTCAAGGCGCGCAAGGTCAAGAATATCGAAGCCACAAGGGCGGATGTCATCGCCACCGGCAATATTGGCTGCATCACGCAGATCGGAACCGGCACGCAGATGCCGATCCTGCACACGGTGGAGCTCTTGGACTGGGCCTATGGTGGGCCGAAACCGGCGCGGCTCTCGGTTTAGAGTCTGCCAGGGAAAAGTGGAACCCGGTTTTCCCGAAAAGATAAACGAATCTAGAGTCTGGAGGTATTCCGATTTCGCACGACACGAGACAGCTCTCCCGCTCGCGTCTCTCCGTCACGGCGGCCATGACCACTATTGTCCGGTTCAGATTTTCATGCACGCGTCCGCCGTCGGAAAGTCGGTGGTGACGGGCATAGACCTCTCTGCGTCATCCTCGGGCTTGTCCCGAGGATCTAATCACGTCGAATAAAATCAACACGTTGGCAGATCCTCGGGACAAGCCCGAGGATGACGTCAGTGCGATTGGCTCGGTTAGCGTTCCTATTTAACGTCACGGCCAAAATGACGGAAAAAGAGAGCGTCTTCCAACCGGCAGGCTTTGCACCACATGTTTTAGAACTTATACGCCACGCCGAAATTCACCGCATTGGTGATGATATCGGTCTTTAACGATGCGCCATTGTCGATATCAACGTCGATAAAGGAATAGGTGCCCTTATATTCCACGAAGGTCGACCAGTTGTCCGTGATGCGGTAGCTGAGGCCGGCCTGTGCCTGCAGGGTGGCGCCGCCGAACTGGTATTCGAAGGTTTTACCCGACGGACGGTTCACCTCCACATGCGGCACGTTGATGCCGACGCCGGCGCCCACATAAGGGGTGATCGGCAGGGATTCGAGCGGAAAGCGGTAGAGCGCGTTCAGCGTCAGAAGGTTCAGGCCGTCGGTGAATTCGAAATGCGACCAGCCGGAGCGGGCAAGCGTCTGGTCGTCGGCATAGACCTTGTCATGGGTGAAATCGAGCGAGATACCAAAATTGTTGAGCCGGCCCTCTTCGAACCAGTAGGTGCCACGCACGCCCCAATAGGGAGGGCTGGAAAATGATTTGCCTTCCCATCCGGCCCGGAAGTCCGGTCCGTCGGAAACCGTCACATCGCTATGCGGGGCGCTTTGCCAGCCGCCATAACCGGAAATTTCAAATTCACCTGCAATCGCGGCAGAGAAGGAAACGCCGCTGAGGAGCAGGGCGCAGATAAAAGAAGCATGGCGCGGCATGGAGAGAATCCAGATTGATATCAGAAATCCACCAAACCGTTTTTTGATAACATTTGAATGACAGAAACGAAAAACGGGCGGTCAGTTGACCACCCGTTTTAAGGCCGTTCCGTCATCCCCCTGAGAGAGGTCCGGCGCCTGGCGTCCCCCGCCAAGTCTCGTCGAATGCTTCGTTCGATTGAATTGGGCCGGAGTGTACCGCTGAAAGGCGGCAATTCAAGCGGATACGCCGCCACGCCGGCCCTGCAGCGGCCGGAATGGCGCAACCGTTGCCGTCATATCACAATTACCCGCGTTCCAACGTTTACGCGCTCATAAAGATCGGTGACATCCTCGTTGCGCATGCGGATGCAGCCGGAGGAATTGTTGCTGCCGATCGTCCATGGCTGGTTGGTGCCGTGGATGCGGTAAAGCGTGGAACCGAGATACATGGCGCGCGCGCCCATCGGGTTGGCCGGGCCGCCTTCCATGAAGGCCGGCAGGTAATGTCCCTTCGCCGCCTCGCGGCTGATCATTTCCTTCGGCGGGGTCCAGCTCGGCCATTCGGCCTTGCGGGTCACCTTGTGTGTCCCGGCCCATTCGAAGCCGGGTTTGCCGACGCCGACGCCATAACGCCGTGCCTTGCCATCGGCGAGCACGAGATAGAGAAAGCGGTTCGGCGTATCGATGACGATGGTGCCGGGTTTTTCATTGGTCTGATAGGTGACGATCTGCGGCAGGAATTGCGGCGCGATCTGCGTGCGCACCGGCGCGTTGGGTCGCACGGCGGCATTCTGCACCCGTGCCGGGCGCTGCGATGTGACGCCGGAGCTGGGGCGCTGCGGCATGGCGGCCTGACGCTGCTGGAAGAATGGCTGGCGTGCGGCAGGCGCGCGCGGATAAACCACCGGGCGCACATTGCCGCGGCCACCCAGCTGCGTGACCCATGGGGCGGAAAGGTCCGGGCTGACGACGATCGGCGGGCGCTCGCGATAACGCTCATTGGCCATGGCGGCCGGGACAGTGAGGGTGGAAACGAGGCTCAGCGCCAGAAAAACGGACTTCATCGTCATCGGGTGGACTCTCTCTGCGGTATGCCGCAACAATGGAAATGGCGGGGAATATTGTCCCGCATTGCCGGACACGTTCGCACCTCGACGCCAGCGAATCGTAAATGGCTGTTCATTAAAAAGCCCTTGATTAGGGAAAGCTGGATTTAAGGTTAGTGCCCGGTTTTGAAACGTGGTGAATAAGTGGTAAGTGCGCAGCTTCCACCGGTTACGCGCGGGAGCGGAAAAGGGTTGTTGCGGAATGAGCGAAGCGGGACTTGAAACCGGTGCGGATGGCCGTGTGCGGTGTTTCTGGCAGCAGGGGCTGGAGGATTACAGCCGTTATCACGATGAGGAATGGGGCTATCCCGTCACCGACGATCGCCGGCTGTTCGAGAAGATCTGCCTGGAAGGGTTCCAGTCTGGCCTTTCCTGGCTGACGGTTCTGCGCAAGCGCGAAGCTTTCCGGCTTGCCTTCGCCAATTTCGAATTCGAAAAGGTGGCTGAGTTCGGCGATGCCGATATTGAGCGCTGCGTTGTGGACAAGGGCATCATCCGTCATCGCGGCAAGATCGTTTCGACCATCAACAATGCCCGCCGTGCTTTGGAACTGCGAGACGAATTCGGCTCGCTCGCCCGATATTTCTGGGGTTTCGAACCCGCTGCCGCAGAAAGGCCGCAAAGGCTGGACTATGCGACGTTAAGGGCCAACCCCACCAGCGCCGCCTCCATCCGTCTTTCGAAGGATCTGAAGAAGCGGGGCTGGAGTTTCGTCGGCCCGACGACCGTCTATGCATTCATGCAGGCCATGGGTATGGTCAACGACCATATCGAAGGCTGCCATTGCCGCCAGCCGATCGAGGTCATGCGGCGGGAGTTCATGCGTCCATGAAGGCAACTTCCCTTCTTCTGGCTTTCACCATGACTGTGGCCGCCGTGCCGCATCCGTCATTCGCGGAAAGCCGCAATGTTGACGGTATCTGGCTCGATGACGGCGAAACGCTGAAGCAAGTGGCCCTGCCGCCTGCCGGACCGCTGAAGCTGGATGGCTGGACCCGGCGCGGGCGTGGTGATGTCTACCGCCTGAAAGTAAAGGCCGGGCAGACGGTGAAGATCGAACTTGCCGCCTCCAGTGAATTCGTCCTGATGGCGGTCTTTGATTTTTCGACGCCGGATGAGGACGCGATCTTCTTCAGCGATTCCGGCGGCAAGGTCGCGACGCTGACGCCGAAGGCGGATACCGAAT
The DNA here is from genome assembly GCF_053522525.1 of Agrobacterium sp. 22-210-1. Lineage (NCBI taxonomy): Bacteria > Pseudomonadati > Pseudomonadota > Alphaproteobacteria > Hyphomicrobiales > Rhizobiaceae > Agrobacterium > Agrobacterium sp. 22-210-1. The sequence continues at coordinate 2,025,326 of NZ_JBNWCI010000001.1, read as the reverse complement.
GGCTGATCCGCCCGACACTCATTCTGGGGTCGCCGCGCCGTGGCCTCGGCGCGCATTACACGTTGACGGTCAGCACCGGGACATAACGGCGCGCCCTCAGGCCGCCTGTGTCAGCACGATCAGGCCGAAACTCAGAACACCCAGCAGCACCAGCGACAGGCTGGCGGCGAGAATGACCTTGCCACCGGCATGGCGAAGGCTGCGAATATCGACCGAAAGCCCCAGCGCCGCCATCGACATGATGGTGAGGATATTGGACAGCGAGGCGACGGGGGAAAGCAGAACTTCGGGGATGAGGCCGAATGAGCGGGCCATGATCATCAGCACAAAGCCGATGATGAACCACGGAACCATCTGCTGCAACTTCAGACGTCCCTTGCCGGACTGGCCATGGATGACGGAAAGCGTGGCGATCACAGGCCCCAGCATCAGCACACGGATGAGCTTGACGATGGTGCCGGTCTGCACGGCCACGGCTCCAAGCGGCGCGGTGGCGGCCAGAACCTGCGGCACGGCATAGACAGTGAGACCAGCGAAGATGCCATATTGGGTGGCGTCGAGGCCGAGGAGCTGCGGCAGGAACGGCATCAAAAGCACGGCGGCGACGCCGAGAACCGCGGTGAAGGCAATCGAGGCGGCAACATCTTCCGGCTTGGCGCCAATGGCGGGCGCAGCGGCCGCAATGGCGGAGTTGCCGCAGATGGAATTGCCGCAGGCAATCAGCGTTGCAAGCTTGGGCGGCAGCCCCAGCATCCGCCCGGCGGCATAGCTGACGATTAGCGACAATGCGACGATCAGCGCGATGCCGCCGATCAGCAGCCCGCCGGCGCCCTTGAGAATGGCAAGGCTGAGGGACGCACCGAGAAGCGCCACGGCGATTTCGAGCAGGGTCTTGGCGCTGAATTTGATGCCGGCCGAAGCGACAGCCGGCAGCGACACCAGCGACCGTAGGATCGTGCCGATCAGAATGGCAAGCACGAGATCACCAAGCCATGCATGGCCGGCAAGCCGCACCTGAAAGCGCTCGGCCAGAATGGCGGCGCAGCTGACGGCGGCGCAGAGCAGGATGCCCGGCAGAAGCGGGGTGAGCCAGCGAAGGGAAAACTGAAAGGGATAGGTGAGGGTGCGATGCTGTGCCATGGCCAGACAATGCCGTAGCCGCCTGTTTTATTCTATCAAATAATATGGCATATATTATTCGATAAAATCGAATGAAGCATCATGACCTTTGAACAACTCCGCATCTTCATCGCCGTCGCCGAACGGGAGCATCTGACGAGGGCCGCCGAAGCCATCGGTCTGACAGCTTCCGCCGTCAGCTCTGCCATCAAGAATCTCGAGGCCTTTTATAATGTCGAGCTGTTCCATCGTGTCGGCCGCAACATCGAGCTGACCGAAAGCGGCCGGGTATTTCTGGGCGAAGCAAAGGCGACCTTGGCGCGTGTGCGCAATGCCGAATTGATTCTTTCTGAAATGGGTGGGCTGACGCGCGGCGAAATCACCGTCTGCGCCAGCCAGACCATTGCAAGCTACTGGCTGCCGCCGATCCTGATGCAATTCAAAAAGCTTTATCCCGGCGTGACCGTCCGGCTCGATATCGGCAATACCAAGACTGTCACGCAGGCAGTGCTGGACGGTCTGGCGGAGGTCGGTTTCATCGAAGGCAGGATCGATGAGCCGGCATTGATGGTGCAGCCCGTCGTGTCGGACAAGCTGCTGGTCGTCACCGGTTCGGCCCACCCATTCGCCGATGGCCGTTATCTCACCGCGCTCGATATGCTCTATGGCACCTCATGGGTCCTGCGCGAGCAGGGCTCCGGCACCCGTTCCGCCTTCGAGGCGGCGGTGCGGCAGATGGGAGTGGATCCCGGCGAGCTTTCCGTCATGCTGGAACTGCCGTCCAACGAGGCGGTGGTGATGGCGGCACGCTCCGGCGGCGCTGCGACGGCAGTTTCAGCCTCGGTGGCATCCCTCTTTCTGCGGCAAGGCTTGCTCGTCCGCGCCGGCATTGATCTGCCCGCCCGCAACTTCGCCCTTTTGCGCCACAAGGAACGCCACACCAGCCGGGCGGCCATGGAGCTGGAACGCCTTAGTCGTGCGGCATCGGAGGACTACAAGGCCGGTCTTGCGGGGTTGTAGGCTGTCAGTGTGCCAAACATTCCCTAAATCCGGCATCGTCTCACCTTTGCGTAACGCCGTCGCCGATGAAGCGAAGGGGTGCCGCTTGCTTCTTCTCCCCGCCGGGGAGAAGGTCGCGGCAGCGGGATGAGGGGGCGAGGGTAGCGATATGCGGTGAGCTTGCCCCCTCATCCGACCCTTCGGGCCACCTTCTCCCCGGTGGGGAGAAGAAAAGAGGAGAGCCGCAGCCGGCGCTCCCCTTCCACAAAAGCAATCACTTGCCCTTGGATTTCAGCCAGGCCTCCATCATGGCGATTTCGCCTTCCTGCGCCTTGATGACCTCTTCTGCCAGCTTGCGGATTTCCGGGTCTTTGCCATATTCGAGCTGGACCTTGGCCATATCGATCGCGCCCTGATGATGCGGGATCATGCCGCGCACGAAATCGACATCGGCATCGCCGCTATAATCGATGGCCATATCGCCATGCATCTTCTTGCTGGCTTCCATGAAAGCCTTGGTGGAATCGGTTTCGCTTGCGGCACCCTTGGACATGGTGTGCCCGGAATGGCCGCCCGCTTCCTGGGCGAAAAGGGGCATGGCGAAAGCGGTTGCGAAAGCGGCGGCGAGTGTGATGGTCTTGATAGACATGGATTATCCTTCCTGTGTCTGACGGATTTTTCGATGGATTGAGTGGAAAAATCTGGCGTCAGGCGCGGGGAGGCGGCAGCGGCGGGGCGAAAGCCTTGCCGTTGAAGAGAATGCCACGCTGCGGCTTGGGGTAGGCGAAGATCATCCGGCCGGCATCGGCGAAGATCGTTTGGGGAACCACGATCAGGCAGGCAGCGCAGGATCCGGGATGCGCGGCGTCATCGCCATGTGGGCAGCAATCGCCCATGCCCGATTTATGGGCTTTGGCTGTATCTTGCCCGTGGGTCTCAGCACCGGTGTCCCGATCTCCGGCATGGTTCGAATGGCCATTTTCATGGCTCATCGCGGATTGCGGCGAAACAGCCATGCCCGCGTCCATCGGCATGCTCATCGCCATCTGCGCCGGCATTGCACCGTAAAGCAGGCAGGCAAGGAACATCAAAGTGCGGATCATCAGGCGCATGACGCGAATTTACCGCGAAAATTGTGGAATAAGCATGACGCTCAGGTCAGTTCACGCGCGATGACGTGATGTACGATACGATAATCCCTGCTTTCCTCTCCAAGGGGGGCAAGCGGCCATTCCCACGCGGCGGTGGGCGAGGAAATCTGGATGCCGTGCAGTAAATCCTCGTGCTGCTGCTGGCTGCCATCCTTGCCGATGACATCGAAGGACGTGTCCGTTACCAGGCAGGCTTTGCAGGGAAGCCCGGCCAGCGCATCGACATGCGTCTGAATGAGTTTCGGCAGCAGATCGTCCGGCGCATTCGTGATTTTCTCCCGCTCCAGCCGGTGGCGCGCGCCGGTGCCGATCTGCGACAGGAGATTGGCCGAAACGACGAGATCGAGATAGGGCACCCGCCGCAGGAAATCGAGCGGTTCTGCTTCTTTCCCGGCAAGGATTTCGTCAAAGCCGGAAAGATCGCGGTTGGCGATGCGGACATTCTTTTTGGCATTGAGGCGCAGCTTCGCCTGCAGGCTGGCAAGATGCACCAGATCAACCAGAACGACGGTATCGAACATCGCGACCAGCGCATCATAGGGCACATCGCGCAACAGGCCCGATCCCAGCACCACTGCCGTCCGCCGCTGCTTCAGCTTTCTGGCCGATTGCAGCACGAATTGCCGGCTGTTGTTTTCATGCTCCGCCCATGCCTTGGCGCAGCGGTTGGCGCGTGCCCACAGGTTGACGGAATAGCGGATATGCGGCCGGAATTCTTTCGGCGTCACCGTGCGGGTGGCGGCATATTGCAGGGCTTCGAGGATCATGAATGCCTAACGGTAGATTTCACGGCGATGGCCGATTTCGACCACCAGCACGACCAGCTTGTGGTCCTGTATATCGCAGATAATGCGGTAGTCGCCCACCCGGTAGCGCCAGAAACTTCCGAGTTCCGAGCCTTGCAGGGCGGTGCCGGTCCTGCGAGGATTTTCGTCTTGGACCACTCGATCTGCGAGAAACGAAACGATGCGGTTCGCATCTTGCTTGGACAGCTTTGCAAGCTGCTTGACGGCGCGGTGCTGAAACTCAATTTTCCAGGTCAAGATTGCGCATCACTTCTTCCAGAGTATAGGTGCGCTCATTGTTTGCGATCCGCCGCCGCGTCGCCTCTTCGGCAAGATAGAGATCTTCCATATCCTCGATATGCTTCTCGATCGCCTCGCGGATATAATAGGCGGAGGTGCGGCCGGTGCGCTCGGAAAGCGCTTTCAGCCGCTCATAGGTCTCATCCGGCAGGCGAATGGCCGTCTGTTTGCTCATTGCTTGCGTCCTTTCCCGACCAAAATGGGATACATGTATCCCATATAGCACCGCTTGCCCCGTGCTGCCAGTAGAACCGGAGCCTTTGCGGCTTGCCGCACAGGGCTTCATCCTCTAATACACCGGCATAATTTCAGGAAAATATCGGATCGGCATCATGAGCGAAAAAGCAAAAAAGCCTCAGAAACTGAAAGCCCGCCTGCCGCGTGGCTTCGTGGACCGCTCGGCTGCCGATATCCATGCCACCAATGAGATGATCGACAAGATCCGCAGGGTCTACGAGCTTTACGGTTTCGATCCGATCGAAACGCCGCAGTTCGAATATACCGATGCGCTCGGCAAGTTCCTGCCGGACAGCGACCGTCCGAACGAAGGCGTGTTTTCGCTTCAGGATGACGACGACCAGTGGATGAGCCTGCGCTACGATCTCACCGCGCCGCTCGCCCGTCATGTGGCGGAAAACTTCAACGAAATCCAGCTGCCATACCGCACCTATCGCGCCGGTTATGTGTTCCGCAATGAAAAGCCCGGCCCCGGCCGTTTCCGGCAGTTCATGCAGTTCGATGCCGATACGGTGGGCGCTGCCGGTGTACAGGCGGATGCCGAAATGTGCATGATGATGTCCGATACGCTGGAAGCGCTCGGTATTGCGCGTGGCGACTATGTCATTCGCGTCAACAACCGCAAGGTGCTCGATGGCGTTATGGAAGCCATCGGTCTCGGCGGCGAGGAGAATGCCGGCCGTCGCCTCAACGTGCTGCGCGCCATCGACAAGCTCGACAAGTTCGGCCCGGAAGGCGTGAAGCTGCTGCTCGGCCCCGGCCGCAAGGATGAGTCCGGTGATTTCACCAAGGGCGCAGGGCTGGATGCCGAAAACATCACGCTTCTGATTGGTTTCCTTAAGTCCACAGTAAGCATTGGAAGTCATCAGATAGCCCACGAGAACAGCGATCAGAGCGTCAATACGAAGCTGATGCCTCACGCGATGTTTCCGTACGACGGCAACCGCTTGATTTCGAATGAACGCTTTTCTGAGGGAATCGCGGAGTTGTCCACGATTCGGAGTATAATTCACTCTGCTGGTTACGGCCCCGATCGCATCAAGATCGACCCCTCGGTCGTTCGCGGCCTCGAATATTATACCGGTCCGGTTTATGAGGCTGAGCTGACCTTCGATGTTACCAATGAAAAGGGCGAGAAGGTCGTGTTCGGCTCTGTCGGTGGCGGTGGGCGTTATGATGGCCTCGTTTCGCGCTTCATGGGCCAGCCGGTTCCGGCCACGGGCTTCTCCATCGGCGTCTCGCGGCTGATGACGGCACTGAAGAACCTCGGCAAGCTCGGTCAGATGAAGCCGCTTGCCCCCGTTCTCATCACCGTCATGGACGGTGATGTGCAAAGCATGGGCCGTTACCAGACATTCACGCAGGCGTTGCGCGCCGAGGGCATCCGCGCCGAAATGTATCAGGGTAACTGGAAGAAATTCGGCAATCAGCTGAAATATGCCGACCGTCGCGGCTCCCCCATCGCCATCATCCAGGGCGGTGATGAGCGTGCCGAAGGTGTGGTGCAGATCAAGGATCTGATCGAAGGCAAGCGCCTGTCTGGCGAGATCGAGGACAATGCCAGCTGGCGCGAGGCGCGTGTGGCGCAGGTCACCGTACTGGAAGCGGATCTGGTGGCGAAGGTTCGCGAGATTCTGGAGCACCAGGCAGAGGACGTTCGCCGCGCCGCCGAAGGGCATTAAGGCCATGGCGATCCTCGCGCTCGACCATGTTCAACTGGCGATGCCGGCGGGCCGTGAAGATGAGGCGCGCTCTTTTTATGGTGGCCTGCTCGGCTTTGCGGAGCAGGCCAAGCCCGCCAATCTGGCCGCGCGCGGCGGGTGCTGGTTCAGCCGGGGTTCGATAAAACTGCATCTCGGCGTCGAGCAGGATTTCCGCCCGGCGAAGAAAGCCCATCCGGCCTTTCTGGTCGATGATATGGTAACCTTGCGAAAAACACTTGAAACAGCAGGCTGCCATGTGGTTGAGGATGAGCCGCTTGAAGGGTATCACCGGTTTTATGTCCATGATCCCTTCGGAAACCGCATCGAAATGATGCAGCCGCTCGAACCGTGACGAAAAGTACCGTTCCATGCCCCTGATCGACATGCCGGAATTTTCCGGAGAGCTACTGGAAGAATTCGCCGCACGCCGCACGAGCCGTGTGAACACGCCGGTCATCCAGCCTGCTGAACCGTTTCTGGATATGGCCGGCGAGGATTTGCGCCGCCGTATCTTCATGACGGAAAGCGAAACGGGGGCAAGCCTCTGCCTGCGCCCCGAATTCACCATCCCGGTCTGCCTTCGCCATATCGAAACGGCGACCGGCACGCCGAAGCGTTATTCCTATCTCGGTGAAGTCTTCCGCCAGCGCCGCGAAGGTGCCAACGAGTTTTATCAGGCCGGTATCGAGGATCTCGGCGATACCGATATCGCCGCCGCCGATGCCCGCGCTGTCATTGACGCCACCGGCATTCTGCAGCGCCTGCTGCCGGGCCGGGCGCTTGCCATCACGCTGGGCGACCAGCAGGTGTTCGAAGCGGTTGTTGCCGCCCTCGGCCTGCCGCTTGGCTGGCAGAAGCGGCTGGTGCAGGCCTTTGGCGATATGGCGCAGCTCGACGCGTTGCTGGAAAGCCTTGTGCATCCCAAGCCGATGACCGGCCTTGACGCCCGCGTCGCCGGCCTGCTGGCTACGGGCGATGAGGCGGTGCTGGTCGATTATCTCGATACGGTGATGCAGGAAACCGGCTATTCCACCAATGCCAGCCGCTCGCCGCAGGAAATCGCCCGCCGCCTGCGGGAAAAACTGGCGCTTGCCGCTACGCGCCTGCCGGATGAAAGCTTCGCGCTGCTCAAACAGTTCCTGGCCCTGAAGGCGCCTTTGCCACAGGCCTCGCAGGTTCTGGCCGATTTTGCCGTAAAGGCGAAGCTGAAACTGGATGGTGCGCTTTCCGCTTTCGACAAACGTGTCGCGGCACTTGCCAATGCCGGTGTCGATCTCGAAACCGTCACCTATGGCGCGGCCTTCGGCCGTCCGCTCGATTATTATACCGGCCTTGTGTTCGAGGTGGTGGAAGCGGGCGGAGACAGCGTTCTGGCCGGTGGTGGCCGTTTCGACCGGTTGCTGACCCTGCTCGGCGCACAGGAAAAAATCCCGGCCGTGGGCTTTTCGCTCTGGCTGGATCGCATCGAAGCGGTGCGCGGGAGCGACAAGCCATGATCACCATCGCATTGCCCTCCAAGGGCCGGATGAAGGAAGACGCCTCCGCCGTTCTGGAACGCGCCGGGCTGAAAGTCGCGGCTGTCGGCAATGACCGCTCCTATCGCGGCCGCATCGAAGGGCGCGACGATATCGAGATCGCCTATCTGTCGGCTTCCGAGATCGCCCGCGAGATCGGCGCTGGCACCGTGGATTTCGGCGTGACGGGAGAGGACCTCGTGCGCGAGGGACTGACCAATGCCGATGCGCAGGTGGAATTCTGCGCCCGCCTCGGTTTCGGCCACGCCGACGTCGTCGTCGCCGTGCCGGAAATCTGGCTGGATGTGGACAGTATGGCCGATCTCGGCGATGTTGCCTCGGAGTTCCGCGCCCGTCATGGCCGCAGGCTCGCCATCGCCACCAAATACTGGCGGCTGACACAGCAGTTCTTTTCGCGCCAGCACGGCATCCAGCTTTATCGCATCGTCGAAAGCCTTGGCGCGACCGAGGGTGCGCCGGCGGCAGGGCAGGCGGATATCATCGTCGATATCACCTCCACCGGCTCGACGCTCAAGGCCAACCACCTGAAAATCCTCTCCGACGGCATCATCGTCCGTTCGGAAGCCTGCTTTGTGCGTGCCCGCAAGCCGGAACATGAGGGCGATGCGGCGGTTCAGGAAATCGCCTCGCGCATAAGGGCTGCGGTCTGACCACGTAAAATAAAAAAGCCGCCGGAGCGATCCGGCGGCTTTTTTTCTGGTGGGCCTATTTGGCTTATGCGTGGGCCACAGCCGTGCCGCGCCTGGCGTCGACGGAATAGGCGCCGGGGCCGAAGGCGGCTAGCAGGATGTATGCGCCGGCAAGGGTGATGTTCTTCACCATCATGATGCCGTTCAGCGTGTTGATCCAGCCAAGAGCCGGCTCAGGCCAGCCGGGAACGGCAACGGTGCCGCTGTGGAACACCAGACCGGTGAAGACGCAGAAGACGGCAAGCGCCCAGGCAGCGATTTTGGTCTGGAAACCAGCGAGAATGGCAAGACCGGCAACGAGTTCGAACAGGCCTGCGAGATAGGCAAGCGCGGTTGCGGCGGGCAGGCCGGCGCCCGTGATCATGCCGGCCGTGCCGGCCGGATCGACGAGCTTGCCGAAGCCCGACGAGATGAAGATGAAGGAAAGCAGAATGCGGGCGATGAGAACGAGAACGTTCTGGCTGCTGGACATGGATATCTCCGGTAGATGATCGGCGTTTCGCCGGTTAGCTGCAAGGCAATGTCTGGAAATATCAATGGCCGAAATTCATCCGCCAATAAAGATGAACAATAGGAGACAAATTGTCTTCATTTTGTGAACGAAGCTCGTTCGATTGACGTTGATGCTTAGGCGGCGAAGCGAATATCTTCGAAACGCGGAAACAGAAACAGCCCGGAAATGCGACCCTGCTGGCCCTCGTCGAAACCGGAGGATTCACCCATGCAGATGACCGGCTGCCGCATTGCCGGCAAGATGGAGACGCCGGTCGAAAAACAGAAACGCGAGGCTGCGGTGGAGGCCTGTTCGAAGAGTTCCAGCACACGGGCATGGTCGCCGCGATCATAGCAGCGGATCAGGCTGAGCAGCCCGCATTCACCCGGCGGCAGGCCGTGCATGAAAGAGGCGTGTTCGCCAAGCCGAATGACGCCGCTCGAAAGATCGCTATTCCATTCTTCCGAAATAAAGAAATGCGACAGGGTTCGCGGATCGGGCATGGTTGATGCAGCCATAGGCAGAGCATCGTTGCGTCTTGATATTTCGAACAAATCGCGCCCCCGCATGAACATCGTGCCAGCGCCGCTCTTTCAAGCTTCGCCGCCAGGTCGAATTTTCACCGCCATCCGCAGTCGGACGTATTTGCCAGGCATTGAAACCCCTTCAATGCTTGCGTCCAGTCGCGGCACCCTTATGGGGGTGACTTATAGTTTATTTTCTTCCGCCTACAACAACCACTCAGTGAGAAAATCAAAAATATTATGTATTCCTTCATCGTAATCGCGAAATATATGAAAAAAGACAACTAAATGTCGCACTTATAAGCTTGATGAGGCGGAAATCCCGCCCGTCGGCAGTGGTGATTCGCCTGTCTTGATGTCCGATTATTGCATAGGTCATCGAAAACAAGCCGGCTAAATTTGCCGCTGTCTCAAAAAGAGACAATATCTTGAGCCTGCGCCCGGTTTCCCGCGCGAGAAGATGTCCTGCCATCTTGCATTGTAGTCTTTCCTGCGAAATTTCAACAGAAGAGAGCGATCCGAAGACCGCCCTTTCTTAATTCCGGTGAC